>NZ_JAVDXD010000005.1:0-388646 GCF_031457705.1 Microbacterium sp. BE35
CGGGGGCCCCCCCGCCGCCCCCGCCTTGCGCCTTACCCATCACCCGGGCCCCCCCCCCCCCCCCCCCCCGGGGGGGGGGGGGGGCCCCCCCCACCCCCCCCGCCCGCACGTCACCCACACGAAAGCGAGCCAGCACCGATGAGAGATTCGCTGCTCTCCGTCCACGACTTCTCGATCGTCTACGACGTCGATCCCCCCGTGAAGGCGGTCAAGAACGTCACCCTCGAACTTCAGCGCGGCGAGATCCTCGGACTCGCCGGCGAGAGCGGGTGCGGCAAGACCACGCTCGCCTACGGCATCCAGCGCCTCCTCAAGCCCCCGGCGGTCATCACGAGCGGGTCCGTCGTCTTCCACGACGCGAACGGCGAGGACGTCGACATCAACGGCCTCGAGGCCGAGGAGATGCGCCGCTTCCGCTGGGACAAGATCTCGATGGTCTTCCAGGGCGCGATGAACTCGCTGAATCCTGTCGCCACGATCGGTTCCCAGCTGGAGGACGTCTTCGAGGTGCATCGCCCGGACCTCTCGCGCGCGCAGCGGCGTTCCGAGGTCGTCGAGCTCCTCGAGATCGTCAAGGTCGGCGCGCAGCGCTACCGCTCGTACCCGCACGAGCTGTCGGGCGGCATGCGCCAGCGCGTCATGATCGCCATGGCCCTCGCGCTGCGCCCACAGCTGATGGTGATGGACGAGCCCACGACGGCACTCGACGTGCTCGTGCAGCGCGAGATCCTGCGTCAGATCTCCCACCTGCGCCACGAGTTCGGCTTCTCGGTAATCTTCATCACCCACGACCTGCCTCTGCTGCTCGAGATCAGCGACCGCATCGCGATCATGCGGGAGGGCGAGATCGTCGAGCTCGACACCGCCGAGCGGGTCTGGACCGATCCGCAGGACGAGTACACCCGGACGCTCTTGGCCTCGTTCCCCAGACTCACCGGAGAGAGAGGGGTGGTCCTGCGATGACCGTCCTCGAATTCGACGCCGTCACCAAGGTGTACTCCGTTCGCGGTGCCGGCCAGATGAAGGCCCTCGACGACGTGAGCTTCACGCTCCGCTCCGGCCAGACCATCGGCCTCGTCGGCCAGTCCGGCAGCGGCAAGTCGACCATCGCCAAGATCCTCACCCAGCTCGAGTCGCCCACCAGCGGCGAGGTGCGCCTCGACGGAGCGCCGATCCCCCGTCGCGGCAAGGGCCTTCGCGCCTACCGTCAGCAGCTGCGCATGGTCTTCCAGGATCCGTTCGCGTCGCTGAACCCGTACCACACCATCCGGTACGCCATCCAGCGGCCGCTCGAGCTCGACAAGGTCGTGCCGAAGGACCAGCTGGACGACGAGGTCCGTCGTCTCCTCGGCCGCGTCCGGCTCGATGCCGACGCCGTCATCGACCGCCGGCCGCACGAGCTGTCCGGCGGCCAGCGTCAGCGCGTCGCGATCGCGCGCGCCCTGGCATCGCGCCCGAAGCTGCTCGTGGCCGACGAGCCGGTCTCGATGCTCGACGTGTCGATCCGCCTCGGGGTCCTGAACCTGCTCGCCGACCTGCAGCGTGAACACGGTCTGGGCGTGCTCTACATCACGCACGACCTCGCCACGGCTCGCCATTTCAGCGACGAGATCCTCGTGCTCAACCAGGGACGGGTCGTCGAGCGGGGTCCCGCCGACGACGTGATCCTCAACCCTCAGAACCCCTATACCCAAGAGCTGCGCGCGGCGTCCCCCGATCCCGACACGTATTTCGCGCACGCAGCCGGCATCCTCGGAGGTGAGAAGTGAGCGCCATCGCCCCCCAGCTCCCGGCCCCGGACTTCGACGCGATCGAGGCGGGAACGAGCGCGACCGGCGCCGTCAAGGGCCGCGCGCGCATCCCCTGGCGGTTCCTCGGCAACCGCGCCCTGTTCTATCTGTTCACACTCTGGGCGGCGATCACGATCAACTTCTTCCTGCCGCGCCTGATGAAGGGCGACGCGGTGACCGCGTACCTCGCCCGCAACCGCAACGTCACGCCCGAGGCGGCGGACGCCCTTCGCGCCCTGCTCGGACTCGACACCGACGCCTCCCTCTGGCAGCAGTACGTCGACTACTGGGCACACCTCTTGCGCGGTGACCTCGGCATCTCCCTGCTGCACGGCATGCGGCCGGTGACCGAGGTGGTCGGCCAGTCCCTGATCTGGACCGTCGCCCTCGTCGGCTTCGCGACGCTCATCGCGTTCGCGGTCGGCACCATCGGCGGCGCGATCGTCGGCTGGCGCCGCGGCAGCCGGCTCGACGTCCTGATCCCGATCACCACCTTCTTCAGCACCATCCCCTACTTCTGGCTGGGTCTGCTGGCGATCTCGATCTTCTCGGTCGCGCTCGGATGGTTCCCCATCGGCAAGGCGTACGGCGTCGGCGTGGCGCCGGAGTGGTCGTGGGAGTTCGTCGGCGACGTGATCCACCACGGCTTCCTTCCTGCGGCGACGATCGTCATCGCCTCGCTCGGCGGCTGGATGCTGGGCATGCGCAACATGATGCTCACGGTGCTCGACGAGGACTACGTCACCGTCGCGCAGGCCAAGGGCATGCCGAACGACCGGGTGCTCTGGCGCTACGCCGCGCGCAACGCCGTTCTCCCGCAGATCCAGAGCTTCGCGCTGGCCCTCGGCTTCATCGTCGGCGGCACGATCGTGATGGAGGTGGTGTTCAGCTATCCCGGTGTCGGCAAGCTGCTGCTCGATGCCACCAACGCCAAGGACTACGCCCTCATGCAGGGGGTGTTCCTCGTGATCACGATCTCCGTGCTCCTGGCGAACCTCCTCGCGGACGTCGCCTATGCGTTCCTCGACCCGCGCACGCGCCAGACGGAGGCCTGAGCATGAACACGATCGGAGACGCCACGACGGCGCAGCGCCCGGCGACCACGCCCTCCACGGCCACCGTGCGCAGCCCCGCCCCCGCCGGCAAGCGAGTCAAGAGGCCCGGCTTCTGGTCGAAGCTGGGCGCCGCGTTCGCGATGTTCCGCAACAGGAAGTCCATCACGGGCCTGTCGATCCTCGGATTCTTCGTGCTCGTCGCGATCTTCGCCGACGTGCTGGCCCCCTACTCCCCCACCAAGGTCGACAACACGGCGCGCTTCCAGCCGCCGTCCGCGGAGCACTGGCTCGGCACGACGCACATCGGCGAGGACGTGCTGAGCCAGGTGATCCACGGCACGCGCGGCGTCATCGTGGTGGGTTTCCTCGCGGCGATCATCGCCACCGTCATCGCGATCATCGTCGGCGTGCTGTCGGGCTACCTTCGCGGGTGGCGCGGCGAGGGCCTGTCTGCTCTCACCAACGTCTTCCTCGTGATCCCCGGCATCCCGCTGATCATCATCGTCGCGTCGATGTTCGAGGATCCGCCCCTCATCCTCATCGCCGGAGTGCTCGGCCTCATCGGCTGGGCGTGGGGCGCGCGCGTGCTGCGCGCCCAGACCATGTCGCTGCGCAGCCGGGACTTCGTGCAGGCCGCCAGGGCCAACGGCGAACCGCTGCGGCGGATCATCACGGTGGAGATGCTCCCGAACCTCATGGCGCTCATCGCGGCCAGCTTCGTGGGCACCGTCACGGCCGCGATCATCGGCCTCACGACCTTGTCGTACATCGGCATCATTCCGGTGACGACCTACAACTGGGGCACCATCCTCAACTGGGCGAGCGCGCAAGGCGCTTTCCGTCAGGGACAGTGGTGGTGGTTCCTGCCCCCAGGCCTGTGCATCGCCGCGATCGGCGTCGCGCTCTCACTGATCAACTTCGGCATCGACGAGTACGTCAACCCGCGCCTGCGGTCCGCCGGGGAGCGCGCCCGGGCCATGAAGAAGAAGGGCATGAACGTGAACGACACCGTGACCGTCGTGCGCACCGACGTGAAGACCCAGGAGAACGCGTGACCACCGCGACCATTCCGAACTACCTCGACATCTCGCTGCCGGTCGCCGATCGCATCGCGGATCTCCTCGGCCGCATGACGGTCGAGGAGAAGATCGGCCAGATGCTGCAGCTCGATGCGCGCGACGACCTCGAGGACCAGGTCGTGCGGATGCACGCCGGCTCGATCCTGCACGCGTCGCCCGAGAAGGTGCTCCGCGCCCGCGAGCTGACCCTGCAGACCCGGCTGAAGATCCCGCTGCTCGTCGGCGAGGACTGCATCCACGGCCACTCCTTCTGGGAGGGCGCCACGATCTACCCGACCCAGCTGGGCATGGCCGCGACGTGGGATGCCGGGCTGGCCGAGCGCGTCGCGCGTGCCACGGCCGTCGAGGTCTCGGCCACCGGCATCCACTGGACCTTCTCGCCGGTGCTGTGCATCACGCGAGACCTCCGCTGGGGCCGCGTCGACGAGACGTTCGGCGAGGACCCGTTCCTCATCGGCGAGCTCGCCTCGGCGATGGTGCGCGGTTACCAGGGGGGCGGCCTCGACGACCCCACCGCGATCCTCGCCACGGCGAAGCACTTCGCCGGGTACTCCGAGACGCAGGGCGGCCGCGATGCGAGCGAGGCCGACCTCTCGCGCCGAAAGCTGCGCTCGTGGTTCCTCCCTCCGTTCGAGCGGGTGGCGAAGGAGGGATGCCGCACGTTCATGCTCGGCTACCAGACCACCGACGGCGTGCCGATCACGGTCAACGACTGGCTGTTGAACGACGTGCTGCGCGGCGAGTGGGGGTACACCGGCACCCTCATCACCGACTGGGACAACGTCGGACGCATGGTGTGGGAGCAGAAGGTGCAGCCCGACTACGCCCACGCCGCCGCGGCCGCCGTGCTGGCGGGCAACGACATGATCATGACGACGCCCGGGTTCTTCCAGGGCGCCCAGGACGCGCTCGCGCAGGGACTCCTGACCGAGGAGGCGCTCGACCGCGCCGTCGCGCGCATCCTGCTGCTGAAGTTCGAGTTCGGCCTCTTCGAGGACCCGCGCCTGCCCGACCGCGAGCGCATCGCCACCGCGGTCGGCTCCGCCGGCCACACGGCGCTCAACCTCGAGGTCGCGCGTCGCTCATTGGTGCTGCTCGCCAACGACGGCACGCTGCCGCTCGCCGGCGGGCTCACCGCCGACGAGTCCGGGAGGGCGGTGGCCGCAGCATCCGGTTCCCGCCGTATCGCGGTGGTCGGCCCGCTCGCCGACGACGCGCAGACGCAGCTGGGCGACTGGGCCGGCTCGTCGGGACAGGTCGACTGGATCCCTGACGGCCACCCGCGCGAGATGATCTCGACGGTGCTCGATGGGCTGCGCGCACACGCCCCTGCGGACTGGGAGATCACCCATGCCCGCGGCGCCGACATCCTCGCGCTCGAGGAGGACCCGGAGGGTGCGTTCTTCCCCGACGGTCAGCCCCGGCCCCAGGTGGTCCTGCCGAGCGCACCCGATGCGGACCTCATCGCCGAAGCGGTGGCCGCCGCCGAGGGCGCGGACTGTGTCGTCGCCGTCGTCGGCGACCGCATCGAGCTCGTGGGCGAGGGCCGCTCGACGGCGACGCTCGAGCTCGTCGGCGGGCAGCTCGCACTGCTCGAGGCCCTGGCGGCGACCGGCACTCCCCTCGTGGTGGTGCTGCTGGCTTCGAAGCCGCACGTGCTGCCGAGGACCGTGACGGATGCTGCCGCCCTGCTGTGGGCGGCGAACCCCGGCATGCGCGGCGGCCAGGCGGTGGCCGAGCTGCTGCTCGGACTCATCGAGCCGAGCGGTCGCCTGCCGATCTCGTTCGCACGCCACGCGGGCCAGCTGCCGATCTACTACAACCAGATCCGCGGCCAGCACGGCGACCGCTACGCCGACCTCACGCAGAGCCCTGCCTTCGCGTTCGGCGAGGGCCTGTCGTACACGACGGTCGAGTACTCCGCTCTGCGCGTCGTCGAGGCCGACCTGCGCCGCGAAGACACGGTGCGCGCGCTCGTCGACCTGCACAACACGGGTGACCGACCCGCGCACGAGATCGTGCAGGTGTACGTGCGCGACAGCGTGACCTCGGTCAGCTGGGCCGACAAGGAGCTCAAGGCCTACCGCCACGTCGAGCTGCAGCCCGGCGAGACGGTGACGGTCGAGCTGTCGCTTCCCGTCGCGGAGTGCACGATCGTGGATGCCGCGGGCCGCCGCCTCGTCGAAGCCGGCGAGTTCGAGCTCCTGGTGGGGCCCTCGTCTCGCGACGACGTGCTGCTCAGTGCCCGCTTCCACGTCGCCGACGCGGCTGCGCCGTCAGTGGCCGCCGCCGCGAACGTGGTCGAGCGGCGCTGAGGGAAACGCGAAGGGGTGGATTCCCCCGCGCTGCGGGCGGCGGGAATCCACCCCTTCGTCGTGCCTGGACGCGGTCAGGAGCCTTCGGGGTCGAAGCGCCCGTCGTCCTCGTCTGAATCGTCCTCGTCGGAGTCGTCGTCCTCGTCTGAATCGTCCTCGTCGGAGTCGTCGAAGCCGTCCTCGTCGAAGTCGTCCTCGTCGCCGTCCGAGTCATCTTCGTCGAAGTCGTCCTCGTCGTCGTCCGAGTCATCTTCGTCGAAGTCGTCCTCGTCGTCGTCCGAGTCATCGTCGTGCTCGTCCTCGGCCGAAGCATCGGCGAGCTCGTCGATGTCGACGCCGTCGACGTCGCCGGCGTGGAGGATGGGCGAGCCGTCCTCGTCGAAGTCGGACGCGTCGAGGTCGTCGACGTCTTCGAGCTCCTCGTGATCGTCGTCCTCTTGGTCGTCGTCCGCATGCGCGGCCTCCGCGAGAGCGGCCTGGGCTGCGTGGTAGTCGGCGAGGCGCACGGCCCAGGGCACCCAGTCCGGAGCGAGCAGCGCCCCGTCGCCGGGGAGCAGCTCGACCTCGAGCACGGTGGGCTCGGCGTCGTCGACGCGTGCGAGGCTGACGGTCCAGAACCAGCCGGGGTAGCCCGCGAGGCGATTCGCGAAGCGCAGCGAGACGACCCCGTCGGCCTCGACGCGGTAGCCCGCGGGGTCGCCGATCGTGGCCTCGGGCGTGATCTCGCGGAGCGCGGCGAGCGCCAGGTCGTGCGCAACCAGCAGCTGCGGGTCGGGGTCGACGGGCACGACGACCTCGACCACCTCGACGACGTCGACGACCTCAGCGGTCTCCGAGGATTCCCCGGCGCCGTCGGCCGGCGCACCGTGGGTCGCTTCGACCTCGACCTCGGTCGCTTCGATCTCGACCTCGGCCGCGCCGACCTCGACCTCGGCCACGTCGACCTCGACGGATTCGACCTCGACCTCGTCGGCCGGTGCCTGGTCCGCGGCGGCGGGTGCGGCATCCGTCACCATGTCGTCCGAGGCCTGGGGGGCGTCGACGACAAGGTCGCTCGGGTCAGGCGTCGAGTTCATCGGCGACCTTGCGCAGGACCGCGGCGACCTTCTTGGCGTGCGCGCCGCTCGGGTAGCGACCGTGGCGGAGGTCTCCGCCGATGCCGTCGAGGAGCTTCACGAGGTCCTCGATGATGATCGCCATGTCGTCGGCGGGCTTGCGGGAGCGCTTGGCGAGGCTCACCGGAGCCTCGAGGACGCGCACCGAAAGGGCCTGCGGACCGCGCTTGCCGTCGGCGATCCCGTACTCGAGGCGGGTCCCCGCCTTGGGTGCGGGCGTGCCGGGCGGAAGGGCAGAGGCGTGCAGGAAGACGTCTTGACCATCTTCGGAGGAGATGAAGCCGAACCCCTTCTCCTCGTCGTAGAACCTGACCTTGCCGGTGGGCATCGAAACCTCGCTGGATCGGCGCCCGCGATGCGTCGCGGGCGATACAGAGCATGACAAAGCGGGATCGTACAACCCCGCCTCCCAGCCTAACGGCACGGCGTCCGCCGCGACCCCACGGTGAGGCATGCGTCCTGCGCCATCTCAGACGCGCGCCTTCGGACCGCGGCGCGGACGTCAGCGAGTAGGCTGGTGCGGATGAGCACGAACCCCTCCGGCGACGTCCCCGTCCGCCGCATCGACCGCGTCCTGGCCTTCATGTCGCTGGGCCTGCTCGTGCTCTCGATCGTGAGCTTCTTCGCGATCATGATCGCGTCGGCCTCCGGGGCCGACATGAGTACAGGCATCTGGCCGATCGTCGGCGTGCTGGTGTACATCGCCCCCATCGTCGCGTTCGCGCTGCTGCTCGCAGTCCTCATCATGAGCTTCGTGCGGAGGGCCCGGGCGAACAGAGGGGGCTGACCCGGTTGGTCTCCGACGCGCGCGCTCTCGCGACGCGGCTCGCCGAGCTCGGTGACGCCGCGCTCGCCACGACGCTCGCAGCGCGCGGAGTCTCGCCGCAGGCGGCGTGGCACGACTTCTTCGACGCCGCCGAGGGCCTGCTCGACCCCGCGTCCGTCGACCGGGCGCTGACGCGCCTCGACCGTCGGGACCTCCTCGCCCTCGATCGGGGCGACGCGGGCGTCGACGGCGAGCCTGCCCTCCTCGCCCTCACAGACGCCGAAGGCTCTCCCTACGCCCCTGTCTCGGAACGAGTGGCGGCCGCAGCCGCCACGGCGCCGCATGCCTTCGCCGAATCGCCGCCGCCGGTCGCACCGGGTCCCGCCGACGCGCGCGTCGCGGCCGCCGCCGCGGAGCGCGCGTTCACCACCGCGGGCTCGCTCGCCGACGTGCTCCTCCTGTGCTCCCACACGCCGCTCGTGCGTACCGGCGCGGGACCGGTGAGTGCCGTGGACCGTCGCCGGCTGCTGGATGCCGGCGCCCTCGAGTTCGCCGACGACCTCGAAGATCTGCTCGCCTCGGCAGCGGGTGCCGGCCTCGCGACCGCGCACGAACGCGAATGGAGCGTCACCGAGGCCGGCGAACGCTGGCTGAAGGCGCCGACGGCGCAGCGGTGGGAGGCGATCGCCGAGGGCTTCCGCGCGAGTCTTCCTCGTGGGCTGCGCACCCCGTCGCACGGCTTCCTCCCGCCGGACGCATGGCCCGGCACGTACCCTCTCGACCCCGAGTGGCCCGCCCGGGCGGAGCGGCTGCACCGCATCGGTGTGCGCTGGGGGCTGTTCACCGCCGACCGCTCCCCTGCCGAGTTCCCCTGGACCGCTGCCCTGCGGGCGGGAGGGCGAGCGGATGCCGCCACCATGGCGCCGTACCTCCCCACCGAGATCGACCGGGTGTACCTGCAGGCGGACCTCACCGCGATCGCGCCCGGTCCTCTCGCACCCGCCCTCGATCTGCGCCTGCGATCGATCGCACTGCGGGAGTCACGCGCTCAGGCGTCGACGTACCGCTTCACGGCCGAGTCGATCGGCGTCGGAATGACCGAGGGCGAGACGGCCGAGTCGATGCGCGACTTCCTGGCGGGCTTGTCGCTCACCGGCATACCTCAGCCGCTGGCCTATCTCATCGAGAGCACGGCCACCCGCCATGGCCTGGTGCGCGTGCGCGCCGACGAGGCTACCGGCCGCACCCGCGTCGAGAGCCCTGATGAGGGTCTGCTCGACGCGATCACCGTCGACCAGGCGCTGCGGCCGCTGGGGCTGCTCGTGCTCGAAGGCGACGACGCGCTCTCGTCCCGTGTGGCTCGCGACGCGGTCTACTGGACCCTCGCCGACGCCCGCTACCCCGTCATCGCCCTCGACGCCCGCGGGCTTCCCGAGTCGATCCACCGGCGCACCACCGCGACCGCATCGAAGCCGGCTGCGACCCCGCAGGAGACGTACGCGCGCCTCATCGCCACGCTCCGCGGCGGCCACGGCACCCAGGGCGAGGCCGGCTGGCTCGAACGCGAGCTGGAGCAGGCGGTGCGCGCCCGCGCGGAGATCGTGGTGGTCGTGCGCATGCCGGACGGCTCGGAGCGCTCGTTCACGCTCGAGGCGGCGGGCCTCGGCGGTGGGCGGCTGCGCGGACGCGACCGCGCCGCCGACATCGAACGCACACTGCCCGTGTCGAGCATCGTGAGCGTCCACGCGGCCTGAGCCCGCAGCATCCGACACCCCTCCACCCCGGTAGACTGGTCCGTTATGGCTGACGGCCCCCTCATCGTCCAGAGCGACCGCACCGTTCTCCTCGAGGTCGCGCACCCCGATGCCGAGAGCGCGCGGCACGAACTCGCGATCTTCGCCGAGCTCGAGCGCGCCCCCGAGCACATCCACACGTACCGCGTCACGCGGCTCGGGCTGTGGAACGCACGCGCCGCCGGGCACGACGCCGAAGACATGCTGGCGACCCTCGACCGCTGGTCGCGCTTCCCCGTGCCCCCGTCGGTGTCGATCGACATCGCCGAGACGGTGGGCCGCTACGGCCGCCTCGTCATCGAGCGCAACGAGGACGGCGAGCTGATCCTCAGATCCACGGATGCTGCGGTCCTCGCCGAGGTGTCGAAGAACAAGCGCATCCAGCCGCTGCTGATCGGGCATCCCTCGTCCGACTCGTTCGTCATCGACGCGTGGGCGCGCGGCCAGATCAAGCAGGAGCTGCTGAAGATCGGCTGGCCCGCCGAGGACCTCGCGGGCTACACGCCCGGGACACCGCACCCGATCGACCTCGCGGAGGACGGCTGGCACCTGCGGCCGTACCAGCGGCAGGCCGTCGACATCTTCACGCAGGGCGGGTCCGGCGTCGTCGTGCTCCCCTGTGGCGCAGGCAAGACGCTCGTCGGCGCGGCCGCCATGGCCGACACCAAGACCACGACGCTGATCCTCGTGACCAATACCGTCAGCGCCCGCCAGTGGCGCGACGAGCTTCTCAAGCGCACCTCGCTCACGCCCGAGGAGATCGGCGAGTACTCCGGCCAGACCAAGGAGATCAAGCCGGTCACGATCGCCACCTACCAGATCCTCACCGCGAAGCGGAAGGGACAGTACGCCCACCTCGCTCTGCTCGACGCCCTCGACTGGGGTCTCATCGTCTACGACGAGGTCCACCTCCTCCCCGCGCCCGTCTTCAAGTTGACGGCCGACCTGCAGGCGCGACGCCGCCTCGGCCTCACCGCCACCCTCGTGCGCGAGGACGGCCGCGAGGGAGACGTCTTCAGCCTCATCGGCCCGAAGAGGTTCGACGCCCCGTGGAAGGAGATCGAGGCGCAGGGCTTCATCTCCCCGGCCGTCTGCTACGAGGTGCGGGTGGACCTGCCGGCCGGCGACCGCCTCGAGTACGCGGCGGCGGCCGACGACGAGCGCTACCGCCTCGCCGCGACGGCGCCCGCGAAGATCGGGGTCGTGCGCGACCTGGTCGCGCGGCACGAGGGCGAACGCATCCTGATCATCGGCCAGTACCTGGACCAGATCGACGTCCTCGCCGAAGCGCTCAACGCTCCGAAGATCACCGGGCAGACCCCGATCGACGAGCGCGAAGAGCTGTACCAGGCGTTCCGCGTCGGCGAGATCTCCGTGCTCGTGGTGTCGAAGGTCGCGAACTTCTCGATCGATCTGCCCGAGGCATCCGTCGCCATCCAGGTCTCCGGTTCGTTCGGCTCGCGTCAGGAGGAGGCCCAGCGCCTCGGACGCCTGCTGCGGCCGAAGCAGTCGAACCACACCGCGAGCTTCTACACGCTCATCGCACGCGACACCGTCGACCAGGACTTCGCGCAGAACCGCCAGCGCTTCCTCGCCGAGCAGGGCTACGCGTACACGATCCTCGACGCGCACTCGCTCGCGGCCTGACCGCTGAGAGAGCGGTGGCCCGGCGCCTGTCGCGCCGGGCCACCGCTGTCCCGCGGCTTATTGCAGGGTGATGCGGTTGAGCGCGCCCGGCGCGTAGGGGCTGTGCGCGGTCAGGTACGCGGCGAACGCGTCGATGTCGAGCCCGCCGTAGTAGACGTTCTGCGCCTGCAGGAACGTCGGGAACCCATCCCCGCCGCCGGCGAGGAAGTTGTTCGTGACCACGCGGTATACCGTCGTGTCGGCCAGCGGCTGCCCGTTGAGCGTGACCGCCCCGAGCGTTGTGCCCGAGTAGGAGTACGCGAAGCCCGCGCTCACCTGCAGGATCTTCTTCGCGCTCGCATTGGCTCCACTCCACTGCTGGTTCAGCAGCTGCTTGATCTGCGCACCGGTGAGGTCGAGCGAGACCAGGTAGTTGTTGAACGGCTGGACCGTGAACGCCTCCTCGAACGTGACCGCCCCCGGCGCCTCGCCCCACGACGACGCGCTGTACGTCAGATCGGCACGGATGCCGCCGGGATTCATCAGGGCGATGACCGGCGGTGCGTACGGACCGACGACGCTGGGATCGGCGAGCTGCGCATCGGCGATGAGGTCGCCCAGCGCCGTTTCGCCGCCCGGGTTGGCCGCGCGGTTGATGTCGGACGAGATCTGGCCGATCACCTTGCTCGCGATCGGGGCCACCAGCGTCTTGTACTTCGCGATGAGCTCGGTCTCTGCCTTGTCTTTCGCCACATCACGGGTCACGAGCACGTTTGCGCTCTTCACCGAGGTACGAATGATGTCGTCGGCCTTCTTGTCGTACGTGAGCGTGGTGTCGGTGTAGAGGCGTCCGAACGACGAGGCGGACGTCACCATGCGGTCCTGTCCGGCGGGATCCTTGATGCTGCACACGTACGGCTGGTGGGTGTGCCCCGAGATGATCATGTCGATCGCCGGGTCGAGACCCTGGGCGATCGGGATGATCGGGCTCGTAGGATCGAGCTGTGCGCCATTGGCGCACGCCGCATCATAGGACGGGTTCACCTGGTACGGGTTGTTGTTCTGGTCGTACCAGGTCTGCTGTCCGGGCACGCCGCCCTGGTGGATGAGCACGACGATCGCGTTGACGCCCTTCGCCTTGAGCTCGGGCACCAGTGCGTTCGCAGTGGCAACCTCGTCCTTGAACTCGAGACCCGCGATGCCCGACGCGGTGACGATGTCGGGGGTGTCCTTGAGGGTCATTCCGATGAAGGCGATCTTGGCGCTCTTCATCTTCTTGATCGTGTACGCCGGGAGGATCGTCTCGTTCGTCCCCGCCTTCACGACGTTGGCGGCCAGGTAGTCGAAGTCGGCGCCGCGGAACTTGCGGTCCGGGCAGGAGTTCTGGTTGTTCGCGCCGTCGCCGTCGTCGATGCAGCCGCCGTTCGCCATGCGCTGCAGCTCGACGTAGCCCTCGTCGAACTCGTGGTTTCCGACCGCGGACACGTCGAGCTTCAGTGCGTTGAGAGCCTCGATGGTCGGCTCGTCGTGAAATGCGCCCGACAGCAGGGGCGATGCGCCGATGAGGTCACCGGCCGCGACCGTGAGCGACCAATGGTTGGACTCCCGCGCCTGCGCGAGATGGGTCGCGAGGTACTCGACCCCGCCGACTCCGGCAGGCGTGAGCGTGTCCGTCGTAACGTCTGTCGGCCGGGTCGCCCCGGGGGCGAGCAAGTGATCGATGACGAGGCGACCGCTGGATCCGGCGGGCGGTTCGAGGTTGCCGTGGAAGTCGTTGAACGACAGCAGCTGGATGTCGAACTGCTGGCCTGGCGGCGTCTTCTTGTCATCAGACACGGCGGTAGCCGCCGATCCCGGACCGACCAGGGCGAGCGCGACCGCGGTGGCGGCGATGACCGCGCCTCCCGCAAGCCGGGCCGTCGATGTCTTGCGCATGTGCACAGAACCCTCCCGTTTTCTGGCGGGCGGCTGTGCCCGCCGAGATGCACGCGTCCTCGTGGGCGCGATCACGAGAAACCTAATACACGGCGCGCGCACACGACAGAGCAAACCCGGATGTCGGACCGGGCGGGTAGACCTGTCTCATGCCAGAGCACAACAGCGTGTGGTCGCACCACCCGGGTCAGGCAGCCACGCACTAGCGGCCGGATGCTGCGGAGCAGGTTGGCAGCTCAGTCGAGAAGGAAGCCGGCCACCCGTCGAGTGACCTCGTCAGGATTGTCATCGACGAGGAAGTGCGCTCCGCCGGGAACGAACTCGACCGTGGTGTGCGGCGCGTCCTCGGGCCTCACCGCCATGGCGTCCTTGGGCAGCAGCGCGTCGTCGGCGCCGAAGAGCACCAGCGTCGGGGTGTTCAGGACCCGCCCGCGATAGCCGCCGCGCATGATCTTCATGAACGCGGGGAGGATCAGTCCACGGTAGAGCTTCGAGGCCGCTCGGGCCCGAGCGGGATCTCGCAGCGCCGCGACGTACGCCTCCACATCCGCCGAGTCCATCGGCCGCCGCTCGAACCCGCGGAGCAGCCAACGGGCGAGCCTCTGCCTTCCGCGCGACAGCAGTCGCGGTCCGAGCACCGGCGTCGCGATCGCCCACTGGAACCACAGGTGCGGCATCGCCTTCCCCATGCCCGCCAGCAGCGCGGGGGTCATGTCGAAATACGGGGCCGGCACGGCGATGGCAACGTATCTGCGAACCCGATCGGGGTGCCCGAGACAGAGGTCGAAGCCGACGAGCGCTCCCCAGTCGTGCCCGACGAGGTCCACGCGTTCGATGCCGAGCTCATCGAGCAGCGCGATCACGTCGTGCAGGACTGTCCGCGCGTCGTAGCCCGACGGCGGGGCTTCCGTCTCCCCCGCCCCGCGCAGGTCCGGCGCGATCAGGCGCGCCCGATCCGCCAGGCCCGCCATCACCGGCGCCCACTCCCGCGAACTCTGAGGGAAACCGTGCAGGAGCAGCACCGGTTCACCGGCGCCGATCTCGGTCACATGCATCCGCAGTCCGTTGGCGGTGACCATCCGCGAACGGAGACCCGTGACATCGGTCATGACCCCGAGGATACTACGTTCATAGTAGATTGTCACCGCTCTCACAGTGGTCTGGTCGCATAGGCTCGACTGGATGACCACCACCCGTGAACGCGCCCTGGACGCCGCCGTCGAACTCGTCGGCACCCAGGGGATCCGCGCGCTCACCCATGCGCGCGTCGATGCGCACGCGGGGTTGCCGCGCGGTTCGACGTCGAACCACTTCCGGACCCGCGCCGCGCTGCTGTCCGGTGTCGCGGAGTGGATCGCGCAGCGCGAGGCCGACGATCTCACCGCGGTGCTCGCTCAGCCGTTCGACGACCTCGAAGGCTTTATCGACATCTTCAGCGCGGGCATAGAACTTCTCACCGGACCGCACGCGGTGCGCACCCGGGCACGCTACGCACTGTTCCTCGAGGCGGCATCCGACCCCGTGCTCTTCGCACCCCTTCGCGCTCAGCGCGAGGGCATCGCCGCGTGGACCCGCGGACTCCTGGTCGCGCTCGGAGCACCCCATCCGGATGCGGCGCTGCACGCATTCATGGCCTTCGGCGACGGCATCATCCTGCATCGACTCAGTGTCGACCCGACCGCGCCCGTGCGTCCGAGCGTCGCCGTCGCCGTTCGCGGTTGCCTCACGGCATGATCGAGGACGACGTGGTCGAGAGGGTCAGGGAGCGACGTAGCGGAGGAACGCGAACCCCTCGTCGTCGGTCACGACACTCCCGAGGGCGAACCGCCGGTCGGCCTCGGCCGCGCCCTGCACGATCCGGCCCGCCTCACCTCCGACGAACCGGGGCGCCAGCGTGACGCACACCTCATCGACGAGATCGGCCTCCAGCAGCGCTCCGAAGAGGTGCGGGCCACCCTCGCACAGCACCTGCGTCCAGCCGCGGCGCGCGAAGGCGGCCAGCATCGCCGCGAGATCGACGCCGGCTTCCCCGCATGCCACCACGGATGCCACCGACTCGAAGCGCCGGCCGTCCGCGGCGGCCGCGGCATCCGTCGTCACGATCACCGGGCGGCGCACCGCCTCGGCGAAGACCTTGTCGGCCGGATCGAGATGCAGGCCGCCGCTCACCACGGCGAGCGCTGGCTGGTCGGCGAGTCCGCGGGCGCGGCGCCACGCGACCTCGTCCTGATCGACCTGCAGTCCGCCATAGCCTTCGGCACGCACGGTGCCGGCACCGACCAGCACCACGTCGGCCATCGCGCGCAGCACCTGCATGAGCTCGCGGTCCGTGTCGCCACCGAGAGCGCCGCTGCGTCCTTCGAGCGTGACCGCTCCGTCGGCGCTCGAGACGAAGTTCATGCGCACGCGCGTGCCGTCGCGGCCGTGCAGCGCATAGGCGTCGAAGAGCTCGGAGCGCGTCGGCATCAGTCATTCCCCTCGGGTCGGGTGTTGTGCCGCTCGTAGGCGGGCCGGCGCCAGCCGAGGATCGCCTCCACCATGCGCATCGCGTCGACGGTCTCGCGCACGTTGTGGGCACGCACGATGCGTGCGCCGTTCAGCGCGCAGAACACGGCCGCGGCGAGGGAGCCGGGAAGGCGGTCGCCCTTCTCGCGGTCGAGCGCCTCGCCGACGAAGTCCTTGTTCGAAAGCGCCACCAGCAGCGGCGCGCCGAGCCCCGCGAGCTCGCCCAGGCGCCGGGTGAGCTCCAGGGTCTGCTGCGTGTTCTTGTTGAGGTCGTGGCCGGGGTCGAGCACGATCCGCGAATCGGGAATCCCACGCTCCCTCGCCAGCTCGCGGCGCGCGACGAGGAACTCGGCGATGTCGCCGATCACGTCGTCGTAGTGCGGGAGCGGATGCTGCGTGCGCGGCGCCGCGAGACTGTGGGCGATGACCACCCCGGCGCCTCCCCGCGCGATCACCTCGGCCATCGCGGGATCGTGCAGGCCCGTCGTGTCGTTGATGATCGCGGCGCCCGCATCGATCGCCGCCCGCGCCACCTCGGGGTGGAACGTGTCCACGCTCACGCGGGCGACCGGCGCCAGCTCGCGCACGACGGGCAGGACGCGCGCGATCTCCTCGTCGATGGGAACCGGCGGGCCGGGCGCGAACTTCACGCCTCCCACGTCCACGATCTCGGCGCCGGCCTCCACGGCGGCGAAGCCGGCCGACACCGCGGCGTCGAGCGCGAACGTCGCCCCGCGGTCGTAGAACGAGTCCGGCGTGCGGTTCACGATCGCCATCACCGCGATGTGCCGCGAGAGGTCGAGCGCACCGCCCGGCAGGTCGAGCACCGGGGCGAGCAGGGCCGAGGCGGTGTCGGGCGCGAGTGTCACGGGATCAGGTCCTCCAGCGGCGCCTCGGGGTCACGCAGCCGGTCGGGGTCGATCCTCGCTCCGGAGCGGATGAGGGACTGCACCTTGTCGTTCACGTCCCACACGTTGACGTTCATGCCCGCGACGATACGGCCGTCGTCGGTCCAGAAGGCGATGAACTCGCGCGCGTCGAGATCGCCGCGCACGACGATCTCGGCATCCGTCATCAGGGGCGCATACCCCGACAGCTCCATGCCGAGGTCGTACTGGTCCGTGTAGAAGTACGGGATGTCGTCGAAGGATGCCGGCTGCCCGAGCATCGACCGCGCCACGACCTTGCCGGCATTCAGCGCATTCGCCCAGTGCTCACTGCGCAGGTGCCGCTGCAGCACGGGGTGGAACGCGTTGGCGACGTCTCCCGCGGCGAACACGTCGGCCGCGCTCGTGCGCAGCGCCTCATCGGTCAGGACGCCGTTCAGGATGTCGAGCCCCGCCTCCTCGGCGAGCGCCGTGTTCGCAGACGCACCGACGCCGACGAGGACGAGGTCCGCGGCAAGCGTCTCGCCGTCGACGACGACCCCCTCGGCGCGCCCTTCGCCGACGATGCGGTCCACGCCGACCGACGTGCGGAGGTCGACGCCGTGCTCGAGGTGGAGCCCCCGGAACACCTCCCCCATCTCGGCGCCGAGCGCCATCGCGAGCGGCACCGCGTCACGCTCGAGGATCGCGACCTCGTTGCCGAAGCCGCGGGCCGTCGCGGCGACCTCCATGCCGATCCAGCCCGCGCCGATCACCACGAGCCGCTTGCCGCCTTCGCGGAGCTGCGCCACGAGCTCGTCGGAGTCGTCCAGACGCCGCAGCGTCATGACTCCGGGCAGGTCGTGGCCGGGCAGCGGGACCATCCGCGGCGTCGCGCCCGTCGCGAGCAGCACCGCGTCGTACGTCAGTCTCTCGCCATCCTCGAGCTCCACTGCGTGCGCGGCGGGCTCGAGCGAGGTGGCCGCGACGCCGGTGATCAGCCGGATTCCGCGCTCGTCGTACCACTCGGCGGGGTGGAGGAGGACGGCATCCAGACCCTCGCTCCCCGCGAGATACCCCTTCGAGAGCGGGGGTCGCTGGTACGGCGGATGCGCCTCGGCGGCGACGACGGTGATGTCTCCGTCGAACCCCTCGTCTCGCAGCGCCTCTGCGGCCGTTCCGCCCGCGAGGCCTCCTCCGATGATCAGCATGTGGCTCATGACGACTCCTCTCGCCTGTGTCGGGACGTCAGACGGGGCGCGCTCCGACGAATCGTGCCTGCAGCGCCGGATCGGCAGCGAGCACACCACGGAACGCCGTGGTCGTGGTGAGGGCGGCGTCGGTGCGGACTCCGCGCGCCGACATGCACAGGTGCTCCGCCTCGACGACGACGCCGACCCCGCGCGGTTCCAGGGCGTTCTCGAGCGTGCGCGCGATCTGCACCGTCAGCGCCTCCTGCACCTGAAGCCCGCGGGAGTGGTGCGCGACGACGCGCGCGAGCTTCGAGAGCCCCACGAGACGGTCGCCGGGCACGTAGCCCACGGTCGCGGTGCCGCGGAACGGCAGCAGGTGGTGCCGGCACAGCGACACGAACGGGATGCCGCGTACGACGACCGGCTCGTCGTACGCGTCCTCGTTCGCGAACGTGGTCATCTCGAACGGCTCGGGCGTGATCATCTCGATGAACGCGTCGGCGACGCGCCGCGGCGTCTCGACCAGGTCGCCCTCGTCCGGATCGAAGCCGAGTGCCGCGAGCAGATCGCCGACGGCGAGCATCGCCGCGTCGCGATCGATCGGAGCCTCGTCGGGCAGGGCGTGCAGCGCCGTCGCGTGCGCCGGGGTCGACATCATCCCCACTCCTTCGTGTTGAGCACGATCGGCTCGTCCGATCCCGACGCTAGAACTCTGGGATTCTTTTGTCAATATTCCTGCTTTTAGAGGTAGACTCAGGCCGTGAGCATCCTCACCCCCAACCGCGCCGAGGCCGTCGCGGCACTCGCAGACCCGCAGCGCCGCGAGCTGTACTGCCTCGCGAGCGAGCGGCCGATCGGCCGCGACGAGGCTGCGGCCGCTCTCGGGATGCCGCGGAGCACGGCGGCGGTGAACCTCGATCGGCTGGCGGATGCCGGCCTCCTGGCGATCTCGTACGAGAGGCGTTCCGGTCGCACGGGCCCCGGCGCGGGGCGCCCGGCGAAGCTCTACCGCGCCGCCGACGCCGAGCTCGCCGCCACCATCCCGGAACGGCACTACGAGCTCGCCGGTGAGCTGCTCGCGGCCGCGGCGGCGGTGGCCGATGAGCGAGGGGTGCCGGTGCGCGACGCGCTCGAGGCCGAGGCGTTCGCCGCAGGTGCCGCGATCGGCGCCGGGTGTGCCGACCTCGAGGCGGCGCTCACCCTCTGCGGCTACGCGCCGTGCGCGAAGGACGCAGCCGCTGCGGACGGCGCGGAGGACGCGGCTGGGCCCACGCGGCCTGAGGCTCCGCGCGACGCGCCAGCGGCGCGTGGAGGGGCCGTGGGGACCACTGCCGATCTGGTGCTCGAGAACTGCCCCTTCCACACCCTCGCGGCCCGGCACACCGCCCTCATCTGCGGAGCGAACCTCGAGCTCGTGCGGGGGCTCGCGACCGCCACCGGCGATGAACGGACGCCTGTCCTGGCACCCGCGGCGGGCCGTTGCTGCGTCGAGATCCGCCAGAGCGCCGGCTGACGGATTCTCGGCCGCGTCGCCGGATATCCAGACGCCGCATGGGTTCCGCCGACATAATGAGGGCATGACCGCACCGCGCATCCTCGTCGTGGACGACGAACCGAACATCCGCGACCTGCTGATCACGAGCCTGCGATTCGCCGGATTCCAGGTACGGGCCGTCTCGAACGGCGCCCAGACGATCTCTGCGGTGCTCGAGGAGGAGCCGGACCTCATCATCCTCGACGTGATGCTGCCCGATATGAACGGGTTCAGCGTCACCAAGCGCCTCCGCGGCGCCGGCTACACCGCGCCGATCCTCTTCCTCACCGCCAAGGACGAGACCGAAGACAAGATCACCGGCCTCAACGCCGGCGGCGACGACTACGTCACCAAGCCCTTCAGCCTCGACGAGATCGTCGCCCGTATCCAGGCGATCCTGCGCCGCACGATGCAGGCCGATGAGGAGTCGGTGATCCGTGCCGGCGAGATCACGATGGACCAGGACACCCACGACGTGCAGGTGGGCGACGCCTCCATCGACCTCAGCCCGACCGAGTTCAAGCTGCTGCGCTACCTCATGCTCAACCCCAACCGCGTGCTGTCGAAGGCCCAGATCCTCGACCACGTCTGGGAATACGACTTCAACGGCGACGCCGGCATCGTCGAAAGCTACATCTCGTACCTGCGCCGCAAGATCGACCCGCACTCGTCCGAGCCGCTCATCCAGACCAAGCGCGGCTTCGGCTACATGCTGAAGGCCGGCAGGACCGCTTAGCCTGGAAGCGCCGCCCGGCGCGGCAGCGAGCGAGGGGGACCATCTGGCGCACAAGCCCGACGCGATCACCCGGTGGTGGCGCGGCACGAGTCTGCGCGCGAAGGTCACCGGGGTCACCGTCGCGCTCCTCGGGATCGGGCTCATCGCCGCCGGCGTCGGCACCGCCCTGTTCCTCCGCAACTCGCTGATCGACGGCGTCGAGACGCAGCTCATCGCCCTCGCACGCACCGAAGCGGGCGCTCCCCTGCTCGAGTTCTCCTCCGTCGACGGACTCCTCGACGTCGAAGAAAAGGAGGGCACCGCCGACGTCGACTACTTCGTCGCCGTCTACGAGCCGAAGACGCCGGAGGACAACCTCCTCGCGTTGGTCGGCGGACGCGGCGGACCCTCTCCCGCGGTGCCGCTCACGTTGACGCCCGAGCAGGCGGTCACCAAGGAGCTGCAGATCACGCAGCTCATGTCGGACGACGGCGAAGCGGAGTTCCTCGCCACCGTCTCGACCCAGCCGTCCGAGGACACCGGCATCCTCTACCCGCAGCTCGTCGCCCTCCCCCTGGCCAGCGTCAACCGGACGATCGCGCAGTACATCGGCATCTACTCGATCCTCGCGCTCGTGGTGCTCATCGCCGGTGCGGTGGCGACGCGCTTCCTCGTCACGCTGACTTTCCGCAGCCTCGGCCAGGTCGAATCGACCGCCGACGCCATCGCGGGCGGCGACTTCAGCCTGCGCATGACCGACATCGAGCCGACGACGACCGAGGTGGGCCGTCTCAAGACCGCGATCAACGCGATGCTCGACCGCGTCGACGCGGCTCTCTCGCAGCGCGACTCGACGGTGCGGCAGATGCGGCGGTTCGTCGGCGACGCGAGCCACGAGCTGCGCACCCCGCTGGTCACCGTCCGCGGGTATGCCGAGCTGTACCGCATGGGGGCCATCCGCGGCGACGAAGACGTCGCCCAGTCGATGGAGCGCATCGAGAAGGAGGCGATCCGCATGGGCGTCCTCGTCGAAGACCTGCTCGCGCTCGCCCGGCTGGACGAGCGCCGCGACGTCGTGATCGGCCCCGTCGACCTGCGCCCCATCGCCCGCGACGCCGCCCTCGACGTGCGCGCCGCCTCGCCGATGCGCCTGGTCACCGTCATCGACACCACGATCGGCGAGCCCGCGCTGCCGCCCGAGGACGAGGCATCCGTCCCGCCCGAGACCAAGCGCCGCGCCGGGGGGCCCTCCGCGATCTCGCGCGCCGGTGCGACGCTGTCGCTGCTGCGCCGCCGCCCGAAGCCGGTGCCCGCCGCGGGAGCCGCCGCGAGTGCGACGCTGCCGACGATCCTTCCCGACGCCGACCCGGAGCCGCCCGTCGACGGCCTCCTGCCGGTGGTGCTCGGCGACGAGAATCGCATCCGCCAGGTCGTGACGAACCTGCTCGGCAACGCGCGGCGGTACTCGTCGGACGAGTCCCCCGTCGAGCTGCGCGTCGGCGTCGACGTGCGCGATCGCATGGGGTGGATCGAGGTGATCGACCACGGCGAGGGCGTGCCCGACCAGATCAAGGACAAGATCTTCCAGCGCTTCTGGCGGGCCGACACGTCGCGCACGCGCGAGACCGGCGGGTCGGGTCTGGGCCTGTCGATCGTCGCATCGATCGTCGAGGCGCTGCACGGCTCGGTCGGGGTCGTCGACACGCCGGGGGGCGGTGCGACCTTCCGCGTGGCGTTCCCCCTCGCCGACGCGCGCGACGCGGCGGAGCACGTCGATCTCGCGACCCAGCCCATGGCGAGGCTCGCCGACGCCCACGAGTGAGCGCCTCCTCCCCAGCCGCGGCCGGTGCCTCATCGTGCACAGCTGACGACGGATGCCTCCGCCCCGCGCCGTCGGACGCCTAGCGTGGCTTCACCGCGGTTCGGCATCCGGCCGCCGCACGTTGATCAGGAGCCCCGAATGGCCGTCTTCACCGTCGACAGCGACAGCATCCTCACCTCGACCGCCACGGTGCGGGGCACGATCGACCGACTGCAGGCGGAGTCGAACGCGATGCTCGCCCAGCTCACGCAACTGCAGTCGTCGTGGACCGGATCTGCCTCGGCCGCGTTCGCGGGCGTCGTCGAGCAGTGGCGGGCGACGCAGCGTCAGGTCGAGGAATCACTGGCGAACATCAACGCCGCGCTCGCGGCGGCCGGCCACCAGTACGCCGACACCGAACTCGCCACCACGAGCCTGTTCCGCTGACCCCCACCGGAACGCAGAACGGCCCCTCCGCGCGGAGGGGCCGTTCTGTGAACGCGTTACGCGGTCGTGGAGTTCTGGATCAGAAGTCCATGCCACCGGTCGGGTCGCCGACGGGAGCGGCGGCCTTCTCGGGCTTGTCGGCGACGACGGCCTCGGTCGTGAGGAAGAGGCCGGCGATCGACGCGGCGTTCTGCAGCGCCGAGCGGGTCACCTTGGCGGGGTCGATGATGCCCTGCGCGAACAGGTCACCGTACTCGCCCGTCGCGGCGTTGAGGCCGTGGCCGAGCGGGAGCTCCGACACCTTGTTCGCCACGACACCGGGCTCGAGACCCGCGTTGAGGGCGATCTGCTTCAGCGGAGCCTCGATCGCGACGCGCACGATGTTGGCACCGGTCGCCTCGTCACCGGTGAGCTCGAGCGAGTCGAGAGCCTTGCGGCCCGACTGGATGAGCGCGACGCCACCACCGGCGACGATGCCCTCCTCGACGGCAGCCTTCGCGTTGCGGACGGCGTCCTCGATGCGGTGCTTGCGCTCCTTGAGCTCGACCTCGGTGGCCGCGCCCGCCTTGATGACGGCAACGCCGCCGGCGAGCTTGGCGAGGCGCTCCTGGAGCTTCTCGCGGTCGTAGTCGCTGTCGGTGTTGTCGATCTCGCGGCGGATCTGGGTCACGCGACCCTCGATCTGGCCGGCCTCACCGGCGCCCTCGACGATGGTCGTCTCGTCCTTGGTGACGATGACCTTGCGCGCACGGCCGAGCAGGTCGAGGGTGGCGTTCTCGAGCTTGAGACCGACCTCCTCGGTGATGACCTGGCCGCCGGTGAGGATCGCGATGTCCTGCAGCTGCGCCTTGCGACGGTCGCCGAAGCCGGGGGCCTTGACGGCGACCGACTTGAAGATGCCGCGGATCTTGTTGAGCACGAGCGTCGCGAGAGCCTCGCCCTCGACGTCCTCGGCGATGATGACGAGCTCCTTGCCGTCCTGGATCACCTTGTCGACGACGGGCAGAAGGTCCTTGATGTTCGAGATCTTCTGGTTCGCGATGAGGATGTACGGGTCCTCGAAGACCGCCTCCTGGCGCTCCGGGTCCGTGACGAAGTAGGGGTTGATGTAGCCCTTGTCGAAGCGCATGCCCTCGGTGAGCTCGAGCTCGGTGCCGAAGGTCTGCGACTCCTCGACGGTGACGACGCCCTCCTTGCCCACCTTGTCGATGGCCTCGGCGATGAGCTGGCCGATCTCGGGGTCGGCGGCCGAGATCGACGCCGTGGCGGCGATCTGGTCCTTGGACTCGACCTCCTTGGCGGACTCGAGCAGCTCGGCGGTGATGGCGGCGACGGCCTTCTCGATGCCCTTCTTGAGCGAGATGGGGTCGGCGCCGGCCGCGACGTTGCGCAGGCCCTCGCGCACGAGCGCCTGAGCCAGAACGGTCGCGGTGGTGGTGCCGTCACCGGCGACGTCGTCGGTCTTCTTGGCGACCTCCTTGACGAGCTCCGCACCGATCTTCTCGTACGGGTCGTCCAGCTCGATCTCCTTGGCGATGGAGACACCGTCGTTCGTGATCGTGGGGGCGCCCCACTTCTTCTCGAGCACGACGTTGCGACCGCGCGGGCCGAGCGTCACCTTGACGGCGTCGGCCAGGATGTTGAGGCCGCGCTCGAGGCCGCGACGGGCCTCCTCGTCGAAAGCGATGATCTTTGCCATGTGTGTGTCGTCCCTCCGGAACGTTGGCTTTGGGTATTAGCACTCAATGAAGACGAGTGCTAAATCATTCTGGCACTCGACCCTACCGAGTGCAAGCCGCGGGGACGGATGCTGAAACGCAAGGAGACGGGACGCCTCTCGGCATCCCGTCTCCGGTGTCGGTTCAGCGTCGGGCGCTGAGCCGGGCGTCAGACGACGCGCACGGACTCGGCCTGCGGCCCCTTCTGGCCGGAGCCGACCGTGAACTCCACGGTCTGCCCCTCCTCCAGCACGCGGAAGCCCGACATGTCGATGTTCGAGTAGTGGACGAAGACGTCCTGGCCGTCGGCGACGGTGATGAAGCCGAATCCCTTCTCGGCGTTGAACCATTTGACGGTGCCCTGGGTCATGCGTTTCTCCTGTTGCCGGCGGTGCAGGGCTTCATCGTATGCAGGCCAAATCGCGGCATCCGCGCGTTTCGTCACTTGTTGACATGCAGGCACACAAGTGTTTACCGGCGCGAAACACGCGCTTGACGGGTCAGGGCGTAGGGGCCGGGGTCTGCCCCGCAGCCGTGCGGTCGAGACCGATCACGACGGTGAGCTGCGGCACGCCCTCCGTGGTCGCGGGGTACGCCTCGCTCTGCTCGATCTCGGCGCCTCCGATGATGCCGGCGAGGCCCGCGGCCGCGGCTTCGTCAGCCGGGTCGACGTAGAACACGGTGGTCGTCGGGAAGTCCTGCGACCCCGCCTCGCCCGCGGTCACCTTGTCATCCGCCCAGCCCGCACCGACGACGACGTCCTTCATCTGCGTCGCGAGACCCTGCTCGGGGGTCGCGTTGAGGATCATCACGTCGTAGTTCACGTCGACGACCGGCGTCACCTCGGGAACCGGTTCCACGGTCGGGGTGGGCGTGGGGACCAGCTCGATGCGTCCGGACGCCAGCAGTGTGCCGAAGATGCCCACGACGATGAGCACGACGGTGGCCAGCGCGGCCCACAGCAGGACGACCCATCCCCGCATCCGGGGGTTCTCGGCCCGGTGGGCGCCGACGCGGTCCGTCTCCGGCACATCGTCGAAACGATCCCGGGGGAAGCTGGTGGTCGGCACCCGTCGATGTTACCCGCCGAACCCCGGGCGCCCGGTCCGTGACGGCCCGCGTGGCGCGCGGCGGCGGGTCAGCGCGCGTCGGCGGCGCGGCCGGCGCGCTCGTGCAGACGCGCCTCGCGCAGCCGGCGGAGCCGCTTCACGAGCATGGGGTCGTGCTCCTGCGCGTCGGTCGTGTCGATGAGGCGGCCGAGCAGCTGGTAGTACCGCGCGGGCGACAGGCCCAGGTCGGAGCGGATGGCCTCCTCCTTGGCCCCCGCGTGCCGGCGCCACTCGGCCTCGAAGTCGAGGATGGCGCGGTCGCGGTCGGTCAGAGGCACGCCTCCACGCTAGCCCGCGGCATCCGTTCCTCCCGTGAGCCACGCGCGCCAGTGCACGAACGAGCCGAGCGGGTCGACCGCAGCGAGCGGGTGACCGCCGCGACCGAGCACGAAGCCGCCCCACGACGCGGCGTCGACGGGAGGCCGCCACCGATCGTGCAGCGCCGGCGGGTCGATCGTGATCCAGACCGCGTCGAGGGTGCGCACGGCATCGAGGAGGCGTTCGCGTCCGGCGCGCGGGATGTGCGGCAGGACCCCCGGCGTGCTGATGACGAGCGTCGCGTCGGCGGGTGCGAGCGCGGCGGCCGCGCGCAGCACCTCGGGGTCGGATGCGTCGCCGGCGATCAGGTGCGGCGGTTCTGCGGCGGCGATGTCGAGGGCGGCGGCGATCCGCTCCGTCCTTCCGCTCTCGCCCGGCCACACGAGGCTCATGAGGAACCGACGGTCGCCCACGTCGGCCGCGTCGAGCGGCTCGAGGTCGATCCCGGCGCGCCACACGACCTCCGGCAGCCGCAGCGGCGGTTCGCCGGTGACGTCACACTCGAGCACCACCGGTGAGGCCCCGGCGTCGGGATCGAGCGCGAGGACGCCACCGCTCCCCCGGTAGCGGTACGAGTAGCGGTCGGGGTACAGGCACAGCCCTCCGCTCGCGCCGACTTCGAGCAGTGCGATCGGCCCGTCGACCGTCGCGAGCGCCGGGAGCAGGGCGGCACACCGCTGCGGCTCGTTGGTCTGCAGACGACGGACGGATGCCTCGGCCACGACCTCCTCGCCGTGCTCGACGAGCCACGCGGCCCAGGCCGGGAACGCGCCCTCGGGGGCGCCGAGCATGCGGGTCACCGCGAAGACGAGCGGCGGCTGCCGCCGAGTGGCGGGGATGCGGGCGAGGATGGCGGCGAGCTCCGGATCGGAGGCGACCCCGTCCGCCCACTCGGCGTACAGCGGCGAGCGGCCGGGCGCCTCGTCGCGCGCGAAACGCGCGTACCGCTCGACGACCGCCGCGCGCTCGTGTGCGTCCGCCTCGTCCATGCCCTCATCCTCGCCCACACCGTCCCGTCCCGTCGCGCGCGTCGGTGAGACCGCAGTCGAAGGACGAGACCGTGGGGAAACCCCGAGGTCTCGTCCGCACGGTGGGGTTTCACGGATGCGGGCGACCCGGTGCGGCCCACCGCCCCGGCAGCTGGGGTTGAATGGAGCGTGGCCGCAGTGGGCGGCGAGGAGGAACCATGAGCTACGCCGTCGACAAGAGCGAAGCCGAGTGGCGCGACGAGCTGACCCCCGATCAGTACGCCGTGCTGCGCCAGGCGGGCACCGAACGGCCCTGGACCGGTGAGCTGCTCGACGAGAGCCGCGCCGGACTGTACACGTGCGCGGCGTGCGGCGCCGAGCTGTTCCAGAGCGGGACGAAGTTCGACTCGCACTGCGGCTGGCCGAGCTTCTACGAGTCCATCCGCCCCGAGGCGGTCGAGCTCATCGAGGACGACAGCCACGGCATGGTGCGCACCGAGGTGCGCTGCGCGAACTGCGGCTCGCACCTGGGCCATGTGTTTCCCGACGGCTTCGGCACCCCCACCGGCGACCGCTACTGCATGAACTCGATCTCGCTGCAGTTCACGCCCGGCGAGGGCGCGGCGTGATGTCCGGCGCGCTCGACGCCGCACTCGCGCGGCGGTCGTGGTCGAAGGTGACGGATGAGGCGCCTACGCACGAGGAGCTCCTCGATTTCGTCGCCGCCGCCGGGCGCGTCGCCGACCACAAGTCGCTGCACCCGTGGCGTCTCATCGAGCTGCGCGGTGCCGATCGACAGCGCCTGGGCCGGGCCATCAACAAGGCCGAGGGCGACAAGGGCACGTCGTCCAAGCCGATGCGGGCGCCGCTGCTCATCGCGGTGGTGGCGAGCTACAGCAAGACGCATAAGGTGCCGCGGTGGGAGCAGGAGGCCGTCGCCTCCGGAGTCGCGCACGTGCTGAGCCTGGTGCTCGACGAGGCCGGCTGGGGCGTCTTCTGGCGCACCGGCGACTACACCCGGTCGAAGGCCGTCGCGAAGGCCCACGGCCTCAAGAAGAACGAGGAGCTGCTCGGCTGGCTCTACGTCGGCGGCAAGCCGAAGCGCTCGCGTCCGACCCGCCGCAAGGGCGTCGACGCCACCCGCTTCGTGAGCCGCATGCCGAAGGGCTGACACGGCCCAACGCATTCTTCTCCGTGCGTGGGGCCGAGGGCCTCAGCAGAAGCCGGCGATCCCCTGCCACGCGGGGTGGTTCCCCGGCACGCCGTCGCGGAGCACCGTCGCCTCGATCAGCCCGTACGGGCGATCGGCGGCGTAGAAGACCTCGTTGGGGTTGTCGAGCCCGAACGGCGTCAAGTCCACCGCGAAGTGATGCAGGTTCGACATCGAGAAGCGGATCTCGTCGATCTCGGTGCGGGCCTCTAGGACCCACCGACCCATCTCGTACAGGGTCTGCTGCAGCGCGAGCGAGTGCGTCCGGGCGAATGCCTCGAGCAGCAGACGGCGCACTTCGGCGTAGGACTCGTCGAACCCGACGTCGAGGCGGTTGTAGCGCCACCTCGCGGTGACGGACGTCGCGAGGATGCGGTCGTCCGTCTCGGCGAGCGTCGCGTACCGGTCGCGCACGAACCCGTGGAACTCCGACCCGGCGGACTTCAGCACCGCGAGATCGCGCAGCCCCGAGATGACGGTCGCCTCGGCTCCCACGAACGTGACCACGGCCGTGCGGGTCTCTGTGCCGCCGCGCACGAACGAGTGGTCGTGCCCCGCACCGTCGACGGGGATGCGGTTCCAGGTGTACTGCTCGGCCTCCCAGCGTCCGCCGGTGACCCAGTCGAACTCCCCGGTGAAGTGGCGTCCCAGCCGGAGCAGGAACTCCTCGGGCGTGCCGACGCCGTCGCGGGCGAAGGCGAACACCGTGTTCTTCTGCGTGTCGGTGGCGACGATCCGCGAATTGTCCCCCTCCATGTGGGCCGCGGCGAAATCGCCACGCAGCTGCGAGGTCACGTCGAAGTCGGTGATCCTGTGTCGCGGGCCGTCCCGGTCGATGCGGACGAGTCGCACCTCGGCTTTGCCGTACTGGTTCGCGCCGAGCACGATCGCGGGCTCGGGCATGTCAGTTCCCCCGGTAGGTCGAGTACGCGAACGGGCTGAGCAGCAGGGGCACGTGGTAGTGCTGGTCGGCGTCGGCGACCGCGAAGTCGATCGACACGACCGGGTAGAACGTGGTGCGCCCCGTCGCGGCGAAGAAGTCGCCGGTCGCGAACGTGAGCCGGTACGTGCCGGCGTCGAGACGCTCCGGGCCCAGATCCGAGATCCGGCCCGCCCCGTCGGTCACGCCGGACGCGATCTCGGCCCCGTCGGCCGTGGTCAGCACGACGCCGACGCCGCGGGCAGGGCCTCCGAGCGCAGCATCCAGCACGTGCGTCGTGATCTGGCTCATGAACCGATGATCCCTTCCAGTCGGAGGACCGCGATCTGCCGCAGCTGCTCCGCCACGACCGGCATCTCCTCCTCCTCAGTGTGGGCCAGCCGCTCGCTCAGCGCACCGAGGATCTCGTCGGCGCTGCGCCCGGCCGCCCGGACGAGGAAGACCCGCGAGAACTTCTCCTCGTAGGCGCGGTTGCCTGCGGCGAGCGCGGCGGCGACGTCGGCGGACGGCATCCCGATCCCCGCCTGCTCGGATCGCGAGAGGGATGCCTCGGCCCCCGCTCCGCTCGCGCGCTCGCCGATGCGGGGGTGGTGGGCGAGGGCACCGTCGATCTCGGCCACCGTCCACGGCGCGGCGCTCGTGCGCGCCGCCGCGAGGAGGTCCGCGGTCGTCGCATACGGCCGCCCGCTGACGACGGCATCGACCCACCGGTCGATGTCGACGCACCGGCGCACCACGGCTCGCGCGGCTTCGGCGTCGAGGCGGTTGAACGCGTCCAGCTCCATCGCTTCGGCGTACCTGTCGGGCGGGTGGGCTCAGGCGGCGAGCTGGGCGCGGAGGCGGTCGACGTGGCCGTTGGGGTCGACCCGGTACTCGGCGGACTGCACCGTGCCGTCGGCATCCAGCACGAACGTCGAGCGGATGAGGCCCACGCGCTCCTCACCGTTGACGACCTTGGTGCCCCACGCGCCCCATGCCTCCGCGACGGCGTGGTCCTCGTCGGAGAGGAGCGGGAACTGCAGCTGCTCGGCCTGGGCCCACTCCGCGAGCGTCTCGACCGAGTCGGGCGAGACGCCGACGACGGCGACCCCCGCCGCCTGCAGCGAGGCGAGGTTGTCGCGGAAGTCGCACGCCTCGGTCGTGCAGCCGGGGGTGAACGCGGCCGGGTAGAAGTACACGACGAGGCGGCGGCCGGCGAAGTCCTCCGGCCGCACCACGGTGCCGGTGGAGTCGGGCAGGGCGAACCCGGGGTTCGCGTCGCCCTCGCTCAGGCGGATGTCGGCCATGTCGTGCATCCCTTCGATGGTTCTTCGCTCGTCGCCGGTCACGAGGTCGGGTGCACGCCGAACGCGAGAGCCAGCTTCTCGATCTTCTGCGCCCGGCCGAGCCGGGGCAAGTCGCTGCCGTCGCGGACCACACGACCGCGGCCCTCGAAGTCGGCCAGGAAGTCCAGTGCCCACAGCACCTCGCTCGGCGTGGGGCAGATGACCTCGTTGATGACGGGGGCCTGCTCGGCAGCGAGGCAGAGCTTGCCGGTCATGCCCATCGAGACCGTGATCGCGGAGTGCTCGCGCAGCGTCGGCATGCTGTTGCCCACCGTCGGACCGTCGATCGGCCCGGGCAGATCGCCCACGCGGCTGGCGACGACCAGGCGCGCACGCGGGTAGGCCATCGCCTCGGCGTCTGCGCTCATGCCGGTGTCGCGGCGGAAGTCTCCGCTGCCGAACGCGAGGCGGAAGGCGCCCCGGGCGCGCGCGATGTGGGCGGCGTCCTCCATGCCCAGCGCCGACTCGACGAGCGCCACCACGGGGACGTTGCCGCCGAGGCGGTCGAACGAACTCGTCACCTGGTCGGCCGACTCGGTCTTCGCGAGCATGATGCCGAGCAGCGTGGGGATGCCCGCGAGCGCCGCGAGGTCTTCGCCCCAGAACGGGCTCAGCGCGTCGTTGACGCGCACCCAGGCACGGCCGCCGCCACGGAGCCAGTCCGTGACGTCCTGCCGCGCCTGCGGCTTGTTGCTCGGGTCGACGGCATCCTCGATGTCGAGCACGACCGCATCGGCGCGCGACGCCGCCATGTCGTCGAACGAGTCCGGGCGGGTCCCGGGGACGAGCAGCCACGAGCGCGCGATCGCCGGGTCCACGGCGCGGTGGCGCGCGGGACGCGGGGTGATCAGCGACCGCAGGTCGTCCTCCGCCTCGAGGACTTCTGCACCGCTGCCATAGGGATCTGCCGACATCTCACTCTTCTTCCGTATCGTCACGTCTCACCCGGCCGGAGAGGGCCGGTGTCGGCGCTCAGGCCGCGCCGCGACGCAGCAGGCGACCACGGGGCTCGGCGAAGTCGACCCGCTCGCCCCGCAGGAAGGTCTCGCGTACGACGCCCGACAGGGCGCCGCCGTCGTACGGCGAGACGGGATTCTTGTGGTGCAGACGGGCGACGTCGACGACGAACCCGTCATCGGGTGCGAACACCGACAGGTCGGCGTCGAAGCCGAGCGCGATCCCGCCCTTGCGGGCGAGGCCCGTCAGGGCCGCCGGACGCGCCGACATCCATTCCACCACCTTCTCGAGCGGGATGCCGCGTCGGCGGGCCTCGGTCCAGACGACGGGCAGCCCCAGTTGAAGTGAAGAGACACCGCCCCATGCGACGGCGAAGTCGCCGTCGGCGGGCGCCTTGAGGTCGATGGTGGCGGGCGAATGGTCCGTGACGATGCAGTCGATCGTTCCGTCGACGAGTCCCTCCCAGAGCCGCTCGCGGTTGGCCGCCTCACGGATCGGCGGACAGCACTTGAAGGCGGTCGCCCCGTCCAGGACGTCCTCCGCGGTCAACGTCAGATAGTGCGGGCACGTCTCAACGGTGAGGCGCACGCCGTCACGCTTGGCGGCGGCGATGAGCGGGAGCGCGTCGGACGATGAGAGGTGCAGGATGTGCGCGCGGGCCCCGGTGCGGCGCGCGCGGTCGATCACCTCGGCGATGGCGACGTCCTCCGCCGTGTGCGGGCGCGAGGCGAGGAACCGGTCGTAACGGGCCCCCTGCGCGTGGGGGGCGTGCTCGATCGTCGCCGCGTCCTCCGCGTGCACGATGAGCAGCCCGCCGAACCCGGCGAGTTCGGCCATGTCGCGCTCCATCTCCGCGGCATCGAGCGGAGGGAACTCGTCCACGCCCGAGGGCAGCAGGAAGCACTTGAACCCGAACACCCCGGCGTCGTGCAACGGGCCGAGCTCCCGCGTGTTGCCGGGGACCGCCCCGCCCCAGAACCCGACGTCGACGAACACCTGGGACCGTGCGGCCCGGCGCTTGATCCCCAGCGCCTCGACCGAGACGGTCGGCGGGACGCTGTTGAGGGGCATGTCGACGATGGTCGTGACGCCGCCGGCCGCAGCGGCCTTCGTGGCCGAGGCGAACCCCTCCCATTCGGTGCGGCCGGGTTCGTCGACATGCACGTGCGTGTCGACGAGTCCCGGCAGCAGCGCCTCGTCGTTCTGCAGCTCGACTTCCTCGCGTCCGCGCAGTCCCGCGCCATGGGGCTCGATCGCCACGACGACCCCAGCGGTGACGCCGATCTCGCACGGCCGGAACACGCTGTCGGTGAGCACGCGACGGCCGCGCACGACGAGATCGTGCTGCGGCATCCGTTCGCTCATGTGTGGACTCCCCCGTTCGCCCCTCGTCACGTGAGCCGGATCTGGCGGTTGACGTCCTTGTACAGCAGGTATCGGAAGGGCTCGGGTCCGCCCGCGTAGCAGGCCTGGGGGCAGAAGGCCCTGAGCAGCATGTAGTCGCCGGCCTCGCACTCGACCCAGTCGTCGTTGAGCCGGTACACCGCCTTGCCCTGCAGGACGTACAGGCCGTGCTCCATGACGTGGGTCTCGGCGAACGGGATCGACCCGCCGGGCTGGAACGTGACGATGTTGACGTGCATGTCGTGCGAGAGGTCGTCGGGATCGACGAAGCGCGTCGTCGCCCACGCACCGTCGGTGTCAGGCATCGCCCGCGGCTCGACGTCCTGGTCGCGCGCGAAGAACGACGTGGGCGCCGGCACCCCCTCGACCGGCTCGTAGGCCTTGCGGATCCAGTGGAACGTCGCCGGCACGCCGCCCTCGTTGGCCAGTGACCATGCCGCACCCGGCGCGAGGAACGCGTAGCCGCCCGGCTCGAGCGCGTGCCGCTCTCCCTCGAGGGTGAGCGTGAGCGTGCCCGCCGTGACGAAGACGACACCCTCGACCCCGCTCTCGGGCTCGGGTCTGTCGGCTCCCCCGCCGGGTGCGATCTCGACGATCAGCTGCGCGAAGGTCGTCGCCGAACCCGCGACGGGCCGCGCCAGGATCCACGATCGTGTGTCTGTGAACCCGGGCAGGCTGCTCGTGACGATGTCGCGCAGCACGCCTTTCGGGATGAACGTGTACGCGGGCTTCACCACGGCGCGATCGGTGAGGAGCGCGGTCTGCGGCGGCAGGCCGCCCTGCGGCGTGTAGTAGCTCATGCGTGCCCCTCGGTCGTGGTGTGCGGCGGATGCGCGAGCGCGGCGAGGGCGGCGAGATCGAGGCCCGCGGCATCCGTCAGCTCCTGCTCGGTGACGGCCCCGCAGGCGACGCCGCGAGCCACGAACGTCGCGAGCGCGCGGGCGGTGGCGGGTTCATCGAGGATCCCGCCCTCGACCCGGTCGACGTAGGCGCGCAGGCGCGCCGCAGCCGGCGCGAAGCCCTCGCGGTAGAAGAGCGCGTTGGCGACGAACCTCGGCACGAGCTGCGCGGGGTGCAGGTCCCAGCCCTGGAAGAAGCCCCGCTCGAGCGAACGGCGGGTGAGCCGTGCGCTCAGACGCCAGGCGGCGCGCACCGCGTCCGCGTCGCCGACCGGGAGGACGTTCGTCGAGCCGTCGGCCAGCCGCACTCCGGTCTGCGCCGCCGCGACCTGCATCACGTTCTTGGCGTGATCGGCCGCCGGGTGATCCAGCGACTGGTAGGCCGGGGCGATGCCGAGGGCGGCGCTGTAGTCGTACGTGCCGTAATGCAGCCCGCTCACCCGGCCGTCTGAGGCGTGGATCGCCCGGGCCAGCGGCGAGGTCCCGTCCGCGGCGAGAACGATCTGCGGGGTCTCGACCTGCATCTCGAACCGCAGGCTTCGGGCCGCGAGCCCGTGGTGCTGCTCGAGGCGGTCGCAGAGCCGCGCCATCGCCTCGACCTGCGCGACGGTGGTCACCTTCGGCAGAGTCAGCCGAACGCCCTTCGGGAGGTCGCCGGCTTCGAGCAGCGTCGAAAGGAAGAGATCGAGAGAACGGATGCCGCGTGCCCGCGTGGCCCGTTCGAGGCCCTTGATGCGGATCCCGAAGAAGGGCGGCGCCTCGCCGCCGGCCAACGCATCGAGCAGGTGCCCAGCTGCGCGTCGGACGTCGGCGTCCTCGTTCTCGTCGCCGCGGTCGCCGTACCCGTCTTCGAGGTCGAGGCGCAGGTCCTCGATCGGCTCGGACGCGAGCTTCGCCGTGACGAGCGTCGCGACGTCGGCGGCGAACGTCTCGGGCACGCCCAGGTCGAGGGCGACGGCCTCCATGCCGCCGTGAGCCTCGACGGCATCCCGTGCCGCGGCGCCCCACTCCCGAGGCAGCGCAGGCGCGTACCGATCGGCGGCCACGTAGACGGTGTGCACGGGCTGGCGCGTGTCGTCGTCGCCGGGGTAGTCGTCCGCGAGCAGCCGGTCGGCGGCCGCAAGGAGCCGATCGATGCCGATGAGATCCTCGGGCCTCAGCGCGGTCGCCGCACGGTCCAGCGGTCGAGCACCGTCGTCGGTGCGCGACGGGAGGGTGCGGTGCGGCTGCGACCCCTTCGGCACGGTCTCAGCATGCCACCCCGCAGTACGACGCGGGGTGAGGCGACGACGTGCGCGGCGTCAGCGGTCGCGGCGCGGCATCCGTCTCCACGGCACCGCTGCCACGACCACCGACAGGATCGCCAGCGTCGACATGAGGAGAGAGGCGCCGACCGCCGGCGCGGCCTCCGTCGGCCAGAGGGCGTCGATGAGGACCGAAGTCACGACCTGTCCCACGACGGTGCCGAGGCCGAGCAGCAGGACGCCGGTGTAAGGCACCAGAGCTGCCGCGAGGAAGATGTAGGCCACGCCGATGACCCCGCCGAAGTACAGCCACGGGTCGGACGGGAACGAGGTCGGGGGTCCCGCGATCGCGGTGTGGATCAGCTCGGCCGCCCCGAGCACCGCCGTGCCGCCGATGAAGTTGACGAGGGTCGCCGTCAGCGGGGTGCCCACGCGCTGGCGCAGCCGGCCGTTGACCGCCGACTGCCACGCGATCCCCGCTCCGACGAGGAACGGCAGCACCAGGAGCACCAACGGCGCGTGCACGCCTCCGGCCAGCGACACCGCCGCGGCGAGCACCGCGAGCGCACCGCCGACGAGGCGCGCCGGCGTCACCGCCACGACACCGGCCGGGCCGACACCGGCGCGGTCCAGCAGCAGCCCGCTCACCGTCTGCCCGGCGACGACCCCCACCGTGAACAGGGCCACGCCGATGATGCCGACCGCGAGCGACTGCGTGGCGACCGAGAGCGCGCCGGCGACGCCGCCGCACAGCATCCAGATCGGGATCCTCCGCCCCCGCAGCCCCGTCACCAAGGCGCCGAATCCGCGCCGTCCCTGCGGCAGTGCGGCCGACAGCACGACCAGGACGATCAGCCCCGAGCCGAACGAGATCACGGCGGCGGCGAACCCGTCGCCGATGCGGACGCCGAGCTGGCCGTTGATGCGCGCTTGCACGGCGGTGAGGATGCCGATCAGCGCGGCGCCGCCGAGGCCGACCCATGCAGGCAGGCGGCGTCCGGTCACCCGATCCATCCTCTCCTGCCCGTGGGACGGGAGCCGACACGAGGCGCGGACCCGCGGCGACGAGTCGCCGGAAACTGGAGCCGACTACGGGACTTGAACCCGTAACCCCCGTATTACAAGTACGGTGCGCTACCAATTGCGCCAAGTCGGCAGAGCGCCCAGTCTAGCGGCGCCCGCGCGAGGACCCGATCAGGGTGCCGTCGGCGTCGGCGTCGGCGTCGGTGTCGCCTTGTAGTAGGCGTCGCTCGCCACCGTCAGCACGAACTGCGCGAACTCCTTCGGGTCGCCGAGCTTGCCCACGTACTGCGTGCCGTTGACGAGGACCATCGGCGTGCCGGTGAGAGCGACGCCGTCGGTGCCGGGGAGCTCCTTGAGCGCCTGCTCGGTCGCCGTCTTCGCCCATGAGGCGTACGACTGGTCCTCGATGCACGCCCGCACGACCTTCGGGCCGTCGAGCCCGGTGGCCTGCGCGAGGTCGGCGAGCTCGGCGTCGCTGAGGCCGTCGGAGTCGACCTCCGGCTGCTGGCGGAGCAGGGCGTCGTTGAACGCGAAGAAGTAGTCGGGCGAGTGCTGCGCGACGCAGGCCGCGGCGCCGGCGGCGCGCAGCGAGTACTTCGTGCCGTTCGACTTCGCGGTGAGCATGGCCACCGGGTAGTAGGTCAGGGTGGCGGCGCCGTCATCGACCCACTGCGAGAGCTGCTTCATGTTCGCGAGCTGGAACTCGCGCGAACCCGTCGAGAGGTAGTCGACATACACGCGGATGTCGACCGCCGGCGCGTCGGTCGGGGTCGCCGTGGGAGTCGGCTCGGTCTCGGGAGTCGTGCTCGCCTCGCCCTCGACCAGGCCGCCGGCGCTGGAGTCGTCGGCGACGCCCGCTCCGGTGACATCGGTCACGACGAACCCGCCGTCGACGCCTTTGGCGGGGCTCATGGTCGGCTTCGATGCGCTCGACGAGACGGTCCACGTCACCACGACGGCGATGACGGCCACGAACGCGACGGCGACGGCGATGAGCGACGTCCGTCGGATCAGACGCGCTCGCGACTGGCGCGCCTTCACCTGCTGCGCCTTCTCGCGCACGGCGTCGCGGCGCTCGCTGGGCGCGGCGTTCTGTGACTCGTCGCTCGACATGGAACCTCTCGGGGCGGAAGGGGGCGGCGATCCGGATCAGCCATGGATTCGCACTGGCCAGGCGGGAAAGCGGCCGTCCACGATGCTAGTCAGCCACCCTGGGAAATGCCCAGACGCAAGCTCCGCGCGCGCCGTGTCATACTGTTCCTTGCGCCCGATGGCGGGCGTGCGGGTAAAGCCCCCGCTCATTCCTCACTACGGATCGTCCGGCACGTACCTGCCGGTGAAGGAGAAGAGAACATGGCGTCCGTCACCTTTGACAACGCAACCCGTCTGTACCCCGGGGGCACTCGCCCCGCTGTGGACAAGCTCAACCTCGAGGTCGCCGATGGCGAGTTCCTGGTTCTCGTCGGCCCGTCGGGCTGCGGCAAGTCCACGTCGCTGCGCATGCTGGCCGGCCTCGAAGAGGTCAACTCGGGCCGCATCCTGATCGGCGACCGTGACGTCACCGACGTCCCCCCGAAGGACCGCGACATCGCGATGGTCTTCCAGAACTACGCGCTGTACCCGCACATGACGGTCGCCGAGAACATGGGCTTCGCGCTCAAGATCGCCGGCGTCGGCAAGGAGGAGCGCGCCGCTCGCGTGCTCGAGGCTGCGAAGCTCCTCGACCTCGAGGAGTACCTCACCCGCAAGCCCAAGGCCCTCTCGGGTGGTCAGCGTCAGCGCGTCGCCATGGGCCGCGCGATCGTCCGCCAGCCCCAGGTGTTCCTCATGGACGAGCCGCTGTCGAACCTCGACGCGAAGCTCCGCGTCCAGACCCGTACGCAGATCGCGTCGCTGCAGCGCCGCCTCGGCGTCACCACGGTGTACGTGACCCACGACCAGACGGAGGCGCTCACGATGGGTGACCGCATCGCGGTCCTCAAGGACGGCCTCCTCCAGCAGGTCGGCACCCCGCGCGACCTGTACGAGAAGCCGAACAACGTGTTCGTCGCCGGCTTCATCGGCTCGCCCGCCATGAACCTGTTCCCGGCGCACATCGCCGAGGGTGGCGTGCAGTTCGGCGACACCGTCGTGGGCGTCGAGGCCGACACGCTCGGCAAGGCGCACGGCAGCGAGGTCACCATCGGTGTGCGTCCCGAGGACATCCAGGTCGCCCCCGCGGACGGCAAGGGCCTCACGGTCACGGTCGACCTCGTCGAGGAGCTCGGCGCCGACGGCTACCTCTACGGTCACGCCGACGTCGCCGGCAAGCGCACCGACATCGTCGCGCGCGTCGACGGCCGCCGTCACCCGATCGCCGGCGACAAGGTCACGCTGGCTCCGGTCCCCGGACACGTCCACGTGTTCGACATCGAGTCGGGCGAGCGCCTCACCGACAAGGCGATCGCCGCGGCGTAACCGCCGATTCGTTCGCGACGGCGCGGGTGGGAGCTTCTTCCCCCCGCGCCGTCGCACTTTTCCAGGAGGGTTCGTGCCTGACGCCCTGAGCATCACCGCCTCGAGCGTCGATCCGGGGCTGCTGACGCTGCCGTGGTCGACCCCGCTCGGGGAGTGGCCGTCGAGCCACATCGTGTTCCTGCCCAAGGGCATCTCGCGCCACCTGGTGCGGTTCGCCAACCTCTCGGGCCGCGTGGTCGCCATCAAGGAGACGACGCAGGCCATGGCGCAGCGCGAGTACGACATGCTCGGCAATCTCGCCCGTCTGGACGTGCCGTGCGTCGAGCGCGTCGCCGTGATCGCCGGACGCACGGATGCCGCGGGGGAGCCGCTTCCCGCGGCTCTGGTCACCGCGCACCTGAAGTTCTCCCTCCCCTACCGCGCCCTGTTCACGCAGGTGCTGCGCCCCGACACCGCGACGCGACTCGTCGATGCGCTCGCTCTGCTCCTGGTCCGCCTGCACAACGTCGGGTTCTTCTGGGGCGACGTGTCGCTGTCGAACACGCTGTTCCGTCGCGACGCGGGCGCGTTCGCCGCCTACCTCGTCGACGCCGAGACCGGCGAGCTGCACGAGAGCGGCCTGACCCCTGGCCAGCGCGCACACGACCTCGACGTCGCCCGCACGAACATCGCGGGCGAGATCATGGACCTCGAAGCCGGCGGTCGCCTCGAGGGCGGCGTCGACGCGATCGCGATCGCCGACGGCATCGTGTCGGCGTACCACTCGCTGTGGGCCGCACTCACCGACGAGGAGACGTTCCGCGCCGACGAGGCGTATCGGCTCACGGAGCGCGTCCAGCGGCTGAACGACCTCGGATTCGACATCGGCGAGATGTCGATCCAGGCCACGGCCGACGGCACGCGCGTGTCGATCCAGCCGAAGGTCGTCGACGCGGGCCACCATCAGCGGCGCCTGCTGCGCCTCACGGGGCTCGACGTCGAGGAGAATCAGGCCCGGCGTCTCCTCAACGACCTCGACGAGTTCCGCGTGCGCATCTCACGCCTCGGCGACGACGAGGAGATGGTCGCCCATGAGTGGCTCACCCGGGTGTTCGAGCCGGTCGTCAAGGCAATCCCCTGGGACCTGCGCTCGAAGCTCGAGCCCGCAGAGGTGTTCCACCAGCTGCTCGAGCACCGCTGGTACCTGTCCCAGGCCAAGGGCAAGTCGGTGCCCCTCGCCGAGGCGCTGACGAGCTACATCGACAACGTGCTGCGCCACCGCCGCGACGAGGCGACCCTGATGGGTCCGCCCACTGAGACCGTGTCGCTCTCCATCATCACGTCGTCGAACCCCGTCATCGATGACGATGACGACGACGACATCGACTGGCGCGACCTGGTCTGACGTCCGTCCTCGGCCGCACCGATCGCGAAAGGGCATATCCCCGGCGGAGATATGCCCTTTCGCGATTCGCGGCTGTCAGTACCCGACGGTGAACCGCTTACGGGGGTGCTGCGGGTTCTCGATCTCGTCGACGATCGCGACCGCGAGGTCCTCGCCCGAGATGTACGACTCGCCCTCCGCGTCGGTGACGATGACGTCGCCGCCGGTGCGGTACTCGCCGGTCCGCTCGCCCGGGTTGTACGCGCCGAAGCCGCCCGCCGGGTGGATGTAGAACCAGTCCAGCGACTCCGGCCCCTCCTTGAGGTCCTCGAGGACGCCGATCGCCTCGAGAGCCTCCGCCTTGTAGTCCTCGGAGAACGAGGGAAGGTCGACGACCCGCTCGCCGCCCTCTGTGACGAGGCTGCCGCCTGCCCCGCCGATCACGCCGAGGCGAACGCCCTCGGGCAGGAGAGAGGCGAGCGCCGCGATGTTCGGGCGCACGAGCCCCTGCATGTCGCCGCGCGGTGCGACCGCCGATACGACCACATCGACGCCCTCGATCTGCGCCAGGAGATCGGGGACGTCGGTCAGCGATCCTTCGACGTAGATCGCCCCGGCGTGGCGCTCGGCGGGGATGCGGCGAGCGATCGAGAGCACGCTGTGGCCCCGGCTCACCGCCTCGGCGACGATGTGACGGCCGGCGTATCCCGAGCCTCCGATGACGGCGATGCGTGCCATGTGCTGCCTTTCGACGGGTGGTGTCGCCGGCCATCGCCGGCTCTGCAGGGGGGAACGTGAGCGCTGCGCGGAGTTGTTCCCGCGCGCGTCACACGCGGACTCAGGCGGGAGTGGTGCCCCGAAGCGTCGAGACCTGATACAGCGCGACGGATGCCGCGATGCCGGCGTTGAGCGACTCGGTGCTCGACGAGATCGGGATGGACACGATCTGGTCGCAGGTCTCGGTCACCAGCCGCGAGAGGCCCTTGCCCTCGGAGCCGACCACGATCACGACGGGCCGGTCGGCGAGCTCGAGGGCCGGCAGGGAGACGTCTCCCCCGCCGTCGAGGCCGAGGACGAACACGCCCTGCTTCTTGAAATCCTTGAGCATCGCGGTGAGGTTGGAGGCGAGCGCTACCGGGACGCGCGCGGCCGCACCTGCGCTCGTCTTCCACGCGGCCGAGTTGACGCTCGCGGACCGGCGCTGCGGCACGATGACCGCCTGCCCGCCGAAGGCGGCGGTCGAGCGCAGGATCGCACCCAGGTTGCGCGGGTCGGTGATGCCGTCGAGCGCGACGAACAGCGGCGTCTGCCCCGCGTCGATCACCTTCTCGAGCAGATCCTGTGGGTGGGCGTACTCGTACGGCGGAACCTTGAGCGCAACACCCTGGTGCACGCCGTCGAAGCCCGCCATGCGATCGAGCTCCGGGCGTGTGACCTCGAGCACCGGGATGTCGCGGTGGGTGGCGATCGCGAGCATCTCCTTGACCCGGTCGTCCATCTCGACGCGTTGCGCGATGTAGAACGCGGTCGCGGGGATCTTCGCGCGGAGGGCCTCCAGCACCGAGTTGCGACCGGTCACGGTCTCGGTGTCGTCGTCCTTCTTCGCGGGGCGCGACGACCGCGGCGCGGACTGCCCCGGCTTGCCCGTGCCGCCCGCAGCGGCGTACCGCTCAGCGGCGGCCTTGCGCTTGCCGGCAGGGTGCCATGCGCGATCCTCGGCCTTGGGAGTCGGCCCTCGGCCCTCGAGGGACCGCTTGTTCTTACCGCCGGTGCCCTTGGTGGGGCCCTTCTTGTTGCCCTTGCTGGCGCCGGGGCGTCCTGGCTTCGCCATCAGTTCTCCTTCGTGCGGGCCGCAGCCCGTCAGTTGTTCTCCGCCGGGCGGGGAGTGTCGGCGACACTCCAGTGCGTCCCGTCGGGACCGTCTTCGAGGGCGATGCCGGCCGCCGCGATCGCGTCGCGGATGCGGTCGGCGGCCGCCCAGTCCTTGGCCGCGCGCGCGTCGGCGCGCTGGGCGATCATCGTCTTCACCAAGGCGTCGAGAGCGGATGCCTCGGCCGAGGCGTCCGTCGACCGCCAGTGCGGGTCGAGGGGGTCGATGCCGAGCACGCCGGCCATCACCGCGACGTCGGCAAACGCTCGCAGAGCCGCGTCGCGGTCCCCCGCGTCGAGCGCGGTGTTGCCGTCACGCACGGTCTCGTGCAGCACGGCGAGCGCCTGCGGCACCCCGAGGTCGTCATCGAGGGCTGACGCGAACGCCTTCGGGACGGCAGCATCCACCCGCACGTCCTCCGTTCCCCGAAGAGTGCGCAGCGCTCGCTCGAGGAAGGTGCGGATGCGCTCGAGCGCCGCCTCGGCCTCGTCGAACGTCGAGGTCGTGATGTCCAGGCTCGACCGGTAGTGCGCCGCCGCGAGGGCGTAGCGCACCACGAGCGGGTCGCGCTCGCGCAGCAGGTCCTCGGCGAGCACGAAGTTGAACAGCGACTTCGACATCTTCTGGGCGCCGACCGTCACGAGGCCGTTGTGCACCCAGTACCGCGCGAAGCCGTCGCCGGCGGCCGTGGACTGCGCGAGCTCGTTCTCGTGGTGGGGGAAGCGCAGGTCGAGCCCGCCGCCGTGGATGTCGAACTCGGCACCGAGGTAGCGGCGCGCCATGGCGGAGCATTCGATGTGCCAGCCCGGCCGGCCGGCGCCCCACGGAGACGACCAGGTCGCAGATGTCGGCTCGTCCGCTTTGGCGCCCTTCCAGAGGGCGAAGTCGCGGGGGTCGCGCTTGCCACGCGGATCGGCGTCGGCGGCGGGCTCCATCGCGTCGATCGACTGGTTCGTGAGCGACCCGTAGTCCGCCCACGACCGGACGTCGAAGTAGACGTCGCCGGCGGCATCCGTCTCTGCTGTCCCTGATCCGGTCGAAGGGGCGGCGTAGGCGTGGCCTGCCTCGATGAGGCGCTGGATGAGCTCCTGCATCTGCGGGATCGATGCCGTCGCGCGAGGCTCGTACGTCGGCGGGAGGATGCCGATCGCGGTATAGGCGCGCGTGAACTCGAGCTCCATGCGGTAGGCGAGCGCCCACCACGGCTCACCGTCCGACGCGTTCGCGAGCACCTTGTCGTCGATGTCCGTGACGTTGCGGACGAAGGTGACACGGCCGTACCGGTGGGTGAGCCAGCGGCGCAGGATGTCGAAGCTCAGCGCGCCGCGCAGATGCCCGATGTGCGGCCCGGATTGCACCGTCGGACCGCAGACGTAGATCGTGACGTTGCCGGGGTCGAGGGGCACGAAATCGCGCAGGGTCTGCGCCTTGGTGTCGTACAACTGAACCGTCACCGCACCAGCCTACCGGCGGGTGCCGTGCCGACCCTGAGCGAGCCCGCAGGGGTGATGCCGGTCGATGGCGCCGATTCCGATATAAACGGTGGGTGCATGTGCTCGCCGTCCTCGCCGCCGCGCTGCTGTTCGGCACGACCGGCACCTCGCAGGCGCTCGGTCCTGCGGGCACCACTCCCCTGTCGATCGGTGTCATGCGCATGGTGATCGGCGGCACGGGACTCGCGATCATCGCGTTCTCGCTCGCCGCACGGCATGCCCGACGCCTGCCCGCGGGTACGGTGCGGCCGCGCTGGGGCGCCCGGCCCGTGCTGCTCATGGTGCTGACGGGCGCGTGCCTCGCGCTGTACCAGCCTCTCTTCTTCCTCGGCACGGCGCGCAACGGCGTCGCGGTCGGCACGGTCGTCGCCCTCGGCTCCGCCCCGATCCTCGCGGGCCTGCTGGAATGGGCGCTCACGCGACGGATGCCGACACCCACGTGGATGGGCGCGACAGCGCTCGCGACGATCGGCGTCGTGCTGCTCGGCTTCGGCGGCGAAGCGGGCACGGCCGGCGGCACGGATCCTCTCGGATTGCTCGGCTCCATCGGCGCGGGCGCCTCGTTCGCGGTCATCGCCAACGCGCAGCGTCGCCTGCTCGACGACGGCTGGGATCCCTTCACGGTCGTCGGCGCCATGGGCGCCAGCTCGGCCATCATCTGTGCCTTCGCACTCCCCTTCGTGGACCTCTCATGGCTCGGCACGACATCAGGTGCGGTGATGGCGCTGTGGCTGGGCCTCGCGACCATCTCCATCGCGTACGTGCTGTTCACGTGGGGCCTCAGCGGGCTCACCGCGGCCACCGCCGCGACGCTCACGCTGGGCGAGCCTCTGACCGCAAGCGTGCTCGGCATCGTCGTGCTCGGCGAGCGGCTGTCGGCACTCGCGATCGTCGGGCTCGTGGTGCTCGCCGCCGGGCTCGCCCTCCTCGCGTGGGGATCCCGGTCCCCGCGCGACCCCGCTCCCTACGCCGTCGAGGCGTGAAACCGCGCCGGCGGCAGGAAACACCACGGAAACCGGCGCGTGGCACACTGGGCGCGACATGCAGCGCACCATCGAGATCCGCACCGACGACCTGAGCGGCGAAGCCACCCGGCGCCTCATCGCCCTGCACCTGGCGGGGATGCACGACAACTCTCCCGCCGAGAGCGTGCACGCGCTCGACATCGAGGCACTGCGGCATCCGTCCCTCTCGGTCTGGACGGCGTGGATCGACGGCGAACTGGCTGGCGTCGGCGCGCTGAAGTCGCTCGATGCGCACCGCGGCGAGATCAAGTCGATGCGCGCGAATGACCGGTTCCGCGGCACCGGGGTCGGCCGTGCGCTGCTGCGCCACATCGTCGAGGAGGCCAGACGGCGCGGCATGTCGAGCCTCTGGCTCGAGACCGGGACCACCGAGGACTTCGTCCCCGCGCAGCGCCTCTATGAGAGCGAGGGCTTCGTCTTCTGCGGCCCCTTCGAGGACTACGCGCTCGACCCGTTCTCGGTGTTCATGACGCGCGCGCTCTGACGACCGACGGGCGCGGAGCGGTCAGGCCGGAACGACGAGGGCGACGGCGAAGGCGGAAACGCCCTCGCCCCGCCCCGTGAACCCGAGGCCGTCGGTCGTCGTCGCAGAGACCGACACCGGTGCGCCGCCGAGTGCGGCCGACAGCGTTCGCTCGGCCTCTGCGCGGCGCGCGGAGAAGCGTGGACGGTTCGCCTGCACCTGCACCGAGACGTTGCCGACACGCCAGCCCGCCTCCCCGAGCAGCGCTACGGTGCGCGTCAGGAACGCGTCCGCGTGCGCGCCGGCGTACTCGGGATGATCCGTGCCGAAGTGCGTGCCGATGTCGCCGAGGCCCGCGGCGGCCAGCAGCGCGTCGACGATCGCGTGCGCCACGGCGTCGCCGTCGGAGTGCCCTGACAGCGGCGCTTCACCCGCCCATTCGAGCCCCGCGAGCCACAGCGTCCCCTCGCCGCCGAACGCGTGCACATCCGTGCCGACGCCGACGCGCGGAAGCGCCGGCACGCCGCCGAGGTGTGCCGCCGGGTGCGGCGCAGGCTCGGCGAGCAGGTGGCGCGCGCGATCGAGGTCCGCCGCGGTGGTGATCTTGAAAGCCAGAGGATGCCCCGGCACGGCCGCGACGGGGTGCCCGGACTCGGCGACCAGGGCCGCGTCATCGGTGAAGTCCGCCGCGGCGGCGGCGTATGCCGTGTCGAGCACGTCGCGCCGGAACCCCTGCGGCGTCTGCGCGGCGGCGAGCTCGGCGCGGTCGACCGCGGCGACGATCTCGTCACCCGTGACGCGCTTGAGCGTGTCGATGACCGGGAGCACGGGGATCGCGCCTGCCGCGCCCCCGTCGATCGCCGCGATGACGCGCTCGAAGACGTCGGCCGGGGTGAGGGCGCGCGCTGCGTCGTGGACCAGCACGACCTCGACATCGGCCCACAGGGCTGCAAGACCGGCGGCCACGGAGGCCTGCCGCGTGTCGCCGCCCGCGACCACCGACACCAGCTCTCGACGGTCCCCCGCGGTGGCCAGTGCCTCGCTCAGCGCATCGCCCTCGCGCCCGGCGGGCGCGACGATCACGACCTGCGCGAGCGGGGCGGCGAAGACGCCGCTGAGGGCGTGACGAAGGATGCTGCTCCCGTCGATGCCGACGAACGCTTTCGGCGCTCCAGCGCCCAGCCGGGTGCCGGACCCGGCGGCCACGACGATGACGCCGACGCGCGGGACGGGAGTGATGCTCACCCGCTCACGCTATCGCGATCGACGGGCGACGCTGTGCGCGTGCTGCCCAGTCGGAATCGGGTGCGCACAGCAGAACGGCGCCCCATCGGGGCGCCGTTCCAGGAGTCTCAGCTCGCGAGGACCTCGTCGAGAAGGACGCTCGCCTTCTCTTCGTCGGTCTTCTCGGCCAGAGCGAGCTCGGAGATCAGAATCTGCTTCGCCTTGGCGAGCATGCGCTTCTCTCCGGCCGACAGGCCGCGGTCCTGATCGCGGCGCCAGAGGTCGCGCACGACCTCGCTCACCTTGATGACGTCGCCGGAGGCGAGCTTCTCGAGATTCGCCTTGTAGCGGCGCGACCAGTTGGTCGGCTCCTCCGTGAAGGGAGCGCGCAGCACCTCGAAGACCTTGTCGAGGCCCTCCTTGCCGATGACGTCTCGGACGCCGACCAGGTCGACGTTCTCTGCGGGGACTTCGATGATGAGATCACCTTGCGTGACGTTGAGCTTCAGGTACTTCTTCGTCTCGCCCTTGATGATCCGGTCTTTGACCTCGATGATCGTAGCCGCCCCGTGGTGGGGGTAGACGACCGTCTCGCCAACCTCAAAAAGCATGGAGTTATGTCCTTTCGGCAACCTCCAGGATACCACAGGCGAAATACGCTAAGGTTCTCCGCCCTGCGGCCGCGGCGGTGCTCCGCGCGGCACATCGCGAGCCCCTAGAATGCTGGAGAACCGTCATCCGTCTTATGGAGGATCCGTGAACCGCCGCCTCATCGCGTCGCTGGCCATCGGGGGCGCACTCGTCCTCACGACGACCGGGTGCAGCATGATCTCGCCGCAGGCGACCACGATCCCGTATTCGGCGGCGGAGGGCACGAACGTCCACGAGGCCGGCCCGATCGAGGTTCGCAACGCCCAGATCGTCGCCAACGAGGACGGGTCCGAGGGCAACTTCGTCGCGGCCCTGATCAACCAGACCGAGGACTCGCACACCCTCAACATCGAGTTCGGCGAAGGCGGCCCGACGCTCACCGTGCGGGTTCCCGCCAACACGACAGTGAGCCTCGGTTCGGAGGAGGACGAGCCGCTGCTCGTCGAGGACCTCGACGCCCTCCCCGGCACCGATGTCACCACGTTCTTCCAGTCCGGCGACTCCGAGGGCGCGCTCGTCTCGGTGCCCGTCCTGGACGGGACTCTCAACTACCTCGCGCCGCTCGCTCCCTGAGCGACGCTCGCGCACGCGAGAAGAGGGCGCCCCGCGAGGGGCGCCCTCTTCCGTGCGCTGCGGCTCAGCCCTCGAAGCGGTAGCCGAGGCCCCGCACGGTGACCAGCATCTCCGGCGCGCCGGGGTTCTTCTCGATGCGGGAGCGGATCCGCTTGATGTGCACATCGAGGGTCTTGGTGTCGCCGAAGTAGTCGCTCCCCCACACGCGGTCGATGAGCTGGCCGCGCGTGAGCACGCGCCCGGCGTTGCGCATGAGCACCTCGAGCAGCTCGAATTCCTTGAGCGGCATGTTGATCTCGCCGCCCTCGACGGCGACCGTGTGACGGTCGATGTCGAGCACGACGCGGCCGCCCTCCAGCACACGGTCCTCGAGGTCGGCGTCGATCTGCGAGAACCGGCGCAGCACGGCCCGCATGCGGGCGAGCAGTTCGCGGGCCGAGTACGGCTTGGTGACGTAATCGTCGGCGCCGAGCTCGAGACCCACCACGATGTCGACCTCGGAGTCCTTCGCGGTCAGCATGATGATCGGCACGGCCGAACTGATCCGGATCTGGCGGCACACCTCGGTGCCCGGCATTCCGGGCAGCATGAGGTCGAGGAGCACGATGTCGGCGCCGCGCTCGCGGAACGCGGTCAGGGCGGTCGGGCCGTCCTCGGCGATCTCGACCTCGTAGCCTTCGCGGCGAAGGAGGTAGGCGAGCGGGTCGGCGAGGTCTGGCTCGTCCTCGACGATCAGGACGCGGGTCATGCGGGGTCTCCATTCGCGACGGATGCCGGGTTCTGGCCGCCGGCAGGACCGACGGGAGTCTTGGGCGCGGCGGACCTGGCCGCGCGGTCGGGTGCTGCGGCCTTGGCCGCGCGGGCGGAAGCGGCGGGCTTCGCCCCGGGGGCGGCCGGAGCGCTCTTCGCCGTCGGCGCACTCTTCGCGCCCGGAGCTGGGGCGGAGGCCGACGGTGCCGGGACTGCGGCGGGCGCAGCCTCGGTGGCCGGCATGTCAGCGACGGCGGGCCGCTTCTTCTTGCGCCCGCGCTTGGGCGCCGGCTCGAGGGCGGGCGCGTCGATCTGGGGCAGGCGGATCGTGAACGTGGATCCGCGGCCAGGGCGCGACCACAGGCGCACCTCGCCGCCGTGCCGCTGCACCGCGTGCTTGACGATGGAGAGGCCGAGCCCGCTGCCGCCGGTGCGGCGGGCGCGCGCGGGGTCGGACCGATAGAAGCGTTCGAAGACGCGGTCCTGCTCGCCCTCGGCGATGCCGATGCCGCGGTCCGTCACGGCGATCTCGACGATGCGGTCGACGGCCTTGATACCGACGCCGACGCTCGAGCCCCGCGGCGAATACGCGATGGCGTTCGCGATGAGGTTGCCGACCGCCTCGCTCAGCACCTGCGCGTCGCCATGCACGTAGAGCCCGCGCGCACCGCCGCGCATCACCTCGACGCCGGCGGAGTCCGCCTGGATCGCGTGCGCGTCGAGGGCGGATGCCACGACCTCGTCGATCGAGACGTCCTGCTGCGGGAGCTCATCCGCTGCCTGCAGCCGGGACAGGTTCATGATGCGCGAGGTCAGCAGCGCGAGCCGGTTGGCCTCCGCTTGCAGCCGCATCGCGAAGATCCGCACCTGCGGCGGATCGTCGGCCGCCGACTCGATCGCCTCGGCGAGCAGGCTCACCGCGCCGACGGGTGTCTTGAGCTCGTGGCTCGTGTTCGCCACGAAGTCGCGCCGCATCTCCTCGACGCGTTCGCGTTCGGAGATGTCGCGCAGCACGAGGAGGGTGAGCCGCGGCGAGATGCGGGACGCACGCACGGCCACGAGGCGAGGCTCGGCCGGCGGCGCGCCACGGCGCAGCCGCATCGTCTCCGTCGCGCTCGCTTCGGTGACCTCGGCGTCGGTGGTCCGCACGCGGCGCGCGAGGGTCCGCAGCTCGTCGGTCGGGAGCGTGCCGCCTTCGAGCAGCTCGAACGCCGCGGCGGCGGAGGAAGCAGCCAGCACCGTGAAAGACGCGTCCACCACCACGGCGGCATCGTCCATGCCGTGAAGGACGCCCCGCACGCCGTCAGGGATCTCGATCGATCCCTCCGCATGTGCGCGGTCACGCGCGCGCATCGACGCGACGATGACGGCGGAGATCGAACCGCCGATGATGATCCCCGCGAGGAGGGCGAGCAGCGCGAGCTGCGTCGTATCCATGCCTCAAGCGTAGGGGCACGTCGCGCGCGACAATGGACCGTGACCGGGACCTGGGCACCCGCGCCGGGTACTGTTCACCACGGGGGCACCGTCCGTTAACCTTCCCTGGCGACAATCGGCCGGGCGCGGGCGCAAGCCCTCCCAGACCATGAAAGGTGCGTCGGAATGCGCGAAGTCTTCCACCAGTCCCTCGAGGACGTGCAGGGGCGTCTCGTCGAGATCGCCGAGCTCGTCACGATCGCCATCGACAAGGCGACGCGCGCGTTCGGGACGAGCGACGTGGCGCTTGCGGAGGAGGTCATCGAGGCCGACGCGGTCATCGACGAGAAGGCCGTCGAGCTCGACGAGCTCGCCATCGAGATCCTCGCCCGCCAGCAGCCGGTCGCACGCGACCTGCGCATCGTCGTCAGCGCTCTGCGCATGAGCGCGTCGCTCGAGCGCATGGGCGACATCGCCGAGCACATCGCCCAGCTCACCCGCATGCGTTTCCCCGAGCGGGCCATCCCCAAGGGCCTGAAGTCCACCTTCCTCAAGATGGGCGAACTCGACGTCGAGGCGGCACGCCAGCTCACCGAACTGCTGCGCACGCAGGACGGCGACCTCATCGACGAGATCCGCAACGCCGACGACAAGCTCGACGAGCTGCACGTCTCGGTGTTCGAAAAGGTGCTCAGCGACAGCTGGCAGGGCGATCCGTCGGCCACCGTCGATGCCACGCTCGCCAGCCGCTACCACGAGCGCTTCGGCGACCACGCGGTCTCGGTCGCGAAGAAGGTCGCGTACCTGTCGACCGGAGACTGGACGTCGAGCACCGACACGATCGACGTCGTCGCCCCGTCTCTCTGAAGCCCGTCACGCGGCCTGCAGCCGGGGGCTGCCGCTGCGAAGGCGAAGAAAAGGAAGAGCGGATGCCTCGTGGGGAGGCATCCGCTCTTCTGCGCTGTTCGAGATCAGGCCTTGCCCTGGTTCGCGACCGCGGCGGCGCCGGCAGCGGCGGCCTCAGGGTCGAGGTACTCGCCCGGGCCGAGAGGCTTGAGGTTCTCGTCGAGGCGGTACACCAGCGGGATGCCCGTGGGGATGTTGAGCTCGGCGATGTCGGCGTCGCTGATGCCGTCGAGGTGCTTCACGAGTCCGCGCAGGGAGTTGCCGTGCGCCGTCACGAGCACCGTCTTGCCGGCCTTGAGGTCCGGGACGATGTCGCTGTGCCAGTACGGCAGCATGCGGTCGATGACGATCTTGAGCGACTCGGTGTCGGGCACCTCGCCGTCGATGCCCACGTAGCGCGGGTCGCCGACCTGGCTGTACTGGTCGTCGGCGGCCAGCGGCGGCGGCGGGACGTCGAACGAGCGGCGCCACAGCATGAACTGCTCGTTGCCGAACTCCTCGAGGGTCTGCGCCTTGTCCTTGCCCTGCAGAGCGCCGTAGTGGCGCTCGTTGAGGCGCCACGAGCGCTTGACCGGGATCCAGAGGCGGTCGGCCGCGTCGAGGGCGATGTCGGCGGTCTGGATGGCGCGGCTGAGCACGGAGGTGTGCAGCACATCGGGAAGGATGCCGGAATCGGCCAGCAGCTCGCCGCCGCGCTGGGCTTCGGCCTTGCCCTGGTCGGTGAGGCGGACGTCGACCCAGCCCGTGAACTGGTTGGTCTTGTTCCACTCGCTCTGGCCGTGTCGGAGGAGGATCAGCGTGTAGGGCGCGGTCATGCGCCCCATGATATCGGCGCCGGGGGCCGCCTCCCGATGCTGTGACGGGTGCGGCTGGCATCATGGAGACATGGCGCGGGGACCGGTCGGGCAGATCACGCGCGGCACCACCGGAACCAACCGGCTGCGGCGCGTGGATCGCTGGATCGCGCGGCATCCCGCTCTGCGCCGGGCCCACGATCCGCTCGTGGTCGACCTGGGCTACGGCGCGAGCGGCGTGACGGCGCTGGAGCTGTACGCGCGCCTCGTCCGCGTACGGCCGGACGTCGAGGTGCTCGGCCTCGAGATCGATCCCTCGCGCGTCGCGCGGGCGCGGGCCCAGCTGGAGCAGGTCCGCGCGGGCGGCACGTCGTTCGCCGCCGATGCACTCGTGTCGTTCGCGCGCGGCGGCTTCGAGGTGCCCACAGCCGGCGGGCGCCGCCCGGCGGTCGTACGGGCGTTCAACGTGCTCCGTCAGTACGACGAGTCGGAGGTCGCGGCGGCGTGGGCGACGATGTGCGCGCGCCTCGCGCCGGACGGACTCCTCGTCGAGGGAACGTGCGACGAGATCGGGCGCATCGCGACCTGGGTCGCACTCGGCCCCGACGCCGTGCCGCGCACCCTCACGGTGTCGCTGCGGCTGGCGGGGCTGCAGCATCCGTCCATCGCCGCGGAGCGGCTCCCGAAGGTCCTCATCCACCGCAACGTCCCCGGCGAGCCCGTGCACGCGTTCCTTGCGGCCCTCGACGCGGAGTGGGAACGCGCGGCGAGTGTGTCGCCCTTCGGCCCGGTGCATCGCTGGCGCACAGCGCTGTCGGCGCTGGTCGACGGCGGGTGGCCGGTCCTCGAGCGGTCGCGGTGGCGCCTGGGCGAGGTCACCGTGCCGTGGGATGCCGTGGCCCCGCGCTGAGGCGCGGCGCGCAGTCCGTCACACGCGGGGCAGCACCGCACGCGCCTCGGCGGACGACATGCCGGTCGCGGTGAGGAGGTCGACCGCGAACGGTCGCATCGCGGTGATGAGGTTCTGCTCGCCCTGCGAACCGTCCGGGAGGATCCGCGCCGGGTCGAGGCGCACGGCCACCGCTCGCGCCGCCTCGCGCGCTGCCGGCTGCAGCGAGATGTCGTCGAGGCTCTCGCCCACGAGCTCCGCGGCGCGCATGAGCTCGGCGAGCACCTCGGCCGGCACCGGACGCCGCTGGCCGTCGTCGCACAGGTACACGGCGCGACGGGCGACCACCCGGAGGTTGCGGGTGGCGAAGTCCATCGCCTGCAGCACCGCGTGGTGCCGGCGCAGCTCTGCCCGCTGCGGGCGCAGCCAGGGCGAGAATCCTGCGACGGCGAGGCCGGAGTCCAGCGAGGCGCGCCACTCGTCGATGCGCGGGGCGATCGCGCGCGCCTTCTCCAGGCCGCGGGCGGCCCGCAGCGCGTCGCCCCGACGCAGCGCCTGCACGATCGTGCGCGCCGCCGCGTCCGCAGCCGCGAAGACCGCGTGCCCGTCGCGCGCCTCCTCCCTGCGGGGATTGCGCGGGATGAGCGCGGTCACCGCGAGGGCGGCGACGCCGCCCACCGCGCCGTCGATGAGCCGGGAGAACGGCTCGGTCGCCGGCAGCGACATCACGATGCACGCCTGGACGCCCGCCATGATCGCGAAAGGCGGATAGGGCGACAGGAACCGGGCGACCAGCAGCGTCACCCCGAGGGCGAGTGCGAGCTGCCACCAGCCAGGGCCGACGACCACGACGAAGCCCTCGGCGACGAGGATGCCGACGAGCATCCCGACCACCGTCTCGAGCACGCGCCGCGGGCGCGCGTCGCGCACCAGGCCAAGACTGGTGATCGTCACCGTGGCCGCGAGCAGCGGCGCCGGATGCCCGATGACATAGTGCGCGCAGGCCCACGCCGCGGTCGCCGCGACCGTGATCTGCAGGATGGCGAGCGCCGACCCGCGCACGCGCGCCAGCTGCGGGCGAAGGTCCAGCCGGGCGCGCCAGCCCGTGGGCACGACCTGGGTGATCGCGGCGGTCTCGCCGTCGCCGCTCACCGCCGAGTCCCCTACTGGGCCGCCGCGCGGCGCGACAGCCGGGTGATGCGCGGCACGTTCGCCGTGGCGCCGGCGTCCGGCGGCACCACGACCTCCTGCGCCGCGGCGACTGGGCCGTCGGCGGTGTCCACCGTCAGCGGGGCGTCGACGGGCGTGGTGCGACGCACGACCGCGAGCGCGATCGGCCCTTCCTCGTAGTGCAGCGCCGCCGACGTCACGATGCCGACGGCGTCGTCACCGAGCCGCACGGCCGCGCCGTGCTCGGGCAGCACGCTGCCGGACCCGTCCAGCTGCAGCGCGACGAGGCGCCGCGGCGGGTGCCCGAGGTTGTGGACCTTGGCGATGGTCTCCTGCCCGCGGTAGCAGCCCTTGTCGAGGTGCACCGCAGTTCGCAGCCAGTCCAGCTCGTGCGGCAGCGCCCGCTCGTCGACGTCCGTCGTCCAGCGCGGGCGCCACGCGGCGACGCGCAGCGCGTCGACCGCGGTCAGGCCTGCCAGCTCCAGCTCGCCGCGGGCCGCGGCATCCGCCATCCGCGCCTCCTCGGCGCGTGTCACGATCGCCTCGGCCCAATCGCGATCGGCGCCGGGGTGCGGGTCGACCGGCGCGTACGCGTGACCGCCCGGCGTGACCGACGGCCACGGGTCGCGCCACACCAGCGGCACCCCGGCGGGTGCCGCGGGCGAGATGCGCTCGAGCGCGGCGGCGGTGCCGCCGATCACGGCGTACTCGTCGTCGGCGATCCGCGGGTCGACGCGCAGCCGGAACCGCATCTTGCGCAGCCAGTCGTACAGTCCCTCGACGTCGGCGCGATCGGCGATGAGCCAGGTCGTCTCCGCGTCATCGACGACGGATGCCGCGTGCTCGACGTGTCCTTGCGGGTCGAGGATCAGCAGCTCCGTGCCGACGCCGGGGTCGAGTCTGGTCAGCGCCTGCGACGACAGCGAGTCCAGCCAGGTCAGGCGGTCCTCACCGGGGACGGCGATGACCGCGCGGTCGGCGCGGGGCGCGAGCGCGGCTCCGGCGGCGAGCCGGCGCTGCTCGGCGAGCGGATTGCCGACGTGCTGCAGCCCGGCGTCGTCGACGACGGCGCCGGGGACAGCGGAGAACGGGCCGGTCATCACTCCGCCCGCGCGAGTCGTGCCGACGCGTGCGCGCCGAGTTCGAAGCCGAGCGCGGCGATGTCCCATGCCCACAGCAGGTGGCCGTCGACGAGCCCGTACATGCGGGTGGCAGCCGCGTACGACTTCGCGCCGGCGGGCCTGACGACGGCGTCGGTCGCGATGTCGATGCGCGGGCCCTTGATCTGGCCGAGATAGAGCTCGCTCACGCCGTCGGCGTGCACGAGGGCCGCCTCGAGGTCGAAGCCGCCGTCGGCGTTGCGCAGCTGTTCGATGTCGTCGGCGGTGCGGACGACGGGCGCGGCGAGCGCGGGAAGCAGGCCCGGCCCGGCGTCGGCGTCGGTCGCGGTGAGTGCGAGACGCCAGTAGCCGAGTTCTGCCACCAGGCGCGTGCGCTTCTGGGGGTCCTCTGCGTCATGCAGCCACGCGTCCGCGGAGTAGTTGAGATAGTCGCCGCCGTCGTGGCTGAAGCTCACGCGGTGCGTGAACTCGCCGGCGTAGGCGTGGTCGCCGTAGTCGATGACGCCGGTGCCCTCCCAGACTCCGATGAGCCACGACAGGGGGACGAGCTCCGCCGGAAGGTCGGTCGGGATGTCGAGCACGACCGGACCCGTCAGCGCTGGCCGCGGTAGAGGTTCTTGACGACGACGGCGGAGACGAAGACGATCGCCAGAGACGCCAGACCGAGCAGGCCCACGAAGAACAGTTCGAGCGCGACGGTATCCATACGAGGGAGTCTAGCCGGGAACGAGGGCGGCAAGACCGAACCCCAGGCTGATGACGCCCATCACCAGGGCGGCGCCGAGGACGCTCGCCGCGACGCGCTCGGTGAACCCCTGGGACCGGCCCGACCACAGCTGGGTCGCGAACCCGGCGATGAGGCATCCGCCCAGTCCGACGCCCAGCCACGCCGCACGCCAGTCCGGCGTCGCGAAGATTCCGACGACGACGGCGATCACGGCCGCGAGCACCCACACGGCGACGATGCCGCCGAGTGTGCGGCGAGGGGCGAGTTCAGGCACGGCCACGCATCCCATCATCACCCAACAACCCGCGCGGCGCACGCGCTGCGGCGCGGGTGATGGGTGTGTCGACGGAGGACATGCGGATCGAGTACCCCTCCACCACGCCCTACACTGGGGTTCGCGGCGCACCCCCCTGCGCCGGGAAGGCGATCCATTGGCACAGCTCCTGGTTCTCAGTTCCACACACGGAGGCGGCCCCGTCCTGCCCTCGCTCGAACTGCTGAGCCACCGCGTGCGCCTGATCCCCGCTGAGCCCGCCCAGCTCGTCAACGCGCCGAGCGCCGACATCATCTTCGTCGACGCCCGTGTCGACCTCGTCGGCGCCAAATCGCTGTGCAAGATCCTCAACACGACGGGCCTGGACGCTCCGCTCCTGCTGATCGTGACCGAGGGCGGCCTGACCGCCGTCTCCCCCGACTGGGGCGTCGACGACGTCATCCTCTTCACGGCGGGCCCCGCCGAGGTGGACGCCCGCATCCGCCTCGCCGTCGGCCGTCAGTCTGCCGAGCAGGTCTCGACGCGCATCCAGACCTCGGGCATCACTATCGACGAGTCGTCGTACTCGGCCAAGGTGCACGGTCGCCCGCTCGACCTCACGTACAAGGAGTTCCAGCTCCTCCACTTCTTCGCGACGCACCCCTCGCGCGTCTTCACCCGCGAGCAGCTGCTGAGCGAGGTGTGGGGCTACGACTACTTCGGCGGAACACGCACGGTCGACGTGCACGTGCGGCGCCTGCGCGCCAAGCTCGGCGACATGGAGCAGCTGATCGGCACCGTGCGGAACGTGGGCTACCGGTTCAACGTCTACGAGGACGAGCCCGAACCCGCCCCCCGCGAGCGCACCGACGCCTGACCGGGGCGGCACACCGCCCCTCACCGAGTGTGCGAGGGACGGCTGTCGAGGTGGGCCCGCGCGCCCGAGGCTCCGCGCAGCGCGAAGCGATGCGTGGAGGAGGCGTGGGGATCGTTCACACTCTCGTCACGTCACCCTGCAATGATGAAGGGATGATCGAACCCGAGGTGCTCGACGCCGGCCTGGGCGATGCGGACGACGACGACTTCGACCTTTCCGAGGTCTTCGACTCGCAGCTTCCCGACCACCGCTACCTGGATCGCGAGCTGAGCTGGCTCGCGTTCAACCAGCGCGTGCTGGAGCTCGCCGAAGACCCGAACCTCCCGCTTCTCGAACGCGCCAACTTCCTCGCGATCTTCGCGAGCAACCTCGACGAGTTCTTCATGGTGCGCGTCGCGGGCCTCAAGCGCCGCATCGTGACGGGCCTCGCCCTGCCGACCAACGTCGGCCGCTCGCCGGCCGAGGTCCTCTCCGACATCTCGGCGGAGGCGCACCGGCTGCAGCTGCGTCACGCCGAGGTCTGGACGTCGCTCGTGAAGCCGGCGATGGCGGATGTCGGCATCCAGATGGTCTCGTACGACACGCTCGACGCCGCCGAGCGCGAGGGCCTGTACGACTACTTCCAGGCGCAGGTCTTCCCGGTCCTGATGCCGCTCGCGGTGGATCCCGCGCACCCGTTCCCGTATATCTCGGGGCTGTCGCTGAACCTCGCGATCCGCATCCGCAACGCACGGACGGGTCGTCAGGAGTTCGCGCGCCTCAAGGTGCCGCCCATGCTCCCTCGCTTCGTCGAGCTGCCGCCCGTCGACGGCACCCTGCGCTTTCTGCCGCTCGAGGACCTCATCTCCAACCACCTCGACGACCTCTTCCCCGGTATGGAGGTGCTCGACCACCATGCCTTCCGCCTCACGCGCAACGAGGACGTCGTGATCGAGGAGGACGAGACCGAGAACCTCATCCAGGCTCTCGAGGCCGAGCTGCTGCGCCGCCGGTTCGGCCCGCCGATCCGCCTCGAGATCACGGACGACATGGACGACGTCACGCTCGACCTGCTCATCAAGGAACTCGACATCACCGAGCAGGAGGTCTACCGCCTCCCCGGGCCGCTGGATCTGCGCGGACTGTTCGACCTGCGCATCGATCGCCCCGACCTTCGCTTCAAGCCGCATCTGCCGACGACGGCACTGGCGTTCCAGCCGGGCGACAACAACGAGCGGCCCGACATCTTCGCCTCGATCCGCAAGGGCGACGTGCTCGTGCACCACCCGTACGAGTCATTCGCGACGAGTGTGCAGGCCTTCCTCGAGCAGGCGGCGAAAGACCCGCACGTGCTCGCCATCAAGCAGACCCTGTATCGCACGTCGGGTGACAGCCCGATCGTCGAGGCGCTCATCGATGCCGCAGAGGCCGGCAAGCAGGTGCTCGCACTCGTCGAGATCAAGGCGCGCTTCGACGAGGCCAACAACATCGTGTGGGCGCGCAAGCTGGAGAAGGCCGGTGTGCACGTCGTCTACGGCCTCGTGGGCCTCAAGACGCACTGCAAGCTGGCGCTCGTGATCCGCGAGGAGAGCGGCGTGCTGCGCAGCTACAGCCACGTCGGCACGGGCAACTACAACCCGAAGACGAGCCGCATCTACGAGGACTTCGGGCTCTTCACCGCCGACGACCAGGTCGGTCGCGACCTCACCCGTCTGTTCAACGAGCTGAGCGGCTACGCGATCGAGAAGAAGTTCAAGCGGATCCTCGTCGCCCCTCTGCACCTGCGGAAGGGCCTGCTGCGCCTGATCGACAAGGAGCGGCGCAATGCGCTGGCGGGCAAGCCCGCGAGCGTGCGCATCAAGGTCAACTCGATGGTCGACGAGCAGATCATCGACTCCCTCTACCGTGCCAGCCAGGCCGGTGTGAAGGTCGAGGTGTGCGTGCGCGGCATCTGCGCGTTGAAGCCGGGCGTCGAGGGCATGAGCGAGAACATCACGGTGCGTTCGATCCTCGGGCGCTACCTGGAGCATTCGCGCATCTTCGCCTTCCACAATGACGGCGACCCCGTCGTGTACATCGGCAGCGCCGACATGATGCATCGCAACCTCGACCGCCGCGTCGAAGCTCTGGTGCGCGTCACATCGCCGGCCCACGTGAAGGAGCTGAACGACCTCTTCACGTTGTCGATGAGCGACACGACGAGCTCGTGGCATCTCCGCCCCGACGGCGAATGGGTGCGGCACAATCAGAGCGAGGAGGGAAAGCCGCTCCTCGATCTCCAGGACCGGACCATGACCAACGTGCAGCGCCGCCGGCGTGCACGCGCGGTGCGATGACCGAGACGGCCGTCTACGCGGCCGGGGGCGTCGTCTGGCGTGTCGTCGACGACAAGCTGCGCGTGCTCCTGATCCACCGCACCAAGTACCGCGACGTCACGCTCCCCAAGGGCAAGGTCGACCCCGGCGAGATGCTCGCCGAGACGGCGGTCCGCGAGATCCACGAAGAGACCGGCATCCGTGTCGCCCTCGGCGTGCCCGTCGGAGTCTCGCGCTACCGGCTGCCGAGCAAGCGCACCAAGATCGTGCACTACTGGGCGGCCGAGGCGACCGATGCCGCGATCCGCGCGTCGGCGTTCGTGCCGAACAAAGAGATCGCCGCCATCGAGTGGGTCTCTCCCAAGAAGGCGCTGAAGCGGCTCAGCTACCCCGTCGACACCGAGATCATGGAGCACTTCCTGCGGCTCGTCGACGAGGGAGTGCTGCGCACCTTCCCCATCGTCGCCCTGCGGCACGCCAAAGCCGTCACCCGCGAGGAATGGCAGGGGAAGGATGCTGCGCGCCCGCTCGCCGCCCGCGGCCGCAAGCAGGCGACGTCGATCGTCGGCCCGCTGCTCGCCTTCGGCGTGCGGCGGATCGTGTCGAGCCCTGCCGCCCGCTGCGTCAAGACCGTCGCCCCGCTGTCGGCCGCGATCGGCCGGGAGATCGACACCACCAAGCTCATCAGCCAGGACGCGTGGGAGGACGGCAGGTCCGATGCGCGAACGGTGATCGGCGAGCGGGTGCGCTCGCGCAAGCCGGCGGTGCTGTGCAGCCACGGGCCCGTGCTCCCCGATATCCTCAGCGAGCTCGCCCTCGCGACGGGCACGTTGCGCGGCTCCTACCTCGGCAGTGCCTCGGCCCTGGAGCCCGCCGCGTTCTCGGTGGTGCACCTGTCGGTGGAGAACCCCGGCTCGGGCATCGTCACGATCGAGACGCACGAGCCGAAGGTGTGATGGCCTCCGCGCGGTCGATCGTCGACATCGCGTGGGCCGAGGTGCCGCCCGGCGCGCCACGGCGCGAGCACGCGTGGCGTCTGCTGCGGGGGATGCTGCCCGCCGGCGCCGAACTGAGCAATCCGTGCCCCCGCTGCGGCGGGCCGCATGGCCCGGTGACCGTCTCGCACGCGCCGTTCCTGGCCAGCGTCACCTACGCGGGCGGGTATGCGATCGCGGCTGTGGCGGCGACGCGGGAGGCTGCGGCGCTCGGCGTCGACGCCGAGCCCGAGCACGATGCGCGCCGCGACGCGGCCGGTATGTCAGGCGTGCTCGGCGACGGCGAGGCGAGCGTGCGGGAGTGGATCCGCATCGAGGCCGCACTGAAGGCCGACGGCCGGGGACTCCGCGTGGAGCCCTCGACGGTGGGGGTGGCGTGGGCCGCGAGCGCCTGGACGGCGACCGTCCCCGGCGGTGAGGTCTACGCGGGATGGGATGCGGCCGGGCCGCCGGGCATCCTCGTGAGCGTCGCGCTCCTCAGTCCCGCGAGCCCGGGAGTCTGAGCCACCGTCGCACCGCGGGTGCCTGCGGGCGGGGCGGCAGCGGCGGGAGAGGCGCGGCGTCGAGCCACACCGCGAGGAGCTCGACCGCCGCCGGGCCGGCGGTGCGGGCGACGCAGTCGCGGAACGCCTCGGTGGTGGCGAGTGCGTGCCGGTGTTCGCGCACCCACGTGTGGAGGAGGTCGGCGAACACCTCCGCCCCGACCGTGCGACGCAGCGCCTCCAGCGTGAGCGCGCCGCGCTTGTAGACGCGGTCGTCGAACATGAGCGCGGGGCCCGGGTCCGAGATGACGAGGTCCTGCGGCAGCACCTGGAGGCGCGCATGGTGCTGGTCGGCGAGGGTCGCGATGTCGGCGCTGCCCGACGCCTCGGACCACAGCCACTCGGCGAAGCACGCGAAGCCTTCGTTGAGCCAGATGTCGTGCCACCGCTCGACGCCCACGCTGTTGCCGAACCACTGGTGGGCGATCTCATGCGGCACCAGGCGCGCGGCTTCGGGCTCGAAGTGGTTGGCACCGAACACGACGAGTCCCTGCGCCTCGAGCGGGATCTCGAGGGGGTCCGCGGTGACGACGACCGTGCAGCCCTCCTGCGGGTACGGCCCGAACGCCTCCTCGAAGCAGTCGAGGATGCGGGGCACGTCGGAGAACCACCGCCGGGCAGCGGTCACGAGCGGCGCCGGAGCCATCAGCCGCACGGGGCCGATCGCGCTCTCGCGGTACGGGCCGATGTGGACGGCAGCGAGGTAGGTCGCCGTCGGCACCTCCGACACGAACTCCCAGCGGGTGAGCCCGCCGGTGCGCACCGGCGGCTGCGGGACGCCGGTCGCCGCGACGGTGTAGTCCGGATCCGTGGTGATCGCGATGCGGAACTTCGCCCGGTCGTCGGGGCGGTCGTTGCAGGGGAACCAGGTCGGCGCGCCGACCGGCTGGGACGCGACGAGCACGCCGTCCTCCAGCTCCTCCCACCCGATCGTGCCCCACCGCGAGCGCCGCGGCCTCGGCGCACCGGCATAGCGCACCTCGATGGAGAACTCCTCTCCCGCCTCCAGCGCCTGGGGGGGCGTGATGCGCAGGGCCGAGGCATCCTGTGCGAACTTCGTCCGCGCGTCGCCGTCCACCCGGACCCGCGACGCGCGCAGGCCGATCAGGTCGAGTCGCACCGAGCGCGTCCGCTGGGTCGCGACCGCGTTGACGAGCGCGGTGCCCTCGAGCCGGTTCGTGTGCACGCGGTAGCGCAGGTCGAGGTCGTACGACACGACGTCGAACGAGGCGTCGCCGCTGCGCGGCGTGTACGCATCGGGGCCGATCACGACGTCGACTGGTACGCGCGCACCGTGACCGCGCGCCACGGTCCGATCGGGTTGCCGCTCCAACGGGAGCCGACGGGCACGCTCTCGCCGCGCATCACGAGCGACGCCGGGCCGACGGTCGCGTGGGCGCCGATCGACGCGGCAGGAAGGATCACGCTGTGCGGTCCGAGCGTCGCACCGGGTTCGAGTTCGACGGTGTCCATGCTCATGATTCGATCATGGAACAGGTGCGTCTGCACGACGCACCCGCGGTTGACCGTGGATGCCTCGCCGAGCGTCACGAGGTCGGGCTCGGGCAGCCAGTAGCTCTCGCACCACACGCCGCGCCCGATGCGGGCGCCGAGGCTGCGCAGCCACACGGCGAGCGCGGGTGTGCCGGCGGCGGCGCGCGCGAACCACGGGGCCGCGAGCATCTCGGTGAAGGTGTCCGACACCTCGGTGCGCCAGACGAAGCTCGACCACAGCGGCTGCTCCCCCGCGCGGATCGGCCCGACGAAAAGCCACTTCGCGGCGGTCGAGATGGCCGCGGCGACCGCGCCCGCGGCCAGGAGCACGAAGCCCGACAGCAGGAGCGTGATCCAAGGACCGACGGTGTCGACGAGCGCGGCCAGCGCGAAGAGCACGAGCAGGCCGAGGCCGCACGTGACGACGACGGGGATGAACCGGCAGATCTCCCACAGCGACCGCGCGACCCGCAGCGAGGTCGGAGGGTTGTAGGTGCGGCTCGCGTCGCTCTCGTTCGGCTGGCGGCGCAGACGCGTCGCGGGCGAGCCGAGCCAGGAGGAGCCGGCCTTGGCCTTGACCGGTGCGGCCGACAGCACCGCGACCAAGCCGTCCTTGGGCACCGTGTGACCGGGCGAAGCCATGCCGGAGTTGCCGAGGAAGGCGCGCTTGCCGATACGCACCTCGCCCAGTCGCAGCCAGCCGCCGTGCATCTCGTACGACGCGACCATCGTGTCGTCGGCGAGGAACGCACCGTCCTCGATACGCGCCATCGCCGGGATGAGCAGGACGGTGGATGCTTCGACGTCGTGTCCGACCCGCGCGCCCAGCAGCCGCAGCCATACCGGCGTGAACAGGCTCGAGTACAGCGGGAACAGAACCGTACGGGCCGAGTCGAGCAGGCGCTCCGTCGTCCAGGCCTGCCACCCGATCCGGCTGCGCACGGCGTGCGTGCCCTCGCGGAGCCCGATCGCGGCGAGCCGGACGCCCAGCACGACGGCGCCGGCGTAGACGAATCCGGTCACCAGGACCGCCGGCACGAGCCACACGAAGGCCGCGCCGAGCGCGACGCCCAGGTCGGCGGCGCCGCGCATCCCCAGCGCGAGCACCACAGCCCCCGCCGCGAAGCTGACGATGGGCAGGAGCCCCAGCGCAACAGCCGAGACCGCGTACGCCCACAGCCAGCGTCGCGCCGCGGGCGGGCGCTCGGCCGGCCAGCCCTCGGTCGTGCCGCCGACGCGCACGGCGGGCGAGCCGGCCCACGACTGGTTCGCGCGCACCCGGCCGAAGACGGCGGAGCCGGGCGCGATCTCAGCGCGCTGGCCGATCCGCGTGCCGGGCGCGAGGGTGCTGCGCGTGCCGACGGTGGCGTCGGCGCCGATGCGCACCTCGCCGATGCGCACGAGGTCGCCGTCGATCCAGTAGCCGCTGAGGTCGACCTCCGGCTCGATCGAGGCGCGATCTCCGACCTTCAGCATGCCGGTGATCGGCGGAAGCGTGTGCATGTCGACGTCCGTGCCGATGCGGGCGCCGAGGGCGCGCGCGTAGTACGAGACCCAGGGTGCGCCGGCCAGCCCCACGGCGTCGACCTGATCCGAGATCTGCTCCGCGAGCCAGAGCCTCAGGTGCACCGAGCCGCCGCGCGGGTAGTCCCCGGGACGCAGTCCCGCCAGGAGAAGCCGAGCGGATGCTGCGGCGATCGCCATGCGGCCGAACGGCGTGGCGAAGAGCACGAGGCCGATGATGAGCAGCCACCACGGCGCAGAGGGCAGCGCCTCGAATCCGGGAAACAGCCGGAGGATGGCCCCGGCGGTCAGCAGATAGAGAAGCCAGCGGACGCCCGAGAGGATGAACAGCGGGGCGCCGAGGATCGACTGCACCCACTGCGTGGCGCGCGGAGTGGGCTCCGGCATCCGGAAATCCCCCGCCTCTTCTCGCGAGAGGAACGGCTGCAGCGCCTTGGCCATCGCCCCGAGGCGCGGCACGTCATAGATGTCCGCGACCGAGAAATCGGGGACGCGCGCACGGATGCGGGAGACCAGCTGCGCCGCGGCGAGCGAACCGCCACCGAGGTCGAAGAAGTCGGCCTTGCGATCCGGGACAGGGAGGCCGAGCACCGCCTGCCATTGATCCGCGAGCCACGCCTCGTCGGGGGTCAGGTCGGCGCGGGGGATGTCGAGGTCGGGCAGCGGCCACGGCAGCGCGGCGCGGTCGACCTTGCCGGAGGTCCGCACGGGAAGGTCGGGCACCACGGCGAGCAGCGGCATGACGCCCGCGGCCAGGCGCGCGGCGAGGTGGCCGCGCGCGGCGGCGCGGTCGAGCTCGCCGTCGACGACGAGGTATCCCACGAGCACCGGGACCCCTGCGTCGCTCGTGCGCACGGCAGCGCTCGCGGCGGTCACGCCCGGCAGCTCCTGCAAGGCGTTCTCGACCTCGCCGAGCTCGATGCGGCGCCCGCCGACCTTGACCTGGTCGTCGGCACGGCCCTGGAAGAGCAGACCCTGCGGCTCGTAGCGCACGAGGTCGCCGGAGCGGTACGCCCGGTCCCACCCCAGAGTCGGCATCGGCGCGTACTTCTCGAGGTCCTTGATCGGGTCGAGGTAGCGGGCGAGCCCCACGCCGCCGATGATCAGCTCGCCCACCCCGCCCGGCTCGACCTGACGGTCGTCGCCGTCGACGACGGCCAGCGCCCAGCCGTCGAGCGGGAGGCCGATGCGCACCGGTCCCTCGCCGTCGAGGAGCGCCGCGCACGCGACGACGGTGGCCTCGGTCGGGCCGTACGTGTTCCAGACCTCGCGGCCGTCGGCGACGAGCCGCGCGACGAGCTCGGGCGGGCAGGCCTCGCCGCCGAAGATGAGCAGGCGCACGTTCTCGATCGCGTCGGCCGGCCACATCGCGGCGAGCGTCGGCACGGTCGAGACCGCCGTGATCGCCTGCCGGATGAGCCACGGCGCCAGGTCCTCGCCCGACCGCACCAGCGAGCGCGGCGCGGGTACGAGGCATGCGCCGTGGCGCCACGCGAGCCACATCTCCTCGCACGAGGCGTCGAAGGCCACCGAGAGGCCCGCCAGGACGCGGTCGCCCGGGCCGAGCGGCGCATCCTGGAGGAAGAGACGCGCCTCGGCGTCGACGAACGCGGCGGCGGAGCGGTGGGACACAGCCACACCTTTCGGCACCCCCGTCGACCCCGAGGTGAAGATGATCCAGGCGTCGTCGTCGATCGTCGGGGGCGGCACGGTGACGATCGCGTGCGTGCTCGGATGCGGCGCGGCGCCGCCGAACAGTGCGGCGGGCTCATCGTCGGCCGCGCCGGCAGGCACGTACGCGCCGCCCTCGCCGATCACGCCGTGGACGTGCGCCTCCCCGAACACGAGCCGTGCCCGCTCGTCGGAGTCGTCAGCGTCGACCGGCACATACGCCGCGCCGGCGGCGATCACGCCGAGAATCGAGATGTACAACTCCTTCGAGCCGGAGGGCATCCGCACGCCGACCCGGTCGCCGCGGCGGACGCCCGCCTCGTGCAGCAGCGCGGCAGTACGACCCACGCGCGCCATGAGCTCGCGATAGCTGAGCGCCCCCGAGCCGTCGTCGAGTGCGGAGGCCTCCGGCGTGCGCTGCACGGTGGCGCGGAGGATGTCGAGCAGCGTGCGCGGCTCCGGTGCCGCGTCGATGCGATCCAGCGGAGCCGTCACGGCCGGGGGCGAATCGATCGAGCTCACGTCAGGACAGCAGGGTGATCAGCTCGGCCTTGGTGAGCCGCGAGTAGCCGGTCCGGCCCGCGACGCGGGCGCGCTCTCGCAGCTGCGCGACGGTGAGCGTCTCGAGATCGGACGAGCCGGTCCCCACGGCCCCTCCACGCGTCGCCGGCGCGTCGCGCCGAGCCTCCGGCCGCGTGGGCTCAGCTGCAGCGGCAGGGGTCGGCTTGGTCGCAGGCTCCTTCGCACGCGGGGTGCGAGTGCGGGTCGTGGTGCGCTTCGCGGGCGCCTTCGGCGCCGCGGCAGCGGGCGCCTCTCCTGCCGCCGATGCCTCTCCCACGGGGGGAGCTTCCGCTGCGACGGCTTCCGCGGCCGCGGACTCCGGCCCCGCGGTGGCGGCAGCATCCGGGTCCGCCGCATCGGAGGTGAGCTCGGCCTCGAGGGCGCGGTCGGCCTCGAGCGCCTCCTGCTCGGCTTCGGCGGCGGCGCGCTCGGCCTTGGCGGCCGCCTTCTTGAGCGCCTTCGCCTCTGCCGCGCGCGACTTGGCCTCTTCGGCAGCTCTCGCCGCTTCGGCGGCGGCCCGGTCGGCCTCCGCGCGCAGGCGCGCCTTCTTCTCGGCCTTCGCGACCGCGGCTCGGGTGGCCTTGCGCACGCGATCCTCGGCGCGGTGCGCCTTCTTCGCCACCTTGCGCGGGTTCTTGCGGATGACCTTCTTCGACACGTCGACGCGGTCGACGGTCTCGGCCGCGACCTCGCGCAGCTTCTTCGCGCTCTTGGCCGGGAGGGTCTTGGCGACCCGGCGGGCCTTCTTCGCCGCGGACTCCGCATCGTCGATCGCGTCGAACGCCTTGCGCTGTGCTTTGGTGGTCTTGCTCATGCGAGGAACCTTAGCGGGCGCCGGTGAACGGCCGGAGCGTCGTGTCGCGGAATTCCGCGGGAATGCCCGCCGGTGTGTCAATGCCGATGCATGGATGTCGGCATCCCGTTCACCTTCCGTTCACCCGCACAGCGCAGTCTCTTAAGAGTCCGAGCCTACGTTTCAGAGCGAACCCCGCACCGGGTTCGAACCCGAAGGCCGTTTCGGCCTGTTTCCCTGACACGTGAAGGATTCACACAGTGAAGATCTCTCGCATCGCCCAGGTGGGCGCTGTCGCCGCAGTCGCGGCTCTCGCTCTCGCCGGCTGCGCCTCGAACGAGACCCCCGGCGGCACCACCGACGAGACCACGGCCGCGTCGGACCTCTCCGGCGAGATCTCGGGCGGCGGCGCGTCGTCGCAGGAGGTCGCGGTCCAGGCCTGGACCGCCGGCTTCCAGACGGCGAACCCCGACGTCACCATCAACTACGACCCGTCCGGCTCGGGCGCGGGCCGCGAGTCCTTCCAGGCCGGCGCCTTCCCGTTCGCGGGCTCCGACCGCGCGTTCAAGGTCGAGGAGATCGAGGCGGGCCCGTTCGACTCGTGCGTCGACGGCTCGGGCATCATCGAGCTCCCGACCTACATCTCGCCGATCGCGATCATCTTCAACGTCGAGGGCGTGGACTCGCTCAACCTCGACGCCGCGACCGCTGCGGGCCTGTTCGCCGGCACGATCACCAACTGGAACGACCCGGCGATCGCCGCGCTCAACCCCGACGCGACGCTCCCCGACCTGGCCGTGACGCCGGTGCACCGCGCGGACGACTCGGGCACCACCGAGAACTTCACCGACTACCTCTTCCAGACCGCCGGCGACGTGTGGACGTACGAGCCCGACGGCGTGTGGCCGCTCTCCAGCGGCGAGGCCGCGCAGGGCACCTCGGGTGTCGTCTCGGCCGTCGCTGGCGGCAACGGCACCATCGGCTACGCCGACGCGTCGCGCGCCGCCGAAGAGGGCCTGTCGACCGCCGCCATCCAGGTCGGCGACGAGTTCGTCGAGTACTCGCCCGAGGCCGCTGCCGCGATCGTCGACGAGTCGCCGTTCGAAGAGGGCCGTGGCGAGGGAGACCTCGCGATCGCACTCGAGCGCACCTCGGACGCCGCCGGCGTGTACCCGATCGTCCTCGTCAGCTACATGATCGCGTGCCAGGAGTACGCTGACGCGGCTGTCGCGCCGATCGTCAAGGGCTACCTGCAGTACGTGGCCAGCGCCGAGGGCCAGGACGCGGCCGCCGCCGCCGCCGGCAACGCGCCGATCTCCGACACGCTGCGCGAGCAGGTCAACGCCGCGATCGACCTGATCGTCGTCGAGTAATACCCCGATACCCGGCCCGGCCGCACGACCGGGCCGGGTATCACCCTGAGACCCGATTCCAGAAGGACACCATGACCACGACGACCGCCCCCGCGACGGGCAAGGTCAAGCAGCGGCCAGGCGACCGCTGGTTCTCGGGAACCGCGCTCGGCGCCGGGGTGATGATCCTCGTCACGCTCGCCGCCGTCGCGATCTTCCTCATCATCCAGTCGATCCCGGGCCTCACCGCCACGAACGAGACCGCCAGCATCCTCACCGGGAGCTTCTGGGAGTACGTCTGGCCGCTCGCGTTCGGCACCGTGTGGGCATCGTTCCTGGCGCTGCTGATGGCCGTACCCCTCGCGGTGGCGGTCGCCCTCTTCATCTCGCACTACGCACCTCGCCGCCTCGCGCAGGGTCTCGGCTACATCGTCGACCTGCTCGCGGCGGTGCCCTCTGTCGTCTTCGGCCTCTGGGGCATCCTGGTGCTCGCCCCGGCCGTGCAGCCGGTATACGCCTGGCTCAACGCCAACATGGGGTGGTTCCCCCTCTTCAGCGGCACCGTCTCGAGCACGGGCCGCACGATCTTCACCGCCGCGATCGTCCTCGCGGTCATGGTTGTGCCCATCATCACGGCCATCTGCCGCGAGATCTTCCTGCAGACGCCGGTCCTTCACGAGGAGGCCGCCCTCGCCCTCGGTGCGACGCGCTGGGAGATGGTCCGCATGGCCGTGTTCCCCTTCGGCCGCAGCGGCATCGTGTCGGCCTCCATGCTCGGCCTCGGCCGCGCGCTCGGAGAGACGATGGCGGTCGCCATGGTGCTCTCGGTGGCCAACGTCGTCACCTTCCAGCTCTTCACCTCCGAGAACCCCGGCACGATCCCCGCCAACATCGCGCTGACGTTCCCCGAGGCCTACGGCCTCAACATCAACGTCCTCATCGCGACGGGCCTCATCCTCTTCATCGTCACCTTCGCCGTCAACGCCATCGCCCGATGGATCGTCAGCCGGCGCAAGGAATTCTCGGGAGCGAACTGACATGACCGTGACGACCGCTCCTCCTCAGCCTCCGCAGACGGCTGCACCGGTGCGCGAGACGCCCCGCCTGACCAGCGGCCACCTTCCCGTCTGGGCGCCGTGGGCCATCCTCGTCGGCAGCCTCGTGGCCGCCGGCATGCTGTTCGCGATCATCGCGATGGGATCCGGCGAGGGCTTCAACCTGGCCGGGTGGGCCGTGGTGGCGGGGCTCCTGTACCTGGTGCTGATCACGGTGATCTCGTCACTCGTCGAGGGTCGCCGCAAGGGCGTCGACCGCCTCGTGACCGGTGTGGTGACGATCGCGTTCCTCATCGCGATGGTCCCGCTCGTGTCGGTGGCCATCACCGTCGTCGTCAACGGCGTCGCGGGCCTGTCGGCCGAGTTCTTCACGTCATCCATGCGCAACGTGGTCGGCGAAGGCGGCGGTGCGCTGCACGCCATCGTCGGCACCGTGCTCATCACGCTCGCGGCGGCCGTCATCTCGATCCCGATCGGCATCTTCACCGCCATCTACCTCGTCGAGTACGGGCGCGGCGGGCGTCTGAGCCGCGGCATCACGTTCCTCGTCGACGTCATGACGGGCATCCCGTCGATCGTCGCCGGTCTGTTCGCATACGCGGTCTTCGCCCTGATCTTCGGTCCCGGCATCCGCATGGGCATCATGGGCTCCATCGCCCTGTCGGTGCTGATGATCCCGGTGGTCGTCCGCTCCACCGAGGAGATGCTGCGACTCGTCCCGAACGAGCTGCGCGAGGCGTCGTACGCGCTCGGCGTGCCGAAGTGGCGCACGATCTCGAAGGTCGTGCTGCCCACCTCGATCGCCGGCATCACGACAGGCGTCATGCTCTCCATCTCGCGCGTCATCGGCGAGACGGCGCCGCTGCTGCTGACGGCGGGCGTCGCCACCTCGATGAACTACAACCTCTTCGAGGGCCGCATGATGACGCTTCCCGTGTTCGCGTACTCGCAGTACATGAACCAGGGCATCCCGGCGCAGGCCTACATCGACCGCGCCTGGGCCGCCGCGTTCATCCTCATCGTCCTTGTGATGCTCCTCAACCTCATCGCGCGCGTCGTCGCGAAGGTCTTCTCGCCGAAGCTCGGCCGCTGAGCATCCTCACCCGAAAGAATCGACAGGAACCATGTCCAAGAGCATCGAAGTCAACGACCTCAACGTCTACTACAGCGACTTCCTGGCCGTCGAAGGCGTCTCGCTCGACATCGAGCCGCGTAGCGTCACGGCCTTCATCGGTCCCTCGGGCTGCGGCAAGTCGACGTTCCTGCGCACCTTGAACCGCATGCATGAAGTTATCCCCGGCGCCCGCGTCGAGGGTGAGGTGCTGCTCGACGGCGACAACCTGTACGGCGCCAACGTCGACCCGGTGCTCGTGCGCCGACAGGTCGGCATGGTCTTCCAGCGCCCCAACCCGTTCCCCACGATGTCCATCAAGGAGAACGTGCTCGCGGGCGTGAAGCTCAACAACAAGAAGATGTCGAAGTCCGACTCCGAGGCGCTCGTCGAGAAGTCGCTCCAGGGCGCCAACCTCTGGAACGAGGTCAAGGACCGTCTCGACAAGCCCGGCTCGGGTCTGTCGGGCGGCCAGCAGCAGCGTCTGTGCATCGCGCGCGCGATCGCCGTCTCGCCGGAGGTCATCCTCATGGACGAGCCGTGCTCTGCGCTCGACCCGATCTCGACCTACGCCATCGAGGAGCTGATCGGCGAGCTGAAGAACGACTACACGGTCGTCATCGTCACGCACAACATGCAGCAGGCCTCGCGCGTCTCCGACAAGACGGCGTTCTTCAACATCGCCGGCACCGGCAAGCCGGGCAAGCTCATCGAGTACGACGAGACCAAGACGATCTTCACGACGCCTTCCGTCCAGGCCACCGAGGACTACGTCTCGGGCCGCTTCGGATAAGCCCGTCCGACTCCACGAAGCCCCTCCCCGCACGGCGAGGGGCTTCGTCGTCAGACGGGGGCCGTCGCCAGGGCGAAGAGCGTCTCCACCAGCGGGCGCGGGTCTGCGGCGGCATCCCATCCGCTCGACACGAGCTGCTGGTACCCGATGACGGCCGAGACGACGATGACCGCGCGCCGTCGTGCCTCGCGACCGGGGACACCGGATGCCTCGAGCAGACCGGTGAGGTACGACACCCGCCGCTCGGTGACGGCTTCGACGATGTCGCGCACGTCGGCCGCGGCGGCATCGGCGTAGAGCGTCCGCTCGCCCGAGCGCTCCCCCGTGCGGTGAGCGATGATCTCGAGCAGCGCGGCGAGGCGGGACTGCGGATCGGAGATCATCTCGACCTCGGCGATGAGCGCCTCGGTTTCGCGGTCGCGCCACGTCTCGAGCACCGCATCGACGAGCGCCTGCCGGTCGGCGAAGTGCCAATAGAACGACCCCTTCGTCGTGCCGAGCTCCCGCGCGGTCGGCTCGACGGCGACCGCGCGGATCCCGTCGTCGCTGAACCGCCGGTACGCCGCGTCGACCCAGTCCGCTCGAGTGAACCTTGCCATGTCCGTACGGTACCGTATAGTTTTCTTCGCAGGACCATACGTCGGCGTATGGTCGCGGAGGAGCTTCGCATGAGAGAACCCGCCTTCTGGTCGCTCGCCCTGGTCGACATCGCGGATCCCGACTACACCCAGGTGTGGGTCGACGTGCTCCCGGCGCACGCCTCGGCCGATCCGTCGGCGTGGGCGCGCAACCTCCTGTCGACGTCGGCCCTCCCCCGCTGGATCGCGCTCTCGCTGGCCGGTCTCGCGGCCCTGCGACGCCGCCCCGCGCGCTGCGACCGCCTGGCCGTGACCCGTGTCGAGGGCGACGAGGCGCTGGTCGCGGTGAACGCGCGTCGCCTCGACGTGCGCGTCGGGGTCGGCGTCGACGAGAAGAGTTCGCTCGTGCGCGTGGTCGCGGCGATGCGTTTCAAAGGCGCTGGCGGCCGCCTGGCGTCGCTGCCCTTGCGCGCGGGTCTCGCGCTGCTCGCGCGCGGCATGATCGCTCGCGCGCGCCGCGACATGTCGGGCGTGACGAGGTGAGCTCAGGGCTCAGTCGCGCGGACTCAGCAGATACCGGTTGAAGGATGCAGTGAGCTCCGCGTCCGACGGCACCTCGATGTCGTCGATCGCCGTGATCGGAGCGGCGAGCCGCACGCTGGACACCAGCCACGCGGCATCCGCCTCGCCGAGCGCGCTCGTCGGGAGCACCTCGTAGCCCGTCTCGTGCCCCTGCGCTTCGAGGTGGGCGAACAGGCTCAGCTGCGTCGTGCCGTGGAGGATGCCGCCGTTGGGCGCCGGGGTGACGAAGCGGCCGCCGATTCGGAGGATGAGCGACGCCGTGGGCGCCTCGAGCACGAAGCCGTCGGACGTGACGAATACGGCGTCGTCGGCGCCTCGCCGCTTCGCCTCGCGGATCGCGGCCATGTTGACGGCGTACGACAGGGTCTTCGCTCCCAGGAGCAGCCACGGCGCACGGGCGGGGGTGTCGATGCCGTAGCCGCGGTCCAGCGTGACGACCCGGATCCCCTTCTCGCGGGCGATCGAGTTGTCAGCGGCGGCCGTCGCGGTCACCCACGCGGTGGGGGCCGGACCGTGCTCGACGCCGCGGCTCAGGATGAGCTTGATGACGCCCTCCCCCTCGCTCGGCGAGTGCTGCGCGGCGACGGCGACGGCCTGACGCCACTGCTCGAGGTTCGGGGCGGGGAGGTCGCAGATCTGCGCGGAGTGCGCGAGCCGTTCGAGGTGTGCCTCGGTCTCCTGCGCGTGGCCGTCGACGACGCCGATCGACTCGAAGATGCCGTCGCCGCGCTGGGTGCTCAGCTCGCCGACGCTGAGGGCCGGGGCGGACGGGTCGATCACGCGGAACGAGTCGGAGAAGACCGGACGCGGATCATCGGATGCCGCGGGCTCGATCACGAGCGCGAAACGCAGGGCCATGCCCCTGAGCTTAGGCGTTCGGGAATGCCGCGCCGTCGGACTCGGTTACACTGGATCGGCCGGGCCGCAGTAACCCCGGGCTCCAAAATTTGCCGCTTCGAGCGGCACCGCGCCGAGAGGCGTTCTGCGGCCCGGCTCTTTCATGCCCGGACCCGGTCCGTCTTCTCCGCGAGAATCCATCTGGAGGACGAGACCTTGGGTGATCCCCGCGGTCTGGTCCTCCAGATGGATTCTCGGGGTCGACGAGCTGAGAGCTGACGGGGCAGGCGACGCCGGAGCCGCTCAGCTGAGGGCGTCGCGGCGCCAGAGGGCGGCGCAGGCCGTGAGGTCGGCAGCGTAGTCCGACAGCCGCAGGGCGCGCGTGGTGAAGGCCGATGCGCGGTCGGGCTCGGTCGCTTCGTAGTCGTCGGCGACGTGCGTCGCGCCGGCGGCCTGCACCCGGCAGAACGCGGCCGCCCTTTCGAGGGCCACGGCGAAGTCCCCCTCGAAGAGCCCGCGCAGGATGGTGTCGACCAGCGAGACGAGTTCCTCCGGCCCCGCGGGGGACGGCGCGCCCGCCACCACGTCGTCGGCGGAGCGGAGCTCGGCACGGCCGCGCTCGTACAGGAGCGCGGCCGTGCGCGGGTCGTCGTGGATCATGAGCTGCACCAGGTACAGCCGCCACAAGGCGCCCGGAAGCGTCTTCGCGGGCGACCGCGACCACAGCTCCGCGAGGTCGTCGATGCCGTGCTCGTCGGTGAAGGCGACGAGCCGATCCACGACGGTGCCGTCGGGGTCGGCCCGAACGCGGGCGAGCAGGGCGTGCGCGGTCGTGTGCGCGACGCGGGAGACCTCGGCCGGGTCCTCGGCGGGGAACACCCGGTCGAAGAGTTCGGCCGGTCGGCGGACGGGCTTGTGGAACTCCCTGGACGAGTCGCTCATTCCGTCCAGGCTACTCGCCGCCACGAGCACGGGCTCGCGCTGCATGGCGGCGGCCCAGGGCAGGCACACGTCTCGCGCCTGTCTCAGACCTGGTTGATGCGGATGTGGTTGCCCGCCGGGTCGCGGAATGCCGCGTCGCGCGGACCCCAGCCCTGCTCCTTGGGCTCCTGCAACACCTCTGCGCCGAAGGCGCGCAGTTTCTCGAACGTGGCGTCGAGGTCGGACGTGGTGAACACGTAGGGTCCGGGGCCGGAGCCTTTCACGACGAGGCGCTGCAGCGCGTCGCCGTCCTCGGGCGAGCGGCCTGCGGTCGGGTCGGAGACCACGAGCGAGAGGCCGGGCTGCCCGGGGAACCCGAAGCTCACCCAGCGGTGGCCGTCGTAGGCGACGTCATTCACGACCTCGAGGCCGAGTCCGTCGCGGTAGAAGGGGATGGCGGCGTCGACGTCGTCGACGGTGATGGGGCTGTAGGCCAGGGCGATGTTCGTCATGGCTGCCACGCTACGGCGACGCCGCCCCGCACGCTTCTCCGATCCTGCTCGGTTCCGATTCAGGCGTAGCGGGTCGGGCGAGTGAGGATCTTCGCGACGCAGAGCGGCATCGCCTCGGCGGCGTCGTGCGGGCGCGAACGGTACGAGCTCGGGGTCTCACCCACGATCTCGGTGAACGTCGTACTGAACGAGCCCAGGGAGGTCGCGCCGACGGCGGTGCAGGCATCCGTCACCGACATGCCCTCGCGCAGAAGTGCCATGGCGCGCTCGATGCGCCGGGTCATCAGGTACGCATAGGGCGTCTCACCGTACGCGGCCTTGAACTCGCGCGAGAAGTGGGCGGGCGACATGAGGGCCTTCGTCGCCATCGTCGGCACGTCGAGGGGCTGCGCGTAGTCGCGGTCCATGAGGTCGCGCGCGCGGCGAAGGTGCGCGAGAGTCTGGGTCGACTGTGCCGTCTGTGTTCTCTGGGGGACGGATGCCACGGCCTCACGCTACCCGGATCGACGGCCTCCCGCCGCGCTTCGACGACCTCGGCGACCCGGGTTTCGGCGACCGGGCGCGTGTCTTCGGCGTCAGGCCGTGGGGATCGTCACGATGGGATCGGACGACGGCTCCCCCGTGGGCGAGCCGCCCTGGGGCTCGATCGTCACGGCGATCACGTCGCCTGCTTCCATCGCTCCTTCGAGCAGCGCAGTCGTCGTCCCGTCCGTCGGCTCGAACACCCCCGCGGGCACCGCGGCGCCATCGCGCACGAACCAGAGCTCGAAGCTCTCGTCGTCCGCGATCTGCGGCAGTCCCTGCGACACCAGCACGACCTTGCCGACGGATTCCGCCCAGTGCGCAGTGGACGTCCCGCCGTCCGCGACCTCGACCGTCGCCGACCGGGCATCGGGGGCGTCCTCGATCTGCTGCAGCGCCACGACCTCCGGCGGCCGGGTCATGTACTCGTTGATCTGCACGGCCCCGAGGCCTAGTGCGACGAGCAGCACCAGGGAGGCGGCGAGCGCCAGGATGCCCCGCGTCCAGCGACGCCGCGAGACCGCCTGGATCACCGCCGTCGGCGGGGGCGGCTCGACGGGCGATTCGTCTCCGTGCCGTTCCGGTGCCGGCGGCGGGGCCGGCGTCCACCGGTCCACGGGCTCCGCCGTCGCGGCCACAGCCGCGTCCATCGCGGGCAGCTGCGGAGTCGTCGCGATCCGCGAGAGCAGCGTGGAGCGCAGAGTGAGCGGAGGCACGGCGTCGGAGACGGTGTCGGCGAGCGCCGCGGCGGTGGCGGCATCCGTGTCGATCCAGTGCTCCCATTCGGGGTGCTCGCGGCGCGCCGCCTCGAAGGCCGCGCGGTCGTCAGGCGACAGCGCGTTCAGCGCGGCGCCTGCGGCGAGCTCGGCGAACTCCTGCTCGTCCATCACGCGGCCACCCCCATCTCGGCCCGGAGGCGCGACAGGCCGTCCCGCATCCTCGTCTTGATCGTCCCCAGCGGCGCCCCCACCAGGGCGGCGATCTCGCTCTGACTGTAACCCCCGTAATACGCGAGGGTGAGCGCCTCCCGCTGGGCGTCGGGAAGCCCCGACAGCGCCGCCGCCACCTTCTCCCCCTCGATGCGGAGCTCGACCTGCTCCGCGACCCCGTCGTGGGCGACGTCGAGGTCTCGGAAGCCCGCGCGCACGTCGCGATCCGTGCTCGCCTGCGACGACCTCACGCGGTCGACGGCCCGGCGGTGCGCGATCGTCAGCACCCACGATCTTCCCTGCCCTCTGTTCGGAGCGAACCGCGCAGCGGATTGCCACACCTCGAGGAAGACCTCCTGCAGCACCTCCTCGCTCTGCGCGCGATCGACGAGAACGCGCAGGATCAGACCGAACACCCGGGGGGACAGCAGATCGTAGAGGCGGGCGAAGGCGACCTGGTCCCCGCCCGCGGTGCGCTCGAGAAGCTGTGCGACGCGGTCGACGGGCTTCGTGCCGTCGTCCGGCACGTCGATCCCGTCGATCACCATGTCCACCAGCATGCCTTACGCACCCCCCTCCGCCCCGCCGTGGCCTCGCCCGCGGGTGAACGAGTACACTTCCACGCCCGGCGGCGTCCCGACGTCGAGAACATGAACGGCGGCCGCCCCTGCACCCGGTGCCAGCGAGCCGTCAAGCGTCGTGAGTTGTTCGCACCGGGTTCGCATTCGGATTGCCACGACGAGAACCGGATGCCTCGGCCCCGGGCGGCAGCATCCGTTCTCGTCGGATCTGCAATCCGATGCGGCGAGCCCTCCGAACAGTCCGTGTAGCCGCTTCTGCGGCACGCTCCCCGCACCGGGGACACGCACAGACCGCGGTCCGAGGACCGCACTGAGGAGGAAGACATGTCTCGCATCACCCGGAAGCGTGTGTCGGCAGGGCTCATGCTCGCCGTCGCCGCGACCTTCGCGCTTTCCGCCTGTTCGATGGGCGGATCGACCGCAGCACCCACGACCGAACCTTCGACCCCGTCCATGGAGGCCAGCGAGGAGCCCATGACGGCCGATCCCGCCGCCGACCTCGTCGGACCCGGCTGCGCGGCGTACGCCGAGGCCGTGCCGGATGGCGACGGATCGATCGAGGGCATGTCGGCGGATCCGGTCGCGGTCGCGGCATCCAACAATCCGATGCTGACGACGCTCACCGCCGCCGTGAGCGGGCAGCTCAATCCCGACGTGAACCTCGTCGACACCCTGAACGGCGACGAGTTCACCGTGTTCGCGCCGGTGGACGACGCGTTCGCGAAGATCGACCCCGCCACCATCGAGTCGCTGAAGACCGACAGCGCGACGCTGACGTCGATCCTCACGTACCACGTGGTCCCGGGACGGATCGAGCCGGCGGACATCGCGGGCACGCACACCACGGTGCAGGGGTCCGACCTCGAGGTCACGGGCGAGGGCGACATGTGGAAGGTCAATGACGCCAACGTGATCTGCGGCGGCGTGCAGACCGCCAACGCCACCGTGTACCTCATCGACGCGGTCCTGATGCCTCCGGCTCAGTGACCGAACGCCGGCGTCACGCCGGCCATGTGGGGGGCGGCGCGGCCGCCGGCGCTGCGAGGTGCGCCGGCGGCCGCGCTGCACGCGCTTGCACGTCGGGGGAGGCTCGTCAACCCCTCAGTCGGCGAGGAGGGCAGTCCGTACCGTGGAACAAGGCCCGATGCGGCGCCGGAGGGGTGCGCGCAACGGGTGGGAGGACATGTGACTGACCTGCTCGCGTCCGGAGAGATCGCCACCGGCGAGCTCTTGGACGGGCGCTACCTGCTGCGGGAACGCATCGGAGAAGGCGGCATGGCGCGGGTGTATCGCGCCGACGACACCCATCTGCAGCGTGCCGTCGCCGTGAAGGTGTTCCGTGAGCCGACCGACGCCATCGGCTCCGTCGAGCGCGCCCTGTCCGAGACGACGCTCCTCGCCTCCCTCAGCCATCATTCGCTCGTCACCGTGTTCGATGCCCGGGTCGGCACGGATGAGAGCAGCTATCTGGTCATGGAACTCGTCGACGGCATCACGCTGCGCGACCTGATCGCACGAGGACCCGTCGATCCCCGCGTGGTCGCCTCGATCGCGATCGACATCGCGGAAGGGCTCCACGTGGCACACGACCACGGGGTCGTGCACCGCGACATCAAGCCTTCCAACGTGCTCCTGTGGTCCTCGCCGCGGCCCGGGTGGGAGTGGCGCGCGAAGCTCGCCGATTTCGGCATCGCCTACCTGATGGACTCGGCCCGGGTGACCACCCCGGGCGTCATCGTGGGCACGATGGCGTATGTCGCGCCGGAGCAGGCTCGAGGTGTCGCGCCGGCGCCACCCGCCGACATCTATGCCTTCGGTCTGCTGCTCATCGAGGCGCTGACGGGCGAGCGCCCGTTCGGGGAGGCCGAGGGCATCGGCACGGTCATGGCGCGACTGTCGGCGGCGCCGAGGATCCCGGAGTCCCTCCATCCGGCATGGCAGGGTCTGCTGCGCGGGATGACCGCGATCCGCCCCGACGATCGGCCGACGGCGCTCGAGATCGTCGCCACGGCGTCACGCCTGGCAGCGATGGAGAACACCATCGCCCGCGAGAACGCCGACCCGTCGACCGCGCCGATCGCCACGATCGCCACGGGCCCCACTCAGGTCTTTCCCCAGCCGGCACCCGCATCGCCTCCCGTCGCGCCCGGAGCGCTGCGCCGCGATGCCCGCATGTCGGTGGCCCGTCTGAGGATTGCCGAGGGGACGGATGCTGCCGCACCGGCACCGGTCCTCCCCACTGTCCGGGACGACGAGCGTCGTCCCTCGCGTCGGACGCTGCTGATCGGCGCAGTGCTCGCGGCGCTCCTTGCGATCGGGATCGCCCTCGGCACGCTCTGGCTGGCGAACAGCTGGGCTGCGGAACCCGAGCCCGCGCCGACTTCCCCCGTCGAGCAGGTTTCCCCGGCACCGACGGAGAACGCTCCGGTCGAGGAAGCACCGGCGAACGCGCCCGCCGAGGAGGTCACTCCCGACGTGGCGCCGCCGGCGGACACCGGTGGAGGCGGGAGCGACAACAGCGGACCCGGCAACAACAACGGCAACGGCAATGGGAACGGGAATGGCAGCGGCCCCGGCAGCAACAGCGGGAACGGAAACGGCAACGGGAACCGCTGACCGAGCTATCGGTCCATCGCTCGGCGCATCGCCTCAGACCGCCAGTTCACGCCGCCCCGCTCGAGCGTCACGATCGCGTGGCAGTTGCGACACCGGACATCGCACTTGGCGATCTCCTCTTCGAGCTTGGCGATGCTGAAGCCTTCCCGCACCATTGCCATGACGTCCTTGCGTTTCCCGTCGCCGGGTCGATGATCGAAATCGAGCACGCGCAAGTCACCGATCCCGCAGTCGACGCACGGGTGCTCGCGGAGATATACGGCGAGGAAGGCTTTCGCCGCCGCGCGACGCATTGCCGTGCGTTCCACGATGACCTGCACATGCCGCTCGCGATTGCGGGCGTAGTAGGCGCGGGAAGACTCGCGATTGCAGTGTCGGCAGACCTCCTGCAGACCATCGGCACGCGCGGACTTCCGGTTGAACTCCGTGAGGGGCTTGAACTCACGGCACGTCCCGCAGCGTCTCAGCACGTTGGTCGGCCTCCTCGCCTGGATCGAACATCAGCATCGCCGATCGTAGAGCCGGGCACCGACGCTCCGAGCATCGCTCTCGGATTGCTAGGGTGGACAGGCCCCTATAGCTCAGTTGGTTAGAGCAACGGACTTCAACAGAACAAAATGGAGCGCCGGCGCAGAAATGCGTCGGATGACCGCCGCTATATGCTGGGACGCCCTGAGAGCCCGAGGTACTCGCCGGAGACGGCAGTGACAATCCGAGGGATTGGGTAATCAGCAGGTAACCGCAAGGGAACCTCAGAGACTACACGCGGCGCACCTGACCGGTCCGGCCGAAGGTGAAGATATAGTCCAGACTGCAAGCCGGAGACGGTGGCTGGGGAAAGCCCAGTGCAGCAGGTTAATCCGTGGGTCCAGGGTTCGAGTCCCTGTGGGGGCACCACTTCCACTCGATCGAGCGGCCGTCCAGCCGTCTGTTTCCGGCGCGCCCCCCCTGGTGCAACATCCGGACGTTTCGCTAGGGTCCGAGTCATGACGCCCCAGATCGGTGTGGACGGTCCGGCTTCCGACGCCTTACTGCGCGCAGGGCGGTTCTTCACGAGGTGGGACGAAACCGCCGATCATCGTGCCGCCTTCCTCGAAGGCGGGCGCGAGGGCGACGCGTTCTACCGCGATCGGTGGAGCCACGACAAGGTCGTCCGGTCGACGCACGGCGTGAACTGTACGGGCTCCTGTTCGTGGAAGGTGTACGTCAAGGACGGCATCATCACGTGGGAGGCCCAGGAGACCGACTATCCGAGCGTCGGCCCCGACCGTCCCGAGTACGAGCCCCGCGGGTGTCCCCGCGGGGCTGCTTTTTCGTGGTACACCTACTCCCCCACCCGCGTGCGCTACCCGTACATCCGGGGCGTGCTGCTCGAGGAATACCGCGCGGCGAAGGCCCGCACCGGTGACCCGGTGCTCGCTTTCGGCGAGATCACGAAGAACCCCGAGACGCGCCGCCGCTACCAGCAGGCGCGCGGCAAGGGGGGTCTCGTGCGCGCGTCATGGCGCGAGGCGGTCGAGCTCGTCGCCGCCGGGTACGTGCACACGATCAAGGAGTACGGCCCCGACCGGGTGGCGGGCTTCTCGCCGATCCCGGCGATGTCGATGGTGTCGCACTGCATCGGCACGCGCTTCACGCAGCTCGTCGGCGGCGTGATGACGTCGTTCTACGACTGGTACGCCGACCTCCCGGTCGCGAGCCCGCAGGTGTTCGGCGATCAGACCGATGTTCCCGAGTCCGGTGACTGGTGGGACGCCACGTACCTGATGATGTGGGGCTCGAACGTGCCGGTCACCCGCACGCCCGACGCGCATTGGATGGCCGAGGTGCGCTACCGCGGCACGAAGGTGGTCACGGTCAGCCCTGACTACGCCGACAACACGAAGTTCGCCGACGAATGGCTGCCTTGCCAGGCCGGCACCGACGCGGCACTCGCGATGGCGATGGGCCACGTGGTACTCAAGGAGAACTACGTCGACCGCCGCGTGCCGTTCTTCGCCGACTTCGCGCGCCAGTACACCGATCTCCCCCACCTCGTGCGGCTCACCGAGCGCGACGGCGCGTATGTTCCCGGCACGTTCGTCACTTCGAAAGACCTCGGCGGCGGCACCCCCGAAGACGAGTGGAAGACGGTGGTGCTGGATGCCGCGACCGGCACTGCGCGCGTGCCCAACGGCTCGATGGGCTTCCGGTACGCCGCGTCCGGCGAGGGTCGCTGGAACCTCGACCTCGAGGGCGTGGAACCGGCGCTGTCCATCGCCGACCTCCCCGCCGCAGCGGGAACTTCTGAGGCCGTGGAAGTTCTGCTCCCCCGCTTCGACTCCGCCGACGGCGAGGGAGCCGTGCTGCACCGAGGCGTCCCGGCGACGCGGGTGGGCGGCATCCTGGTGACGACCGTCCTCGACCTGATGCTCGCCCAGTACGGCGTCCCCCGTGACGGGCTGCCCGGCGACTGGCCGACCGGGCTCGACGACGCCGAGTCTCCGTACACGCCCGCGTGGCAGGAGGAGATCACCGGCGTGCCGGCGCAGGCGTGCACGCGCATCGCACGCGAGTTCGCGGCCAACGCCATCGAGTCGAACGGCCGCTCGATGATCATCATGGGCGCCGGCATCTGTCAGTGGTTCCACGGCGATGCGACGTACCGGGCGATCCTGGCGCTCCTGATCCTCACCGGGTCGATGGGGCGCAACGGCGGCGGCTGGGCGCACTACGTCGGGCAGGAGAAGTGCCGCCCGATCACCGGCTGGCTGTCGCTGGCGAACGCCCTCGACTGGAGCCGCCCGCCGCGGACGATGATCGGCACCGCGTACTGGTACATGCACACCGACCAGTGGCGCTTCGACGGTTACTCCGCCGACGCGCTGGCGTCGCCGCTGGCCGAGGGAAACCTCGCCGGCATGCACACCGCTGACACGATCGCCCAGTCCGCGCGCCTCGGCTGGATGCCGTTCTACCCCCAGTTCGACGTCAACCCGCTCGACCTCGCCGACCGGGCCGACGCGGCGGTGGCGAACGGAGAGGCGGCGGATGCCGCATCCTTCGTCGCCTCGCAGCTCTCCTCCGGCGAGCTGCAGCCCGCGATCGCCGACGTCGACGCGCCGGAGAACTGGCCGCGCCTGCTCACGCTGTGGCGGTCGAACCTCATGGGATCGAGCGCGAAGGGCAACGAGTACTTCCTCAAGTACCTGCTCGGCACGCACAACAACGTGATGGCGACGGACGAGGCGAGCGTGCGCCCGAACGACGTGAAGTGGCACGACGAGATCCCCGAGGGCAAGCTCGACCTGCTCGTGTCGGCCGACTTCCGCATGACCTCGACGACGCTGCTGTCGGACGTCGTCTTCCCGGCCGCGACCTGGTACGAGAAGCACGACCTGTCGTCGACCGACATGCACCCGTTCGTGCACGCCTTCACCCCGGCGATCGACCCGCCGTGGGAGGCGAAGAGCGACTTCGACCTGTTCCATGCGATCGCCGTCGAATTCTCGGCGCAGGCGCGCACCCACCTGGGTACGCGGAAAGACCTCGTCTCGGTGCCCATGCAGCACGACACCCCGGGCGAGACGTCGCAGCCCGGCGGCGAGGTGCGGGACTGGGCGCGCGGCGACACCGCCGGCATCCCGGGCAAGACCATGCCGCAGTTCACGGTCGTGGAGCGCGACTACACCGCGATCGCCGACAAGCTCGCCGCCGTCGGGCCTCTCGCCGACCAGCTCGGGTTCACGATCAAGAACGTGACCTACGACGTGGCGCACGAGGTCGAGCGGCTCGCCCAGAAGAACGGCGTCATGCTCGGGGGCGCAGCCGATGGCAGGCCCGCGATGGACACCGACGTCAAGATGGCCGAGGCGATCCTGGCGTTCTCGGGCACGACGAACGGCGAACTCGCGTCGCAGGGCTTCCGCACCCTCGAGAAGCGCGTGGGCAAGCCGCTCGCCGATCTCGCCGAGGGTTCCGAGGAGAAGCGCATCACGTTCGCGATGACGCAGGCGGCGCCGGTGCCGGTGATCACGTCGCCGGAGTGGTCCGGCTCCGAGACGGGCGGGCGCCGGTACGCGCCGTTCACCGTCAACATCGAGCGGCTCAAGCCCTTCCACACCCTCACCGGGCGCATGCACTTCTACCTCGACCACGCGTGGATGCGCGACCTCGGCGAGGCCCTGCCGATCTACCGCCCGCCGCTCGACATGCACCGCCTGTTCGGCGAGCCGAAGCTCGGCCCGAACGGCGAGCAGCAGGTCGTGGTGCGCTACCTCACGCCCCACTCGAAGTGGTCGATCCACTCCGAGTACCAGGACAACCTCTTCATGCTGTCGCTGTCGCGCGGCGGCCCCACGGTCTGGATGAGTCCGGCGGACGCCGCGGCCATCGGCGCCGCCGACAACGACTGGGTCGAGTGCGTGAACTCGAACGGCGTGCTCGTGGCGCGGGCGATCGTGTCGCATCGCATGCCCACCGGCGTCGTCTACGTGCACCACGCGCAGGAGCGCACGATCGACGTGCCGAAGTCCGAGGCGACCGGCCGGCGCGGAGGCATCCACAACTCCGTCACGAGGCTGCTCGTCAAACCGACGCACCTCATCGGCGGGTACGCGCAGCTGTCGTACACGTTCAACTATCTGGGGCCGACCGGCAATCAACGCGACATGGTGGCGACGGTGCGCCGTCGCTCGCAGGAGGTGGTGTTCTGATGCGCGTGATGGCCCAGATGGGCATGGTCATGAACCTCGACAAGTGCATCGGGTGCCACACCTGCTCGGTCACGTGCAAGCAGGCGTGGACGAACCGGGCCGGCACCGAATACGTCTGGTTCAACAACGTCGAGACCCGGCCCGGCCAGGGCTACCCGCGCCGCTACGAGGACCAGGAGCAGTGGCGCGGCGGGTGGACGCTCAACAAGCGCGGGCGACTGTCGCTGCGCACGGGCAGCCGCGCGAAGCGCCTGTTCTCGATCTTCTCGTCGCCGGTGCAGCCGAAGCTCGAGGACTACTACGAGCCCTGGACCTACGACTACGAGACGCTCATCGACGCGCCCCTCGGCGACGACTTCCCGGTCGCCCGGCCGAAGTCGCTCATCACCGGCGAGGACACGAAGATCACGTGGTCGGCGAACTGGGACGACGACCTCGGCGGCGCGAGCGAGATGGGCCATCTCGACCCGATCGTCGAGCGCGTGCGGCGCGAGTCGGAAGACAAGATCAAGCTGCAGTTCGAGAAGACGTTCATGTTCTACCTGCCGCGGATCTGCGAGCACTGCCTCAACCCGTCGTGCATGGCGTCGTGCCCGTCGGGCGCGATCTACAAGCGGGCCGAGGACGGCATCGTGCTCGTCGACCAGGACCGCTGCCGCGGCTGGCGCCAGTGCATCACCGGCTGCCCCTACAAGAAGATCTACTTCAACCACAAGACCGGCAAGGCCGAGAAGTGCACGCTGTGCTATCCGCGCCTCGAGGTCGGCATCCCCACCGTCTGCTCCGAGACGTGCGTCGGGCGCCTGCGCTACCTCGGCCTCTTCCTCTACGACGCCGACCGCGTCACCGAGGCGGCGTCGACACCCGACCCGAAGGACCTGTACGAGGCGCAGCTCGACCTCATGCTCGACCCGAACGACCCCGAGGTGATCGCGGCGGTCCGCGCACAGGGCGACATCCCCGACGACTGGATGGATGCCGCGCGCCGCTCGCCCGTCTACGCCCTGGCGAAGACCTACCGGGTGGCGCTGCCGCTGCACCCCGAGTACCGCACCATGCCGATGGTCTGGTACATCCCGCCGCTGTCGCCGATCGTCGACCTGCTGCGCGACCAGGGACACGACTCGGAGGCCGCCGGCACCCTCTTCGGCGCGATCGAGGCGCTGCGGATCCCCGTCGAGTACCTCGCCGAGCTCTTCACCGCGGGCGACACCGACATCATCACCGGCGTGCTGTGGCGCCTCGCCGCGATGCGCTCGTACCTGCGCGACATCACGCTCGAGCGTGAGCGCGACGAGTCGATCCCCGAGGCCGTCGGCATGACCGGCGAGTCCATCTACGCGATGTACCGGCTGCTCGCGATCGCCAAGTACGAGGACCGCTACGTCATCCCGACCGCCCACTACGAGCGCGCGCACGAGCTCGAGGAGCTCGGCTGCTCGCTCGACTTCGACGGCGGCCCGTACGGCAACGAGTCGGGCATGTTCGGCGAGGCCAGCGGCAGGCCGACGCCGGTCGCGGTGGAGACCTTCCACGCCCTCAAGGAACGCCAGACCTCCGACGCCGCCGCGAGCGGAGAGTCGCTGCGCGGCCGCGTCAACCTCCTCAACTGGGACGGCAACGGCGCACCGCCCGGTCTCTTCCCGCCGAAGGATGCGGCTCCGGATGCCTCGGCAGGGGGCTCGTCGTGAACGTCCGGGTGGTCTACCAGGCAGCGTCGCTGTGCCTGAGCTATCCGGATGACGGCGTGCTCGGCTCTGCCGCCCTGATCGGCCGCGCCGTGTCGGAGGCGGCGCCTCGGGCGGCAGCATCCTTCGCCCCTCTCCTCGAGTGGTGGGAGAAGACGCCGGCCTCCGAGGTGCAGACCGTGTACGTCGACACGTTCGACATGTCACGGCGCCACGCGCTGTACCTGAGCTACTGGACCGATGGCGACACGCGCCGGCGCGGCGCGGTGCTCGCCGATCTGAAGCGGCGGTACCGCGAGTCCGGGCTCACGATCGACGGCACGGGCGAGCTGCCCGATTTCCTGCCGCTCGTGCTCGAGTTCGCACGGCACGCGCCGGGCGAGGGCGCGGCGCTGCTGCAGGAGTACCGGCCCAGTCTCGAGCTCATCCGCCTCGCCCTCGCCGAGCGCGGCTCGCCGTACGCCGGCGTCGTCGCGGCGGTGTGCGACACGCTTCCCGGCCGCTCCCCCGCCGACCGCCAGCAGGCGATGGCGATGGCAGCCGCCGGACCGCCGCGCGAGTCCGTCGGCCTCGATGCCCACGACCCGCGGCTGCTGCCGCTCGAGCCGGTCGGGAGGCGCTGATGGACCTGTTCCTGTGGGGAATCCTCCCCTACATCATGGTCGCGGTGCTCGTCGGCGGCACGATCTGGCGCTACCGCTACGACCAGTTCGGCTGGACCACGCGCTCGTCGCAGCTCTACGAGTCGCGGCTGCTGCGCATCGGCTCGCCGCTGTTCCACTTCGGCATCCTCGTCGTGATCATCGGCCACGTCATCGGCCTCGTGATCCCCAAGGCGTGGACCGACTTCTTCGGCATCTCGGATGAGATGTACCACCTCGCCGCGCTGGGTCTCGGCACCGTGGCGGGGATCGCGACGCTCGTCGGCGTCGGCATCCTGATCTACCGCCGCCGCACCACCGGACCGGTGTTCATGGCCACGACGAAGAACGACAAGACCATGTACGTCGTGCTGGTGGCCGCCATCGTCGCGGGCCTCGCGACCACGGTGCTGGGGGTCATCGGGCCCCACCAGGAGCTCACCTACCGCGACACGGTCTCGCCGTGGTTCCGGTCGCTGTTCGTCTTCCAGCCGAACATCGCCGCGATGAGCGAGGCGTCGCTCGACTACCAGATCCACACCGTGATCGGCATGGTGCTGTTCATGATCTGGCCGTTCACCCGGCTCGTGCATGCGTTCACGGCGCCGGTGCACTACCTGTTCCGCCCGTACATCATCTACCGCTCGCGCGACGGGCGGCCGACGACGGCGCGCGGGATCCGCCGCGGCTGGGCGCCCGTGGGCACCACCGACCGCACCCCCGACCGCAAGGCGACCACCACAGGCAAGACGGGAGGCACACGACGATGACGACGGATGCTGCGGCCACGGCCGCGACCGGGACCCAGGAACTGCCCGGCCGCACGAAGAACCTCCTGCTGGCACTGCTGGCCTTCACCATCACGTTCTGGGCGTGGAACCTGGTCGCACCGCTCGCGGTGCAGTACACGGCTGAGATGGGGCTGACCTCGACGGAGGCGTCGCTGCTCATCGCGACGCCGGTGCTGGTCGGATCGCTCGGCCGCATCCTCACCGGTGCGTTCACCGATCGCTTCGGCGGGCGCCTGATGTTCACGGTCCTGACGGCGGCGTCTGCCGTGCCCGTGGTACTGGTGGCCCTCGCCGGCGTGTGGGGGTCCTACGCGCTCATGATCGCCTTCGGGTTCCTGCTCGGCATCGCCGGCACGACCTTCGCGATCGGCATCCCCTTCGTGAACGCCTGGTACGAGCCGGCCAAGCGCGGCTTCGCCACGGGCCTCTTCGGCGCCGGCATGGGGGGCACCGCGCTGTCGTCGTTCTTCACGCCCCGCATGGTGGCGTGGTTCGGCTACGTCGCCACGCACCTCATCATCGCGGGCGCGCTGCTCGTGGTCGCGGTCATCGTCTGGCTCTTCATGCGGGATTCGCCGCTGTGGAAGCCGAACACCGCCCCCGTCATGCCCAAGCTCAAGGCGGCGTCGAAGCTCGCCGTCACGTGGCAGATGGCGTTCCTGTACGCCGTGACCTTCGGCGGCTTCGTCGCCTTCTCGACGTACCTCCCGACCTACCTCAAGGAGGTCTACGGGTACGACCTCGCCGACGCCGGCGCCCGCACCGCGGGCTTCGCGATCGCCGCGGTCATCGCACGACCGGTCGGCGGCTGGCTGTCGGACCGCATCGGGCCGGCGACCGTGCTCAGCATCTCGCTCAGCGGCGCGGCCGTGATGGCGGTGGTGATCGCGCTGCAGCCGCCGCCCGAGCTCGCTGCGGGAGCCTCGTTCGTCCTGATGGCGCTCTTCCTCGGGCTCGGCACCGGCGCGGTGTTCACGTGGGTGGCGCAGCGCGCACCGGCCGAACGGGTCGGCACCGTCACCGGAATCGTCGGTGCCGCGGGCGGGCTCGGCGGCTACTTCCCGCCGCTCGTGATGGGCGCGACCTACAACGCCGAGGCCCACAGCTACACGATCGGGCTCAGCCTGCTCTGCCTCACCGCCCTGGTCGCGCTGGGCTTCGTGATCTTCCTGGCCCGGCGGGAGCGGCGCGCGGCGAGATGAGCGACGGGGTGGTGGCGCCTGGTCAGCGGGCGATCGAGGCGGCGACGACCCAAGCGGCGATGCTGAGCACGAGCGCGATCAGCGGATACCAGAACGCCCGGTGCTTTCGGGACAGCGCGACGATGCCGGCGACGGCGCCGATCACCGCCAGGGCCAGCGGCAGGTAGCCGCCCAGCACGATCGCCACCGTGTTGTCATGGTTGCCGATCGCCCACACGAGCGAGACGAAGAAGAGCACCACCGCGGCGCCGACCGAGAATCCGATCAAGAGCAGAGTGGCGACGAGATCGCCGACGCTCCGCTCGGCGGGAGCAGACGCGCTCATCGGCCGAGCCCGATCTCGTAGTGCACGAACCCGGTGTGGGTCGCGACGCGATCGTAGAGGGCCCGCGCGGTGATGTTGGTCTCCTGCGTGAGCCAGTACACCTTCGCGGCGTCGTGCTCGCGCGCCCACTCGGTCACGTGGGCGATGAGGGCGCGCCCTGCGCCGCTGCCGCGGGTGTCGGGGGCGACGAAGAGGTCCTCGAGGTAGACGTAGGGCGCCGCCGACCACGTGGCCGCGTGCGTGAGCCAGTGGACGAAGCCGACGGCGCGCCCGTCGTCCGTCGCCACCGCCCCGTGGATCGGGAACTGCGGGTCGAGGAGGCGGCTCCATGTCAGCGCGGTCTGCTCGTCCGACACCTCGGACTCGTAGAACTCGATGTAGCCGCGCCAGAGCGGGAGCCAGGCGTCGCGGTCGGCAGGGGCGAGGGGGCGGATCTCAGTCACGAGCCCGAGAGTAGCCGGTCGCCGGCCTCAGGCGAGGGCGGTTCGGGCGGTGCGTCGCGCGTGCGCGCTGAGGTCGTCGCCGCGACGCGCCAGGAACTCCTCCAGCCGATCGCGGTCGACCCGCCCGATCTCGCGGAGAGCGACGCCGACGTTCGTCTGCACCAGGTGCTCGGGATCGTCCGCGAGGATCTCGCAGAGCGCGAGCGGGTCGTCGAGGTCGCGCGCGCGGATGATCGAGAAAGCCGCGGTGATGGCCGTGCGGCGGTGCCATCGGTCGTCGGAGCGCGCGAGCTCGAACAGCACGTCGCGCCGGCGGTCGAGCAGATGGAGCCCCACCACGCGCGGCGCGGACCGGTCGATGTAGTCCCACGTGTCGATGCGATCGAGACGCCGCATCCACAGTTCGTAGAGCGCCGCACGGTCGACGTCCTTCGTTCGCGCCTGGAAGTCGAGGATCGACACCGCCAGCATGCGCATCTCATACGCGTCCGAGTCGAGCAGCCGGTCGACCTCGGCGAGCGGCATCCGTGAATTCGCCTTCGCGATGTCGAACACGGTGCCCATGCGCACGCCGATCACCTCGGTGCGCGCATCGGTCATGCGCCGCTGGATCTTCGCGCGTTCGTCGACGGATGCTGCGCCCTCGAGCGCCGTGCGGACGCCCTCGGCGGTCGGCGCCCCCGGCTCAGTCACCGCCCTCGAGCCCCGACGGCCGCAGTTCGGCTCCGGCGTGCGCGAGCTCGGCGAGCGCCGCATCGCTGGATTCCGCCGCGACGCCGGCGATGAGGTCGGTGAGGACACGGACGTGCCTGCCGTGCTCGATGGCGTCCAGCGCCGAGGCCCGCACGCAGTAGTCGGTCGCGATTCCGGTGATGTCGACGTCGACCACGCCATGCTCCTCGAGGAGGTGCGCGACGGTCACGCCGTCGTCGGTCGTGCCCTCGAACAGCGAGTAGGCGGGCTTGCCCTGGCCCTTCTTGACGTGGTGGGTGACCGCCGACGTGTCGAGGCCGGGGTCGTACTCGGCGCCCTCGGTTCCGCTCACGCAGTGGACCGGCCAGGTGTCGACGAAGTCCGGCTCCGGGTGGAAGTGCCCGCCGTTGTCGCCCTCGGCGTGGTGCCAATCGCGCGAGGCGACGATCACGGCGTACTCCTCGGAGTGCGTCACGAGGAACTCCGAGATGCGCTGCGCGACGGCGTCCCCGCCCTCCACGGCCAGCGCACCACCCTCGGTGAAGTCGTTCTGGACGTCGACGATGAACAGCGCCTTGCTCATGGTTCGAGCGTACGCCTGTACTCCTCGCGAGTGAGCGGGTGCCCGTCGCCGGCCACGAGCTCGGGGTCGGTCTCGGCAGGCATCGGCGCATCGTGTGCGACAACTCCGCCAGGCACTGTCGCGGGAGCTGCCGCTGCGAGGGCGCCGGCTCTGCTCGGCGTGGGTGAGGCGGAGTTGCTGCCCGTGCCGGCGAGCGCCCCGGCATCCCGCCGCCAGAGCTTCGAAGGCCACCAGATCGCCTTGCCGATGTCGTACGAGAGCGCCGGCACCAGGAGTGACCGCACGATGAACGTGTCGAGCAGCACGCCGAAGGCGACGATGAACGCGATCTGCGCGAGGAACAGGATCGGGATGACACCGAGCGCCGCGAAGGTCGCCGCGAGCACGAGTCCCGCCGAGGTGATCACCCCGCCGGTGGCGACGAGGCCCCGGAGGATGCCGGGCCTCGTCCCGTGGACGAGCGACTCCTCACGCACCCGCGACATCAGGAAGATGTTGTAGTCCACGCCGAGCGCCACGAGGAACACGAAGCCGTACAGCGGCACGGCAGGATCCGCCCCCGGGAAGCCGAGCACCTCGTTGAAGACCAGCGCGCTGACGCCGAGCGCCGTCGCGAACGAGAGGATCACGGTGCCGATGAGCAGCACGGGCGCCAGGATCGAGCGCAGCAGCAGCATCAGGATGATGAGGATCACCGCGAGGATCACCGGGATGATCACCGTGCGGTCGCGCGTCGACGTGTCGTTCGTGTCGATGTCGGTCGCCGTCTCGCCGCCGACGACCGCGACGCCGGCGCCGAGCGTCTCGTCGAGGTCGGCGCGGAGGTCGCGGACGGTGTCCTCCGCCGCGACGGAGTCGGCAGCATCCGTGAGCGTCCCGATCACGAGCACATCGCCGGCTGAGACCGTCGGCGCGGGAGCGGGCGTGCCGGGCGGGCCGACCGCGGTGAGGACCGGCTCGCCGTCTTCGACCGTGACCTGCGCCTGCCCCGTCGGCGAGTCCTCCGAGGCGACCGACACCGACTCGATGCCGTCCGACGCCGCGAGAACGCCCACCGCATCGGCGAGTTCCTCTTCGGGCACGATCACGTAGACCGGCGAGCCGGAGCCTGCCGGGAAGTGCTCGGCGAGAACCTCCTGACCGTCGCGCGCCTCGGAGGAGCCGAGCACGAGGTCGCTGGTCGGCACGCCGTCGGCCTTGAGCTGAGTGATGCCCACCGCGCCCGCGAGCAGCACGATCGTGCATGCGATCCACACGATGCGCGCATGACGTGCGACGAAGCGCGCCTGGCGCGGCCAGAGGCCCTTGACCGGCTGCGTGAGGTCGTCGGGGATCATGGCGATCGGCTCCTTCGGAATGAAGGGCCAGAACGCCGCGCGGCCGCACAGTGCCAGGAGCGCCGGCAGGAAGGTCAGGGCCGACAGCATCGAGAACGCGATCCCGATGGACGCGATCGGGCCGAGCGCGCGGTTGGTCGCGAGGTCCGAGAGCAGCAGGCACAACAGGCCCGCGATGACCGTGCCGCCCGAGGCGAGGATCGGCTCGAAGGCTCCGCGCCACGCCGACAGCGTGGCATCCCATTTCGACATCCCCGTCGCGATGGATTCGCGGAACCGCGCGACGTACAGGAGGGCGTAGTCGGTCGCCGCACCGATCACGAGGATGAACAGGATTCCCTGCACCTGCCCGTTGAGCACGACGATGCCGGCGTACGCGAGCCACCACCCGGTCAGCAGCGCAACGCACAGCGCGAAGATCGACGTCAGGAGCACCAGGACCGGCAGCAGCGGAGAGCGGTAGACGATCACGAGAATCAGGAACACCGCGATCAGCGCGACGCCGAGCAGGAGCCCGTCGATCCCCAGGAAGCCCTCGACGAGGTCGGCGGTGAAGCCCGCAGGCCCCGTGACCCAGCCCTCGAGCCCGGCCGGCAGGTCTTCGGACACGAGTGAGCGGATCTCTTCGACGGTCGGTCCGACCTCGCCCGAAGCGTCGATGGGCACGAAGATCTGCACCGCCTCGCCGTCCTCCGACGGAATCGGCGGCGACACGTCCTCCTGCACGCCCTCGACCTCGGCGATGTCGTCGGCGAGCGCCTGCACGTCGGCGATGTCGTCGTCCGAGAGCTCACCGTCCCCCGTGACCACGACCACCGCGGGGATGCTGTCGCCGCCGAGGAACCCGGCGAGCCTCTCATTCACCTGCGTCGCGTCCGCGCTCTCGGGCAGGAACGACGAGCGGTCGTTGCTCGACACCTCGTCGACCTTGCCGAAATACGGGCCGCCGATGGATCCCACGGCCAGCCAGACGAGGACGAGCAGGGCGGGGATGCCGATCCGCAGCCAGCCCGAGGGGCGACGGTTCGCGTGGTGGGGCGAAGTCATATCGCTAGCTTATCTAGCGAATTGGGTTGAGTTCGACCACTCGCCTGAGTTCGACCGTGCGAACTCCTCGGCCGCGCTCCTAGGCTGGGCGCCGATGCTCTCCGCCGCCATCGCCCTCGTGGGCGCCATCGTGTACGGCTCCGCGGACTTCCTGGGAGGCCTCGCCGCCCGACGCCTGCGCTCGATCGTGGTGACGGCGGTCGCCGCACTCTCGGGGCTCGCGGCCCTGCTGGTCGCCCAGCCGCTGTTCGACGGCGCGTGGTCGGCGCCCGACGTGGCGTGGGGCGTGCTCGGCGGCATCTTCAGCGTGGTCGCGATCGCGCTCCTGTACGCGTGCCTCGCGATCGGGCCGATGAGCATCCTGTCGCCGCTGACCGCGGTCGTGTCCGCCGTCGCCCCGATGCTGTGGGGGCTGCTCATGAACGGCGACGCGCTCGCGCCCGCAGGGTACGCCGGTCTCGGCGTGGCACTGGTCGCCGCCGTACTGGTGGGCTTCATCCCCGGGGAGAGGATCGTCCGGCCGAGCGCCCGAGGCTTGGCGATGGCCGTGGGCGCCGGCCTCGCCATCGGCGCGTTCCTCATCGCGCTCGATCAGACCTCGGACGACAGCGGACTCGTGCCGCTCGTGACGAGCCGCGCGACGAACGCCGTCGTGACGGGTGCCATCGTCGGCGGGCTCGCCCTCGCCGCCCTGCGCCGGGGTGAGCGCGCACGCTCGGTCCTCCCCGTCGCCGGGCTCCCCCTGGGCGCGACCCCGAGCGGGCACGCCGACCTCGAGCACGCGACGACAGGTGAAGGGCGGGTCGTCGCCTCGACACGTCAGGCGTGGTGGCTGGCGATCGCGTGCGGGATCGCGGACGCCGCGGCCAATGCCCTGGCCCTGTTCGCGCTGCGCACGGGCGAGCTGGCGGTGGTGTCGGCGCTCACCGCGCTCTACCCCGCCGGCACGATCCTGCTCGCCGCGATCGTGCTGCGGGAGCGGGTCGCCGGGGTGCAGTGGATCGGCCTCTGCCTCGCGCTGGCCGCCGGGGGCATGCTCGCCTTCGCGTAGGCCCCGGACTCGACCGGGATCGACGGATCAGCCTCGAACGAACAGCATCACGAGGGACGTCACGAGCGCCACCACCCCGAGCGCCAGCATCCCGATCGCGAGTCGCGTGACCGCCCGCACCGCCGGGGAACCGTGGGTCAGCCGCATGCGGTTCAGCGATCCGCGGCGCACGAAGATGTCGGCCATGTCGGAGTCGCCGATGTGGTGGTCCTGCTCGTGGGTGAGGTGCGCCTCGCCGACGCCGCCATCCTCGTCGAACCAGCGGACGAGTCGGCCGTTCGGACCGCTCTCGACGACCGCTCGCACCGGCAGCCACGTGCCGTCCAGGAGATACATGATGAGAGCGACGCCTGCGAGGAGTGCGCCCACGCCGAACCCGATCCACGAGAAGATCTCGGCGAGGGCGTCGATCGCCTGAGACACCGCATCACCGTCCTTCGGATACGGAAAACGGCCGCTGCCCGCGGCCGTTCCGGTTCTGAGCCACCTAAGGGAATCGAACCCTTGACCTAATCATTACGAGTGATTCGCTCTGCCGACTGAGCTAAGGTGGCGGGCCTCGCTTGCGCGACGCACAAGCAACGATCTTACAGGGTCTCGAGAGTGCTCGCGAACCGCGGCGGCCGAGGCATCCGTTCCGGACCCGATCCCGCTTTCCGACGGACTCGGTGTCGACGTGTTACGCCCCGGTTCGAGATGGCGCATGGCGTCCACGTAGGTTCGAACCCGGTCCGCGACGAAGCGTGCGCGGTCCGTGGATCGTGCGCGCGGTCACAAGCCCGAGACGGGCCTCGATCCACAGGAGCACTCACATGTCCACGTCCAAGAAGCTCACCGCAGCAGCAGCACTCGCGCTTCCCCTCGCACTCCTCCTCGCCGGCTGCGCCGGCACCGGAACGGATGCTGCCACCGGCGCCTCCGACGAGAACGAGGTGGTCCGCATCGGCGTCGTCGACTCCGGCGACCCGTACTGGGAGACGTACAAGGAGGCCGCCGCGGACGAGGGCATCGAGGTGGAGCTCGTGAACTTCAGCGAGTACACGCAGCCCAACCCCGCCCTCTCGGCGGGCGAGCTGGACCTGAACCAGTTCCAGCACATCATCTACCTCGCGACCTACAACGTGCAGAGCGACGACGACCTCCAGCCGATCGGCGCCACGGCGATCTACCCGCTCGGGCTGTACTCGTCGCAGTACGAGTCGACCGACGACATTCCCGAAGGCTCCACGGTCGCCGTCCCCAACGACGAGTCGAACCAGGCGCGCGGTCTTCTCGTACTGCAGTCGGCCGGCCTCATCGAGCTGAAGGACGGCGGCTCGGTCTTCTCGACCGTCGCGGACGTGCTGCCCGAGTCGAAGGTCAAGGTCGAGGCACTCGACGCCGCATTCACCGCCACGTCGCTTCCCGACGTGGCCGCGGCGATCGTGAACAACGACTTCCTCGCCGACGCGAACCTCACCCCCGAGGACGCCATCGCCACGGACGACCCGACCGACCCGAGCGCGTTCCCCTACATCAACATCTTCGCGGCGAAGGCCGAGGACGCCGACAACCCGACGTACCTGAAGCTCGTCGAGATCTACCAGAACACGCAGGACGTCCTCGATGGCGTCGTCGAGGCGTCGGGCGGCACCGCCGTGCTGGTGAAGACCCCGGTGGACGAGCTCGTGACGTCGCTCACCGACGTCGAGGACGACATCCGCGCCAACTCGTAAGACACCGCCGACTGCGGCACCGCCTGTGCGGCCCGTTCGCGCCTCGTGCGCACGGGCCGCACACGCGCGTTCCGCCGAGGAGCACCTATGACCCTGATCCGCCTGACCGGCGTGACCAAGACCTTCCCCCCGCCCGCCAAGGACGCCCCTCCGATCGCCGCGGTCGACGACGTCTCGCTCGACGTCGCCGCCGGCGAGGTGTGCGGCATCATCGGCTACTCCGGCGCCGGCAAGAGCACCGTGCTGCGCCTCGTGAACGCGCTCGAGACGCCGACCGCCGGCACCGTCGAGATCGACGGCCGCGACATCACCCATCTGCGCGAGAGCGAGCTCCGCGAGCTGCGCGGCGACATCGGCATGATCTTCCAGCAGTTCAACCTGTTCGACTCCCGCACAGTCGCGAAGAACATCGCCTATCCGCTCGAGGTGGCCCGCCGCCCGCGCGCCGAGATCGCGGCACGCGTCGAGGAGCTGCTGCGCTTCGTCGGCCTCGCCGACAAGGCGAAGAGCTACCCCGAGCAGCTGTCGGGCGGGCAGAAGCAGCGCGTCGGGATCGCCCGAGCGCTGGCCACGAGCCCGCGCATCCTCCTCGCCGACGAGGCGACGAGCGCCCTCGACCCCGACACGACGCAGGAGGTGCTCGCGCTCCTCAAGCGCATCAACCAGGAGCTCGGCGTGACCATCCTCGTGATCACTCACGAGATGGACGTGATCCGAACCCTCGCCGACCGCGTCGTCGTGATGGAGAGCGGCCGCATCATCGAGAGCGGCGCCGTCTTCGACGTGCTCTCATCGCCGCAGCATGCAGCCACGCGCCGGTTCGTCGCAAGCATCATCGAAGACGTCCCGGTCGGCGACCAGCTGCGCGCCTTGCGCGAGCGCCACCCCGGGCGGATCGTCACGTTCACCATCCGCGACGGCGACGTCACGCAGGCAGATGTCTTCGCCGCGCTCTCGTCGCACGACGTGCGCTTCGAGCTCGTGCACGGCGGCATCAACGACATCGGCGGTCGCGTCTTCGGGCATCTCACGCTGGCATTGACCGGAGAGACGGATGCCGTGCAGCGTGCCATCGACGCGGCCTCGGCGTTCGCGCCGCTGATCGAGGAGGACGCCCGTGGATAGGCTCGTCGACCTGCTCCCGCAGCTGTGGGAGGCCACCGCCGAGACGCTGTACGTGGTGTCGCTGAGCCTGGTGTTCGGCGGTATCGCCGGGCTCTTCGTCGGGCTCGCGCTCTATGCCACCAGGGCCGGGAGCCTGTTCCCGAACCGGTTCCTGTTCGGCACCATCAACGTCATCGTGAACTTCTTCCGGCCGATCCCCTTCGTGATCCTGCTGGCGGCGGTGCAGCCGATCGCGCGCAGCCTGGGCATCCCGGGAATCGGACCCGAGTTCGGCATCTTCGCGATCACCATCGCGTCGCTCTTCGCGATCAGCCGCATCGTCGAGCAGAACCTGCTGACGGTGCGGCCGGGCGTGATCGAGGCGGCCCGTGCCACGGGCGCGAGCCGCTCGCGGATCCTCCTGCGCCTGCTCCCCCGCGAGGCGCTCGGTCCGCTCATCCTCGGCTACACGTTCATCGTCGTCGCGCTCGTCGACATGACCGCGATCGCCGGCGCCGTCGCTGCGGGCGGACTCGGCGAGTTCGCGATCGTGTACGGCTTCAAGCAGTTCAACCCGGCCGTGACCTGGGCGGCGGTGCTCGTGATCATCGTGATCGTGCAGCTCGTGCAGTTCCTCGGCAACGCGCTCGCCCGCCGCGTGCTGCGGCGCTGACGCACCCGTCACCGTGAAGAGCCGGACACCCCACGCGGGGAATCCGGCTCTTCACATCTCGCTGGTCACTCGCAGCGCAGGCCGTCCTGCGGCGGCGTCCCTTCGAGCAGGTACGTCTCGATCGCGGAGTCGACGCACGCGTTGCCCTTGTTGTAGCCGGTGTGGCCCTCGCCGACACGCGTCACCAGCACGCCGGACGAGAGCTGATCGGCCAGCGACACGGACCACTCGTACGGCGTGGCCGGATCGTTCGTCGTGCCCACCACGACGATCGGCGCGGCGCCGTCGGCGGTGATGCGCTCGCGGACACCGGCCGGCGGGTACGGCCACACTTCGCATGGGTCGGGCCCGAACCAGTAGGGCGCGATCGTCGGCGCCTTGTCGGCCAGGGCCGCCTCAGCCGCCGCCAGGTCCTCGTCGGTGGCACCGGTGGGGTAATCCATGCAGTTGTAGGCGCGGAACGCCTCGGTCTGGTTGCCGGTGTACGTGCCGCCCTGGCGGTCGTAGTAGAAGTCCGCCAGCTGGAAGGCGATGTCGGCGTTGCCCTGCAGCACGTCGGTCAGCGCCATCGTGAGGTAGCCCCAGCTGTCCTGCGAGTACAGTGCGGCGACGATCGCCGTCATCAGGGAGTCGGAGCCGAGCATGCGGCCGTCGGCGTTCGGGATCGGGTCGCGGTCGACGCTTGCGAGCAGCGTTCCCAGATCGGCCATCGCCTCGTCGACGGTGCCGCGGAACGGGCACTCGTCGTCGGTCAGGCAGTCCGCCATGTACGCGCGCAGTGCCGACTCGAACCCGATGCCCTGGGTCACGTTGACGTCGAGGTTCGTCACCGACGGGTCGACCGCGCCGTCGAGCACGAGTCGTCCCACCTTCTCGGGGAACAGCTTCGCGTACGTCGCGCCGAGGAACGTGCCGTACGAGTAGCCCAGGTAGTTCAGCTCCGAGTCGCCGAGCACCGCGCGCAGCAGGTCCATGTCGCGGGCGGAGTTCTCGGTCGTGATGTACGGCAGGATGCCGTCGCTGTTCGCGTCGCAGGCCTCGCCGAAGCTCTTGTGCCGTGCGAGGAGCTCGTCGGCCCAGGCATCCGTCCCGCGCGCGCCCTCGGGGATGTCGAACAGGTACGCGTCCATGTCGGCGGCGTCGTAGCAGGTCACCGCGGTCGACTCGCCGACGCCTCGTGGATCGAACCCGATGACGTCGAACTGCCGGCGCACCGGCTCGCTCACCGCGAACGACACCGAGTCGCGGATCAGGTCGACGCCGCTGGCGCCGGGGCCGCCGGGATTGGTCAGCAGCGACCCGATGGGGTCGTCGGTGCCTTCGGCACGGCTGCGGATGACCGACAGTTCGATGTCGCCCTTCGTGGGGTCCGACCAGTCCAGCGGCGCGGTGACCGTCGTGCAGTCGAACGTCTCGTTGCAGCTGGACCAGTCGAGCGTCTGCTCGTAGTACGGCAGCAGGTTCTCGGCGACGCCCTCGGTGTCGGCCGCCTTGCTCGAGCTGGGCCGCGGCGACGCGTCGGGGATCATCACCGACAGGCAGCCGCTGAGGACGACGGATGCTGCGACCAGGCCGGCGACGACGGCAAGGGCGCGACGAAGTCGGCGGGGGCGGGTCGGGTTCACGGGATCCTTCCGCTCGCGACGGTGACGAGCATGCTCTCGAGCGCCAGCACGGGCGCGGCGTTCAGCTCGAGGTTCTCGCGGGTGACGCCGATGCGGTCGACGACCGTGAGCGTGCGCTCAGGCGTCCACGCGGCGGCGAGGGCCCGCAGGTCGGGCTCGAGCTCCCGATTGATCAGGTCGGTGTCGCGGCCGAACTGCAGCAGCAGCACATCACGGAACATCGACTCGAGGTCGGTGAGCACGCGGTCGATGCCGTCTCGCAGGCTGCGCGTGGCACGACGCTTCTGCTCGTCTTCCAGCGCCGACAGCTGCGACCGCACGGCGGGCGGGACCGCGGCCCCTTCGGCGATGCCGAGGGTGCGCAGGAGCCCCGTGCGCTCCGCTTCGTCGCGCTCCGCCGTGAGCGCCTTGGCGTCGTCGGTGGCGGCGGCGACGATCGCGCCGGCGACCTCGACCGCGTCGCCCACGCCCCGCACCGCGAGGACACCGCGCAGCGTCGCGTCGCGACGGGCGCGGGCCGCGGCATCCGTTGCGAGCCGCTGCGCCATGCCGATGTGGCGCTGCGCGTGCCGGGCGGACTGCTCGGCGATCGCAGGATCGACGCCGCTGCGCCGCACGATGAGGTCGGCGACGTCCGCGACGTCCGGCTCGCGCAGGCGCAGCGTGCGCACACGGGAGCGGATCGTCGGCAGCAGGTCTGCGTCGCTCGGCGCGCACAGCACCCAGACGGTGCGCTCGGGCGGCTCTTCGAGGGCCTTCAGCAGCACGTTCGAGGTGCGCTCGGCCATGCGATCGGCATCTTCCATGACGATGACGCGGTATCGCCCCAGCGAGGGCGAGAAGTACGACCGCTCGACCAGGGCTCGCGCGTCCTTGATGGAGATGATGACACCCTCGGTACGGAGCGCGGTCAGGTCGGGATGGGTCCCGGCGAGCACCTGGTGCATCGCGCGCTCGTCACCGGGCTCGGCGATGAGCGCCGCCGCGAAGGCGTGGGCGAGCGTGGACCGGCCGGACCCGGGAGGGCCTGTGATGAGCCACGCGTGGGTCATCGATGCGGGATCGGATGCTGCTTCCCGCAGCACCGCGACGGCATCGGGCTGCCCCCACACATCACCCCAGGGGAACGCCTGGTCGTCCGTCGTGGGAGACTCCCCAGCGACAGCGGCGACCGGCTCCATGCCGACCAGCCTAACCATCCAGTCGGACACCGGCTGTGCGTACGCCGAGCGTTCGCCTCATGCGAGCAGCGGCTCCACACGCGCGCGCACGGCCGCGGCGAGTTCGTCCGGCGGGAGCGAGGCGTCGAGCACGAGGAAGCGCTCCGGCTCGGCGGCGGCAAGCGAGAGGAATTCCTCGCGCACGCGGGCGTGGAAATGCTCCTTCTCGGACTCGAGCCGATCGAAGGGCTTGTCGTCGGCGTCGAGGCGTTCGCGGGCGGATGCGGGGTCGAGGTCGAGGAGCACCGTGACGTCTGGAAGAAGTCCGCCGGTCGCCCAGAGCGAGAGCTCTCGGACCTCGTCACGCCCGAGGACGCGCCCCGCACCCTGGTACGCGACGGACGAGTCGAGGTAGCGGTCCTGGATGACGACCTCGCCGCGGGCGAGCGCGGGCCGCACCAGCGTCTCGATGTGGTGCGCCCGGTCCGCCGCGTACAGCAGCGCCTCGGCGCGGGGCGCGACCTCGCCGCGGTGATGCAGCACGATATCGCGGATCAGCACGCCGACCTCGGTGCCACCGGGCTCGCGCGTGCGCACGACCGTGCGTCCGACTCCCGTCAGCCACGCGTCGAGGAGCGCCGCCTGCGTCGTCTTGCCGACGCCGTCGCCGCCCTCGAACGTGACGAACAGCCCCTCGACGGGCTCAGCGATCGGACGGGTGTCTCCGGCGCCCGTCACTTCTTCGCCGCGGGCTTGCGCGTCGTCGTCGTGCGGCGCGCCGGGCGCTTGGCCGGGCCCTTCGCGCGCTTGTCGGCGAGCAGCTGCACCGCGCGCTCGAACGTGACCTCCATCGCGTCCTCGCCGCGCGGGATCGTCGCGTTCGTCTCGCCGTCGGTGACGTACGGGCCGAAGCGGCCGTCCTTGAGTTTGATCGGCTTGCCGCTCGTCGGGTCGGCCTCGAACTCCTTCAGGGCCGATGACGCGCCGCGCGCACCGTACTTCGGCTGCGCGTAGACGGCGAGCGCCTCCTCGAGCGTGATGTCGAAGATCTGCTGCTCGCTCTGCAGCGTGCGCGAATCCGTGCCCTTCTTGAGGTAGGGCCCGTAGCGGCCGTTCTGCGCCGTGATCGGGGCTTCCGTCTCAGGGTCGATGCCGACGGTGCGCGGAAGGTCGAGCAGCTTCAACGCGGTGTCGAGGTCGATCGTGTCGACCGACATCGACTTGAAGAGCGACGCCGTGCGCGGCTTCGGCGCGACCTCTTTCTTCGCACCGCGCTTCTTCGGCGCAGGTTCCGGCTCGACCGCGACGACCTCGCCGGTCTCCTCGTCGACGGCCTCCTCGGCGGGCGGGTCGGTCTCCTGCACGTACGGGCCGAAGCGGCCATCCTTCACGACGACGAGCTTGCCGTTGGCGGGGTTCTCCCCCAGCACACGGTCACCCGCGACGGGGGCGTCGATGAGCTCCTGTGCGCGCGCCGGCGTCAGCTCGTCGGGCGCGAGGTCTTCGGGGATGTTGACGCGCCGGGGCTCGGCGTCGGGCTTCTCGGCATCCGGCACCTCGAGGTACGGGCCGTACTTGCCGAACCGCAGCGTCGCGACGTCGCCGATGGGCGTCGAGTTGAGGGCGCGTGCGTCGATCTCGCCGAGGTTGTCGACGATGTTGCGGAGTCCGACGTGGTCGGTTCCCCCGAAATAGAAGTCCTGCAGCCAGTCCTGGCGCTTCTGCTCGCCGCGGGCGATCGCGTCGAGGTCATCCTCGAGCGCCGCCGTGAAGTCGTAGTCGACGAGGTCGGCGAAGTGCTGCTCGAGCAGGCGGACGACGCTGAACGCGAGCCAGCTCGGGATGAGCGCCTGGCCGCGCTTGGTGACGTAGCCGCGGTTGAGGATCACGTCGATGATGCTCGCGAACGTCGACGGGCGGCCGATGCCCTTCTCCTCGAGCGCCTTGACGAGGCTCGCCTCGGTATAGCGGGGCTTCGGACTGGTCGCGTGGCCCTTCGGCTCGACGTCGCGAAGCCGCAGCACGTCGCCCACGGCCATCGCCGGCAGGGCCTGGTCGTCGCTCTTGTCGCTGTCGCCGCGCTTCTCGTCCCGGCCCTCCTCATAGGCCTCGAGGAAGCCCTTGAAGGTGTAGACGGTCCCGGAGGCCGTGAACTCGGCGCGGCGACCGGCCGCCGAGACCTCGAGGGTCACGGTGGTGGTCTCGTACTTCGCGTCGGACATCTGGCTGGCCATCGTGCGCTTCCAGATGAGGTCGTACAGGCGCAGCTCGTCACGGTCGAGCTGCCCGGACACCTCCGACGGTGTGCGGAACGTCTCTCCCGACGGGCGGATGGCCTCGTGCGCCTCCTGCGCGTTCTTGCTGTTGTTGCGGTAGCTGCGGGGGTTCGGCGGCACCGACTTGTCGCCGTACATCGCGACGGCCTGCTCGCGCGCGGCCTGGACGGCCTGCGTCGACAGCGCGGTCGAGTCGGTGCGCATATAAGTGATGTACCCCTTCTCGTAGAGACGCTGCGCGACGCCCATGGCGTGCTTGGCGCTCATCGAGAGCTTGCGACCGGCCTCCTGCTGGAGGGTCGAGGTCGTGAAGGGCGGCTTGGGGCTGCGGGTTCCGGGCTTGGACTCCAGGGCGGTGACGGATGCCTCGGCCGCCGCCTCGATCGCGCCGGCGAGTTCGCGCACCTGGGCCTCGTCGAGGACGAGGACGGCCTTCTTCAGCTCACCGCGGTCGTCGAAGTCGGTGCCGCGGGCGAGCACCGCACCGTCGACGCGGGCGAGGCGGGTCGAGAACGACTCGTCGATGCCCTGCGGACGGTTCGGCGCGGCAAGCGCCTCGATGTCCCAGTACGAGGCGGACACGAACGCCATGCGCTCGCGCTCGCGGTCGACGACCAGGCGCGTCGCGGCCGACTGGACACGGCCGGCAGACGTGCCCTGCTGCACCTTGTACCAGAGCACGGGGCTCACGTCCCAGCCGTAGAGGCGGTCGAGGATGCGGCGGGTCTCCTGCGCGTCGACGAGCGCCAGGTCGAGCTCGCGGGTGTTGCCCACAGCGGCCTGGATCGCGTCCTTGGTGATCTCGTGGAACACCATGCGCTTGACGGGGACCTTGGGCTTGAGCGTCTGCAGCAGGTGCCACGCGATGGCTTCGCCCTCGCGATCTTCATCGGTGGCGAGCAGGAGCTCGTCCGCCCCCTTCAGCGCGCGCTTGAGCTCGGCGACGGTCTTCTTGCCGCGCTCGCTCTCGACGTAGTACGGGTCGAAGCCGTTGTCGATGTCGATCGAGTACTTCCCGTACGCCTCCTTCTTGTCGGCGGGGATGCTCTTCTTGTCCGCCAGGTCGCGGATGTGTCCGACCGAGCTGAGCACCTCGTAGCCATCGCCGAGGTACCCCTGGATCGACTTCATCTTCGTCGGTGACTCGACGATGACGAGCTTCTTGCCTTCTGCCAACGGGGGCGTCCTTTCTTCGACGCAAACCATACACGCCACTTCTCGGTGCGGGGGCTGTGAGACGCGATCAGGGAGGCGGCCCAGCCCGTGCGGAGGCCTGCGCGGTGACCGGCCCGAGGCGCATCGACACCGTCACCGTCGCGATCAGCTCGTCGAGCTCGCAGGCCTCGATGACACCGCCGAAAGTGCCCGCGACCTCGGCCGCACGTTCGCAGGGGACGCCGGGCACCGCGCCCGAGGCCGCGTCCGCCGCGGCGAGCGCACCGGCGTCGGCTGCCGAGGCGAGTCGCTGGCTGGTGACCGCCGCAGCACCGGCGCCGGCAAGCCCCGCCGCGAGCAGGGCGGCCGCACAGAGGATCCCGACCGCCGCCATCGTCCCCGCCATCAGCCCGCCCCGCTCGCCGGCGGCGCGACGCCGCCGCGGGGGAACATCACAGCCCGCCCGCCAACGCGCACCCGGCCGCCGTGACGCGCACGCCGAACAGAGCCGGAGCGGAGGCCGTCACGCACACAAGATCGTCTCGAACGGTGATGTCGACGGATGCCTCCGCCACCGTCGCCGCGACGGCATCGCGCACGCGCAGCTCGGACTCGCCGCGGGCGCTCAGGCGCGCAGCATCCGCCACCGCGTCCTGCAGCCGCACCTGCCGGGACGCTCCCGCGAGGATCCCGACCCCGACGAGCAGGACGAGCGCGACGGCGGGGAGGGCGACCGCGAACTCGGCGACGACCGCACCGCGATCGTCGCCCAGCCGCGGCCGCATCACGCCACCGTGAGCGCGCGTCGCACGAGGTCGGTGAGGATGGTGCGCACCTCATCGGACCGCATGATGACGACGAGCAGCCCGGCGAAGGCGACGGCCGCCATCGTCGCGATGGCGTACTCGGCGGTCGCGGCGCCGGTGTCGTCGACCGAGGTGTGGTCGACGTCGCGCGGTGCGAACAATCGTTCGGCGCGGCGCCGCGTGAGACGCGGCACGACGCGGTCGGTTCGGGACAGGGACATGGGTTCTCCGTTCGGTGGATTCGTGGTTCGGGCACGGTCTGAGCGCGGCGCGGTCGCGGGGACGTCACAGCGAGACCGACATCGTCGACATGACGCTGAGCAGCATGGGCGCGACCCCGAGGAGGAGGAAGGCGGGCAGCGTGCACACCCCCAGCGGGATGAGCAGCCGCGACGAGAGCCGCGCGGCACGAAGGCGGGCCTCGACACGGGCGCGATGCCGGGCGTGTGCGGCGGAAGCCCGCAGCAGCTCGACGGCGGGCACGCCTGCTGTCCGCGACAGCGCGAGCACGGCGTCGACGTCATCGGATCCGGCCGGCGCCCGTTCTTCCGAGATCGCCGTGGCGGGCCGGGACCCCGTCTCCGCATCGGCGCTGTCCGCCATGGCGCCGACTCGGCGGGCGTCCTGCACGACGGTCCGCGCGCGGTCGATGGAGACGCCGCCGCTCAGCGCGATCGCGATCAGCTCCGCGTCGAGGCCGGGCGCGCCCTCCGACCTTGCGGCTGCGCGTACGAGCCGCTTCGTCCATCGGTGCGCGGCGAGGATGAGCATCGCACCGGCGCCGAGGCAGGCCAGCCCGAGCGGGTTCGCGAACAGCGTGCCGAAGGTGTCGAAGCCGAGCGCCGCACCCAGCCCCACTGCGAGGAGCGGAAGCCAGCTCATGAGCCGGGCTGTGCCCGCCGGCTCGGCGAGTGTGACCCGCACATCGTCGGCCGCCTCCTGTGCATCGCGCAATGCGGTGGCGAGTCCGCGCAGGCACTCGGCGAGCGGCGCACCGACGACGAGCGCGACCTGGCATGCGACGCCGACCTCCCGCCACGCGCCGGTTCCCGCGTTGGCTACCGCCTCGGGCAACGGCATCCCTCCGTCGATCGCAGAGGCGACCCGCCGAGCCGCCGGGTCGCCGGCGCGGGCGAGATGCTCCCAAGCGCGGGCGGGTGCGACCCCGGCCTGCAGCAGCACCGCCAGGCGCAGCACGGTCTCGGCGACGTCGGCTGACGATGCCGGGGTCCGGGAGGATGCGCGAAACCGGGGCGACACCGGGGCCCGAGACGCCACCGGCGCCGGCGAGGAAGTCCGCGTGCTCGCCGAACCCGTGATCCGCGTCAGCGAGCGCCCCATCGCTCCTCCTCGATGGCGAGACGCCCGTCGCCGTCGACGATGGGGCGGCCGGCCCCGGCGATGCGTCGCGAGCCGTCCGCGCCTCGCTCCACGTGCACGACGAGTCCGATCGCGCTGGCTGCCTGGCGGGCGAGCGCGCGGTCGTCGAGTCCTGCCGGTGCGCCGAGAGCCTCGAGGCGGGCCGGCACGTCGTGGAGTCCGTTCGCGTGCACTGTGCCGGCTCCCCCGTCGTGACCGGTGTTCAGCGCCGACAGCAGCTCCCGCACCTCGTCGCCGCGGCACTCCCCGACGACCAGACGATCGGGGCGCATCCTCAGCGCCTCCCGCACCAGACGCGCGAGGCCGACTCCACCGGTGCCCTCGATGTTGGGCTGACGCGCCTCGAGGCGCACGTGGTGCGGGTGTGCGATGCGCAGCTCCGCGACATCCTCGATCGTCACGATGCGCTCGTGGGCCGGGGCCTCCGCGAGGAGCGCGGCGAGCAGCGTGGTCTTGCCGGCGCCCGCGGCACCCGAGACCAGAAGGTTCGTGCGCCCCGCGATCGCCTCCCGCAGGCGGTCGCGGACAGCCTCGTCGAACATCCCCGCCTGCTGCAGCTCGTCGAGCCGCGCCGCGCCCAGGCGCGGCACGCGGATCGACAGGACCGTGCCCTCAGGGGCGATGGGCGGCAGCACGGCGTGCACGCGGATCCCGCCCTGCAAGCGCACATCGACGCACGGCGACGCGTCGTCGATGTGCCTCCCGCCCAGGCCGATGAGCGCGACGGCGAGGTCGCGCACCTCCTCTTCTGTGGCGCGCCACTCGCGTGCCGGCTCCGCCCCTGCTCCGCGATCGACGAACAGGCCCGCCGCTCCGTTGACGAAGAGATCCGTGACCTCCGCGTCGTCGAGGTATGCGGCGAAGGGTGCGAGGACCGGATGCCGCTCCGCCGGCAGCTGCGGGGGCCCGGGCGCGCGCACCGGTTCGGCACGCGAACCCTCCGCCGTATCGACGCGGCGCGGCACCCATGCCCCGCCGGGGCCAGGCTGTGCCGGTACACGCGGAGTTGCCGCAGCCGGCGGGGCCGTCTCGCAACTGAGACCGCTCACCGTCGGGACCGAAGACACGCACCGGGCCGCAGCATCCCATCGCCCCGATGTGGCGGGCGCGCCCGCAGCCCCGGAACGGGGACGGACGACGAATGGTGCGGACATGCCCCGACGCTACGAAGCCCGTGCCCCACCCCGGCGAGCAGGACAGGTCATCCGTGGAAAGCCGCGCCGCGCCACGGCTTGGGGAGGAGCCGGCGAGCCGAGAGACCGCTCCCAACAAATAGAGGCGGCATCCCATGGGGGGAATGGGATGCCGCCAAGCGCGGCCCCGAATTCGGGGGGTGACGTCGGGAGCCGCAATGCCAGAATCGATGTTCGGCCACCGGTCAGCATATGCGAGGTAAGGGTCCTGACAAAACGAAAAGGAGAGGATTCTCACTGATATATCGGTCGGGATCGATGTATGCGCCGCCACCTACTATCGGGGGTAGTCGGTTCCGGCGGCGGTGGGTACATTTCGTGGCAGACTCGCCGACACCCCTCGGCCTCGACCCAGCCCGCAAAGGAGCGCGCTCCCATGAGCGAACAGACCCCTGTCACGCAAGCCAGCAGCCAGATCGACCACCTGCTGAACGAGGACCGGCGCTTCGCGCCCACGGCCGAGTTCGCCGACAACGCCGTCGCCACCGCCGAGCTGTATGAACACGCCAAGGCCGACCGCCTCGGCTTCTGGGCCGATCAGGCCCGCGACCTCCATTGGCACAAGCCCTTCACCGAGGTGCTCGACTGGTCGAACCCGCCGTTCGCGCAGTGGTTCGCCGACGGCGAGCTCAACGTCGCGTACAACTGCCTCGACCGTCACGTCCAGGCCGGCAACGGCGACCGGGTGGCGCTGCTGTGGGAGGGCGAGCCCGGCGACGAGCGCCGCGTCACGTACGCCGAGCTCACCGACGAGGTGAAGCGCCTCGCCAACGTGCTCGAAGGTCTCGGCATCGGCCAGGGAGACCGCGTCGCGATCTACCTGCCGATGATCCCCGAGGCCGTCGCCTCGATGCTCGCGGTCGCGCGCATCGGCGCCATCCACTCCGTCGTGTTCGGCGGCTTCTCGGCCGACAGCCTGCGCGCCCGCATCGACGACGCCGGCGCCAAGCTCGTCATCACCGCCGACGGCGGCTACCGCAAGGGCAAGGTCTCGCCGCTGAAGCCCGCCGTCGACCTCGCTCTCGGCGACCGCGGCACCGGCGTGCAGGAGACCGTCGAGCACGTGCTCGTCGTGAAGCGCGGCGACAACGAGGTGGACTGGACCGACGGGCGCGACCTCTGGTGGCACGAGGTGGTGCCGCGGGCCGCGGCCGAGCACGAGGCGCGGGCCTTCCCCGCCGAGAACCCGCTGTTCATCCTCTACACGTCGGGCACCACCGGGAAGCCGAAGGGCATCCTCCACACCTCCGGCGGCTACCTGACGCAGTCCGCGTTCACGAACAAGGTCGTACACGACCTTCACCCCGAGACCGACGTGTACTGGTGCACCGCCGACATCGGGTGGATCACCGGGCACAGCTACGTCACCTACGGCCCGCTCGCGAACGGCGCGACGCAGGTGCTCTACGAGGGCACGCCGGATGCCCCCCACCCAGGTCGCTGGTGGGAGATCGTGCAGAAGTACGGGGTCACGGTGCTGTACACGGCGCCGACCGCGATCCGCTCGTTCATGAAGCTCGGCCGCGCGATCCCGAAGCAGTTCGACCTGTCATCGCTGCGCCTGCTCGGGTCGGTGGGTGAGCCCATCAACCCCGAGGCGTGGATGTGGTACCGCAAGATCATCGGCGGCAAGACCGCCCCGATCGTCGACACGTGGTGGCAGACCGAGACCGGCTCGATCATGGTGTCGGCGCTGCCGGGCGTCACCGAGACGAAGCCCGGCTCGGCGCAGGTTCCGCTCCCCGGCATCTCGATCGACGTCGTCGACGAGGACGGCACGCACGTCGGCAACGGCAACGGCGGTCTCCTCGTCGTCACGGAGCCGTGGCCCTCGATGCTTCGCGGCATCTGGGGCGACCCGGAGCGCTTCGTCGAGACGTACTGGGAGAAGTTCCAGCAGCAGGGCTACTACTTCGCCGGCGACGGCGCCCGCCTCGACGACGACGGCGACGTGTGGCTCCTCGGCCGCGTCGATGACGTCATGAACGTGTCGGGCCACCGCCTGTCCACGACCGAGATCGAGTCGGCGCTGGTCGGCAACGAAGCGGTCGCCGAAGCGGCCGTCGTGGGCGCCTCCGACGAGACCACCGGCCAGGCGGTCGTCGCGTTCGTCATCATCAAGCAGTCGTACCTGTCGGCCCACTCCCCCGACGGCCTCGCGCAGGGCCTGCGCCTGTGGGTCGGCGAGCAGATCGGCCCGATCGCCCGCCCCCGGGACGTCTACATCGTTGGCGAATTGCCCAAGACCCGCTCCGGGAAGATCATGCGGCGCCTGCTGCGCGACGTCGCCGAGGGCCGCGAGGTCGGCGACACGACCACCCTCGCCGACACGGCCGTCATGTCGGTGATCTCCGCGCAGGTCAAATAGCGAACGAGACGAGCGGATGCTGCAGCCCGGGGCTGCAGCATCCGCTCTGTGGTTCGGGGCTCTCGTGCCCGTCAGGCGAAGGAGAAGACGACCTCGACCTCGACGGGGGCGTCCAACGGCAGCACCGGCACCCCGACGGCGGAACGGGCGTGCTTGCCCGCGTCGCCGAAGACCTCGCCGAGCAGCTCGCTCGCGCCGTTAATGACGCCGGGCTGGCCGGTGAACTCGGGGACGGATGCCACGAACCCGGTGACCTTGAGGACGCCGGTGAGGCGGTCCACCCCGCCGACGGCGGCCGCTGCGGCCGCGATGGCGTTCAGCGCGCTCTGACGCGCGTAGCCCTTCGCGTCGGACGCGGGCACGAGTCCGTGGCCCTCACCGACCTTGCCGGTCGCCGGCAGGGCGCCGGAGATCATCGGCAGCTGGCCGGCGGTGTAGACGAGGTCGCCGTGCGCCTTCGCGGGCACGTAGGCGGCGACAGGCGGCACGACGTCGGGGAGGTCGATGCCGAGTTCAGCGAGGCGGGCGCTCACGCTCATGCTCACGCCTCCTCGAACTGCTTCGCGGCCTGGGCCGCAGCATCCAGTCCCGCGTTCTGCTGACCGCCGCCGGACGGGCGCTTGAAGTAGGCGACCAGACCGCCCTCGGGGCCCTGCACGACCTGCACGAGCTCCCAGCCCTGCTTGCCCCAGTTGTTGAGGATCGCGGCGGTGTTGTGGATCAGAAGGGGCGTGGTGAGGTACTCCCACGTCGTCATCGCGACTCCTCGAGTGTGCGGGAAGGACGGCTGGTGAAGGCTGGGAAACACCCCGGTCAGCTGTGCGTCCTTGATGGATCGCCCAGGTATCTCCCTTACGATCAACCCTATGCCTGATACCAAACGCACGGCCACCGGTGTGCTCGGCGGACTCGCCGGGCTCGTCGGCCTCAGTGCCGCAGCCGGTGTCCTCATTGCAGCGACCGTCACCCCCGCGGTCGCGCTCACGAGCACCGCGGCCGAGCGCGCGATCACGATGTTCGACAATCTCCCGAGCGTCCTCGAGATCGACAAGCTCATGCTTCCGAGCAACTTCTACGCCACGAACCCTGAGACCGGCGAGCAGACGCTGTTGACGAAGTTCCTGGAGCAGGACCGCACCCCGGTCAACTTCGACCAGATCAACCCCGTCATGTACGACGCCCTGCTCTCCAGCGAGGACCCGCGCTACTACCAGCACGGCGGCATCGACCTCATCGGAACGACCCGCGCGCTCCTGTCGAACGCCCAGGGCGGCGGCGAGACCCAGGGTGGCTCGTCGATCAGCCAGCAATACGTCAAGAACGTGCTGATCCAGAAGTGCGAGCAGAACGCCACGACGGTCTACGAGACGAATGAGAAGGGCGAGATCGTCAAGGACGAGGCGACCGGACTGCCCATCGAGAAGATGAGCCGCGACGCCGCACTGCGCCAGTGCTGGGTCGACGCCACCACGGCCGAGGGCTCGGACGGATACACCCGCAAGCTGCAGGAGATGCGTTACGCCATCTCGCTCGAGCAGAAGTACTCGAAGAACGACATCCTGCTCGGATACCTGAACATCGCGAACTTCGGCGGCATCACGTACGGCATCGAGGCCGCCGCGCGCCACTACTTCAACACCAACGCCGCCGGCCTCACCGTCGCGCAGGCGGCCACGCTGGCCGGCATGGTGCAGAACCCGAACAACTACCGCATCGACAAGCCGGGCGGGTCCATCTTCAGCTCCGACGGCACGGCCTTCAATAAGGCGCCCGACGGCGTCATCGACGAAGGCGCCAAGCTCGGTGTCCTCGACGCCTTGGTGGCGTCGGGCGAGATCACGGAGGAACAGAAGCTCGCCGCCGCCGACGGCTATACGTCGACGAAGGTGCGCCAGCTCTACGTGCTGAGCCGAATGCTCGACGATGGCAAGATCACGCGCGAGCAGTATGTGGAGGCTGCGGTCTGGCCGATCACGCCGTCCGTCGTCGAACCGACCACGGGCTGCCAGGCGGCACAGGGCGCCGCCTACTTCTGCCAGTACGTGAAGGACGTCATCCTCAATGACCCCGCTTTCGGAGAGACGCAGGACGAACGCCGGGCGCTGCTGCAGCGCGGCGGCCTGAACGTCTACACCACGCTCGACACGCGCGTGCAGACGGCCGCGCAGGACGCCATGACGAAGTACGCGCCGACGGCGATCGACATGCCGATCGGCCGCACCACCCCTTCTCCGGGGCGCTTCGGCGCTACCTCGGTGAGCATCGAGGCGACCACGGGTCGCGTGCTCGCGATCGCACAGAACACCAAGTTCAGCGAGGACGCCTCGCTCTCGAGCGACCCCAACTACGCCTCGCTGGTCTTCGCCGGCGATGCCAAGTTCGGCACCTCCGGCGGGTTCCCAGCCGGTTCGACGTTCAAGCTGTTCACGCTCATCGACTGGCTCGAGAAGGGCCATTCGGTCAATGAGACGCTGAACGGAACGCTGCACGTCTTCAAGAGGATGAAGAACTCGTGCGAGGGCGACTGGGTCAACGGGGCCAACACGCTCATCAAGAACTTCGGCAACAACGGTGGCTATATGGGCACGCCCATGCGCTTCACCAAGGACTCCCTGAACACCGGGTTCTTCGCCATGGCGGAGAAGCTCGACCTCTGCGACATCAAGAACGTCGCCACCCGCATGGGCGTGACGCAGGGCAACGGCAACGAGGTCGAGATGACCAACTTGAACTCCATCATCGGCACGAACTTCGTCTCGCCGATGGCGATGGCCGAGGCCTACGCGACGGTCGCCAACAACGGCATCTACTGCCAGCCTCAGGCGATCGACCGCGTCACGGACTCGGACGGCAACGAGCTGGCGAAGCCCGCGCGCGCGTGCACCCAGGTCATCGCCCCGAACGTCGCCGCGACCGCCGCGTACGCACTGCAGGGGGTCATGGCAGGCGGCGGCACCGGTCAGGGCGGAAACCCCGGCGATGGCACCCCGCTCATCGGCAAGACCGGCACGCACGAAGAGATCACGACGTGGATGGTCGAATCGAGCACGAAGGTGGCCACGGCGACGTGGGTCGGCAACGTGCAGGGCGGCGGCGACATCACGAAGACGTCGTACAACGGCAACCGCCTCAACCAGATCCGTTTCCCGATCACCCGCGCGATTCAGGGCGCGGCCAACGACGTGTACGGCGGTGACAAGTTCGCCGCTCCCGACAACGAGCTCACGAAGGTCCAGCTGACCGATCTCCCGAACGTCGTCGGCAAGTCGGTCGATGAGGCGACCAAGATCCTGACCGACGCCGGATTCACCGCCGAGGTCGGCGCTCCCGTCGACTCCGATCAGCCGGCGGGGGTCGTCGCCGCGCAGAACCCGGGGCCGGGCAAGGTCGCAGGCGGCAGCACCGTCACGATCAACCCGAGCAACGGCGAGGGAATCGCCGTACCCAACGTCGCGGGGAGCACGCTCGATGACGCCAAGAAGGCGCTGCGCAGCGCGGGCTTCGGCAACGTCGGCGACGGCACCTGTACCGCCGATGCCAGCCTCGGCGCCCAGACCAAGGCCGGCGCGACGAACCCGGCTGCAGGCTCGGTGGTGAACCGCAACGCGTCGATCACGGTGGACTACGCCGCCGCGGTCTGCGGAGGCGGCCGCGGTCCCGGCAACGGCGGCGGCGGCAACGGCTAGTGCCCTCGACAACGACTCGCACCGCCCTCACCGTGCTCGGCACGGTGGGGGCGGTCGGCGCGGGCGCCGCGGCCTGGGGCATCGGCATCGAGCGCTACCTCTTCACTGTTCGCTTCCATGAGGTTCCTGTGCTCCCCGCGGGCGCCAAGCCGCTCCGCGTCCTGCACCTCTCCGATGCGCACATGGCGCCGTGGCAGCACCGCAAGCAGGAATGGATCGCGAGGCTCGCGGAGTTCCAGCCCGACCTGATCGTCAACACCGGCGACAACATGGGCCACTTCGACGGTCTCCGCGGACTCCGCCGCGCCTACGACCCGCTGCGCGGGGTGCCCGGCGTCTTCGTGCACGGCTCGAACGACCACGCCGCGCCGTCTCCTCGCAACCCGTTCCTGTACTTCACCGGACCTTCGAAGGTGAAGCACGCCGCGGAGCCTCTCGACACCGATGCGCTGGACGACTATCTCGCCCGCGAGCTCGGCTGGCTCGACCTCAACAACAGGGTGGGATCGTTGGATGCCGGTGGTCTGCGCATCGCCGCGTTCGGCGTGAGTGACGCCCATCGTCACTGGGACCGCCTCGAGGCACTTCCCGAGCCGCTGGCCGCGCTCCGCGACGGGCAGACCTTCGACCTCTCGATCGGCGTGACCCACGCCCCCTATCGCCGTGTGCTCGACGACTTCGTCGGCCTGGGGGCAGACGCGATCTTCGGCGGCCACACGCACGGCGGCCAGGTCCGCGTCCCCGGCTTCGGCGCGCTCGTCGCCAACTGCGACATCCCGCTTCGTCAGGCCCGCGGGCTCAGCGCGTGGGAGCACGACGGCCACTCGGTGCCGCTCAACGTGAGCGCAGGGCTCGGTCACTCGATCTACGCTCCGGTGCGCTTCGCCTGCCGCCCCGAGGCCTCCCTCCTCACGCTCGTTCCGCGGGCATAGCGGCGCGATCAGGGCTCCTCCCCAACGACGCCCGCGGATCGGTCGTCCACAGTTCGCCGGCCGCGGCCGCCGCCACGTGCGCGAGGCGTCGATCCTCGATGCATGGCTGCTCCGCGTTCCACACGATCCGCTGACCCCCCGTTCCGGAACACGCTCGTCGCCACGACGATCGTTCACGGCATCGGGCTGCCCGTGCGCCTGCGGCTGCTCGCGCTCCTGATCGCCCTGGTGATCATGGTCGTGTCCGCTCCGTCCGCCGTCGACCTGACGGAGGGTGCCGATGACGGCAACACGGATCGGACCCGTGGCTTCGGTCGGCACGCCCCGTTCATGCCGGTCAACCCAGACGGAGAGTAAGCATGTCCACGACGGACTCCTCGACAGCGCTGTTCCGGCCCCGGTCCCGACGGCGCGCGTCGGCGCTGCCCCTGGTCATCGCCGCGATCGTGATCGGGATCACCCTCCTCTCCGCGCCCCGCGCCGACGCCGCCGAGCGCGGCACCGGGTTCGGCACCTGGGCTCCGGTCTCGACCTACGGCTGGCACGGATCGATGCTGGTCGGCGGCGTGCACACGTACTGCATCACTCCCGGCGCGCCCGCACCGACAGGCCCGACCGCCGACCACGGAATCAGCGGATCGGCTGCCGGCCTCTTGCCGCAGCAGCTCGCCGGAATCAATCTCCTCGTGACGACGTACGGACAGACCGATGACCCCGTCCAGGCCGCAGCGGTGGCATGGGCGGTCAAGGCGATCGCGAACCGCGAAGAGACGCTGCATGCCTTCGGCTACCGTGGGGACTCGCTCGCCGGTGCTGTCCACTGGACGATGTCCGCACTCTCCCCGCAGCACGACCGCGCCGTCCAGGAGCGTGCCGCGGCGTACTACGACGAAGCAACACGTGCTCCGGCGGGCCCTTCCACCGCGAGCGGAAGCCTCGTGTTCACGACGGATGCCGCCGACCACCGCAGGGGTACCGTCCGGGTCGACACGACCGCCGCAGCGACGGGCACGATCACCCTGACGAACGCGGTCTTCGCGGAATCGGGCTCACCGACGCTCGAGAGCGCGGCATCGGGGTCGACGTACGCCATCCGCACCGCGCCGCCGACCGAAGGTCGTGCCTATACCGTGAGCGGAACGGGTCGTTTCGACGCCGGCCTCCCCGCCGCGGTTCGGCATTTCACGACGCCGGGGGGCCAGGAGACCGCCGGACCGGCGGGGCGGGTCCAGTTCGAGGTGTCCGGGGCCGACGCCGCCCCGCGATTCCCGCCGTTCTCGCCGGCCATATCGACGCAGGTCGCGCAGCGGGACGCAGCAGGCGGTCCGTACACAGACGAGGTCACCTTCACCGCGACCGAGGGCTCGTGGCCGCGCGCCGACGACGGCTCCTACCTGCCGGTGACGGCGAGCGCGGTCGTGTACCGCACCGACACCGAGCCCGTCGCCGGCTCGGCACTCCCCGGCGACGAGGCTATGGTCGGCACGCTGCAGCTCACGACCGACCCCGCGACGGGGCCGACCGCGCCGTACACGATCGCGTCCTCGTGGGAGATGACCACCGCGGGGTATTACACCGCCGTCTGGAGCCTGCGTGCGGCCGACCAACTTCCCTCCGTGGCCGCCCACACCGGCGTTGACTTCGCCTGGACCGAACGGTTCGGCGAGCCCTCGCAGGTCACCGTGATCGCCCCACCGCCACCGACGCCCGCTGCTACCCCGGCCGCCGAAGCGCCTCCGGCCGCGGCCGCCGCGTCTCCGGCGGAGCTGGCGGCCACCGGCACGGACGCCGCCGCTCTCCGAGCACCCGCGGCGATCGCCGTCGCTCTCCTCAGCCTCGGTGTCGCGATCGTGAGCTCGAGACGGCCGTGGTCAGCAGCACCCCTGACGATCGGTTAGACTCGGAGGGTTGCAAAACGGGGTGTGGCGCAGCTTGGTAGCGCGCTTCGTTCGGGACGAAGAGGCCGCAGGTTCAAATCCTGTCACCCCGACAGCAGAGAGGCTCCGCCGCGAGGCGGAGCCTTTCGCATGAAAGGACGGACACCATGGTCGACATCGCCACCCCGCCCCTTCTCGTCGCGTTCGATCTCGACGACACGCTTGCTCCATCCAAGAGCCAGATCGACCCTCGCATCGGCGAACTGCTGGTCGCGCTGGCAGAGCGCGTGGACGTGGCCATCATCTCCGGCGGCCAGCTCGCACAGTTCACGACGCAGGTCGTCGACCGCCTTCCGGACGCCCCGGCCGACACCTTGGCGCGTCTGCACCTCCTCCCCACCTGCGGCACGCAGTACTACCGTCTCGCCGGGGACGAAGTCGTCACGGTCTACAAGCGCTCGCTCACGGACGACCAGAAGTCGCGCGCCCTTGCCGCCGTCGAGGGCGAGGCTCGCCGCCTCGGTTTGTGGGAGTCAGAGACGTGGGGCGACATCCTGGAGGATCGCGGGTCCCAGATCACCTTCTCGGCCCTCGGCCAGCGGGCTCCCGTTCTGGCGAAGACAGCGTGGGACCCCACCGGCGAGAAGAAGAACAGCCTGCGTGCCGCGGTCGCTGCGCTGCTGCCCGATCTCGAGGTGCGCTCCGGGGGCTCGACCTCGGTCGACATCACCGAGCAGGGCATCGACAAGGCCTACGGCATGCGTCAGCTCGCAGAGCAGACCGGCATCTCCCTCGACGACATGCTCTTCGTCGGCGACCGCCTCGACCCCGACGGCAACGACTATCCGGTCCTCGCGATGGGCGTGCGCTGCCAGTCCGTCGACGGCTGGGAAGACACGGTCGTCTACCTCGAGCAGCTCATCCCCACGCTTCCCGTCCGCGTCTGACGCAGCATCGGTGGCCTCGCGCCGGCCGGATCGCTCGCCGGTCACGCTCTGCTGCGGTGAGCGGCAGATCGTGACAGGCGAGCATCGACGGGCGAGCGGTCAGGCCTTCGCGCGCGGCCCGGTGCTCTTCGCGGCGGGAGCCTTCGCAGGACGGGATGCTGCAGCATCCCCGCTCGCAGCACTCGACGCCGTCGTGGCCCGGCCGGCGCGCGGGCGCGGCGCCGAGGCGACGGCCGCCTCAGCGGCGGGGGCGGACACCGCGATCGGGACGAGCCGCTGCAGCTGCGTGACGTGGCGCGGCTCGAGCTCCGCAATGGACGAGACGCCGAGGAGCTTCATGGTGCGCTCGATCTCGCTGCGCAGGATCGCGATCGTGCGGTCGACGCCCTGGCGTCCGCCGGCCATCAGGCCGTACAGGTACGCGCGGCCGATGAGCGTGAACTTCGCACCGAGTGCGATCGAGGCGACGATGTCGGCACCGTTCATGATGCCGGTGTCGACCATGACCGTGGCGTCCTTCCCGACCTCGCGCACGACCTCGGGGAGGAGGCGGAACGGGATCGGCGCGCGGTCGAGCTGACGGCCGCCGTGGTTCGACAGGATGATGCCGTCGACGCCGGCGTCGATGAGCCGCTTCGAGTCCGCGACGTTCTGCACGCCCTTGATCACGATCTTGCCCGGCCAGATCTCACGGATGATCGCGAGGTCGTCATAGCTGATGGTCGGGTCCATCGCCGAGTTGAGCAGCTCGCCGACCGTCCCGCCGGTCGTCGAGAGCGACGCGAACTCGAGCTTGGGAGTGGTGAGGAAGTCGTACCACCACCACGGGCGCGGGATCGCGTTGACGATGGTGCCGAGCGTCAGCTGCGGCGGGATCGAGAAGCCGTTGCGCTTGTCGCGCAGGCGTGCGCCGGCGACCGGCGTGTCCACCGTGAACTGCAGCGTGTCGAATCCTGCCTCGGCCGCGCGGCGGGCCAGGCCGTACGAGATCTCGCGGTCGCGCATGACGTACAGCTGGAACCAGTTGCGCCCGTTCGGGTTCGCGGCCTTCACGCCCTCGATCGACGTCGTGCCGAGCGTCGAGAGCGTGAACGGGATGCCGGCGGCACCAGCGGCACCGGCGCCGGCGATCTCGCCCTCGGTCTGCATGAGGCGCGTGAAGCCCGTCGGTGCGATGCCGAACGGCATGGTCGACGGGCCGCCGAGGATCTCGGTCGACATGTCGACGTTCTCGGCGGGGCGCAGCACATCGGGGTGGAACTCGATGTCCTCGAACGCCTGGCGCGCGCGCGACAGCGACAGCTCGCCCTCGGCGGCGCCGTCGGTGTAGTCGAACGCGGCCTTGGGCGTGCGGCGCTTCGCGATGTCGCGCAGGTCGTAGATCGTCAGCGCGGACTCGAGGCGGCGCTTCTTGCCGTCGAGCTCGGGCTTCTTGAACTGCATGAGCTCGAGGAGCTCCTTGGGATTGGGGAACTGCCGGGTGACCATGAGTACCTCTCCGATGGGTCAGATCTGGGTGCGTGCGGCGGCCGAGCGGGCGAGACCCGCCGCCGCGTAGTAGCCGACGATGTGGTCGTGGACGAGGGTGCGAGCGAGGGCGGGTTCGCCCGCGTCGACGGCATCGAGGATCGCGTGATGCTCGTGGCGCAGGCGGTCGGCCGCGGCATCCCATTGCGCGATGCCCGCCGCACCCGCCTGCACGTACGACTCGATCGCCGTGCGCAGCCCCGCCATCATCGCCGCGATGACGAGGTTGCCGGAGGCCTCGGCGAGCGCGAGGTGCAGCTGGGCGTCGAGGGCCAGGAACTCGGGAGCGGTGAGATCGTCGGCGTCCATCGCATCGAGCACCTCGCGCGCCTGCGCGGTCGAACGCGCAGGGTCGGTGGCGAGGGTGTCGACGACGGCCGATTCCAGCACGAGCCTGGTCGCGACGACGTCGTCGAAAGGGAAGCCCTGCGCGGCGACCTGCAGCCGCAGCAGCGCCGACATGCCGCCCTGCGGTGTCGCGATGATGATGGCCCCGGAGGTCGGCCCCGACCCGGTCCCGGTGCGGATGAGCCCCATCACCTCGAGGACGCGCAGCGCCTCGCGGACGCTGGAACGCCCCACACCGAGCGTGGCGGCGAGCTCGCGCTCGGGCGCGAGCCGATCGCCGGGCTTGAGGGTGCCGTCGAGCAGGTCGGTCTCGATCCTCTCGAGCACGACGCGCCACGCGCGTGCAGGCGCGAGCGCCGGCGGAGTCGGGGTGCCTGCCACGGATCTCCTCGTCGATGTCGGATCCGGCGCCCTCCTCATTGAAGGGCACGGTGTGGTCTGACCACGATATCTTGTGGTCGGACCACAGACAACCCGTATGACGACGCATGTCTGCACGGACCACTACGCTGACCCCATGGACCCCCTCCTCCTCGTCCTCATCGTCGCGGGCGTCGCCGCCGCGTTCTGCTGGATCACCTCGCTCGTCACGAACGAGACGTCCTGGATCGATCGACTGTGGTCGATCGTCCCCGTGATCTACGTGTGGATCTTCGCGGCTGCCGCGCTCATCGCGGGCGTCGACGCGACGCGCCTCGTCGTGATGGCGCTCCTGGTCACGGCGTGGGGTGCGCGGCTCACCTTCAACTTCGCGCGCAAGGGCGGCTACACCGGCATGGAGGACTACCGGTGGGCGATCCTGCGCGGCCGCATGACGCGCTGGCAGTTCCAGCTGTTCAACATCTTCTTCATCGTGCTCTTCCAGAGCGCGCTGCTCGTGCTCATCTCGCTTCCCGCATACATCGCGTGGCAGCATCCCGCGCCGTTCACCGGATGGGATGCCGCGTTCGCGGTGCTGTTCGCCGCGTTCCTGGTCGGCGAGACCGTGGCGGATCAGCAGCAGTGGGCGTTCCACAAGGCCAAGAAGGCGGCGGGCGGCACGCTCGAGCCCGGCTTCGTCACGACCGGGCTCTTCAGCTACAGCCGCCACCCGAACTTCTTCTTCGAGCAGGCGCAGTGGTGGGCGTTCTACGCGCTCGGCGCCGTCGCTCTCGTCGCCGACGGCGGCAGCTGGCTGAACTGGACGATCGCCGGCGCTGCCCTGCTGACCGTGCTGTTCATCGGCTCGACGGTGTTCACCGAGTCCATCTCGACGTCGAAGTACCCGGCCTACCGCGAGTATCAGCGCACGACGTCGATGCTGGTCCCACTTCCCCGCCGGCGCGGACGCGCACCCGAGACGGCCTGACAGCGGGCCGCCGCACCGGCGCCGCCGTCACTCGAGACGGCCGCCGGAAGCCCGAAGGTAGTCCTCGGCGCACAGCGATTCGTAGGTGACGCGGTCCGCGGTGAGCTCGTCGATCGCCACCTGATCGCCGTCGAAGACGAACCGGCCGCCGACGAGGCGGGCATTGAACAGCGCCTTGCGGCCGCAGCGGCAGATGGTCTTCAGCTCTTCGAGGCTGTGGGCGAGCTCGAGCAGCCGCGCCGACCCGGGGAACGCCTGGGTCTGGAAGTCGGTGCGGATGCCGTAGGCGAGCACGGGCACGCCGTCGAAGACGACGATGCGGAGCAGGTCGTCGACCTGCTCCCGGGTCAGGAACTGCGCCTCGTCGATGAGCAGGCACGCGACGTCGACCTCGTGCTCGTCTGACTCCGGAACGAGAGTGTCTGACGCCTCGGCTTTGACCCGCGCGCGGTGCTCCGCGAACAGGACGCGGATGTCGTCCTCGGGACGCACCAGGAAGTCGACAGTGCGCTTGACGCCGAGGCGGCTGTCGATCTGGTCGGCACCCTTGGTGTCGATGGCGGGCTTGGCGAGGAGCACATGCTGCCCCCGCTCCTCGTAGTTGTAGGCGGCCTGGAGGAGCGACGTCGACTTGCCGGAGTTCATCGCTCCGTAGCGGAAGTAGAGCTTGGCCACGGATCGAGCGTAGTCGGTGGCGCTCTCGGCGCCCGCCCGCACGTCTGCCTGCGCCGGACGCCGGTCAGCGGCCGCCGAAGCCTCCGCCGCCGCCTCCACCGCCCGAGAACCCGCCTCCGGAGGATCCGCCCGAGAACGACCAGCTCGAACTCGAGGACGAGCTCGACGACGACCCCGGGCGCGACACCGGGGTGGCCGCGAGCCGTCCGATCGACGACGACGCGTCGGAGAGCGAGCGCGAGGTCACCGCGTCGAACAGTGCCAGCTGCGAGGCGCCTTCGACGGCTCCCGCCGCGCGGATGACGTTCACCCACTCGCGCTCCATGCCGAACAGCACCGCGTACGGCAGCAGGTGCTCGTACAGGTTGACGACGGATGCGCCGGGAGCATCCGGCGAGTCACCGTAGGGGCGACGCCCCGACGAGACGAGATCGGCGGTCCGCGGCGACTGCGCCGCGCGCAGGCGGTCCTCCTCCGCGAGCTGCAGATACTCGCGGATCCCCTCCAGAAAGGTCTTGTGCATGCCGCCCGCGACGGTGAGCACCGACTTCGGGAGCGAGAAGAACGGCAGCCCGATGAACGCGAAGAAGGCGCTGCCCAGCGCGGCGAAGTAGATGACGTTCCCCAGCTGCCCGAGGGGATCGAGCACCACGAATGCGCCGTCGGCGAAGAAGATGAGGAGCATCGCAAGCGCAAGCCCGGCCAGCTGGATGAATCCGCGCAGCAGCGTGATCCAGTCCGGCAGCTTGCTGCGATACCCGCGCTGAACCGTGAACTCATCGATCCGCCGCACGTACGTGACGGCACGCGACGGGGGCTTGCGGGCGAACGCGCCCAGGTCGACGTCGGCGCCGGCTTCGGCCTTGCGGCCGAACAGAGTGTCGACGATGCGACGCTCGTCGCTGTCGAGGCCGGCGCTGTCGCGCAGCACCACCTCAAAGTCGTCGGCGTCCTCGAGGTCGCCCGTCGCCCGGATCTCGACCGCGTCCTTCACCGCGAGATCGACCACGTTCGCCGCCAGGGCCCGCTCCGGAACGTCGAGCACCCCCGCCGACAGCGTCAGCGACTCGTCGTCGGGAGGCGTGTACTGCACGATCACCGGCGACCGGTCGGGGTTCCGCCGCGCGGCGGCCTTCACCACGAGCACGAACACGAGACCGCCGATTCCCGACACCAGGGCGAGCACCGGGAGGATCCAGAGCCACCACGGGTACGGGGGCGGGGGCGGCGGGCTCGGGGCTGCGAAGGTGCCCTGCTCGAAGCCGAGCGCCACCGTCACGTTCTCGTTCGGGCCCAGGCCTTCGTCACCCGCGCTGAACACGACCGCGCTCGTCGCCGACGCGCCGACGGCCTGCGCCCACGCCTGGACGGCGTCCGGCAGCGACTCAGGCTCCGCCGCGCGCTCGATCGCGCACTGCTCGGTCGATCCGTAGGGCCCGGCATAGCAGAACGCACGCCCTTCGATCAGGCCGGCTGCAGCATCCGTCGCCACATGCACGTCAGCGGTGACGACATCGAACGGCTGCGCGTGGTCGGTGCCGACCGTGTCCCAGTAGAACTCGTCGGCCGCGGTGTCCTCGTAGCGCAGCACGACGTCGCTCATCTCGTACGTGATGACGTAGGTCTGCGCACCGCGCACGTAGGAGTCGTCGCCGGTGAGCACGTAGATCCAGTCGCCGTCGCGTTCGGTCCACCACGGGATCGCCGCGCCGTCGGCGCCGGTCACGGTGTAGACGACGGTGCCGAGGTCGATGCCGCTGTCGACGACCGGCAGCGCCCGCACCATGCCCTTGTTCTGGTCGAAGTCCGGGAAGCGCGCCACGATCGTCTCGGTGGTGAGCAGGCGACTGCGCTCGCCCGTGCCGCGGACGAGCCAGTAGTCGGCCCGGAACGAATCGAACGTGAAATCGTCGACGGATGCTGCCCCCACCGCGTCGAGGACGGCGGGGCGTTCGCTCCCCCGCGCCGCTACCGCCGCGGGCGTGGCGGAGGCACCCGCGACCCCGAGCGTGATCGCACCCGCGACGACGAGCGCGACGAGCACCCCGGTGGCGATCCCCCAGCGACGCCATCCGCGTCGTGACACCGACATGCACCCACCCTAGGGGCGCGCGGGCCCGCTCGCCCAGGAGGGCGCGCGGCGGATCAGGCGGTGAGCGCCAGCGCCTCGGCGGTCTCGTCGAGCGACTCCCGCGCGACCTCGGGACGCGCGTTGAGCGTGTCGCCGTAGCTCGGGATGAGCTCGCGCAGGCGCGGCTCCCACCCCTCGATGCGGTCGGGGAAGCAGGTCTTCAGCAGGCCGAGCATGATCGAGACGGCGGTCGAGGCGCCCGGGGAGGCGCCGAGCAGGCCGGCGATCGTGCCGTCGGCTCCGGTGACGACCTCCGTGCCGAACTGCAGCACGCCGCCCTTCTCCGGGTCCTTCTTCATGACCTGCGCGCGCTGGCCGGCCTGGATGATCTCCCAGTCCTCGTCCTTCGCGGTGGGCATGAAGGTGCGGAGGCTGTCGACCTTCTTCTTGTGGTTCTTCAGCAGCTCGCCGACCAGGTAGGTGATGAGGCTGGGGTTGTCCCACGCCACCTTGAGCATCGGGCCGAGGTTGCCCGGGCGCACCTGGCCCACGATGTCGAACCACGATCCGGTCTTGAGGAACTTCGGGCTGAACGTCGCGAACGGCCCGAACAGCAGCGAGGCCTCGCCGTCCACGACGCGCGTGTCGAGGTGCGGCACCGACATCGGCGGCGCGCCGACCGAGGCCTGCGAGTACACCTTCGCCTTGTGCTGCGCCACGACCGCGGGATTCGACGTCTTGAGGAACTGCCCGCCGATCGGGAACACGCCATAGCCCGAGATCTCGGGGATACCGGAGCGCTGCAGCAGCTTGAGCGCCCAGCCCCCGGCGCCGACGAAGACGAACTTCGCCCGGATCTCGCCCGGCGTGCGGCCGATCGTGCGGCGGTACTTCACGCTCCAAGTGCCGTCCGAGAGGCGCTTCAGCTTGCGCACCTCGGTGTTGACTCGGACGTCGGCGCCGTTCTCGGCGAGCCTGTCGACCAGCTGACGGGTCAGGGCGCCGAAGTCGACATCCGTGCCGGCGGGCACACGCGTCGCCGCGAACGGCTCGCCCTTGCGTCGCTTCTGCATGAGCAGCGGTGCCCACGTGTTGATCACGCGGGAGTCCTCGCTGTACTCGATGCCGGCGAACAGCGGCTCGTCCTTGAGGGCCTCGTAGCGCTTCTTGAGGTACGCGACGTCCTTCTCGCCCCGCACGAACGTCATGTGCGGGGCCGAGTTGATGAATGTCGACGGGGCGTCGAGCACGCCGGCCTCGACGAGCGACGACCACAGCTGCCGGCTCTGCTGGAACTGCTCGTTGATCGAGATCGCCTTGGCGGGGTCGACCGAGCCGTCCTTGCCCTCGGGCATGTAATTCAGCTCGCACAGGGCCGCGTGGCCTGTGCCGGCGTTGTTCCACGCGTTCGAGCTCTCCAGCGCGACGTCGCTCAGCCGTTCGAACACGGCGATCTTGAGGTCGGGCTGCAACTCCTGCAGGAGCGTGCCGAGCGTCGCGCTCATGATCCCGCCGCCGATCAGCAGCACGTCGACGGTCTCGACGTGGGGATTGTTGTCGGCGTGGTTCTGAGCGGGCGTTGCGGTCACCAGACGATTCTAGTTCCGCGTGAAAGCATCCCCGACCCTGGCCGGGTTCTCACACCGAAAATCCGGCGATTCTTTCCGGAACGCCAAGCGAGCGGATGCTCCCCGCGCCCTCTCCGCGCATCGCTTCGCGCTGCGTGGAGCCTCGGGGCGCGTGGGGCCGACCTCGGAAACGGACATGCGGTTGAATCCGAGTGCCGGGGGGCGGCATCCGCTCGCTTCGTGGTGGTTCGCGCGAGGCGTCAGGCGTTCGCGCCCAGCTTGGCGGCGACGAGCTCGGCGATCTGCACCGCGTTGAGCGCTGCGCCCTTGCGGAGGTTGTCGTTCGAGATGAAGAGCACGAGGCCCTTGCCCTCGGGTGCGGACTGATCGGCGCGGATGCGGCCGACGTAGCTGGGATCGGTGCCCGCGGCCTGCAGCGGGGTCGGCACCTCTTCGAACTTCACGCCGGGAGCGCTCGAGAGCAGCTCGGTGGCGCGCTCGGGAGTGATGTCGCGGGCGAACTCGACGTTGATCGACAGCGAGTGGCCGGTGAAGACGGGCACGCGCACGCAGGTGCCGGCGACGCGGAGGTCGGGCAGTTCGAGGATCTTGCGGCTCTCGTTGCGGAGCTTCTTCTCCTCGTCGGTCTCGTTCAGGCCGTCGTCGACGAGGTTGCCGGCGAAGGGGATCACGTCGAAGGCGATCGGGGCGATGTACTTGTCGGGCTGCGGGAAGTCCAGCGCCGAGCCGTCGCGGGCGAGGCGCTCGACGTCGCCCTGCGCGAGCACGCCCTCGACCTGGCCGAGCAGCTCCTGCACGCCGGCGAGGCCGGACCCACTGACCGCCTGATACGTACTGACGATGAGGCGCTCGAGGCCGGCCTCGGCGTCGAGCACCTTGAGCACGGGCATCGCGGCCATCGTGGTGCAGTTGGGGTTGGCGATGATGCCCTTGCGTGCCTCCGCGATCGCGTGCGGGTTGACTTCGCTCACGACGAGGGGCACGTCGGGATCCATGCGCCAGGCGCTGGAGTTGTCGATCACGATGGCGCCGGCCTCGGCGAAGCGCGGGGCGTGGGCGCGGCTGCCGGTGGCGCCGGCTGAGAAGAGGGCGATGTCGATGCCGCCGAGCTCGGCGGTCGCCACATCCTCCACGGTCACGGCCTTGCCCTGGAAGACGATGTCGGAGCCGGCGGAGCGCGCGGTGGCGAAGGCACGGATCTCACGAATCGGGAACCCGCGCTCTTCGAGAATGTCGATCATCGCGCCGCCGACCTGGCCGGTGGCGCCGACGACGGCGACGGAGAGTCCTGAATCGGAGATGCGGGTCATGGTGGTTCCTCAGCGTGGGCACAAGCGTGGAGCGGACGCGCGGGCACCGTCGGACGCGCGGGGTTTGGGCGATTCTACCGCTGGGCGGGAGCGGGGCAGGCCGGATTACGGCGAGCGGTGGGCCACGACAGGCTCCGAAGGATGACCCGCCCCTGGCCCGCCGATCGAGGCGAACGCCTCTTCCGCCGCACATGTCACCGGCGGCGGTACTCGTTCATGACGACTCCCGAACCGAAGGCGCGCGACCGCTCGAGCACGAACGATTCCGGGGCGTAGCCGCCGGCGAACAGCGGCAGGCCGTCACCGAACACGATCGGATTGACCTTGAGCACGAGCCGGTCGATGTCATCGCGCAGCTGCGCCGCGAGCACTCCGCCGCCGCACAGCCAGATGTCGGCACCCGGCCGCCCTTTGAGGTCGGCTACCACACCGCGCGGATCGTCGGCCGTGATGCGGACACTGCCTCCGACATCACGAGAGGTCCGCGAGCGCGAGAAGACGATCTGCTCGAGGTGCGGATAAGGATCATCGGTGAGCGGCAGTCCCGCCGCGAACGTGTTCCAGCCCATGAGCACGGTCGCGAAGCGTCCGCGCGGGGCGGTCGACCCCAGCGCCTCGTAGAGCAGGCCGGGCACGGTGTCTGCCCACTCCGCGTTGATCGCGTCCATATGGTCGCCCTCGACGGGGAACGCGTCGAAGGCTCCGTCCGGTGCGGCGATGCGGCCGTCGAGCGACACGGCGGCGTAATAGATGAGCTCGCGCATGGCTGTCCTTTCACGACATGTGTAGTGATTGAACAGACTACGACATCTGTCGTGGATTAGCTAGAGTGAGGGCCATGGCACGCAACGACGAACGGCGCCGACTGCTCACGGATGCCGGGATCGGCGTCCTCGCCGCGGACGGCATGCGGGGGCTGACGCACCGGGCGGTGGACGCGCGCGCAGGAGTGCCGACAGGGACCGCGTCGAACTACTTCCGCAGCCGGGAGGCACTCGTCGGAGCGCTCGTGGAGCGGATCGGCGAACGCCTCGCCCCCGATCCCGCGGTCCACGCGCAGTGGCGCGACCGCACCCCGACCGCCGCACTGTTCGCGGACTACACCCGGGACATCGTGCGCCGGCTCAGCGCCGAGCGGGACGTGACCCTCGCGCTGTTCACGCTGCGGCTGGAAGCAGCGCGCTCGCCCGCGATCGCTTCAGCGCTCGGCGATTGGATGCGGGCGGGGTTCGCCGCGGACGTCGCCTTCAACCGGGACGCCGGGCTCCCAGGCGGGGCGTTCGAGATCGCGCTGTTCCACTATGCGATCGAAGGGCTGATCCTCGACCGGCTCACGGTGTCGATCGACCCCGAGGCGTCGACGGACGAGATCGTCGAGGCGTTCGTGGAGGGGCTGCTGGGAGGTCGCACCCGCGACGGCGAGCGCCGGGGATGAACGGATGCCTCGGGCCGAGGCATCCGCTTGACCCGAGATGTCGTCAGCGGCCGGTGCCGGCGTAGACGGTCGCCTCGATGTCGCCGTCCAGGCCGTAGGCGGTGTGGACGACGCGGGCGGCCTCGGCCAGGTCATCGCCGCGCACCACGACCGAGATGCGGATCTCGGAGGTCGAGATCATCTCGATGTTGATGCCCGCGACGCTCAGCGCCTCGAAGAGCGTGGCGGAGACGCCCGTGTGGGTGCGCATGCCCGCGCCGACGACGGAGAGCTTGCCGATCTGGTCGTCGTGCACCAGGTTCTCGAACCCGATCTCGGACTGGTCGGCCGCGAGCGCCTTGAGCGCAGTGGCGGCGTCGGTCTTGGGAAGAGTGAACGAGATGTCGGTGCGACCGGTCGTCGCCGCCGACACGTTCTGCACGATCATGTCGACGTTGGCACCGGACTTCGCGACGACCTTGAAGATCTCGGCCGCCTTGCCGGGCACGTCGGGGACGCCGATCACGGTGATCTTGGCCTGGCCGAGGTCGGTGGCGACGCCGGCGACGATGGGCTCTTCCATCTCTTCTCCCCCTGAAATGTCGGGAACTGTGCCCTCGGGAAGGTTCATCCCTTGGCCGAGCACGTAGGTCCCCACGCCCGAACTGAACGTGGAGCGGGCGTGGATGAGCACGCCGTGACGGCGTGCGTATTCGACGGCACGGATGTACAGCACCTTCGCGCCGTTGGCGGCGAGCTCGAGCATCTCCTCGGCCGACACGACGGTGAGCTTCTTCGCCTTCGGCACGACACGCGGGTCGGCCGTGAAGATGCCGTCGACATCGCTGTAGATCTCGCAGACGTCGGCTTCGAGCGCCGCCGCGAGGGCGACAGCCGTGGTGTCGGAGCCGCCCCGGCCGAGCGTCGTGATGTCGCGGGTGTCGCGGTTGAACCCCTGGAACCCGGCGACGATGACGATCGCGCCCTCGTCGAGGGCCTCGCGCAGGCGGATCGGCGTCACATCGACGATGCGAGCCGAGCCGTGGTCGGCAGTCGTGATCATGCCCGCCTGGCTGCCGGTGAAGGAGCGGGCCTCGAAGCCCATGGAGTGGATCGCCATCGCGAGCAGCGCCATCGAGATGCGCTCCCCGCTCGACAGCAGCATGTCGAGCTCGCGCGGCGCCGGGATCGGCGCGACCTGGCTTGCGAGATCGAGAAGCTCATCAGTCGTGTCGCCCATCGCGCTGACGGCCACCACGACGTCGTGACCGGCACGACGGGCGTCGACGATCCGCTTCGCGACGCGCTTGATGCTCTCGGCATCAGCCACCGACGATCCGCCGTACTTCTGGACGATCAGCGCCACATCGAACTCCACGCGTTTGTCTGAGGACGGGTGAGAACGGATGCCGCTCACCGCGGTCTCCTCTCACCCAAGGGTCCATCTTACGGACGCGCTGATGCGCGCCCGGCCATGTGTCGCACCGCCCGAGTGCGGCGAGCGCTGCACAGAATCGGAGCTTCTGCCCGACACGCCGCTCAGGGCGCCCACCGACCGGCGTGTCGGCGAAAGGTCCCGATTCTGTGCGGCGCCAGTAGCATCCGAGGATGGAGCAGATCGAGACGTGGTCGGACTTCAATGTGGCCATGGTCGGCGCGACGGCGGCGCTCGCGGGTCTCGTGATCGTCGCCGCGAGCGTCAACATCGGCGACATCATCAAGGAGCCGTCGCTCACTGCCCGTCTCGCCGCGGGCATCTCGAGCCTCGTGCTCGCGCTCATCGGCTCCGCAATCGGGCTCATTCCGGAGGTCGGGCCCGTCCCGTATGGAGTCGCGATGATCGTCATCGCGCTCGGCGCCGGGCTGTTCCAGGTGCAGGCGACCCGGAGGATCTTCGAGAATCAGCATCCCGCCAACCGGATGCGCTGGCTCAAGTCGGCGGTGGGCTTCGTCGCCCCGCTCGCCTACCTGATCGGCGGCGCACTCCTGGCGGCCGGACAGCCCGCCGGACTGGCGTGGTTCGCCGTCGGGTCGATCGTCGCGATCGGCGCCGCGCTGCTGGTGTCGTGGATCGTGCTGGTCGAAGTGCTGCGCTGACCTCAGTTCGGGGCGATCGGCGGCAGGTCGGCCGTCTCGGTCTTGCGTGCGCGCAGCGCGCCGCCGGTGGCTGCGAGCCAGCACCCGAGGAGCACCAGGGGGAAGCCGATCAGCAGGCCCGGCGTCAGCGGCTCGCCGAGGATGATCGTGCCGAGGACGATCGCGACGACGGGATTGACGTAGGTGAACAGCGGGGCCCTGACCGGGCCGACCCGCGAGATCAGCGCGAAGAAGGCGATGAACGCGAGCGCGGTGCAGAGCACAGCGAGGGCCACGAGCGACACGGTGCTCTCGACGGTCGGCACCTGGTGCTGTGTCAGGAACGCGATCGGCGTGTAGAAGATGCCGACCGCGAAGAGGGCGAGGGTGATCGAGCCCACGGACGGCACGTCGCGCAGTTTGGTCGCGATGACGAAAGGCGCGATCGCGTACAGCAGCGCGACGAGGAGCACCTCGCCGACGGCCAGGAGACCGCCGCCGCCCTCGATGGCGAGCCCCGGACCGGCGACGATCACGAACACGCCCGCGAAGCCGATGAAGAGGCCGATCGCCCGCGCCGGGCTGAGCACCGACCGGTCGCCGCCGCCGAAGGCGATCAGCGCCGCGAACAGCGGCACGGTCGCCACCAGAAGTCCCGTGAGTCCGGAAGGCAGCGTCTGCTCAGCATGGCCGAGCAGCAGGAATGGCCCGGCCATCTCGATGGCGCCGAACAGCAGCACCCAGCCGATCTTCGCGAACGCGGGGCGCAGTGCCTTCTGGTGCAGCGCGAAGGGCAGCAGGAGCAGCGCGCCGAGCAGCGTGCGCCCGGCGACCACCGCCGCGGGCGAGTAGGACTCGACGGCGACGCTGATGAACAGGTACGGGACACCCCACAGCAGCGCCATCGCGGCGAACAGCAGCCATGCGCGCGTGTCGAACCGCTGTGAGGAGTTCATGCGGGGTGTGTCCAAAGTGGTGTGGCGAGTCAGCCGAGACGTCGCCGGACGGACGACGTCGTCATGGACTCAGGTTCCGCGGTCGCCGGCGTTGCGCGCGAGACGGCCGACCGCCAATCTACGACGGACTTCCGACATCCTCGGCGATCGCGGAGGACTCCTGGACCGGCATCGGGGTCAGACCGAGCGGCGGCCCTCGAAGGCGCGACCCAGCGTGACCTCGTCGGCGTACTCGAGGTCGCCGCCGACCGGGAGACCGGAGGCGAGGCGGGTGACCGTGATCTCGAGGGTGTGCAGCAGACGGCTGAGGTAGGTCGCCGTCGCCTCGCCCTCGAGGTTCGGGTTGGTCGCGAGGATGACCTCTTGCACAGTGCCGTCGGCGAGCCGCTGCATGAGCTGCGTGATGCGCAGGTCGTCAGGCCCGATGCCCGCGATCGGGCTGATCGCGCCGCCGAGCACGTGGTACAGCCCGCGGAATTCCCGGGTGCGCTCGATCGCCGCCACGTCCTTGGCATCCTCCACGACGCAGATCAGCGTCTGATTGCGGCGGGGGTCGCGGCAGATCGAGCAGCGCTCCTGCTCGGAGACGTTGCCGCACACCTCGCAGAAGCGAACCCGCTCGCGCACCTCGCTGAGCAGCTCGGCGAGGTGCGACACGTCGAAGTTCGGCGTCTGCAGGATGTGGAACGCGATGCGCTGCGCCGACTTCGGCCCGATCCCGGGAAGGCGGCCGAACTCGTCGATCAGGTCTTGGACGATGCCGTCGTACATGGGCTAGCTGAACCTCGTCGGGGGCTCGTAGGGCTCCTCGCGGACGAACGTCGCGCCGAGCACCTGACGCACGACCGCCTCGCCGTAGCGCTGCACGCCGCCGTTGCGGGTCGTGACCACCGGGGTCAGCGGCGGCGCGACCGTGGGCGGGACCGGGAGGTCGGCGGCGGCATCCGCGTCGTCCTCGTCGTCATCGTCATCGTCATCGCGTTCGAGCGCCGGCGCGATCTCGGCACGCGGCAGGACCTCGCCCTCGCGAGGCGGCGCGAGCGTCGCGACCCGAGCGGTCGCTGCCTCGGCGTCTTCGGGTTCGTCGTCGACCGCGAACTGCGCAGGAGTCTCGGCGGGGAAGGCGGCGGGGCCCGGGTCGGGCGGCGGCGCGTCGTCGTCGGACGGGATGGGTGCGACGGCCCAGTCGGTGACCGGCGCAGCCGCAGCCGGCGTGGTCGGTCGCGGCGCGGCGGGAGCTGTCGCACGCTGCGCCGCGGGAGCTGTCGCACGCGGCGCAGCCGCTACCGGGGCGGGCGCAGCAGGTGCCGACGCACGCGGTGACGCCGCCTGCGCAGGCCGCGACCCGCTCGGCGGGGCGACCGTGGCGCGGGCGGCCGGCGCCTCGGCTGCGGCCGCCTGGCGCGGAGCTTCGCGACCGGGGCCGGAGGGTGCCGGCGCCACCGGGCCGCCCGCACCGCCGGTTCCACCGGAGCCGCCGGCTGCGTCGTGACGGGCGATGTACTTCACGCGGATGCCGAGCACGGCCAGGATCGCCTGCCGCAGGTCTTCGCTGGGTCCCTTGCCCGCGGCGAGCTGCTTGAACTTCGCGACGTCGCTCTGGCTCGAGAACGCGAGGGTGAGCACGTCGTCGTCGAGCGCCACGGTACGGGCGCCCGAAGCGAGCATCCACGACGAGCGGCTGACGTTCTCGAGCTGCGCGAGCACGTGCGGCCAAGCCTGCTGGAGGCGGTCGAGCGTGACCGGGCCGGCGGGGACGGGAGGGGACGCCACAGGCGCGGGCTCGGCAGGCTGCGCGACCTGAGCCGCCGGCGCAGCCACTTCTGGCGGGGTACCTGCAGCGGCTGCAGGTACAGGTGCAGTGGCGGCGGGCGCAGCGGCTGCAGGTGCGGTGGCGGCGGGAGCCGTCGAAGCGGGAGCGGGTGCAGCAGCTGCCGTGGGCGCGGCGACGGGAGCGGCGCCGCGCGCCAGAACGCGGGCGACCATCAGCTCGAGCTGCAGACGCGGCGAGGTGGCGCCGGTCATGTCGTCGAGGGTCGCGATGACGAGGTCGGCGATGTGCGACAGCCGCGACGGACCGAACGCGTCGGCCTGGCGCTGCATGCGCGCGAGGTCTTCGGCCGAGACGCCCCGCAGCACGGCGGCGGCGCCCTGTCCGGTCGCCGACACGACGATGAGGTCGCGCAGGCGCTCGAGCAGGTCGTCGACGAAGCGGCGCGGGTCCTGCCCGGTCTGCACCACGCGGTCGACCGCGGCGAAGGCGGCCGATGCGTCAGAGGCGGCGAACGCGTCGATCACCTCGTCGAGCAGCTCGGCGTGAGTGTAGCCCAGCAGCGCGACCGCGCGGGCGTAGGTGACCTTGGCGTCTTCCGAGCCGGCGATCAGCTGGTCGAGCAGCGACAGGGTGTCTCGGGGCGATCCGCCGCCCGCGCGCACGACGAGCGGCAGCACGCCTTGCTCGACGTTCACGCTCTCCTGCGCGCACAGCTGCTCGACGTACTCGAGCATGGCGGCCGGAGGCACGAGCCGGAACGGGTAGTGATGGGTGCGCGACCGGATGGTGCCGATGACCTTCTCGGGCTCGGTCGTCGCGAAGATGAACTTCACGTGGTCGGGCGGCTCTTCGACGAGCTTGAGCAGGGCGTTGAAGCCCTGCGGGGTGACCATGTGCGCCTCGTCGAGAATGAAGATCTTGAACCGGTCGCGGGCCGGCGCGAACACCGCGCGCTCGCGCAGGTCTCGGGCATCGTCGACGCCGTTGTGGCTCGCCGCGTCGATCTCGACGACGTCGAGCGAACCTCCGCCGCCACGGCCGAGCTCGACGCAGCTGTCGCACGTGCCGCACGGCGTGTCGGTCGGGCCCTGCGCGCAGTTCAGGCACCGGGCGAGAATGCGCGCCGACGTGGTCTTTCCGCACCCGCGGGGGCCCGAGAACAGATACGCATGACCGACCCGGTCGCCGCGCAGCGCGGTCATGAGCGGCTCGGTGACCTGCGACTGCCCGATCATCTCGCCGAACGACTCGGGCCGGTAGCGGCGGTAGAGGGCGGTGGTCACTCCCCCAGCCTACGGCGTGGGGCCGACACTTCGGCAGGCTCAGCCCATCGCACCGCGACCGCACCTCGACAGGCTCGGCGACGGAGGTCGGACCCGAGCCGCGCCGGCCGGCGACACACGGCGATGGCCCGTCGGGATCCCCTGCTAGATTGCTCGGCAGTGACACGGGGTGCCCGCACGGCGGGCTGAGAACACACCCGTCGAACCTGATCTCGATCATGCGAGCGAAGGGATGTCGCGATGAACGCGCGCACCGAAGCACACCTGTCCGCCCTCTCCCCCGCCGCCGCGCTGACGGCGCTGCGGGAGACCTCGCCCCTGGTGCAGTGCATCACCAACTCGGTGGTGACGAACTACACCGCGAACGCACTCCTGGCGGTGGGCGCCGCCCCCGCGATGTCCGACATACCGGGCGAGGCCGGGCTCTTCGCCGGCGTCGCCGACGGCGTGCTCGTCAACCTGGGCACCCCGACCGCCGAGCAGCGCGAGGCCGCCCGGGAAGCGGTGCGCGCCGGCACCCCGTGGGTGCTCGACCCGGTCGCGGTCGGCGTGCTGCCCGTGCGAACGGCCCTCGCCGCCGAGCTTCTCGAGCACCGTCCCGCGATCATCCGCGGCAACGCCTCCGAGATCCTCGCCCTCGCCGGCGGAGGCGGCGGCGGTCGCGGAGTCGATGCGACGGACGGAACGGATGCCGCGGCCGGCGCCGCGCGATCCCTCGCGCTGAGCACCGGCGGCGTGGTGGCCGTGTCGGGCCCGGTCGACCTCGTGACCGACGGCGAGCGGGTGGTCCGCGTCCATGGTGGGGATGCGCTGCTCACGCGCGTCACCGGCGGCGGCTGCTCGCTCGGCGCGGTGATGGCCGCGCTCGTCGGCGTGTGTGCTCCGTTCGAGGCGGCGGTGGCGGCGTCCGTCCTCTACGCGGTCGCGTCCGAACGGGCCGCGGCCCGCGCGGAGGGACCGGGCACCTTCGGCGTGGCGTTGCTCGACGCGCTCGACGCCGTGGCCGCAGCACCGGCCGAGCTCGACGCGCGCGTCGCCGACGTGCTGGCGATCCGATGACGAGGCGCGGCGCGCGTCTCGCGCTGCACCTCGTGACCGACGACCGCCTGCCGTTCGACCGACTGCTCGAGGTCGTCGACGCCGCGGTCGGCGCGGGGGTCGACGTCGTGCAGCTGCGAGCGAAGTCGGTGACCGCCCGCGAAATGCTGCGCCAGGCGCGAGCCCTCTCGGACGTCATCGACCGCCGTTGCCTGCTCCTCGTCAACGACCGCGTCGACGTGGCCGTCGCCGCCCAGGATGCCGGAGCCCGCGTCGACGGCGTCCACCTGGGACAGAGCGACCTCCCGCCCGAAACGGCGCGCCGGCTGCTCGGGTCGAAGGCCGTGATCGGATGGACCGCGAACTCCGCGGAGCATCGGGCTGCAGCGCGTCTCCCCCGCGACGGCACGATCGACTACCTCGGGGTCGGGGTGATCCGGCCGACGTCGACGAAGCCCGACCACCCGCCGGCGCTCGGCGTCGAGGGCTTCGCGGCGTTCGCCGCGGGCGCGGACCTGCCGTGCATCGCGATCGGCGGGGTGACCGAGTCGGATGTCGCTGCCCTGCGCGACTGCGGGGCTGCGGGCGTCGCGGTCGTGTCGGCGATCTGCGGCGCGGACGACCCGGCCGCGGCGGCCCGCGCGCTGCGGAGCGCAGCCGATGCGACCTCGCTCGAGGGGGTCGCGCAGTGACCGGCACCTCGCTCGCCGCGCCTGCACCGACGCCGGTTCGAGCCGTGTCGATCCCGCGGGTGCTCAGCATCGCCGGCACCGACCCGACCGGCGGCGCCGGTGTGCAGGCGGATCTCAAGTCGATCGGCGCCCTCGGCGGCTATGGCATGGCCGTGGTCACCGCACTCGTGGCGCAGAACACGCTCGGCGTGCGCGACGTGCACGTGCCGCCGACGGCGTTCCTCGCCGCGCAGCTGGACGCCGTGTCGGACGACGTCGAGATCGACGCGGTCAAGATCGGCATGCTGCAGTCGGCGGAGATCATCACCACCGTTCGGCAGTGGCTCGGACGCGTGCGCCCGCCGATCGTGGTGCTCGACCCGGTGATGGTGGCGACGAGCGGCGACCCGCTGCTGGACCCCGCTGCCGAGGAGTCACTGCGAGCGCTCGCCGGCGAGGTCGATCTCGTGACCCCGAATCTCGCGGAGCTCGCGGTGCTGATCGGACGCACTCACGCGACCTCGTGGGTGCAGGCCATCGATCACGCGCAGACCCTCGCACGCGACACCGGCACGACGGTGCTGCTGAAAGGCGGGCACCTCGACGGCGCCGAATGCCCGGATGCGATCGTGGCGGCCGACGGCACGGTGCACGAAGTCGGGGGCGTGCGCGTCGAAACGCGTCACACCCACGGCACCGGCTGCTCGCTCTCGTCCGCTATGGCGACGCTGCGTGCGGGCGGCGCGACCTGGCCCGATGCACTGCAGCGGGCGAAGACGTGGCTCACCGGCGCGCTCGCGCACGCCGACGCGCTGCGGGTGGGCGAGGGCAACGGTCCGGTCGACCACTTCCACGAGCTCCGGGGCGAGGCTGGGCCCCCGCCGGAGGCTTTGCGCGACGCGCCGGCGGCGTGCGGAGCGGTCGTGGGGACCAGTCCCCTCCCCTCATGGTCGGCACGCGTGTGGGAGGCCGCGGCAGCGGTGCGCGCCGACGTCGACGACCTCGAGTTCGTGCGCGGGCTCGGCGACGGCACGCTGCCGCGCGAGACGTTCCTGCGCTACCTCGCGCAGGACGCGATCTACCTCGGCGAGTACTCGCGCGTGCTGGCGAAGGCGAGCGCGCTCGCTCCGACGTCGCAGGAGCAGGCGTTCTGGGCGCGCGCAGCGGAGTCCGCCATCGTCGAGGAGCGCCGGCTCCACGAGTCGCACCTCGGCTCGGCGGTGGTCGCCCCCGCGCCGCAGACGCTCGCGTACACGAACCACCTCCATGCGTCGGCCCGTTCCTACGGCGAACTCGTGGCCGCGCTGCTGCCGTGCTTCTGGCTCTATACGGACCTCGGAATCCGTCTCGCCGCCCGGCGACACGATGCGCATCCCTACGACGACTGGCTCGCGATGTACGGCGACCCCGGCTTCACCGCCGCGACCGCCCGCGCGACCGAGATCGCCGATGCGTCTGCGCTCGAGGCCGGGCCGATCGAACGGGCGCGCATGGACGCGGCCTTCGCGTGCTCGATGGCGCACGAGCGGGAGTTCTTCGCCCGAGCGTGACGGTGCCGCGGCGGCACCGCGACGTCGGTGAGATCAGGAGATCCGGCGGCGACAGGTGGATTCCCCGCGAATCGCCCTGCTCTGGCCAGATCTCCTGATCTCGCAGGCGCGTCAGACGTCGGCGCCGTGCTCGACGTCGGCGGCGCCGACGATGATGGGGATCGTCGAGGTGACCGTGGGCACCGATGCCGACAGCAGCGAGCCGTCCTCACGGCGAGCGTCGCCGAGCTCGCGCAGCGATGGGCGCCCCGGGATCACCGGGCCCTGCCCGTCGAGCGGAGCGACGACCTCTTCGCCCGCGCCGACCACGTAGCCCGCGCCTCGCACGCTGAAGCCCACGGGGTCGCCTTCCGTGGCGCGCACCCGCACCTCGTCGCGGGTGACCGTGACGACCAGGCGCGTGCCGTGCCAGTGAAGCACGAACTCGAGCGACGGCCACGAGGCGGGAAGCCTCGGGTCGAACGACAGCTCGCCGAAGTGGTCGCGCATGCCGCCGAATCCGGACACCAGTGCGGTCCACACGCCACCGGCGGACGCCACATGCACACCGTCGGACGCGTTGTGATGCAGATCGCCGAGGTCGACGAAGATCGACTGCCGGAAGTACTCCAGCGCGAGGTCCTGGTAGCCCACCTCCGCGGCGAGGATCGACTGAACGACCGCCGACAGGGTCGAGTCACCGGTGGTCAGCGGGTCGTAGTACTCGAAGTCGGCGAGCTTGTCTTCGTCGGAGAAGTGGTTGCCCTGCAGGAACAGGGCGAGCACGACGTCGGCCTGCTTGAGCACCTGGTACCGGTAGATCACCAGCGGGTGGAAGTGCAGCAGCAGGGGCCGCTTGTCGGGCGGGGTGTTCTCGAGGTCCCAGATCTCGCGCTCGAGGAACACGTGATCCTGCGGATGGATGCCGAGGCTCGGGCTGAACGGGATGTGCATGGCCTCGGCGGCCCGCTCCCACGCCTCGGGCTCGCCCGGCTCGAGGGCGAGGCGATCGACCATCTGGCGGTAGACCTCGCCGTCGGCCTCGGCCATCTCCCGGATGGTGCGGGCGGCGAAGCGGAGGTTGAAGCGCGCCATGACGTTCGTGAAGAGGTTGTCGTTGACGACGGTGGTGTACTCGTCGGGCCCGGTCACGCCATGGATGTGGAACGTGTCGCCCTCGCCGTCCAGCACGCCGTCGCTCGAGCGCCAGAAGCCGAGGGTCGCCCACAGGCGCGCCGTCTCGACGGCGATGTCGACGCCCTCGCGGAAGAGGAAGTCGGTGTCGCCGGTCGCGCGCACGTACTTCGCGAGCGCGAAGCTGACGTCGGCGTTGATGTGGTACTGCGCGGTACCGGCGGCGTAGTAGGCGGAGGCCTCTTCGCCGTTGATCGTGCGCCACGGGAACAGCGCGCCGGCCTCGTTGAGCTGGAAGGCACGCTTGCGGGCGGCGGGCAGCATCAGGTACCTCATCCGCAGCGCGTTGCGCGCCCACAGCGGCGTCGTGTACGCGAGGAACGGGAGAACGTAGATCTCGGTGTCCCAGAAGTAGTGCCCGGAGTATCCGGAGCCCGTCATGCCCTTCGCCGGCACACCCTGGCCGTCGGCACGCGCAGACGCCTGCGCGAGCTGGAACAGGCACCAGCGGGTCGCCTGCTGGAGGTCGTCGTGGCCGCCGATGCGCACGTCCGAACGCTCCCAGAAGGCGTCGAGCCACGCACGCTGCTGGGCGCGGATCGCATCGACGCTCTCGCCGAGGGCGCGGTCGAGGGTGCGGCGGCAGCGGTCGACGAGCTCGCGCGCGGGCACGCCACGCGACGTGTGGTAGCTCACGAGCTTCGTGACCCGGATCGGCACACCGGCCTTCGCGTTCACGCGGAACACGTTCTTCGCGATGTCCGGCTCGATGAGCGTGCGCGAGGTGTACTCGTTCGCCGTCTCGACGAGGTGATCGGCCACGACGGCGATGGTCATGCCCGAGTCGGTGGCGCGGTACGACAGGGCCGAGCGCAGCTTGTCCTGCCAGTACTCCTGCGGCTGCAGCACGCGCTCGTGCAGCTTCTCTGTCTTTCGCGGGTCGAATCCGGCCCTGCGCGGCGCCGCCGGAGTGCCGCCGTAGACGTCTTCGCCATCCTGACGGTTGAGGATCTGGCAGCTCACGGTGACGGGGGCGTCGGCGTTGAGCACGGTGACGTCCACCGTCATGAGCGCGAGGTGCTTCTCCTCGAACGACACCAGCCGCTCGTAATCGATCCGCACCTCCTTGCCCGACGGCGTGACCCACAGGATGTGCCGGCGCTGCACGCCGTCGCGCATGTCGAGCGTCCGCTCGTACTCGCGCACGTCGGCGACATCGAGCGACAGCGGCTCGTCGTCGACGTAGACGCGCATGACCTTGGCGTCGGGGGCGTTGATGATCGTCTGGCCCACCTCGGCGAAGCCGTAGGCCTGCTCGGCGTGACGGATCGGGAACGTCTCGTGGAACCCGTTGATGAACGTGCCGTGCTCATGTGCGTGGCGGCCCTCGGGCTGGTTGCCTCGCAGGCCGAGGTAGCCGTTGCCGACGGCGAACAGCGTCTCTGTGACGCCGGCGTCATCGAGGTCGAACGACGTCTCGACGAGGCGCCACGGGTCGACGGGGAACCGGTCGCGATCGATCATCGTGCGAACTCCTCCAGATCCTTCACCACGACGTGTGCGCCCGCCTCGACGAGGTCCTCCTCGCCGGCTCCGCGGTCGACGCCCACCACCAGCCCGAACCCGCCGGCCGCAGCGGACTGCACGCCGCTGATGGCGTCCTCCACCGCGACACTGCGCGCGGGCTCGACGCCCAGCATCCGTGCCGCCTCCAGGAACACGTCGGGTGCGGGCTTCGAGGCGAGGTGGTCGCGTTCGGCGATGACGCCGTCCATGACGACGGCGAAGCGATCACGGATGCCGGCTGCCGCCAGCACCTCCTCCGCGTTCTTGGAGCTCGACACCACCGCGACGGTGGTGCCTGCTGCCGCGAGCGCGTCGAGAAGCCGCAGCGAGCCCGGGTACGCCGAGATGCCGTCGGCGCGGAGCACGCGCTCGAACACGGCGTTCTTGCGATTGCCGATGCCGCACACCGTGTCGGCCGTGACCGGATCGGACGGGTGGCCCCACGGCACCTCGACGTCGCGGGAGCGCAGCAGGCTCGCCACTCCGTCGTAGCGCTTCTTCCCGTCGAGGTGATCGAAGTAGTCGCGCTCGGCGTACGGCGGGGTGATGTCCCACGCCGCGAAGAGCTCCTCGAACATCGTCTGCCAGGCATGCATGTGCACTTCGGCGGTGGGCGTGAGGACGCCGTCCAGATCGAACAGCACGGCGTCGTAAGCGGTCAGATCGGGCAGGGCGTCGTCAGCCACAGAACCTCCGAGAGCGGGTGCGGGTGCGTCGGCACTGCATCGCGCCGTCCAGCAAGCGTAATGCGGGCAGGTGTCCGGTCGCACCCCGTGACGGTCACGCGCGGGCGACACTCAGGGTCTGGCGCGCGATCTCGAGCTCCTCATCGGTCGGCACGACGAGGACGGTCACGGCCGAGGCATCCGTCGAGATGATCCGGATGCCGCGCTCGCGGCTCTCGTTTCGAGCCGGGTCGATCTCGACGCCCGCGAAGCCGAGCGTCTCGAGCGCTCCCGCGCGCACGTGGGGTGCGTTCTCGCCTACACCCGCGGTGAACGAGATGACGTCGGCGCCGCCGAGCTGCGCGAGGTAGGCGCCGGCGTAGGCGCGCAGCCGGTGCACGTACACCTCGAACGCGAGGATCGCGCGTTCCTCGCCTCGTTCGATCGCAGCGCGGATGTCGCGCAGGTCGTTGGAGCCCGCGAGCCCGAGCAGCCCGCTGCGTTTGTTGAGCAGCTCGTCGAGGTCGTCGACGGTCATGCCGGCGCGCCGTTCGAGCTGGAACAGCACGGCCGGGTCGATGTCGCCCGAGCGGGTGCCCATCACCAGCCCCTCGAGCGGGGTGAACCCCATCGAGGTGTCGACCGAGCGGCCGCCGTCGATCGCGGTCACCGACGCCCCGTTGCCGAGGTGGAACACGATCTGCCTTAGCTCGGCGAGCGGGCGCCCGAGGAACGCCGCCGCGGCTTCGCTCACGAACTTGTGCGACGTGCCGTGGAATCCGTAGCGGCGGATGCGATGGGATGCCGCGACCTCGGCGTCGATCGCGTAGGTGTAGGCCGCCGGCGACAGGGTCTGGTGGAAGGCGGTGTCGAAGACGGCCACGTGCGGCACGTCGGGGAAGGCCGCACGGGCGGCGACGATGCCGGCGAGGTTCGCGGGGTTGTGCAGAGGGGCGAGCACTGACAGCTCGTCGATGTTGATCTCGACGAGGGGCGTGATCAGCGTCGGCTCGAAGAAGCGTGCACCGCCGTGCACGACGCGGTGCCCCACGGCGACCGGCGGCGTCTCGGCGAGCGACGGGCCGTCCGACGCGAACGCCTCGAGCATCACGCCGAAGCCGGCGGTGTGGTCGGGGATCGGAAGCTCGCGGGTGCGCGTGGCGTCGAGGAAGGCCGGCGAGGGGCCGTCCGTCGGCGTGGCGTACACGGTGTGACGCGCGACGCCCATCGGGTCGCCGATGCGCTCGACGAGTCCGGAAGCGAGCGTGCGCTCGGAGTCCATGTCGAGGAGCTGGTACTTGAACGACGACGAGCCGCTGTTGATCACGAGCACCGGGGTCATCGCGCGTTCCCTTCTTCTTCCGGTCGCCGTCTCAGCGCCCGGCCTCCTGCGCCTGGATCGCGGTGATCGCGATCGTGTTGACGATGTCGTCGACCAGGGCGCCTCGCGAAAGGTCGTTGATCGGCTTGTTGAGGCCCTGCAGCACCGGCCCGATCGCGACGGCACCCGCCGAGCGCTGCACCGCCTTGTACGTGTTGTTCCCGGTGTTGAGGTCGGGGAAGACGAAGACCGTCGCGCGCCCCGCGACCGCCGACCCGGGCATCTTCGCCGCGGCGACCGCGGCATCGGCCGCCGCGTCGTACTGGATCGGCCCTTCCACGAGGAGCTCCGGGGCTCGCGAGCGGACGAGGGCCGTGGCATCCCTCACCTTCTCGACATCGGCACCCGATCCCGACTCCCCCGTCGAGTAGGAGAGCATCGCCACGCGCGGGTCGATCCCGAACTGCGAAGCGGTCGCAGCCGACGAGATCGCGATGTCGGCGAGCTGCTCGCTCGTCGGGTCGGGGATGACGGCGCAGTCGCCGTAGACCAGCACGCGGTCGGCGAGTGCCATGAGGAAGACGCTCGACACGACGGAGACGCCCGGCCTGGTCTTGATGATCTCGAACGCGGGGCGGATCGTGTGCGCCGTCGTGTGCGCGGCGCCCGACACCATGCCGTCGGCGAGACCGAGGTGCACCATCATCGTGCCGAAGTACGAGACATCCGTGACGGTGTCGGCGGCCTGCCTCACGGTGACGCCCTTGTGGGCGCGCAGGCGCGCGTACTCCTCGGCGAACTTGTGCACGTGGACGGCGTCCATGGGCGAGAGCACCTCGGCGCCCTGGATGTCTATGCCCAGCTCGATCGCGCGGGCGCGCACCTCGAAGGGCTCGCCGAGGATCACGAGGTCCGCGATGCCGCGCTTGAGCACCGTCGCCGCAGCACGCAGCACGCGGTCGTCGTCGCCCTCGGGGAGCACGATGCGCTTGCGCTGCGCGCGCGCCCGCTCGATGAGCTGGAACTCGAACATGAGCGGCGTGACGACCGTCGCGCGCGCCAGGCCGAACGCGACGAGGAGCTCGTCGGTGTCGACGCTCTGCTCGAAGAGGGCGAGCGCCGTGTCGTAGCGGCGCTGCGAGTCGGCGGCGAGGCGGCCGCGGGTGCCCATGATGCGCACGGCGGTCTCGTAGGTGCCGAGCTCGGTCGTGATGATCGGCACGCTCGAGCCGAGGCCGTCGATCAGGCGCGTGACGGGCTCGGGCAGCTCGAACCCGCCGTTGAGCACGATGCCCGAGATCGAGGGGAACGTACCCGACGCGTTGGCGAGCAGGGTCGCCAGCAGCACCTCGGAGCGGTCCGCGGGGATGATGACGACTGCACCCTCCAGCAGGCGCGGCAGCACGTTCACCATCGACATCCCCGCGACCACCACCGCGAGCGCCTCGCGCGTGAGCCGGCCGGCATCGCCGGCGAGCATCTCTCCGTCGACCGAGCGCATGATGCCGCGGATCGACGGCGCCACGAGGAACCGGTCCTCCGGGATCGCCCAGACGGGAACAGGTGCGGCAGGGGCGGCGCCGTCGAGGTGCGCCTGGATCGACCGCCGGATGGCGTCGAGGGTCTCATCGGCGCGCTCGGCGTCGGCGCGGTTCGCCACGACGGCGAACAGCTTCGCCCGCCCGTGGGCGAGTTCCGCGAGCGCCAGGTCGGCGATCTGGCCCATCTCGGCGGGCGTGCGCGCGAGCGAGGAGCCGAGCTGCTCGGGCTGCGTCTGGTTCTGAGCCGAGCGGCCTCCCAGCACCAGCAGCACCGGGGCTCCGAGGTTCGCCGCGATGCGGGCGTTGTAGGCGAGCTCGGCGGGGCTCCCCACATCCGTGTAGTCGCTGCCGACGATCACGACCGCGTCGCACTGGGCCTCGACCGCCTTGTAGCGCTCGACGATGGTCGCGAGCGCAGCATCCGGATCATGCCTGACGTCGTCGTAGGTGACCCCGATGCAGTCGTCGTACGGAAGATCGACGCCGTCGTGATCGAGCAGCATCTCGAGCACGTAGTCGCGCTCGACGGTCGACCTGGCGATCGCCCGGAACACCCCCACCCGCGGTGTCGCGTGGCTCAGTGCGTCGAGCACCCCGAGAGCGACCGTTGACTTCCCCGAGTGGCCTTCTGCCGACGTGATGTAGATGCTCTGCGCCACGCGACCAGCCTATGGGCGGGACGGATGCCGCGGCCAGGCGTGCCACCGGAACAAAAGCAGCACGCCCCACGGAGTCCGCATCGGCGGCCCCCGCGGATACCCTCGACGGCATGCACGAACCTCGCCCCGGAATCGACGTCCCCGATCATCGCGGCCGGACCGGCCTCGACCGGACGGGGCGGGAGCTCGACCGCAACCGGGACGTGCGCGTGACCGACGTCGAGGTTCTCGCGTCGGCGTGGCACGTGCTGCGGCGCACCACCCTGGAGTACCGCGGGCCGTCCGGCCGCTGGGAGACCCAGCAGCGCGAGACGTACGACCGCGGGAACGGCGCGACCGTGCTGCTGTACGACCCGGCCCGACGCACGGTGCTGCTCACGCGCCAGTTCCGTTACCCCGTCTACGTCAACGACCACCCCGACGGCATGCTGATCGAGACCGCCGCAGGACTCCTGGACGAGGACGACCCCGCCACCGCGATCCGGCGCGAGGCCGTCGAGGAGACCGGTGTCGACATCGGCGAGCTCGAGCACGTGTGGGACGTCTACATGAGCCCGGGCTCGGTCACGGAGCGGCTGCACTTCTTCGCGGCGCCCTACGACGGCGCGGCCGGGGTCGGCGAGCGCGGCGGCCTGGCGGAGGAGGGTGAGCACATCGAGCTGCTCGACCTCGGCATCGAGGAGGCTCTCGCGATGGTCCGCGACGGGCGGATCCAGGACGCGAAGACCATCATGCTGCTGCAGTGGTCGATGCTGGAGGGCCCGTTCGCCCGGGAAAATTAAGACTCTCCGCGAACCCGGCAGAGCCTGGTTACCCTTGCTACGTTTCCGTCCTGGGGGAGTTGGCCTGGATGCCGCCTCGCGGAGAGCTGGGTCAAGTCTAACCCGTCCGCAGACCGGTCAGTCACACCACCAGCGGCCCGAGACGCACGGCGAGCGGGTGAAGGACCGACAGCACCTGCGAGGGCTCGTCGGCCCTATGACGTGGACCCGAGAAGCCGACGGCGCCCGCGAAGCGGCCGGTCGCATCCCGGATGGGCACGGCGACGCAGCCGTAGCCCGGGACGATCTCGCCCAGCTGCCGCGTCGCGCCGAGCTCGGCGAATTCCTGTCGGGTCGTGCTCTGCGCACTCTCCTGCTCGACCAGCAGGAGGCGCCCCATCGCGGACCTGGCGGGTTCGCGCGCGAGGCGAACCTCGTCCGACAGCGGGAAGTCGGGATCGGCGTCGACCACCGCGACGCGCCCGTCGACGAAGAACACCACGTGCACCCCGCCGCGCAGGGCGGCGCGGGCCTCCGCCACGATTCCCCGCGCGGCTGACGTCAGGCGCGCCGGTCCCGCGGCCACCGCGGCGAGCTGCACGACCTTGGCGCCGAGCGCGAAGCCCGTGAGGTCGGGCGTGCGGACGAGGTACTCGTCCTGCACGAGGAGGTTGAGCAGCCGGTAGGCGGTCGCGCGCGGCAGTCCCAGCTCCTGCGAGATCTCGCGCGCCGTCGCCCCCGCGCCCAGATGCGCCACGGCCTCCAGCACGCCGAGCGCGCTGTGCACCGCCTTGGGCTGGCGTGCCGTGAGCGTCGGCCCCCGCGAGGGCTCGTCAGTCACCATCGGCCGCTTCCGGTCGGGCGACACCGCCGAGCACCTGGGAGGCGACGGGCTCGTCGTACGAGCCGATCCGCGCCAGGGACGGCAGCCCCCGTCGCAGCCGCACGACCACCGCGACGGCGGCGATCCCGGCGACCGCCAGCACCACCCACAGTGCGACGCTGCCCGCCGCGGCGTCGACCGCGAAGAAGGTGACGAGCGCGGCTGCGAGCACGACCGCCGACACCGTCGCCGCGACCGTCGACCCGATCGTCGCCTCGCCGATGCGCCGCAGGAACACCGGCGCCGCCGCGCACACCAGGATGTACGCGACGATATAGCCGGCGCCCCCGACGGCTATGGTCGCGTGCATCGCGCCGCGGACGTCGAGTCCCGCGAGCAGCAGCGCGAACGGCACCACGATGATCACCGGCAGGGCCAGTGCGACGGCGCCGATCGGCGTTCCGAAGCGTGGGTGGGCTCGCCCGGCCACCGGCGGAAGGACGCCGTCGCGGCCCATCGTGAACACCACCCGCGTGAGCGCGGTGGTCGAGCCGATCGCGCACGCGAGGAACGACGCGGCGATGCCGATGTCGGCCACGACGCCCCATCCGCCCAGCCCGTACGCGGTGGCGAGCTCGTTGATCGGAGAGGCGCTCGCGGCGAGCGATGCTCCGAGCGCGTCGAAGCCCGCGACCTGGGCGACGGCGGCCAGCACGTAGAGCCCACCCGACAGGATGACCGTCCACACGATCGCGCGGGGCACGTTGCGAAGAGGCGTGCGCGCCTCGACGCCGAGCGTCGAGGCGCTCTCGAAGCCGACGAACGCGGTGAGTGCGATCACCGAACCCGCGGCGAGCGCGGCGGGTTCGATCCCACCGAGTCCCAGGACCTCCGCCGGATCGATCGGGCCGATCCGGACCAGCAGCACGACCAGGAGCACCGCGATGAGCACCACCGACAGCCCCTCGACGACGAGGGCGATCCGCGATGAGATGCGGATGCCGCGCACCAGCACGACCGCGACGAATGCGGCCTCCGCCGCCAGGACCGCCGCCAGGGTGCCGGGTCCGCCGAACGCGGGCCAGACCGCCTCCAGCAGGAATGTCACGTAGTAGGCGCCGCCCAGCAGGGCGAACATCGCGATCGCGCCGTAGCCGACGAGGATCGCCGCGCCGGACGCGAGGCCCGCACCCGCCCCCAGACCCCGCGCCGTGTAGGTGTAGGTGGAGCCTGCGGCGGCCAGTCGGCGCGCGAACTGCGAGATCGTGCGGGCCACCAGCAGGCTCAGCACCCCGGCGAGGACGATCGACAGCACGGTCGCCGACGGTGAGATGCCCGCGACGAGGAGCACGACGGTCGTCGCCGCGGCGGCGGGTGCGACCGCGGCGACGGACTGCGCGAGCACGTCCATGAAACCGACGCTGCGCCGCTCGAGACCGTACAAGGGCGAGCGGGCTCCGAAGTCGTGGACGGGGTCGGGCCGCGCGATCGCGCGCTCCAGTGCGGTCATGTCGCCCTCCGGGTGTTGCGGACCACACGATACGCGGCTGCCGTTGCCACCCCGCTTCCCTCGTGTTTCGGCCGCGTATCGCCCGAATGAGACACCGCCGACGCCGGGTCTCAGTCGGCGTGCGGGAGGTTTCACGAGCGGGTGACGACGGTGCAATCCGGTGCAGCGATGCTCGGGGCATCCCGTTCCCGCGTTCGCCCCGGAGGTCCTGCCATGACCCAGCTCGAATCGAAGGGAGTCGAGGCGTCCGCCAAGCGCACGCTCACCGGCTCCCTCGGAGTCACCGCCATCGTCTTCATGGTGGTGGCCGCCGCATCCCCTCTCACCGTGATCGGCGGCGCCGCGCCGCTGGGCATGCTGCTCGGCAACGGGATCGGCTTCCCCGCCCTCTACGCCATCAGCGCCGTCATCCTGCTCCTGTTCGCGGTGGGCCTCGCGGCGATGACTCGTCATGTCCCGAAGCCGGGGGCCTTCTTCACCTATGTCGGCTACGGCCTGGGGCGATCGACCGGCCTCGCCAGCGCGTGGATCGCGATGCTGACGTACACGACCATCCAGGTCTCGGTGTACGGCTACCTCGGCTATATCCTCTCGGTCACGGTGCAGTCGCTCGGCGGACCGGCGCTGCCCTGGTGGCTCATGTCGCTCGCGACGATCGCCGTCGTCGGCGTGCTCGGCTACCGGCACATCGACCTGTCCAGCAAGGTGCTCGGTGTGCTGCTGGTCGCCGAGGTCGGCATCGTGCTCGCGATGATCGTCGTCGTGATCGCGAGCGGCGGAGCCGAGGGTCTGAGCCTTGCGCCGTTCGAGCCGGCCAACATCGCCGCCGGCTCGCCCGGCGTCGGGCTGATGTTCGCGATCGCCGCGTTCATCGGGTTCGAGGCGACGGCGATCTTCCGCGACGAGGCCAAGGATCCGAACCGCACGATCCCCCGCGCCACGTACGCGGCGGTCATCGGCATCGGCATCTTCTACACGCTCGCCTCGTGGGGCCTGGTCATGGCGTGGGGCCCGAGCAGCGTGCTGGAGGTGATCGCCGAAGACCCGGGCACGTTCATCATCGCGACCATGGCCCGCTACCTCGGCCCCTTCGGCGAGGTCGCCGTCAACATCCTGCTGATCACGGCCATGTTCGCGTGCGTGCTGTCGTTCCACAACGTCGTCACGCGCTATCAGCACTCCATGGCGAACGCGGGAGTGCTGCCCGACAAGCTCGGCGCCGTCCACGCGAAGCATCTGTCGCCGCACGTGTCGTCGCTCGTGCAGACCGTCACCGCGGTCGTGCTCATCGCCGTCTTCGCGGTGCTGGGCCTGGACCCCGTCCTCCAGGTGTTCACGTGGTTCGCCGGCGTCGCGACGCTCGCCATCGCCATCCTCATGGCCGTCACCTCGGTGGCCGTCATCGTCTACTTCGCCAGGACGAAGAAGGACGGCCGGGCGTGGAACACCGTGATCGCCCCCGCACTCGGATTCGTCGGGCTCGTGCTGTCGGCGGCGCTCATCGTGGCCTACTTCCCGATCATGGTCGGCGATGTCGACGCCGGCGGAAACCCGGTGTTCGGCGCCGTCAGCTGGTTCCTCCTGGGCCTCGTGGTGGTCGTGCCGATCATCGGCTACGCCCAGGCCGCGTGGATCAAGAACCGGCGCCCCGCCGCCTATGCCAAGCTCACCGACTCGATCGCCGGCTGACCCGCGACCCACCCGCGTCGCCCCGCAACAAAGGAGAACCATGACCATCACCGACATCGCCACCGCCTCGGGGTTCACCCCGGCGCCGGCACCGCAGCATCCGCTCGCCTCGCTCACGCCCGCTGAGATCGAAGCCGTCCGCACGATCGTCCTCGGGCTCGAGTCCACCACCGACGCCACCCGGTTCGCCTACGTGGGGCTGGAGGAGGCGCCGAAACCGGAGGTGCTCGCGTGGGAGGCCGGCACCGGCGCCCTGCCGGAGCGCCGGGCGCGCGTGCAGCTGCTCGACATGCGCTCGGCGCTGTCGCTGGACCTGGTCGTGTCGCTCGCGACCGGCGCCGTGCTCTCGAGCGTCACGCTGGACGGCACGGCCGGGCAGCTGCCCATCCTGGACGCCGAGTTCGAAGAGGTCGGCGTGATCGCGAACGAGAGCGCGGAGTGGGTCGCCGCCCTGGCGGCGCGGGGGCTGACCTCCGACGACGTGGTGCTCGTCCCCCTGTCCGCCGGCCACTACGGCTACGAAGACGAGGCGGGCCGGCGCATCCTGCGCACGTTCGCGTTCCAGCAGTTCCACGCCGCCGACCACCCGTGGGCGCACCCCGTGGACGGGCTGACGGCCTACATCGACGTCGCCGCGCGGGCGGTGATCAAGATCGTCGACAACCCCGGCTACGACATCCCGCAGACCAGCGGAAACTACGACGATCCGGAGCTGCAGGGCGCACCGCTCGAGGGTCTGAAGCCCATCGTGATCACCCAGCCGGAAGGGTCGAGCTTCACCGTCGACGACGAGCACGTGACATGGGGTGAGTGGGAATTCCGGATCGGCTTCGACACCCGCGAGGGGCTGATCCTCCGGCAGCTGACGTTCGCGGGACGGCCGGTCATGTACCGCGGGTCGATCAGCGAGATGGTCGTGCCGTACGCCGACCCGCAGCCGAACCGGTTCTGGCAGAACTACTTCGACACCGGCGAGTACCTCTTCGGCCGCTACACCAACGAGCTCGAGCTCGGCTGCGACTGCGTCGGCGACATCACCTACGTCGACGCGATCCTCGCCGACGAGCTGGGGATGCCGCGCACCGTGCGCAACGGCGTGTGCATGCACGAAGAGGACTTCGGGTCGCTGTGGAAGCACACCGACCTGTTCACCGGGGCGTCCGAGGTGCGTCGGTCGCGTCGCCTCGTGATCTCGTTCTTCACGACCGTGGGCAATTACGACTACGGGTTCTTCTGGTACCTCTACCTCGACGGCACGATCGAGTGCGAGGCGAAGCTCACCGGCATCCTGTTCACCTCCGCCTACCCGGGGCCGAACGAGGACGGCTCGCCGTACGGCTACGCGTCCGAGGTCGCACCGGGCCTCGGGGCGCCCTACCACCAGCACCTGTTCTCGGCACGACTCGACATGACCGTCGACGGCATCGCGAACGTCGTGAACGAGATCGATGCCGTGCGCGTGCCGATCTCGGCCGAGAACCCGGCGGGCAACGCGTTCACGAAGAGCGTCGTGCCGATCGCGTCCGAGAAGGTCTCGGGCCGCCTCGCCGACGGCGCGCGCAACCGCGTGTGGCAGATCGCATCGACCGAGAAGACGACGTCGATGGGACAGCCCACCTCCTACGTGCTGTTCCCGACCGAGTCGCCCGTCCTGCTCGCCGACGATGCGTCGTCGATCGCCTCGCGCGCCGCCTTCGCCACGAAGAACCTGTTCGTGACGAAGTACGACCCGGCCGAGCGGTACGCGGCCGGCGACTTCGTGAACCAGCACCCGGGCGGCGGCGGAATCCCCGCGTTCATCGAGGGCGACGAGCCGCTGATCGGCGAAGACGTGGTGCTGTGGCACACGTTCGGGCTCACGCACTTCCCGCGCAACGAGGACTGGCCCGTCATGCCCATGGACTACGCGAAGTTCACGCTGAAGCCGTACAACTTCTTCGAGCGCAACCCCACGCTCAACGTGCCCGCGCCTGAGTCGGCGCACTGCTCGGCCGGCACCGGCCACGTCCACAGTGCGGCCGGTGGCTACGGGCCGACGCCCGGTGCGCACGGGCATGACCCGAGCGCTCACGGGCACGACTCGGGCGCCCACGGTCACGCGCACGGCGAGCACCACCACCACGGTTGATCCGTGACCGAATTGCTCCACGCCTGGGCCATCGCCCCGGCCGCGATCGGCGCCTGCTGTCTGGCGGCCGACCGGGGCCGGGCGCGGTGGTCCGACGCCGTCGCGTCGGCGATCATGCTGATCGCAATGCTCGACGCGGTGACCACCCGCCTCGTGGCACCCGTCTACTGGGCCGCGCTGCTTCTCTTGTCAGCGATGGCGATCGCTGTCTGGCAACGCCCGCGCCGGAGCAACGGCCGCGCCGCGTCAGCCCCGGCAACGATGACCGTCCACACCGGACTCGGGCTGGTGGCGATGGCCGCGCTGCAGCTCGGCATGGCCCATCCGCCGGTCGGCGCGAGCGCCGCGCCGGCGCACGGCCACGGCGGAGACGGCGGAACGCTCCTCGCCGTCCTCCTGCTGGGCGGTGCGGTCGCGTACGCCGCCCTGTCGGCGCTCATGGTCTTCCGCGCCCATCGGGCCCTGGACCGGACACAGCTGATCTGCATGGGCGCGTCGGTGCTGCTCATGGCGGTCGGCGCGTCGGTCTAGTCGCGTACGCCACGGCGGACTCCGTCCAGGGTTCTCCCAGCGCGATCGATACCGATCCGATATCCGCGCGATTAGGATCGGTCCCGTGGGCGAGGGAGCCCGCACCCCACCCGCGACCCGCCCGTTCGAGGGCGGAACAGGAGCCGGCGATGGTCGATACCGCGATGACGGATGCTGCCTCGAAAGGCTCGGGTGCACTCGGGGCCACGACCGCCGAGGGATTCGCCCGCGTCACCGACGCGATCCTCGATGCGGTCGGCAGCGTCATCGACGGCAAGCCGGACGCGGTGCGCAGCGCCCTGGTGTGCTTCCTCGCCGAGGGGCACCTCCTCATCGAGGACGTGCCCGGCGTCGGCAAGACCATGCTCGCGCGGGCGCTCGCGACCAGTGTGGATGCCACGGTCCGCCGCATCCAGTTCACGCCCGATCTGCTCCCCGGCGACGTCACCGGCGTGAGCGTGTTCAACCCGGTCGAGCGCGAGTTCGAGTTCAAGCCGGGTGCGATCTTCGCGAACATCGTCATCGCCGACGAGATCAACCGCTCCTCCCCCAAGACGCAGTCCGCCCTCCTGGAGGCGATGGAGGAGCGCCAGGTCACCGTCGACGGGCGCACGCACTTCGTGCCCGAGCCCTTTCTCGTCGTCGCGACGCAGAACCCGCTCGAGATGGAGGGGACGTACGCCCTCCCCGAGGCGCAGCGCGACCGCTTCATGATGCGCATCTCGATGGGCTACCCCGACGCGCGGTCGGAAGCCCTGATGCTGCGCCAGCGCGACACGGTCAACCCGCTCGACGAGCTCAGGTCGGTCGTCTCGGCCGAGGAGGTCGCCGGTCTCGTGGCGTGGGCGCGGGCGGTGCACGTCGCGCCCGCGATCGAGGACTACGCCGTGGCCCTCGCGCAGGCGACCCGCACGCACAGCGATCTGCGCCTGGGCGCCAGCCCCCGCGCGACGCTGCAGCTGGTGCGCGCGGCCAAGGTGTGGGCCGCGCTCGACGGTCGGGCGTTCGTCATCCCGGACGACATCACGGCGCTCCTCGCCCCCGTGTTCGCACACCGACTCATCCCGACCCGCGCCGCGGGCGGCGCCCGGGGGTCGAGCGCCGCAGATGCGATCGCGACGATCCTCGAGCGCATCGCCGCGACCGTGCGGGTGCCGATCGCCGCACGTCAGTGAGCGAGCGATGAGAAGCGTGTGGCCGCTGACCGTCCGGGGCACCGGAGCGCTGGTCCTCGCGATCGCGTGCTTCATCGTGGCGAACGAGGCGAGCATCGTCGAGCTGATGTACTTCGGCATCCTGCTGTTGGCGGTCGTGGTCGCGAGCATCGCCTCGCTGTATGTCGGGCGCCGCTCCGACGCGGTCACCCGGGCGCTCGTCCCGGACGTCGTCCCGGTCGGAGGTGACGCACGCGTGTCGGTGCGCGTCGAGGTGCGCACCGCGCTGCCCACGGCGCCGGGAACCTGGCGCGACGCCCTGCCGAAGGGGCTGCGCGGCAAGGCGGAGGGCGCGTTCCCCGCACTCGGCTCGGGGCTGCGCGGCGGCGAGCGCGGCGGTGCCCGCAGCATCGACCTGATGTACACCGTCACCGGAGCGCGGCGCGGAGTCCACTCGCTCGGGCCGCTCACCGTGCGGTCGTCGGATCCTTTCGGGCTCGCCCGGCGCACCGTCGTGTTCAGCCAGCGCACGCCGGTCACCGTGGCGCCGGCCATCGTCGAGCTGCCGCCGCTCGTCGATTACGCGGGCGCCACCGGCGGGATGCTCCACACCACGACCGATCAGCTCGGCCAGGGCGCCGACAACCTCGTCGCGCGGCCGTACGCCCCGGGCGACTCGATGCGTCGCATCCACTGGCGGGCGACCGCCCACCGCGACGAGCTCATGGTGCGCCAGGAGGAGCAGGAGTCCACGCCCGAGGCGGCGGTCGTGATCGACCGCGCCGCGCTGCGCTGGTCTCCTGAGGCGCTGCGCGCTCCGGGCGCCGACCCCGGCTTCGAAGCCGGCATCTCGGCGTGCGTCTCCGCGGTCGCGCGCCTCGTGCACGACGGCTACGCCGTGGAGGTGCTCGACACGGAGGGAACCGTGCTCGTCGACCGGATCGACGGCGGGGACATGACCGAGGTCGACGCCATGCTCGTGCACTTCGCGACGATCACGGCACACCGCGACGACACCCTCCCGCGCCTGTCGCGGCTGTTCGCAGGGGCGTCGACGGGTCCGATCGTGCTCATCGTCGGTCGGCTCGACCCGGCCGATGCGGTGGCCGTCGGCCCCGTGTCGCACCACAGCACGCTCCCGCTCCTCCTGTCCGCGGCGCCAGTCGGCGACGCACTGGACATCGCGGCGGATCACGGCTGGCACGTGGCGGCGATCGGTCCCGACCGCGACCTGGGTAGCGCATGGGCGAACGCGATCGGACGGGGGGTGCACCATGTCTTCGGCTGAGACAGGGCGCCAGGCACGTGCGCGCGGCGGGGAGCGACTGCTGACGTTCGCGATCCTTGCGGCGCTGCTCGCGGCCTTGCTGCCGGTCGTCCGGGTCATCGAGCCCGGGTGGTGGCTCGTCGCGGCCCTCGCGCTGTCGGCCATGGTGCTCGCCGCCGGGTACACCGCCCGCCTCTACCGCCTCCCCGCGGTCGCCGTGACCCTCATCGAGGTCGCGGTGTGGGTCGTGTTCATGACACTGATCTTCCTGCGCGACACCGCCCTGCTGTGGGTGATCCCGACGCTCGACACCTTCCGCGCGGTGCCGATGCTGGTGCAGGCCGCGATGGAGGAGATCACCATCGGCGCGGCGCCGCTGGAGCCGACGCGGTCGCTGGCGTTCGTCGTCGTGGGGTCGATGGGGCTCCTCACGATCATCGTCGACCACGTCGTCGTGACCGCACGGATGCCGCTGCTGGCGTCCGTCGGCATCGTCGCGGTGTCGCTCATCCCGGCGATCGCCGCGCCGAGCAAGGTCGACGTCATCGGGTTCGTGTTCCTCGCGGTCACGATCCTGTTCCTCCTGCGCTCGGAGACGCGCTCGAGGGAGAAGCCGACCGAGCGCGAAGCGGAGCGCACCGCGGGCGTCCCCGCGACCGCACTCGGCATCGGCGCGATCGCGATCGTCGTGGCTGTCGTGGCCACGCCGGTGCTGCCGCAGCCCGGTGCGCGGGCTGGATCGGGCCTTGGACCCGGTCCGGGGATCGACGCGACGCTGCAGCTCGGAGACGACCTGCGCCGCCCGCAGGAGATGGAGGTCCTCCGGGTCCGCACGAACGCGCCGTCGGTGCCGTATCTGCGTGCGACGACCCTCTCCCGTTTCGACGGCGGGGCGTGGGAGCCCGATCGTTCGCAGACCGTCTCGCTCCAGAGCGAGCGCGCGTTCGGCGTCGTCGACTCCGGCGACGACATCCGCATCGGCGAGTACACGGCGAAGATCGACGTGGTGAACCTCGACTCCCAATGGGCGCCCGTGCCTTACCCGGCGGTGGGCATCACCGGGCTCGGCGGGGGCATGTGGGGCGCGGTCCCTTACAACCACACGGTGGCCACGACCGGCGGCTCGACGCAGGGCCAGTCCTACGAGGTGGCGTACGACGTCCCCCGGCCGTCCCTGGAGCAGGTGCGGGCCGCGGTGTCGGTGGGTTCGCAGGTGCGCGACGAGACGACGCAACTGCCCGACGACATCCCGCCGATCATCGGCGAGCTGGCGGTGCAGCTGACGGCCGATGCCACCACGGACTACGACCGGCTGACGGCGCTGCAGCGGTGGTTCCGCGGCACCGACTTCCGCTACTCGCTCGAGTCGCCCGTCGAGGACGGGTTCGACGGCAGCGGGGCCGAGGCGGTGGCGCGGTTCCTGGAGGTCCGCGAGGGCTACTGCATCCACTTCGCATCGGCGTTCGCACTCATGGCGCGCACGCTCCACATGCCGTCGCGCATCGTGGTCGGCTACCTGCCGGGCACGCCGACCACCGACACCATCGACGAACAGCCGGTCTTCTCGGTGTCGAGCTCGCAGCTGCACGCCTGGCCCGAAGTGTTCTTCGAGGGCATCGGGTGGATCCCGTTCGAGCCCACCTCGGGCCTCGGGGTTCCCACGACCTTCTCGTCGGAGCTCACGCTTCCTGGCCAGACCGCCGACCCCGACGCCACGACTCCTCAGACGAACCCCACCCCGACGGCGCGCGGCGACCAGGCGCAGATCGACCTCGAGGAACAGCGGCAGAATGCGTCGGGCGGCACGTCACAGGACGCCCTCGACCCGCTGCCGATCCTCGGCGTGGTCGCGGCCATGATCGTGCTCCTCGCGCTCCCCTTCCTCATCCGGGAGCTGCGCCGCCGACAGCAGGATGCCGCCGCCCGGGGCGGCGACGCGGCGGCCGCGTGGCAGTCCGTCCAGGAGGCCGCAATCGACGTCGGCATCCCCGTGCCCGCGAGCGAGACGCCGCGCGCGTTCGCCGGCCGACTCGTCGCCGAGCACGGGGTCGCGGCATCGGAGATGAACACGGTCCTCCTCGCGATCGAGCGCGCCAGCTACTCGCGCGCCGGAACCCGCTCGTACTGGATGGGAGACGCGGCGGCCGATGCCGCAGCATCCGTCCGAACATCCCTGCTCGCATCTGTGCCGCCTTCGCGCCGCATTCTCGCGCTGTTGGCGCCGCGTTCGCTCGTGATCCGGCCCGGCAGCGTGTACGCCGGGACGGCCCCGGTTCGGGCACGGTAGCGGAGCAGGGTAGGATGGTCGGCGGCCCTCCGGGGCCTCCTGGAGGATTCGCCTAGTGGCCTATGGCGCACGCTTGGAAAGCGTGTTGGGTGCAAGCCCTCGGGGGTTCGAATCCCCCATCCTCCGCACCTGCGATCCCAGTGTTTTCAAGGGATCGCGACTCCTTCGAAACAGAACCAGACGCGTGGCGTTCGGCGACCTGACGCCCCTGCCTCCGCCCACTGCTCGCTCAGGTCGCCCGCCGAGCGACCAGGCTGAGAGCACGCCGGTCTCCGGGTCGGAGGTGCATGCGCGGCGGTTGGGTGTGGCAGAGTGCTCGCGTGCCGTCACCCCAGTCACTCAGTGAAGAAGACCGTCGGCGGGTCGCAGCGTGGGCGGCCGACTGCGCAGAACGGGTGCTGCCGGTGTTCGAGGCGGAGGCCCCGCACGACGACCGGCCCCGTGACGCGATCGAGCGTGCTCGAGCCTTCGCCCGCGGCGAGCTCGCAGCGGCGGCCGAGATCCGGCTCCGATTCGTCGCCGGCCGTGCCGCGCACTCTGCGACAACGCCCGCAGGCGTCGCAGCTGCACGGGCTGCCGCACAGGCTGCCGCTGTCGCACACATGGGTGCGCATGCGCTCGGCGCGTCCGCCTACGCAGCCAGGGCCGCCGGGTCGGCGTCCGACCGCTCCGACGGCGCTGCCCACGAGCTTGCATGGCAGCTGAAGCAGATGAGCCTCGAAGTAGCGGCTGCGCTGCGAAAGCTGCCCCTGCTGGGCGACGATACTGCGGGACCGCTCGGGCCAGGTCTCCTGGCTTCCGGTGACCTCGGACAGCACATCAGACAAATACAGGCGATGCTGCGCACCACCGCCGACGACGCCGGCGCCCGATGATCGACGTCTGCCGATCTTCGGATCTCTCGCCGAGCGGCTCGTGTCCGGAGCCATGGTGAACACATCTCGCATCGACCGACTCGAGGTCGCCGTCGGCGGCCTTTCGCGAGCCGAACTCAGACGCACCCTCGCCTCTCGAAACATCCTTCTCAACGCGCACGCCGAAACTCTGCTCGACGCTGAGGTCTTCGACAAACGCAGCCCCCACATCATCGCGGTCACCGAACGAACCGTCGCTGACCTCGGTCGCCCTCATGGCGCGCCGCTCCCCGACATCCTCGAGCTCGGTCGGAATCTCGGGCTGGCGCTCTGTCCTGCCGAAGCGGGCCCCTACCTGCGATTGGCTCTGAACGATCAAGCGACATCGGCCGACGCGACGATGTCGACGGGCAAAGCTCCCGACGGCTCACTCACCGTGGCATCCGAACCGCTGAGCGCTGACGACGACTATCCCAAAGGCTTCTATCTGCGAGTCGTCGACGGGCGCGCTTGGCTACGCGGCTATCGATGCGACGACGAGCACATCTGGTCCCCAGGCGATCGGTTCGTGTTTCAGGCGAACTCACCTTCTCCCTGAACCGCCCACGCCCCGCTCGCTCATCGACCGCGACTCGCGCGACCACCGACCCGATGGGCGAACGGGTAGTCAGTGCGCCCGAGGGGTCGACGACGTCTCTGCCGACCCGCAGCCGCCCAGCGACGACAACCTGGACGGCCTCGCGCGAGCCACCCTCGACGTAGACCGCGCAGGGGGCGATGGGCCGGGTGCCGCCCATCGAGCATGCGTTCGACCCTCCGAGCGCCGGCGGGCGAATCGATGCTGTCCCCCGAACGGGGGACACGGTAGGGTGGGCGACGTGAGCTCGCGGGGACCCTGGGATCTGGCCCCGTGCGACACCGATCTGGGGATCTGGGGCTGGGGCCACTGACTCCCTGTGCGCAACTACCTGCGCATGAGACGGCCCCTCGGACGCCGCAACTAGTGCTTGTGGCGTCCGAGGGACCTTTGCCTTGCCCACGTGCGTCACGCGCCCGCTGGGGACAGGCTCGACGCTGGGGACATCGTTGTGACGCTCTAGCAGCGCGGGCCCGGCGTCACCACACTATTCGGCGGATCCCGTTGAGACCAACCGTCCCAAAGGCGAGGTGTCTGCACGACGAGCGGCGGTTGAGGCGTTCCGCCCAACGAGTGTGTCGGTTGACCTCTCGGGACGAGCGCCAGCAGCCGTACCGGATCCGCCGCGGCGTGCTTCGGGGAAGCGCGAAGATTCCCCGCTCCTACACCCGACCAGCTCGAGCCTCGACTAAGAACCTCGAAACGGAGTGACGCCACGCTCGGCCCGAGTAGGTGAGATACACGACGCGACCGACGGTCGCCGCGACGAGGAGGACGCAGGCCAGCACGAGCAGCCATCCGATATAGGTGAATGCCATGCCCAAGACGCCGAATCGCAGTGCCGAGTCCGCGAGTAGCGGTGGCAGGAACACCCTTCCGAACCGTCCGGCCACGGCGAATCCGATTCCCGCGAGAACGGAGCCGGGCAGCAGTTCTCGAAGGCTGACCCCGCGATTGACGACGATCCACGAAGCGACCCACCAGAGCGAACCCCACAGCACGACCTCGACGATGAACTCGATCACCGGCAATGGTCCGTCGTCGCGAATGATGACGCGCGTCGCGACGACCACCGCGATTCCGATGACGACCGCGGCAACCGCCGCCAGCCACCGCCAGGCGAACTTCAGGCTGACGGCGGGCGTGCGCCAGATCCTGCGAAGGCTCCGTTCCAGGGCCCGCGCGAACGAGGTTGCAGCGATGACGAGGAGGATCACCCCGATGACACCTGTCGCGCGAAGCTCCTGAGCGCCGCCGGGCAGCGACTTCTCCAGAGTCTCGGCCGTGGCCGCATCGAATCCCATGTGCTCCGCGAAGATCGCGGCAGTGCGGGTGTCGAGTCTGGACTGCACAGCACCTACGACGATCAATATCGGCAGCACCGACGTGAATGTGTGCGCCGCGAGGGTCATACCGCGATCGATCAGGCCCAGATCGGCCAGATCGCGGGCGACTCGCAACGCGAACCGCCCGGCAGGTGACCGCGCACCGCTGCGGACAAGACGACTCGTGCTCCACCGAGCCATAGGCGCACCTCACGATCTGAGACGACGTCCCGATCCAGTCAGAGGCTACGCCTAGAAGGACTCCGTGAATGGTTCGGAAACGGGGATGTCGAGTCGCCATGCGGGCTGTGTGCCCATCATCCGTTCACCGCCTTGCGGGGGCGGGCCTTCGGGCGGACGTACGCCCGTCGCGCGCGTTGTGCGGGCCGGGTGCGGGCCCCGAAGAAGACTCGCGTTCCCCGCTTCAGCGCGGGATGAGTGGAGGGCGGGCTCTCGCCTTCCGCTCGAGGGCATGCACACCCCGGGTGATGAGTCCGCAGATGATGAGCGTGGGAGAAAGAATGTCCCGTTCTGACTACGCCACCCGCTCAGGGAACAGGTCGGAGATCAGCGCCTCGATGCGCCGGCGGATCTCGTCGCGGATCGGTCGCACAGCCTCGATCCCCTGTCCGGCGGGATCGTCGAGCTCCCAGTCCTCATAGCGCTTGCCGGGGAAGATCGGGCACGCGTCGCCGCACCCCATCGTGATGACCACATCCGATTCCTTGACGGCGTCGACCGTCAGCACCTTCGGCGTGTGAGCCGCGATGTCGATGCCTTCCTCTGCCATCGCCTCGACGGCGACCGGATTGATGACGTCTTTGGGCGCGGACCCCGCGGAAAGCACCTCGACATCGGCGCCGGCGAGGGCACGGAGGTAGCCGGCAGCCATCTGCGAACGCCCGGCGTTGTGCACGCAGACGAACAGGACGGTCGGCTTGTCACTCATGACGGCCTCGCTTTCTCTCTCAGGGAAAGCATAGACGTAGATCTATTCATATCGTGCCGCGGCCGACTGATCGCGTCACCCATGCTCAGACGCGTGCACGCTCGTGCTGCGTCGCTCGATCAGGAGCGTGTCGCGCCATGCGCCCGCGTGCGGGCCGATCTCTGACCGGGCGATGCGCTCGCGCCGGCCCACCACACGGAATCCGGCTGTCTCATGGAGTCGGAGGCTCGCGGCATTCTCTGGGAAGATGCTCGACTGGATTGTCCAGATTCCGCTCTCTTCGGCGCCGGCGACGAACGCGTCAAGGAGGCGGCGACCGATTCCCTGCCCCCGGGCGTTCCGATCGACGTAGACCGAGTGCTCGACCACGCCGCGGTATGCCGGACGCGAAGACACAGGCGAGGCGGCGATCCAGCCGAGAAGGGCGCCGCTCTCGTCGGGGATGACGAACCGCAGTGCAGGGAGCTTCCCTGCGTCGAACGCGTTCCAGGCGGGGGTGGCGACCTCGAAGGTCGCCTCCCCGTCCTCGATTCCTTGAGCGTAGATCGCTTCGACCGCGGGCCAGTCAGCCGCGACCATCTCACGCAATCGGGTCATGAACAGCATCCACCCCCGTTGCCGGCGCCGGTGGAGCAGACGCCCGTGGCGGGGAGGAGTAGCTCCACGTTCGACGCGGACGCGATGTCCCCGGCGAGCCATGCCGTCACGGACCGGACCTGTTCATATCCGGTGGCGAGCAGGAATGTCGGCGCGCGTCCGTATGACTTCATACCGACGATGAAGAATCCTTGCTCGGGGTGGGTCAGCTCGCGGAAGCCGTGCGGCTCGACGGTGCCGCACGAGTGCACGTTCGGATCGATCAGCGGTGCGAGTCGCTTGGGGGCCTCCACGATCTCGTCGAGCTCGAGCCGGATCTCCCTGAGGATGTCGAGGTTCGGCCGGAACCCCGTCGCGTTGACCACGATGTCGCTCTCGTGGGTTACCACTTCCCCATCGCGATGTCCGAGCAGCTCGACGGCGTCGGTCGTTCGGCGGGCCCGGATGATCTCGAAGCCGTCGATGAGGGTGATGTCGGCGCGCTCCACGGCTCGGTCGACACGGCTGCCGAGGCTCGCCCGACCGATGAGCTCATCATCGGGCGAGGACGATACCCGCACGGCCTTGGAGTTGCGGATCAGCCAGGTCACCGTAGTGCCGGGTGCTTCGCGCGCGAGCCGCACGAGGGCCAACAGCGTATTGGCGGCGGAATGGCCCGCACCTACGACCGTCACCCGCCTACCCGCGAACACCGCGCGATCCCTGCCGAGGACGTCTGGGAGTGCGGCGGTGACGCGGTCGGCGATGCCGGCCATGCCCAGCAGCTCCAGTCCGCTGGAAGACAGGGAGTTCGGCGAGAGATATGTCCCGGATGCGTCGATGACGGCGCGCGCGACGAAGTCCTCCACTTCACCGGCAGCGGTTCGGATCCGCACAGCGAAGGGAGTGGCGGCGCGCCGCGCCGTGCGGGTGCGGTCCATCCCCTCGCGCGTCACGCCGATAACCGCGACACCGGTACGGATCCGCGGTGCGATCTCTTCGAGGGCGGCGAGCGGTTCGACGTACTTCTCGACGAGTTCTGTCCCGGTCGGCGCACGCTCGGGCTCTGGCAGGGACCATCCGCGGTCTTCGAGCAGGCGACGCGAGACCGGGTCGACGAGGTGCTTCCAAGGCGAGAACAGTCTCGTGTGACCCCACGAGCGCATGCTCGCGGCAATCTCGTCGCCTGCCTCGAAGACCACGAAGTCGATGCCACGCTCGACCAGGTTGGCAGCGGCGGCGAGTCCGATCGGTCCGGCGCCGATGATCGCGACAGGGAGTGTCGACAACGCACTGGCGTCGACGACGCGGGGGGTCAGGTCCAGCAGGGTCACAGCATCCTCCAGTCGATATCGATGAACTTCGATACCCGAGTCTGAACTCATCTATCGACACTTGTCAATATCGACTAACCTCGATGTATGACCACGATGCTCGCCGTGACCGACGTCACCGCCGACGTGTGCTGCACCCCCCTCGTTCGCGAGCCGCTCACCGCCGACGAGGCCGAACAGCTCGCCACGACCATGAAGGCCCTGGCCGATCCGACCCGCCTCCGGCTCCTCTCCATCGTCGCAGCATCGGAAGACTCCGAGGCGTGCGTCTGCGACTTGATCGAGCCCGTCGGTCTCAGTCAGCCGACGGTCTCCCACCATCTGAAGATCCTCACCACTGCCGGATTCCTCACTCGCAGCAAGCGCGGCACGTGGGCGTACTTCAAGCTGGTTCCCGGCGCGCTGGACCGGGTCTCACAACTCCTCGTCGCCTCGTGACGCACACCGTTCGCAGCGCCGCCGGCGAGTTCCTCGGCAGCGCAGGGCTCGCCGCTGTCGTGATCGGGTCCGGCATCGCCGCCCAGCGCCTCTCCCCCGGTGATGTCGGGCTGCAGCTGTTCGAGAACGCCTTCGCCACCGCTCTCGGCCTCGCCGTGCTGATCCTCGTCTTCGCGACGGTATCGGGGTCCCACTTCAACCCGGTGGTCACCCTCGTCGACATCGCCCTCCACCGACGGACCTGGTCCATCGCTGCGGTGTATCTGCCCGCTCAGGTGCTGGGCTGCATCGCCGGTGCCGTGGTCGCCAACCTCATGTTCGGGGCTGCACCGGTCACATTGAGCACCACCGACCGCTCCGCCTGGCCGCTGCTGCTGTCCGAGGTCGTCGCGACGGCCGGGCTCATCCTCCTGATCTTCGCTTTGGTGCGGACCGGCCGCTCGCATCTCGCCGCGCCCGCCGTGGGTGCGTACATCGGTGCGGCGTACTTCTTCACCTCGTCGACGAGCTTCGCCAACCCTGCCATCACCATCGGGCGCACCCTGAGCGACACGTTCGCCGGAATAGCCCCTGCGTCCGTACTGCCGTTCATCGTCGCGCAGCTCCTGGGCGCGGCGCTCGGCTACGGGGCGGTTCGAGTGTTGTTCCCCGTGGCGCTACCCGAGCCCGCTGTCTCTCGAGGCTGACGGAGACAGCTCCGCCGCGGCATCCGCATGGCGGGACTCCCCGTCTGCCCAGGTCGCAACGCCTCCCGCGCAGCGTGGCGGACACCTCTTGGCGCGGGAATCTTCAGGCCCACTGACCGTCTTCATTCGTGCTCCGGGAGCAGCGGAGTCGACCAGCCCGGATCACGGCCGAGGAGCGCGGCTCGCGACACCGAGGCCGCGCCGAAGCGATCGCGGACCGCGTCGAGTACGGTGTCGAGGCGTACGCCGTCGTCCCAGTCGATCGGAAGCTCCGGCGGGACGCTGTCGACGCGGCCGAGCTGCGACAGCGAGACGCCGATGAGGGTGATGCCGCGTTCTGCGATCTCCCGCTGCGCCGCGGCGAGCAGGCCTTGCGCGACGGCGAGGATCAGCGCGGTGCGGTCGGTCGGCGAGCGGAACGAGCGGGATCGGGTGGCTTTCGCATAATCGCCGTAGCGGAGCCGGAGCACCACCGTGCGGCACACGCGGTCGCCGTCGCGGAGGCGACGGGCGAGACGATCGACGATCTGGGTGAGGATCACCTCCAGTTCTTCGGCGCCCCGCGGACGCGTCCCGAGGGCTCGCTGCGAGCCGATGGACCCACAGCGACGCGTGGTGTCGACCGGGCGCGGATCCCGCAGCCGGGCGAGCGCGTGCAGATGGGCCCCGACCGCCTTCCCCAGCAGTCTCTCGGCGGTCGCGGCCTCGAGCTCAGCCAGCTGACCGACGGTACGGATGCCGAGCCGATGGAGCTTCTCGGCGGTTACCGCGCCCACACCCCACAGCCGCTCCACCGGCAGCGGAAGCAGGAACTCCTGCTCCCGCTCCGGCTCGACCACCAGCAACCCGTCGGGCTTGCTGACGGCGCTGGCGACCTTGGCGAGGAACTTGGTGCGGGCGATCCCGACGGAGATGGGCAGTCCGACCTCCGCACGAACCCGCTCCCGCAGGCGCACCGCGACCTGCTCGGGCGTGCCCGCGATGCGGCGGAGGCCGCCGACTTCGAGGAACGCCTCATCGATGGAGAGCCCTTCGACCAGCGGCGTCGTATCGCGGAAGATCGCGAAGACCGCCTTGCTGGCCGCCGAGTACGCCTCCATCCGGGGCGGCACGACGACTGCATCCGGGCAGAGGTCGCGCGCCTGCCGCCCACCCATCGCGGTACGCACGCCACGAGCCTTCGCTTCGTAGCTGGCCGCAAGCACCACCCCACCGCCGACGATCACGGGCCGGCCGCGCAGCGCGGGGGCGTCGCGCTGCTCGACCGACGCGTAGAAGGCGTCGAGATCGGCGTGCAGCACGGTCGCCTCGCCCCGCATGCCGCCTCCCATCGAACATTTGTTCTGATGATGGTTGCATCGACCGACGACATCCGTCGAGGATCGTGCGGGCGGCTTCAGAGAATGGCGGAAACGGGGTGCAGCGACAAGGCCGCACCCCGTTTCCCCGGCTCCGGCTCAGCCCTGCTTCGGCACCCGGTTCTCCGCGCTCACCATCCATGCGTACTGCTCGAGCTTCTCGAGGATCTGATGCAGCAGATCGGCGCTGGTGGGATCCTCCTCGTCGACCGCGTCGTGCACGTCCCGGCACGTGGCGACCGTGTTCTCGAGTCGTTCCGTGACGAGGTCGATCACCTCGGTGGTGGCGATCTCACCCTGGGGGAACTCGGGGAGGCTGGTGGTCTCCGCAACGGTGTCGCTGCGACCGTCGGGGAGGGCGTGGAGCGCCCGCATCCGCTCGGCTACGTCATCACTGAATTCACGAGCCGACTCGATGATCTCGTCCAGCTGTCTGTGCGTGTCGCGGAAGTTCTTGCCGACAACGTTCCAGTGGGCCTGCTTGCCCTGCGAGGCGAGCTCGATGAGATCGACGAGCACCTTCTGGAGGTTGTCGCTCAGCGTGGCGGAGGCGGTGAACCCGCTCTCCGCGTTCTGCTCCTTGGTGAGTTGGGCGCCGCGAGCGGCGCGCCGCTTGTTCCGAGTGGCGGACGCGGTGGGGTTCTTCGTGGTGGTGGCCATGACGCCGAACGTACGGACTCACGCGGACTCACGCGCCGGGATTGTGCGTGATCGACGGTCGTGCTAGCGGCCGCTGATGTCGCGGACGGGTCGCCAAGATGCTCAGACGGTGGCTTCGGACCCCACGCCGCCACCGATCGAGGTCGGCGCACTCGCCCGGGCCTGGCGGAACATCTCGGTCCATCGGACCCCGTCCCAGTAGCGTTCTCTGTCGTGAACCGGGGTGGGATACCACCCGGCCTTCGCGGGAGCGGATACCGAATCACGCATGGGTGTTCCTTTCGTCGCACAAAGCCCGGCCGACCCGCCTCTGGACGCGGTGCATCCAGAGGCGGGCCGCCGCAGTGCTGTGGACCGGGTTCCCCCGCGTAACGAGTACGCCCCCAACCCGCACCGGCTAGAAGACGTGGGGTAGCGCCGCCGGCTCGCCAGCCCCACACACCGGCAAGGAACGGGGCCTTCGGGTTCGGCCTCGACACGACGAGCGCTTCGTCTTCTATCTAGACCCTATGACGCTGCTATCGGCCGTGTATAGATGCTCTAAGGTATCTCTCAGGAGGTTCCCTGGTCATGCTAAGGTGCCCGCATGGCGCGCCCCTACGGAGACCCTGTCGAGATCATCACCGCACCCGTGCCGGCGCAGTCGCCGTTCATCCCGGCTGACGCCAAGATCGTGGTCGGCGCCGTCGCGCCGGCCTCTCCTGATCCGATCCCGATCGTGCTGCTGCCGGGCTTCGAGTACCGGATGCACGAATGGCGCCATCCCGAGACTCACGAGATCCACTGGCGTCTCGAACGCCGCCGGGCCTCGCGGGCGTCCGACGACCAGTAACCCGAGAACGCGGTCCCCCGCCTCCGAACAGGGAGGCTGCCCCGCCGGCACTGTCGTCGCCGTGCAGCACGTGCGGATTCTCCCCGCGCAACGCAACGGTGAGAGAGTCGGAGCATGACGAACAAGGACCGGACCGCCTCGACGTATCAGCGCAACGCCTTCGCGCCCAGCCTGATCGCGGCGATCGCCCTGTTCCTGGCGCCCTTGCTGATCGGCGGCGATTGGTTCCTGCTGATCCGGTTCATCGTCGCCACCCTGGCCGTGATCGTCGCGTGGTTCGCGTTCCAGGCACGGCACTGGTGGTGGATCCCCGTGTTCTCGGCGATCGCCGTCCTCTGGAACCCGATCTTCCCCTTCGCGTTCGACGGGCCCGTCTGGACGGCCGCGCAGCCGGTCGCCGCCGTGCTGTTCCTTGTGGCGGGGGCGACCATCCGGACCACCAGGAGCTGACGACCCGCCGGGTCAGTACGCGAGGATCTCGTCCAGCAGGGCGCGCACACGGCCCTCGATGTCGTCACGGATGCTGCGAACCGTGACCATCGGCTTGCCCACGGGGTCTTCGAGGGGCCAGTCGAGATACCGCCGACCAGGGAATACCGGGCAGGAATCGCCGCATCCCATCGTCACGACGACGTCCGCCGCGCGGACGACGTCGTCGGTGAGCGGCTTCGGGAACTCCCCGCCGACGGACACGCCGATCTCGTCGAGCGCCTGGATGATCGATGTGCGCACCTCCGGCCCGGGCGCCGAGCCGGCGCTGCGCACCCCGACACGATCGCCAGCGAGGTGCCGGAGGATTCCCGCGGCGAGCTGGGAGCGCCCCGAGTTCTGCACGCAGACGAACAGCACCTCAGGGCGGGCGGGCAGATCGCCCTGGGCTCGGCTGAGCGCTTCGAGTCGCGCCGCCGCGAAGGCGGCGGTCCGAGAAGTGAGCAGCGGCGAGCTCGAGCCGGTGACCAGCAGGTCGTAGCTGCTCTGAACGCCGGCACGTACTGTCTCGGGACTGAAGGTGCCGCGGAACCGGAGCGCAAGGTCGTCGACGATCCGTTCGAGATCGGGCGCCGCCGGCGCCGCCTCGCTGTCGCCGGCCCCGATGAGCGCGTTCACCCGATCGATCTGGTCCGGCGCGATCGAATACCAGACGCGTCGTCCGTCGCGCTCCCTCACGACGACGCCTTCGGACAGCAGCGCCTTCATGTGGTGGCTGACGGTGGGCTGGCGGAGTTGGAGCGCATCGGCGAGTTTTCCGACCAGCGCGTGCCCGCCGTCCGCGTCACGGATCAAGCGAAGGATGCGGGCACGGGTCGGGTCGGCCAGGACCGTGAGTCCGCGCTGGGCCGCGCCTTTCATAGATGGAATCCTATCGACGCTCGATGGTCGACGACGCCCCCTGCGTCAGCCGCGATGGTGGTCGTGGTCCTCGTCGAGGAGCATGCCGACGGACGTCGCGCACGCGTCGCCCCGCCAGGCCTCCCGTCCCTCACGGACGGCGAAGACCGCGATCACGAGTCCTGCCACCGCGTCGGCCCACCACCAGGCGAAGAGGCTGTTGAGCACGAGTCCGAGGAGAACCGACGCCGACAGATACGTGCAGATCAGCGTCTGCTTCGAATCGGCGACCGCCGTCGCCGACCCGAGCTCGCGACCTGCGCGCCGCTCGGCCAGGGAGAGGAAGGGCATGATCACGACGCTCAGCGCGGTGATCAGGATGCCGGCCGGGCTGTGCTCTACGTCGACCCGCAGGATCAGCGTCAGTGCCGACGTCGCGGTCACATACGCGGCGAGCGCGAAGAACGCCACCGCGATCACCCGAAGCGTCGGCCGCTCCCAGCGCTCTGGATCGCGACGTGTGAACTGCCACGCGACGGCCGCCGCCGACACCACCTCGATCGTCGAGTCCAGTCCGAAGGCGATGAGCGCACCCGACGACGCGATGCTGCCGGCCGTGATCGCGACGATCGCCTCGACCACGTTGTAGGCGATCGTGGCCGCGACGATCCAGCGGATGCGACGTTCGAGGCTGTTGCGTCGCTCGTGGGTGAGGATGCCGGCGCTCATACGCACCCGCAGGTCTCGCCCGTGCAGCATGCGGGATCGACCGACAGGACGACCTGCAGCAGCTCGTCGAGTGCCGGCGCGAGGTGAGGATCGGCGAGCCGGTACGATGCGCGCCGACCCTCGGGAGTGGCCTCGACCAGACCACAGCCGCGCAGGCACGCGAGCTGGTTCGACATCACCTGACGCGACACACCCACGGCTTCCGCGAGATCGGACGGGTATGCGGGCCCGGTTCGCAGCGCCAGCAGGACGGCGCTGCGCGTGGGGTCGGCGAGCGCGTAGCCGAGCCGTGCGAGGGCCGCGGTGTGGGACACGGTGGCGGTCGCCGAGGTCATAGCCGCAATAGTACAGTGATCGCTGTATCGAATCGATCCGCATCCGGCGCCTATGCTCGCCGTGTGGCTGAGTTCGACGAGGTCGAGCTGTCCGGCATCCGTCGACGGCTCATGCCGTTCTGCTACCAGATGCTCGGCTCGCCGTTCGAGGCGGAGGACGCCGTGCAGGACGCGATGGAACGGATCTGGCGTGCCCGCCACTCCTTCGACCCGGAGCGCGCGAGCATTGCGACCTGGGCGTACCGCATAGCCCGCAACGTCTGCCTCGACCGGCTCCGCGAGGCGCCTCGGCGCCCGCTGCCGAGGGATCTGCAGGAGCCGGGGATCGAGATCGGCGCCCCGCTCGTGCCCGCGTTCGATGTTCCGTGGCTCACCCCCGCCCCGACCGGCTGGCTCGCCGGCTCCGACGTCGAGACCGTCGTCGAGCGCCGCAGCGACGTGCGCCTCGCCGTCACCGCCATGCTGCAGTCGCTCTCCCCGCTCCAGCGGGGGGCGTTCGTGCTGCGCGATCTCGTGGGGTTGTCGGCCGTGGAGACGGCGGAGACACTCGAGGTGTCGGTCGCCTCCGCGAACTCGGCTCTGCAGCGGGCTCGCGTCGCCATCTCGACCGGCGCCCGGCGTCCGCATACCCTCGCTCCGACCTCTGTCGAGCGGTACGCACGGGCGATCGAGCGAGCGGATGTCGCAGCGCTCGCCTCCCTCGTCGCCGACGACCTCGTCTTCGAGATGCCGCCGGTGCCTGCCTGGTCGCGCGGGCGTGACACGTATCGAGACTTCATGGTGGACTTCTTCGCCCGGCGCGGTGAGGACTGGGAGACGGCGCCCATCTCGGCGAACGGTCAGCCCGGGATCCTGCTGTACCGGCTGACTGCCGACGGGCGCCGGCCGCACACGGTGCAGATCTTCGACGGCGACGCGTCGGGCATGATCGCGCACGTGCTCGTCTACCAGGACCCGCGGCTCTTCGCCCTCTTCGAGAACGAGTTCTCCCCGGGGCGATGAGTTCGCGGCATCCCATCCGTATGTCCTTGTGAACCCACTTCACGAGGAGGCAAGGATGGGACGAGTGATCGTCGTGCAGTACATCACGCTCGACGGCGTGGTCGAGGACCCGGACGGCAGCGGCGGCACGCCGTTCGGCGGATGGGCCATGCGCTACGGGCCCGAGGGCGTCGCGGGCGACAAGTTCCGGCTGGGCGACCTGCTCGAAACAGGGGTGCTCCTGTTCGGTCGCCGCACCTGGGACCACTTCGCCGAACTGTGGCCGGGCCGCGACACCCCGTTCGCACACGCGATGAACCAGGCCGACAAGGCGGTGGCGACGAGCCACGCCCTCCCGCAGGGTGCGTGGACGAACTCGCGGGCAGTCGACGGGCCCCTCGGCGAGTGGATCGCCCAGACCATCGCGACGAGGGACGTGGTCGTGATCGGCAGCGGTTCCGTCGTGGGCGCGCTGCGTGAGCAGGATCTCATCGACGAGTACCGGCTCATCGCGTTCCCGACCGCCGTGACGGCCGGCCGCCGGCTCTTCCCCGACCCCGTCGACCTCGAACTCGTGTCCTCCGAGATGACCGGACCGGCGAGCCTCACGATCCATCGCGTCCGGGGCCGCGCCGCATGACCCGGCCGGCTCAGGAGCCGAGGCCGCGGCGCAGCGCGGCGAGACCGTAGTCGAACGCCCCGTCGACGTCGCCGCCGAGCCGGAATGCTCCGGCGAGCTCCATGTGGATGAACCCCGTCGCCCACGCGGTCACGAGGCGCGCGGCGTCGAGGGCGTGTTCCTCACCGGTGATGACCGCAGCACTGTCGACGATCGTGAGCCCCGCGCGGTCGAGCAGCTCCTGGGGAGCAGCGGCCGCGAACATCAGCCGGAATCCCTCGGGGCGCTCGTGCGCGAGCGCCCGGTAGGCGCGGGCGAGGCCTTCCAGAGAGCGATCGGATGCCTCGAGCCGGCCGGTCAGGTCGTCCACGGTCGCGGCGGCGACGGCCCCGATGAGGGCGTCGCGGTCCCGCACGCGCTTGTACAGCGACGGCGCCCGCACCCCCACGCGCTGCGCGACGCTCTGCATCGTCAGGCCCGCCGGGCCGGACTCCTCCAGGATGTCGCGTCCCGCCGCGACGATCTCGGCGTACGACGTGCGTTCCGGTGTCGGCATGCGAGCCTCCCTCGATGGCTATTGACAGTAGCCATCATAGCTACGTATCGTAGCCATGCCAAGTTCGGAGACACCGGCGGCACCCGCGAAGGATCCCCCATGAAGCTCGCACCCCATCTGCACCGCATCGGCAACGACATCGTCGCCGCCTACCTCGTCGTGACGGACGACGGCGTCACCGTCGTCGACGCGGGCCTTCCCGGTCACTGGAAAGACCTCGTCCGCGAACTCGAGGGACTCGGCCTCTCCCCCGCCGACGTCAAGGGCGTCGTGCTCACCCACGGCGACAGCGACCACATCGGCTTCGCTGAGCGCCTGCGCCGAGACCACGGCGTGCCCGTCTACGTGCACGAGGCCGATGCCGAGCGCGCGCGGACCGGCGCGAAGCCGAAGGTGTCGACGGGGCCGATGAAGCTCGGGCCGACACTCGGGTTCTTCGCATACGCGCTGCGCAAGCGCGCGATGCCCACGGCCTACGTGGCGGAGGTGGTCGAGGTGCACGACGGCGATGTGCTGGATCTGCCCGGCGCCCCCGTGATCGTCGGGATGCCCGGCCACTCGCCGGGCAGCATCGCGGTGCACATCCCCGTCGCCGACGCCGTGTTCGTGGGCGACGCCCTCACGACGCGCCACGTTCTCACGGGTCGTGAAGGCATGCAGCCCGCGCCGTTCACCGACGATCCGGCCGAAGCCCTGGCCTCGCTCGACCACCTCGCAGCCGTGCAGGCCTCTTGGGTGCTCCCGGGTCACGGCGCGCCCTGGAAGGGATCGCCCGCCGAAGTCGCAGCGGCCGTCCGGGCGGGTACGGCCTGAGCCGCACCCGCCTCGACACCCACCGCCGGTCGCCGAGACCCGGGATTCTCGACGTGGACGCGTCGACTCAGACCGGCCGCGCGGCTGCGAAGAGGTTCGCCGGGTCGTAGTCGAGCTTGAGCTGACGCAGCCGCGCCCACGCGGCACCGAACGCCACCGAGCGATCGGCGCCGGGAGCGTCGACGAAGGTCAGGGCGAGCGCATCGACCCGCCACGCCACCATGGCCGCGACGCCCGCGCGCACCGCAGCCGTCGCAGGGGCCGCAGCCTCGGGCGCGGGCACCATCGCGATCGAGTGCACCAGGTACTCGCCGTCGAGCGAGGCGATCGCGCCGCCGCCCTCCGGCCGCCGATTCACGGCACCGCCGAGGTGACGCAGCTCCTGGACGAAGATCCCCGGGGTCTGAGCCGCCTCGACGAAGGCGTCGACGGCACGTGCCGGCAGCTCCCCCAGCACCGCGTGCCACGTCACCGACGGCGAAGGCTCGGGCGGGTCCATGTGCACGCCGACGAGAGCGGGCGCCGGGATGCGGGCGAACGTGTCGACCTCGGGCTGTAACGCACGGAGCGGTCCGAGCAGAGCGGATGCCGCGGCATCCGTCTCTTCGATCGCCCCGTCGATCACGACCACCGAACGACCCGACAGGAACGGCGGCAGCTCGGGCATCTGCGGGATGTGGAGGATACGCAGGGTGGTGGTCGCGGTCTCGGGCGCGGACTGCGTCCACTGCGCCCACGCGTGCGCGACCTCCGAGGCGCGCGACGCGTCCCACAGCAGCATGCCGGCGAAGACGTCGGCGACCGCGAGCAGGTCGATCTCGATCGCGACGACGACACCGAACGAGCCCGATCCGCCGCGCAGCGCCCAGAACAGGTCGGGGTGCTCGGCGGCGGATGCTCGTACCAGCGAGCCGTCGGCCGTCACGACCTCGACGGCACGCACCGCGTTCACGGCGAGGCCGTGCGCGCGGGCATAGAAGGACAGTCCGCCGCTGAGCGAATACCCGACGACCGACACGTCGCCGGCGCTGCCGTGGAGGGCCGTCAGCCCGTGCGGGGCGGCCGCCTCGAGCACGTCGTTCCAGAGCGAGCCGCCGAGCACGCGCGCGGTGCGCGTCTCGGGGTCGACGGTCACGCCGCACAGGGATCGCAGCGAGACCAGCACGGTGTGTGCGAGGTCGGTGTCGCTGAGCGCCCCCGCCCCGTGGCCGGTCGACTGCGGCGCGAGGCGCAGCCCCGAGAGCGTCGCTGCCCGCACGACGTCGACGACGTCCTGCGCGGACTCCGGGATCACGACGGCGAACGGATGCTGCGCCACGGCGAGATTCCACGGCGTCCGGGCGGCGTCGTATCCGGCGTCGCCGCGCAGCAGCGCGCGGTCACCGAGAGCGGCGCGCAGCTCGGCCGCGGCGGCGGCAACGGCGGCGTGGGGCACGTCGAGGGCGAGGTCGTTGAGGGACATGGAGATGCCTTTCGGTCAGGGAGCGCGACGGAGCATCACGACGGGATCCGTCCGCGTGGCCGCGCCACACGCGGCGGCCACCCCACGAAAGAGCAGGCTCCGCCGCCCCAGATACATCGCGGGCGCGAGTCCGGCTCAGCTCTCGAAGTCCTCCGGCTCGACCTCGTCGAGGAACCGCTTGAACTCGTCGAGCCGCTCGGCGGCATCGGTCTCTGTGAGCACGTCGGGCACGCCCGCTTCGGTGAGCACCGCGTCGGCGACCCAGATCGGCGCACCCACGCGCGACGCGAGGGCGACGGCATCGGACGGGCGAGCATCCACGATGCGGTCCCCGAGCGCGGTCGAGAGCGTGATCTCGGCGTAGAACGTGCCGTCCTCGATGCGCGTGACCTCGACCTTCGTCGCCACCGCGTCGAGCGCGGTCAGGATGAGACCCATGAGGTCGTGCGCGAGCGGCCTCGGCACATCGGCGTTCTCGACGGCGACCAGGATCGAGGTCGCCTCGAGCTGGCCGATCCAGATCGGGAGCACGAGCCCGTCGCCGGGGATCTGGTCGACGGGCTTCAGCAGCAGCACGTGCTGTCCCGACGCGTCGAGGGCTACGCCGGCCACACGTACCTGGACCATTGCGCACCCCCTCGGCTCGCGGCATCCGTCGGCGCCGTCTTCTCTCTGGGCCATCGTAGGCACCGCGCGCGCACCCGGGACAGGGGGTGCGCGCGCGGTGTCGCCGGACTGCGGGGTCAGATGACAGGAACGGGCACCGTGCTCGTCGTGGCGGGCGTCACCGGACGCGTCGCCCGCACGACACGGCCGCGCGCGCGGTGTGCGGCGAGGGCGGCGACGACCATCACGACGAGCCCCACGGCCGAGATGGCGGCGCCGATCCAGATGGGGGCGGTGTAGCCGAGACCCATGCTGATACCGAACCCGCCGGCCCACGCGCCCAGCGCGTTGCCGACATTGAACGCGCCGATGTTGGCACCCGAGGCGAGAGTGGGAGCGCCGTCGGCGTAATGCATGATGCGGCTCTGCAGTCCGGGCACGGTGCCGAAGCCGAAGGCGCCCATGAGCACGAGGCCGGCGATCGTCGCCGGCTGCGATCCGGCGAACAGGGCGAGGGCGACAAGAACGACCACCAGCGCCGTGATGAATGCGATCAGCGTCGCGTCCAGGCGGCGATCGGCCAGGCGTCCGCCAAGCCAGTTGCCGCCGACGAGACCGGCGCCGAACAGCACGAGCAGCCACGGCACCGCACTGGACGCGAACCCGCTCACTTCGGTGAGCGTATAGGCGATGTAGGTGAATGCGCCGAACATGCCGCCGAAGGCCAGGACGGTGACGGCGAGAGACAGCCACACCTGGGCCGAGCTGAACGCCCGCAGTTCTCGACGGAGGCTGATGCGCTCCTGCGCCTCCGCCGGGGCGGGGACGAGAGCTGCGATGCCGGCGAACGCGACGACGCCGATGCCGGCGATCACCCAGAACGTCGAGCGCCATCCGAACTGCTGGCCGAGGAACGTGCCGAACGGGACGCCCAGCACGTTGGCCGCCGTGAGGCCGGTGAACATGATCGCGATCGCGCCGGCGCGCTTCTCCGGCGCCACGAGGCTCGCGGCGACCACGGAGCCGATGCCGAAGAACGCCCCGTGCGACAGCGCGGCGAGGATGCGGCCGGTCATCGCGATGCCGTAGTCCGGGGCGAGGGCGGTGAGCACGTTCCCGGCGATGAAGAGCACGATGAGGCCGAGGAGCACGGGTTTGCGCGGCAGGCGGGTGGTCGCCGCGGTGAGGCCGAGCGCCCCGACCACGACGCCCAGCGCATAGCCCGAGATGAGCCAGCCCGCTGCGGCCTCACTGACGGCGAAGTCCCGGGCGACCTCGGGCAGCAGGCCCATGATGACGAACTCTGTGAGTCCGATGCCGAAGGCGCCCATGGCGAGCGCGACGAGTCCGAGTGGCATGAGGGGTCTCCTGGTATGCTGAGGTTTAGTTGCACACGCGGGATATTGCGTAGGCGGGATAAATAGTTGCACACGCTAGGTATACGCGCAAACAACTATTCCTTCGCATGGACAACGCCGCGTCGACAAGGAGGACCCATGGGCATTGCAGACGACGCCGTCGAAGTGCGCGCACAGGGCTGGCGCACGCTCGCCGCGCTGCACGGACTCATCGAGGCCGAACTCGAGCGCGGGCTCGCAGCATCCGTGGATCTGTCCGTCGTGGAGTACACAGTGCTCGACGCCCTCAGCCGCCAGGACGGCTGGCACATGCGCATGCAGCAGCTCGCGCGCGCGACGGCGCTGAGTCCCAGCGCGACCACGCGCCTCGTGAACCGGCTCGAGGACCGCGCCCTCATCACGCGCATCCTCTGCGCCGACGACCGCCGCGGCATCTACACCGAACTGACCCCTGCCGGGCGGGAGCTCTACGAGCGCGCCCGGCCCATCCACGACGACACGCTCGCGCGAGTTCTCACCGACGCCGCGGAGCAGCCCGAGCTCGCGCCGGTCGTGGAGGTGCTGCAGACGGCGGCCCCGCAGCCGGCATGACCCGGCGCGGGAACCGACCGGTGCTCAGACGGCCGCGGGCGTCCACTCCGACACGCGGGTGAGCACCTCGACCTCGTCGGCCGTGAGCTCCACACGCGCGCCGTCCAGGAGGTCGGCGACCTGCTCCACACGCGATGCGCTCGCGATCGGCGCTGCCACCGTGGGCTGCGCACGCAGCCACGCGAGCGCCGTCGCGGCGGTCGACACACCGTGGGCGCGGCCGATGCCCTCGAGCGCGTCGAGGATCTCGAGCCCCTGGGCAGTGGCGTACTGGGACGCGGCGCCGGCGCGCGGGGAGGACTGGCCCGCGGCATCCGTCGACCGGTACTTGCCGGTGAGGAAGCCCTTCGCGAGCGAGAAGTACGGCACCAGGCTCAGGTCGAACTCCTGTGCGAGCGGGATGATGTGCTCCTCGACGTCATTGCGGTGCACGAGGTTGTAATGCGGCTGGATGGCCACGGGCAGCGCGCTGCCGGCGGCCTGCGCGAGACCGACCCACTCGCGGATGCGGTCGGCGCTGTAGTTCGAGACCGCTGTGTATCGCACGAGTCCGTCGGTGACGAGCTCACCGAAAGCGGCGACGGTCTCCTCCAGCGGAACCGTCTCGTCGTCGAAGTGAGCGTAGTAGAGATCGATGGTGTCGACGCCGAGGCGCTTCAGCGATGCTTCGGCGGCGGCGCGCACGTTCTTCGCCGACAGCCCTTTGAATCCGGGGTGCTGGCTGACCTTCGTCGCGACCACGACGTTCTCGGGCTTCCGCGCCGCGAGCCACTCGCCGATGATCGTCTCGCTCTCGCCACCGGAGTTGCCGTCGACCCACGCGCTGTACGAGTCGGCGGTGTCGATGAAGTTCCCGCCGCCGGCGTGGAAGGCGTCGAGGATCGCGAACGACGCGTCGCGATCGGCCGTCCAGCCGAACACGTTGCCGCCGAGCGAGAGGGGAAGGACGTCGAGGGAGCTGGTTCCGATGAAGGTCATGCTTCGAGGCAACCACGCGGCGCGCCGATCGCTTCCCCGATGACGCGACATGACGCCTCGCGACCTGGCGTGGCTTCTCCCGGAGCGAGAGTGCATTCACCGGAATGGATGCCGCGCGCGTACGGTTGCAGACGACATGCAGCGATTCGGAACCCTCTCGTTCGGACACTACGGCCCGCTCGGCGGCGGCCGGCAGCTCACCGCCGCCGACTCGATGCTGCAGGCGATCGACCTCGCCCAGGGAATGGACGAACTGGGGGCGAATGGCGCGTACTTCCGGGTGCACCACTTCGCGCGCCAGCAGTCCTCCCCCATGCCGCTGCTGGCCGCCATCGCCGCGCGCACCGAGAACATCGAGGTCGGCACCGGCGTCATCGACATGCGCTACGAGAATCCGCTCTACCTCGCCGAGGAGGCGGCTTCCGTCGATCTCATCTCGGGCGGCAGGCTCGCGCTGGGCGTGAGCCGTGGCTCCCCCGAGAGCGTCGTTCGCGGATACGAGGCGTTCGGCTACACGGGGTCCGAGGATCCGCGCGGCGCCGACCTCGCACGTGAGCACTTCGACCTCTTCCTCCGCGCGATCGACGGTGAAGGACTGGCGGAACGCGATGCATCGTCTCCCTTCGGAGCCGGCGCCACCGGACTGCAGCGCATCGAGCCGCACTCCCCCGGCCTGCGCTCGCGTGTGTGGTGGGGCGCCGGCAACCGCGACTCCGCGGAATGGGCCGGCCGGACGGGTGTGAACCTGATGTCGTCGACCCTCCTCACCGAGGCCGACGGCACCCCGTTCGATCTGCTGCAGGCGCAGCAGATCGACGCGTTCCGCGCCGCGTGGCGCGAAGCGGGGCACACCGGAGAGCCGCGCGTGTCGGTGAGCCGCTCCATCTTCCCCATCACGACCGCCGAGGAGCGGATGTACTTCGGCGGGCGCCAGGACGGCGACCAGATCGGCGTGATCGACGGCATCCGCTCGACGTTCGGCAAGACCTACGCGGCAGAGCCCGACGAGCTCGTCGAGCAGCTCAAGGAGGACGCCGCGATCGCGTCGGCCGACACCCTGATGCTCACGATCCCGAGTCAGCTCGGCGTCGAGTTCAACCTGCGGGTCGTCGAGTCGTTCGCCAAATACGTCGCGCCGGCGCTGGGCTGGCAGTCCACGCGCGTCTGACCGGAATCACTCTCCTCGAGGCGCCGCGGAGGACCCCTCGTCGTCACGCGAGCGGGTTCTTGACCGGTCGGTCAGTCAGGCGTACCGTTCGAATCGACCCCCGATCGGGAGCCATCTGATCTGGAAAGGAGGAGATCCGAATGAAGAAGTGGACTCGCTGGGAGGACTGGGTCGCAGCCGGTGTCGGCCTCATCGCCGTGGTGTGCGCGTTCGCCCTGCCGCAGATGGGCGCGTCGATGCCGTGGATGCTGATCGTCGGCGTCCTGCTGATCGCCGCAGGCGTCGCCAACCTCGCGATGCCGGGGATGGTGGCGATGGAGTATGTGCAGCTCGCGCTCGGCGCGCTGCTGTTCGTGGCTCCTTGGCTGGGCGGATACGCCGACATGCAGTCCGGCGCCGCCTGGGTCAGCTGGATCGGTGGGGCGGTCGCGGTGATCGTGGCCGCGCTCGCCGTGAGACCCGCCATGCACATGCACGACCAGGCCATCCCGCACTGAGGTGCGAGCCGAGACGGGGGCGCCGGATCAGACCGACGCCCCCGCCGACCTTTTCCAGGACTCGACATGACCCGCAGCCGCGAGAGCCGCACGCTCATCCTCGACGCCGCCGAGCGCCTCTTCGCGGAGCGCGGCTTCGATGCCACACCCACGACGGCGATCGCCGACCTCGCCGGTGTGCCCAAAGGGCTGCTGTTCTACTACTTCCCCACCAAGACCGATCTGCTCCGCGCCCTGGTGGGTGAGCGCCTGGACCTCGATCCGATCGACACCTCCGGACTGATCGCGCGCGGGGATCCGGCACAGACCCTGCTGAACGTGACGGACCGGCTGCGTGAACTGCAGGCGGAGTCGGCGGTGCGGCGGGTCATCGTGTGGCGCGAACACCGCACGCACCCGGAGGTGCGCGAGAAGCTCCACGACTACCGCAGTCAGTTGCAGGCGATCGTCGAGCGTGTGCTCGGGGCGAGCATCCTCCACCCGATCGCCGCGCGCCGGGTGCGCACCGCGGCCGCGGCCTGGGTCGCGATCATCACCACCCCGACGCTCCTCGACCACGTCGGCAAGGAGGGATCGGCGGGCGACGACGCGGCTGAGACGGTGATCAGCCCCGCCGAACCGGCCGACCTGCCCGCCCTCGCGGACCTGATCTCGGCGGGCCTGCGCGACTCTGCGGCGTGAACCCGCCGGGCGTCAATCGAGCGTCTCGATGCCGGTGATCCGCAGCTCCTCGACGTCGAGGCGCGTCTGGATCTGGGTGACCACAGCATCATCCACCGCGCCTTCGCGCCGGAGGCGATAGAGCACATCGCGCTTGCGGTCGAGCACCGCGATGCGCAGCCGCGAATACTCCTCGTCGCGCTCCTGGGGCGAGGGCAGCGGGGCCGGTGCCTCGAGCAGCGCCGTGGCCGTGCCGGGCGCCTCGTCCGCAGCCGCCTCGGGCCGGTCCGCGCCCGCCCGGGACAGGCCGGCAGCCATCACCGGATCCGAGGCGGTGTCACCCGTCTCCCCTATCCGACGGTCGAGGTCGGCGATCTGGCGGTCGACCTCGGCCTGCTCCCGCGCTTGCGCGCGCTCGTTGTTGCGCTCGAGGAACTCGTAGTAGTCGCGAGTCAGCCGATCTCGCGTCTCCTCGCTGATGCCATGGTCGTGCGCGATCTCCTTGACCGCGGTGAGAGCGGCACCCGTGATCGCGCGCTCGGCGAGTTCGAGCTCCTTCTGCATCGCCATGTCGTCGGGCAGGCGCGCCCACCGGACGACCGCGGGCAGCAGAGGTCCCTGTACGAGCAGCGTCAGGAGGATGACACCGGCCGTCACGAAGATGATCTCGTCGCGGCCGGGCAGCGCCTCCCCCGAGGCGGTGGTCAGCGGAACCGACAGGGCGATCGCGAGCGACACCGCACCGCGGAACCCGGCGACGGCGCTCACGATCCGCGCCCGATAGGTCGTGCGGCGCAGACGCTGCGAGGGCCGGCGATCGAGCAGGCGGATGATCATGACGGACGTCGTCTGGAAGACGAACCGCGCGACGAGCAGCACGAGCCACACCGCGACGGTCATGACCGCCAGCCAGCCGATCTCGCGGCCCGGGATCTCATGAGCGACGGCTTGCACCTCGAACCCGATCAGCACGAACAGCGAGCCGTTGAGCAGAAAGGAGCCGAGGGGCCAGGTCCACGCGGCCTGCCGGCGCGAGGCGGCGGTGCTGATGCGCGGCTGGATGTAGGCGATGATGAGGCCCGCGACCACGACGGCGAGCACGCCCGACGCCTGGATGAGCTCGGCTACCAGAAACGCCGTGAACGGCACCAGCAGCAGAGCGATATTGAGGTTCAGCGTGTTACGGGTGCGTCGCATCACCAGGTAGGCGAGGCCCGCGACGACGATCCCTGCGGCCGCCCCGCCGACGTACGACAGCGCGACGAGGCCGGTGACGTCCAGCGGGGTGTACGTGCCGCCGACCGCCACTCCCACGGCCACCCCGTAGATGACGAGCGCCGTGCCGTCGTTGGTGAGGCTCTCGGCTTTGAGGTTCATGAAGTTGCGACGAGGCAGCATGCGGCCGAGCGCCGCCACCGCGGTCGCGTCCGTCGGGGCGACCGCCGCCCCCAGGATGAGCGCGGCGTCCCACGGCAGGCCGAGCAGGTACGCGACGCCGGCGACGGCGAACGCACTGGCGACCACCAGCGCCGTGCTCATCAGGAAGATGCCGCGGAAGTCGCGGCGGATCGACCGCAGTGAGGTGGTGAGGCTCTCCCAGAACAGCAGCACGGGAAGGAACAGCAGCAGCACGGTCTCAGGCGGCAGCTCGATCTCGCGAACCTCGGGGATGAATCCGAGCGCCAGCCCCGCGACCACCAGCAGCAGGGGAACCGCCACCCTGAGCCGGGGCGCGAGGATCGCGCCGGTGAGCACAGTGATCCCGACGAGCACGGTGACTTCGAGTCCGTTCATGCGCGGCCTCCCTTCAGTGCAATGATCCTCGCAACCGCGCACGGGGCGAAGGGATTCCCGATGCCGGGTGCCGCAGGGCCTGTCTCAGTCGGCAGGCCCGCGGGTAGACTCCGGCCTGTCGAGGCGATGGAGGCGACGCGGATGGACAGCACGGATCTGGCCGATCTGATCGACGACCTGACCGCGAAGGCGCGCGACGCGTCGAGCGGGCGCGCCGCGCGCACCATCCGCGGAGGCCATGAGCACGCCCTGCGCGAGACCGTCATCGCGCTGCGCGCCGGTCACGAACTCGCCGAGCACGAGAGCCCTCACGAAGCCACGCTGCAGGTGCTGCGCGGGCGCGTGCGCCTCGTCGCCGGCGACGACGCGTGGGACGGAGCATCCGGTGATCACCTCACGGTTCCGCCGCAGCGCCACAGTCTCGCGGCGCTCGAGGACTCCGTCGTGCTGCTGACCGTCTCGAACCGCGTGCCCTGAGCTCCGGTCGCCCAGCGGACTGACTCCGGCGTGTTCAGGGCAGTCCCGTGACCGAGACGCCGAGCCATTCCGCCAGCTCGGCGATCTCGGCGCGCACCATTTCGGACTCCTCGGCGTCGAACGGCAGGAACTCGTGCAGGGCGTTGATCCTGAGCACCTCGCGGTTCCGGTCGACCTCCGCGTCGAGCATCCCGACGAATCGGTCGCCCATCAGGATCGGATGCGCGAAGAAGCCGTACCGCCGCTGGGCCTTCGGCTTGAACTGCTCGAGGACGTAGGTGAACTCGAAGACCTCCTCGAGCCGCTTGCGGTCGAAGAGCAGGCTGTCGTAAGGGTTCAGGAAGGCGACACGACCGCCGGAATCCTCGTCGTCGAGCGCGGCGAGCGCTTCGGGGTCGACGCGATACTTCGTGGTGCTGCCCTCGACGACCGCGGGTTCGCCGGTGTCCTTCGCGACGCCGCTCCAGTACCAGTGGGGTTTAGTGAGTCCAGCCGACTGGAGCCGGCGTGCCGCGAGCAGTACGGCGGCCTCGTCGTCCGCGTACTCGGGCAGGTCCTGCGGGTAAACGCGCTCGGCGAGGTCCCACACGCGATGCCGACCCTCACGGCCGGTGACCGCGACCTCTCCCTGGCGCAGCAGGAAGTCCAGCATGTGGGGCACCTGGTTCGACCCCGACCAGCCGTCGGGCGAGCGGCTCACCTGCGCCGTATCGGGGATGTCGCTCGCGAGGAGCGGACCTTCGGCGCGCAGCCGCGCCAGCACGTCGGCGCGGAACCCGGCGTTCGCCTCGAGCCACTGCCGACTGCTCTCGCGCTGCGGCCACCGGCGCATGGCCGGCAGCATCAGTGGCAGCAGGCTCGTCGGCCGGAACGTGCCGTCGAACTCGAAGAGCAGCCGTTCGTCCTCGACGACCTTGCGCAGCTGCCCGGGCTCGTACGACCAGCCGATCCGCGACCACAGCACGGTGTGCTCGCACGGCGCGATCGTCGCGGTGGGATCTATCTTGATGTAGCCGAGCTGCTCGGCCACCTCGACGACGTCGCCCGCACGCTCGGCGTCGAGCAGCTGGGCGCGCACCACGATGCGCCGCGCCTGATCCCGCGTGAGCTGATGCGCCGTCACGCGGACGCAGCGGCTTCCGCGGGAAGCACCATCCACCGATGAAGCGTGCCTTCAGGCACCTCGCCGACCGGGCGCTCCTCGGTCTGGTTCACTCCGGCGCCGATCCCGTCGAGCGAGAGCGACATCGTTGCGACGACGGCGGACATGCGAACCTCCGATGAGAACGTGCGGTCGCGCCCCACGCTAGCCCGATGCGCCGACGCGGTCGACCGTTCGGCGTCAGCGTTCGACGATGTCTCCCGCGTGGACGCCGATCCACGCCATGAGCGGCATCATGCGCTCCATCAGCTCGTCGCCGAGCGGTGTCAGCGAGTACTCCACGCGCGGCGGCACCTCGGGATACGACGTGCGCGCGACCAGACCGTCCTTCTCGAGGGTGCGCAGCGTCGAGGCGAGCATCTTCTCGCTGATGCCCTCTACGGTGCGACGCAGCTCGCCCCACCGGATCGTGCCCTCGGTGAGGGCCATGAGCACGAGTACACCCCACTTGCTCATGACGTGGTCGAGGACGACACGCGTCGGGCACGCCTCGTCGAAGACGCCGGGAATCTCTGCCCGGATTTCCGCAAAACTCACCACCACGTGGGTACCTTACCTCAAAGTGGGTACCCTCCGGCTGGAATGTCAATCGCCATCGCGGGCGTTGCCGTGGGGTGGGTGCGCAAGGCGCCTCCCCACCGAAAGGACACCCATGACCATCCTCGTGACCGCCGCCGGCGGACAGCTCGGCCACCTCGTCATCGATGCGCTCCTCGATCGCGGCGTCGCCCCTGGCGATATCGTCGCCGGCGCCCGCACGACCTCGAAGGTCGCGGATCTGGTGGACCGCGGCATCCGTGTCGTCCCCCTCGACTACGACGCTCCCGAGTCCGTCGCCGCCGCGCTCGAGGGTGTCGACGCACTGCTGCTGATTTCGGGGTCCGAGCCCGGCCGGCGCCACGAGGGCCACGTGAACGTGATCGACGCGGCGAAGGCCGCGGGCACGGCGAAGGTCGTCTACACGAGCCTCGCGCACGCCGATTCCGTCGACTTCGTGCTCGCGCCGGATCACAAGGCGACCGAGGAGTACCTTGCCGCAAGCGGCGTTCCCGCCGTCGTGCTGCGCAACAACTGGTACACCGAGAACTACACCCCCGACGTGCTGCGCGCCGCCGAGACCGGTGTGGTCGCCGCGTCCGTCGGCGACGCGACCGTCGCCGCCGCGAGCCGTGCCGACTACGCCGAGGCCGCGGCCGTCGTGCTCACCGAGGGCGGCCACCTGGGCCGCACCTACGAGCTCTCGGGCGACACCGCGGTGTCGTACGCCGACCTCGCCACGGCTGCCGCCGCGGTGCTCGGCCGCGACGTCGCTTATGTGCCGGTCTCTCGCGAGCAGCTCGAGGCCGCTCTCACCGAGGCAGGTCTCGACGCGGGCACCGTCGGCTTCGTCGCCGAGCTGGAGGCCGGTATCGCGCGGGGCGTCCTGGCCGACGCCGACCCGACGCTCGCGCGCCTCCTCGGCCGCCCCACCACACCGGTCGCCGAGGGCCTGCGCGCCGCCGTGGCGGCGTCGCGCGTCAACGCCTGACGCGATGACGGCGAAGGGGAGGATGCCGCAACCGCAGCATCCTCCCCTTCGCCGTTGGCTCTACTGCCGGGTTGCGCGATCGATCGACATGACGAGGATCACGCGGTCCTCCTTGTCGCGGGGCGGCGTCGAGCTCGGGTTCCCGTAGCGGTTCTGGAGCCGCACGTAGAACGCGCCCTCGGGGTTGGGGACGACGTCGACGAGCTTGCCCGCGACCTCGAGGTACCGGAACGGCGAGTCGGGGTCGAGGATCGACAGCGACATCGACGGGTTGTGCTGCAGGTTGCGGTACTTCTGGCGGTAGTTCGTGTGCGTGAACCGGACGTGCTCGCCGTCGAACTCGAACCACATCGGGTTGACCTGCACGGTGTCGTCGGGCCGGATGGTCCCGAGGTGCGCGTACACCGGGAGCGCGAGCAGGTGGCGGCGGTCAGCGGGGACGATGTCGTCGACGTGGCGCATGGCTCCAGTCTGCCGTGGCTCCGGAGACCGACGGTCGAACGGTGTCACCCACGCACTCCCAGGTCGATGCGGTCCCACTCGACGACGTCGCGAAGCAGCTGCCGGTCGTGGGTGGACACGACCACGGCTGCATCCGTCGCCTGCAGCGCCGCCGTCAGCTCGTCGACGAGCGTGAACGAGAGGTGGTTCGTAGGCTCGTCGAGAAGCAGCACGTGCGGGCGCACCGCGAGGGCGAGCGCGAGATCGAGCCTGCGCACCTGCCCCATCGACAGCTCTCCGACGCGGCGCCCGGTCTCCCGCGACGTGAGCAGCCCGAGCGCACTCAGGCCGGCCGCCTGCGACGCCGCGAGCGCGCCGGACGCGACTGCCTTCCCGACCCGCTCGTCGTAGAGCTCGGACGCACGCCGGTCGGGATCGAGCACGGACTCCTGACGCAGCAGGGAGAGACGGATGCTGCCGCCCCGGCGCACCGCGCCCCCCAGGGCACCCGCTTCCTGGGCCGCAGCGTCCGCATCGTGGGAGTCGACAGTGCCGGCCAGCGCCGCCAGCAGCGTCGACTTGCCGGCGCCGTTGGGGCCGGTGACGACGACCCGCGCGCCGCTGTGGAGCACCAGCGAGACCGGCCGCGGCATCCGTCCGTCCAGGTGCAGGTGCTCGGCGACCAGCAGCGCCGCCGCACCGCGGGACGGCAGCGCCGGGAATGCGAACCGCATCGGCGGCGGGGGCACGGTGACCGCGTGCGCCTCGAGCGCGGCGCGGCGGCGGTGCATCGTCTGCGTGATGCCCGCGGCGCGGGTGGCCCGACCGTGCTTCGGCGATCCCTTCTCCGGCCGCCAGCCGGTCACGAGCCGGTTCTGCGCCGCGCTCAGGTCGTCCTGCAGTCGTGTCCGCTCGGCCTGCTCGCGGTCGTACAGCTGCTGCCAGCGCTCGCGCTCGGCCTCGCGCCCTTCGCGGTAGGCGTCGAAGCCGCCGTACACGCGCGGACGGTCGTCCGGGGTCGGGTCGAGGTCGACGAACGTGTCGGCGACATCGGCGAGCAGCGCGCGATCGTGGCTGACCACGATGACGCCTCCGGCCCGTGCGCGCAGCTGTGCGGTGAGGAAGTCGAGGCTCTCCCGATCGAGGTGGTTGGTCGGCTCGTCCAGCAGCAGGAAGTCGTGGTCCGCGCCCAGCAGGCACGCGAGACGCACGCGATAGCGCTGCCCCACGGAGAGTTGCGCAAGCGGCCTCGTGCGGTCCGTCTCGGCCCCGAGCGCTTCGAGCGCGACCTCGACGCGCCGCTCCGCGTCCCAGGCGTCCAGCGCGACGGCGCGGTCGAGCGCCTGCGCGTACGCGTCGGCAGCGGCGCCTGTCGGGTGATCCGTGCTGAGGGCGACGGATGCCTCGTCCAGCGCATCGAGAGCCGCGAGGGCGTCCGCGATGGCCTCGGCCACCGCGTCGCCCACCGTGCGGCGATCACCCTTCGGCATCTCCTGCTCGGCGAGCGCGAGGGTGCCCACGCGCGCGATGTCGCCCGCATCGGGCACGAGCAGGCCGGCGAGCAGGTGCAGCAGCGTGGACTTGCCACGGCCGTTCTCGCCGACGATCGCGATGCGCGCGGCGGGCGTCACCACGAGGTCGACGTCGTTCAGGATCCGGTGACCCGCACGCGAGAACGAGACGCGCGCGGCGGTGAGCTGCGCGCGGTCGCGCGCAGGAGTGCGGGTGAGGGAAGGCATGTGGTGTGTCCACTTCCGAGACCGGGGCCTCTGCGGGCACGCTGGGCCCGTGGGCGCGCGCGTGCGGATGATCTGACGGGGCCCGGGAAGGGGCCGGATGCCGCAGGCACGCGTCGCTCGGATGACTCGACGAGCGACATGCGGGCGCGGCCGCACGTCGGATCAGATGAAGAAGTGGAAATGCACGGCTCGAGCATAGCCGCCGCAGCTGGACACCGCCCGGGCACGAACTACGCTCGGACCATGGCGACGCAGCCCGCACCGGGGTGGTACGAGGACGGCTCCGGCAAACAGCGCTGGTGGGACGGCACGCACTGGACCGACCAGTTCATCGACCTGCGCGAGCGCGACACCGAACTGCGAACGGATGCCGGACCCGCCGCATCCGGCCCGGCACAGGCAGGGTGGTACGACGACCAGCGCGGCCGCACACGCTGGTGGGACGGCCGGCGCTGGACGAGCGAGGTGCGCTACAGCGGGCAGGAGCAGGACTTCACCGGCGTCGTGATCGATGGTCGGTGGATCCACTTCGGCGACCTGAGCCAGCCTGTGAGGGAGGTCGCGGCGTCCGCCGACTCGGGCGATGCGCTGCTTCGGCGCCCGGAGTTCACGAAGGCGGCGGTCGAGAGGCGGATGTTCGGGCCGGCCGGCCCCATCACGCCGCGCACGCTCAACAGGGCGATCACGCGTGCAGCACCGCACCTCGTGATCGCGGGGCCGCAGCTATGGGTCTCGCCGTTCCCGGCGGCGCGCGATGCCGAGGCCCGCCGCTTCATCACCTGGGTGAACAGCAGCGCCGACCACTACCGTTACCGCTGACGGGTCTTCAGTCGGGCAGCGCGAGCGGGAGTTCGCGCCCGTCGTCCCACGGCTCGGTCCAGCCGAGGCGGTCGAACAGCGCGTCGAGGACCATCCCGGTGAATCCCCACACCAGGTGCTCGCCGGTCGCATGCCGCACGAGGAATCCGGGGCCGCGCCACTCCTGCCCGCCGCGACGGATCACCGTGACCCCGCGGTTCGCCGGGCTGAGCAGATCGGCGACGGGCGCACGGAAGACCTCGGCGGACTCCGCCTCGTCGACGACGCGGACCGGTGACGGATGCCGCCACCACGCCAGCACCGGAGTCACCACGTGCTGCGAGAAGGCGAGAGGGATGTCGACGAGCTCGCCCAGCACCTCGACGCCGGCGGGGTCGAGGCCGGTCTCCTCGCGCGCCTCGCGCAGCGCCGCGGCCACGGGGCCGTCGTCGCCCGGATCGAGACGGCCGCCGGGGAACGCGACCTGCCCCGGGTGCGCGCGCAGCGTCGTCGCGCGCGACAGGAGCAGCACGTCGAGGTCGCGCGACACGGCGTGGGCCTGCGCGTCGTGATCGCTGGGGAGCGTGTCGAGCACCCCGAAGAGCATGAGCACCGCCGCCGGGCGCGGATCGGCCGGTGAAGGCAGATCCACCAACGCGCCCGCTCCGGTCGCGGAATCGTCGGCGAGCGCGGCGAGCTGGGCACGCGCACCGAGGGCATGACCACGGCGCGGCTCGCCGGTCTGCGGAGTCGACGGCTGCGGCATCCGTTCAGGCTACGCCGCATCCTGGACACGCGGTCCCGGCTGACGGAACCGGCTGTTGACCGCCGCTCGGCCGTGCCGCTACGTTCGCCCCGTGGCGCACCGGCGCCATCGGGCGCACCGCGCCGCGTGTGCCTGCGCTGCTGGGGAGCCGCATGATCACCGTCGAAGGCCTTCGGGCCCTGCACGTCTTCGCCGAGGTGCCCGACGCGGCCCTCGCCCACCTCGCCGGCGCGGTCGAGGACATCCGGCTCGTGACGGGCGAGTACTTCGCGCACGAAGGCGACACTCGGGCCCTCTTCGTCGTGGTCGAAGGGGTGGCCGAGATCACGAAAGTGGTGGGCGGCGAGGAGCGCGTCATCGGCACGCGCCGGCCGGGTCAGTTCTTCGGCGAAGTCCCGATGACCCTCAGCACGCCGTTCCCGGCGAGCGGCCGTGCCGGGGAGCCGACGCGCGTGCTCAAACTCGAGCCCGCCGTCTACTACTCGCTCGCCGCGGACGCGCCGTCGGTCCCCGACCGGGTCGCGGGGCTCGCGCGGCGGTACCTGGACTCGCTCCAGACGATGGCCGCCGAGCAGCACGAGTACGAGGTGCGGCTCATCCATCCGCGACGCAGCGCCCGCGCGCACCGCGTGATCGGGTTCCTCTCGCGCAACCAGGTCGACTTCGAACGCGTGGACGTGGATGCCGCCGCCGACGCCCCGCACTACCCGCTGATCGAGCTCGCGAGCGGCGCGCGGTTCGAGAATCCGACGATGCGGCAGATCGCCGAGGCGGTCGGGCTCGATGTGACGCCCGCAGCCGACCGCTATGACGTCGTGATCCTGGGCGCCGGCCCCGCCGGTCTTACCGCCGCCGTGAACGCCGCAGCCGAGGGTCTGCGGACGCTTGTCGTGGAGACCTTCGCGCCCGGCGGCCAGGCGGGCACCTCGACGCGGATCGAGAACTACACCGGATTCCCGTTCGGCATCTCGGGCGACGACCTGGCAAGACGCGCCTTCACACAGGCGAAGCGGCTCGGCGCGGAGATCGTGGTCACGCGCACGGTCGAGGCACTGGACCCTGAGACGCGCGAGCTGACGCTCGACGGCGGCGACGTCGTGCGCGCCGAGGTCGTCATCCTCGCGACGGGCGTGGTGTGGCGCACGCTCCCGGTCGAGGGCGTGGAGCGGTTCCTCGGCAGCGGCGTCTACTACGGCGCCGCGCGCAGCGACTCGGCGGTGGCGCAGGGTGCGGACGTCTGCATCATCGGCGCCGGGAACTCGGCCGGGCAGGCGGCGCTGTTCTTCAGCAGGCACGCACGGTCGGTCACGATGCTCGTGCGCGGCGAATCGCTCGAGTCGAGCATGTCGCGCTACCTCATCGACCAGATCGCGGCGATCCCTGCGATCCGCGTCGAGACCCGCAGCGAGGTGGTCGGACTGCACGGCGCCGATGCGCTCCGCGCCGCCGACATCGCCGACCGCCGCACGGGCGCCGTCGAGGAGCGCGACGTCGACGTGCTCTTCGTCATGATCGGGGCCGACGCCGAGACCGCGTGGCTGCCGGCTGAGATCGCGCGCGACGCGCGCGGGTTCGTGCTCACTGGGGCGGATGCGGCGGAATCGGGTTCGTGGCACCATGCGCGCCGCCCGTTCGCCCTCGAGACGACCGTGCCCGGCGTCTTCGCGATCGGCGACGTGCGGTCCGGCTCGGTGAAGCGCGTCGTCGCGGGCGTCGGCGAGGGCGGCGCAGCGATCGCGTTCACGCACCAGTACCTCGCGCTCGGCGCGGCCGCACCGCGCGCCTGACTGCGCGCACAGGATCGGAGGCTTCGCCCGACGCGCCGGGTGGCGGCATCCGTCGCCGGCGTGTCTCCCCGAACTTCCGATTCTGCGCCCGCGGTCGCACCCTCGCGGGCGCACAGGATCGGACGCCTCTCGCGACACGCCGGGTGGCAGCATCCGGGTCCCGGCGTGTCGTCGGACAGGTCCGATTCTGTGCTCGGGCGTCAGGCGCGGAAGTAGGTCTCTGCGACGCGGGCGAGGTCCCACAGGTCGCTCACGCCGGCGAGCTCGCGTGCCGAGTGCATGGAGAGGATCGGGATGCCGACGTCCACGGTGCGGATGCCGAGACGGGTCGCCGTGATCGGGCCGATCGTCGATCCGCACGGCACCGCGTTGTTCGAGACGAACTCCTGGCTCGTGACGCCCGCCGCGGCGCACCAGCCGTTCCAGGCGGCCGCGCCGGCGGCATCCGTGGCGTACCGCTGGTTGGCGTTGATCTTCAGGATCGGGCCGGAGCCGAGCACCGGCTGCACGACGGGGTCGTGCTTGTCGGGGTAGTTGGGGTGCACCGAGTGGCCCACGTCGCTCGAGACGCACCAGGACGCGGCGAGCGCACGCAGCTGCTGCTCGCGGTCGGCGCCCAGCGACAGCCACAGCCGCTCGAGCACGTCGGACAGGAACGGACCGGCCGCGCCCGACCGGGTGCCCGAGCCCACCTCCTCGTGGTCGAAGACGGCGAGCATAGCGATGTGGTCGGCGTCGTGCCCGTCGGCCGCGCGCTCGAGGGCGACGACCCCGGCGTGCACGGACGCGAGGTCGTCGAGGCGGCCGGAGGCGAAGAAGACGTCGTCGCGTCCGAACGCCGCACCACGCGCGGCGTCGGCGGTGACGACGTCGTAGCCGCGGACGCGCGCCGCGTCGACGCCGGCCTCGCGCGCGAGCTCGCCGAGGATGTCGGCGGACTCCGCCTCGCCGAGGCCCCACACCGGCTGGGTCTGCGACTGCTTGTCGAGCGCGAGGTGGTCGTTGACCTCGCGATCGAGGTGGATCGCAAGCTGCGGCAGCCGCAGCAGCGGACCGGTCGCGGCGAGCACGGCCGTGCCGTCGTCGAGCACGAGGCGACCCGCCAGCCGCAGTTCGCGATCGAGCCACGAGTTCAGGAGCGGGCCGCCGTAGATCTCGACGCCGGCCTGCAGCCAGCCGAGCTTGCCGGTGGTCGGCTTCGGCTTGAGCTTGAACCCCGGCGAGTCGCTGTGGGCGCCGAAGATGCGCACACCCGTCGACGCCGACGCACCCTTCGGCACGACCCACGCGATCGCCGCGCCGTCGCGCACCACGACGTACTTCCCACCGGCGGGAGCCGGCCACCCGGCCGCCTCGTCGAGACGCGTGAACCCCGCGTCCTCGAGGCGGCTCGCGACCTCGGCAGCGGCGTGGAAGCTCGACGGCGACGCCGCCACGAACGCGGCGAGATCGTCCGCGTGCGCGAGGGCTGCGGGGCGGGCGGGAGCGATGGACGAGGGCACGGATGAGCCTCCTGTAGACATGCGGCGGGTGCTTCGATCGTAGTTCGGAGGACCTTCCCAGGGCGCCCAGGGAGCGGGATCTGAGCTCTTGACCTGGCCTTTTCAGACTTTGCGCTCACATGTAACGTTCAGGTAACGCACCGGAAGCGTCCAGAAAGGCCCGGGAGACTCGGGGACTTGTGCCCGCCCGAACGGTCACGACGCGCCGCCCGATGGCGCATTTCGCTGATACGGAACCCGGTCTTATATGCGCTCCCACACGTCTCTTCTGCCCGCACGTCGCACCGTCCGCCGCGCCGAACGCCGCCTCCGCCGCCGCCCGGTGCTGGTCGCCGCGACGCTCGCAGTAGGCGTGCTGGCCACCGCCGCGTTCAGCACGGCGACCCCCGCGTCGCAAGCCGAGGCGTCCGGCGCGCTCACGAATTTCGCGCTGGCGTCGTACTCCACCGCCTCCGTCAAGGCCGAGGCTGCCGCAACTCCGAGCGCCTTCGAGAAGACGGTCGCCGACGCGGACGCAGCGGTGACCGCCGCGACCACCGTCGCCGCCGACATCGCCACGTCGGGCCTCGACGTCGGCACGCCCGACACGACCGTCGACACCTCGGAGCTCGAGGGTGCCGTCGCTCAGCTGAAGCGCGCGCAGTCGCTCCCGGCCGAGTACACGACGGAGGTCACGGATGCGGTGACCACCCTGACCGCGTCGGTCAACGAGCAGGCGCAGGGCCTGCGCGGCAAGCTCGACGCCGCGATCGCGCTCAAGGCGCAGCGGGAGGCGGAGGAGAAGGCCCGCAAGGAGGCTGAAGCCGCCGCAGCCGCCAAGGCCGCCGAGGAAGCCGCCGCCGCGGCCGCCGCGAAGAAGTCGTCGGCGCCGCGTTCGTCCGGCGGCGGCGCGCCGGTGTTCGCCACCGGCGGCGCCGTGGGCGGCACCAGTCCTGCCGACGCCCAGGCGACCGCCCGATCGATGCTCGGAGGCTACGGCTGGGGCGACGACCAGTTCGGCTGCCTCGTGTCGCTGTGGAACAAGGAGTCGGGCTGGAACTACCAGGCCTACAACCGCTCGAGCGGCGCCTACGGCATCCCGCAGGCTCTTCCCGGCAGCAAGATGGGCAGCGCCGGTGCCGACTGGCAGACCAACCCGGCGACGCAGATCGCCTGGGGTCTCGGCTACATCTCGGGCCGCTACGGCAGCCCCTGCGGCGCGTGGAGCCACTCGCAGTCGACCGGTTGGTACTGATCAACGCCGCGAAGCTCATAGGCGATCCATAGCGCTCGCCTGACAGCCTCGAAGAGGGCACGTCCAGACTGTGGACGTGCCCTCTTCGTCATCTCCGCCGTCGCCCGGGCCGCGTCTGCTGTACGTCGAGGACGAGGCCGAGATCGCCGGCATCGTCGTCGAGATGCTCGGCGACGAGTACGACGTCGACCACGCGTCGACGGGCGAGGAGGGGCTGCGTCTTGCGCTCGGCCGCCGCTACGACGTGATCGTGGTTGATCGCCGCTTGCCCGGCATGTCGGGCGTCGAACTCGTCGGCGCCGTCCGCACGGCGCGCATCGCGACGCCCGCACTCATGCTCACGGCGCTCGGCGCGGTCGACGACCGCGTGACCGGGCTCGACGCCGGCGCCGACGACTACCTCATGAAGCCGTTCGACTTCGCCGAGCTGCGCGCCCGGCTGCGCGCGCTCCGCCGCGGGCGCGGAGCCGGCGATCGCCGCGAGCTCGGCGACTGGGTGTTCACCCCCGCCTCGCAGGCGCTCTACTCCCCCGCCGACGGCCGCATCCCGCTCACGCAGGCCGAATCCGAGCTGCTGGAACTTCTGACCTCGAGCCCCGAGCACGTGTTCTCGCGCGACGAGATCCTCGCTCATGTGTTCCCCGGCGGCTCGGCCACCACGGTCGACACCTACGTGCACTACGTCCGCCGCAAGTCGACGCCCGAGATCATCGAGACCGTCCGCGCGCGCGGGTATCGCAGCGGGACACCCTGATGAGCGAGCGGACGGATGCTGCCACCGCCGCCGACCGCCGGCGCGTGCAGCAGGCAGCCCTCCGCGCCGGGGTCTGGGTGGCCGTCGCCGCGGCGGCGGTGGTGGCGATCATCACCACGGTCATCGTCGCGGTGATGTTCGCGACCTCGCGGCCCGAGCACAGTCCGCCGCACGGTCCCGGCGGTGGGGGCTGGGACGGACCGGGTGATCGGGTGATCGACCTCGACGACGTCGTTCCCCTCGCGATCCTGATCGGGCTGATCGGCGTCGTCGCGCTGGGGTTCGTCGCCTGGTGGGCGTCCAAGCGGGCGGCGCAGCCGCTGGCGGATGCCCTCGAGGTGCAGCGCACCTTCGTCGCCGACGCCAGCCACGAGCTGCGCACGCCCCTGACGACCCTCACCAGCCGGATCCAGCTCGCACAGCATCGGGCTGAACGCGGCGGCGACGTCGACGCCGTACTCGCCGATCTGCGCCGGGATGCGATGGTGATGGATGCGGTGCTCACCGACCTGCTGCTCACGGCCGAGACGGCCGGCGCCCGCGCCGGCGACGGCGGCGCCTTCGCATCGGTCGCCGCCGCCGCGCACGACGCCATCGCGGTCATCGAGCCTCGGGCCGCCGCGCGCGGCGTCGCACTCATCGCCGAGGCATCCGCCGATCTGCTCGTCTGTGCCGACCACACCTCGCTGACGCGCGCGCTGATGGCGCTGCTCGACAATGCTGTGCGCTACTCCCCCACCGGCTCGACGATCACCGTCCGCGCACGACCCGCCGGGCGCCGCGTGGAGATCAGGGTGGTCGATGAGGGCAGCGGCATCGCCGGCATCGATCCCGATCGGCTGTTCGACCGCTTCGCCCGTTCGACCGACGTGGCGAGCGAGGACGGGCGACGTGGGTTCGGGCTCGGCCTCGCTCTGGTGCGCGACATCGTCACGCGCTTCGACGGCAGCGTGCGCGTCGAGAAGACATCGCGCGCCGGCACGACGTTCCTGCTGGATCTGCCCTCGGGCGGCCGGCGCGCGGGGGAACGCTGAGGGTTCCCGGGCGCGAACCTATGAGAATGCCCAGATCGACCGACTCTTTGAGCATTCTTGGAACCTCGGAGGGACAGTGTGGTCATGTCCGACAGCACCCCTGAAAAGCCCGGCGGCACGCCCGGCGAGGCCGCACCCACCGAGCCGGTCGCTCCCGAGTCCGCCCCTTCCCGACCTGCGGCGCCCACCCCGGCGATGACGCCTCTCCCGCCGCAGCCGCCCGTCGCGCCGGCGTCCCCCACACCGGATGCGACACAGGCCGCTCCGGTCGCTCCGGCCGCAGCGGCCGCACCCGCGACCGCCACGGAGACGCCGACGTTGCTGCGGCGCACGTGGGTCAAGGTCACCGGTGCCGCGGTCGCCGCCGTCCTGCTCCTCGGCGTCGGCTTCGGCACCGGTTGGGCGGCGGGCAGCGCCCGCGGACCCGTCGGGGCTCCGGTCGGCTGGAACCAGGGCGGCCACACGCCGGGCAGCCCCGGAGACGGCTCCGGGCAGCGCGGCGGCCCCGACGACGGCCGGCAGAACCGCGCACCCGGCGGTCCGGGTCAGGGCGACCCGCACGGCGACGACGCCGACTCCGACTCCGGGACCGAGTCCGACGGCTCCTGACCCTCCTCCGCCGACCAACCCTGAGGAGCAGCCATGGCTACGATCGCGTCACCGACCGCACCGCTCGCGCTGCGGCGTCCGTCCCTCGCCGCAGGGCGCCGCCGCGCTGCCGCGTGGAATGCCGGCGCGATCGCCGTCATCTGGCTGACGAGCCTGTTCGTGGCGGCCCTGTGGGTGTCCGGCGGTGGAGTCGACGCGGTCCTCGGAGAGGGCGCGGAAGCGCTCAACGCGGTGGGGCGCCTGTGCGGCCTGGTCGCGGCGAACCTGCTGCTGTACCAGGTGCTGCTCATGGCGCGGGTGCCGCTGTTCGAACGGGGATTCGGACGCGACGGCATCACGAGGATGCACCGCGTCGTCGGGTTCTGGTCGTTCTGGCTCATGCTCGCGCACATCGCGCTGCTGGTCGCCGGCTACGCGGCGGTCGCACAGGTCAACCCGTTCGTGCAGCTGTGGGAGTTCGTGTGGGACTACCCCGGCATGCTGCTCGCGACGGCGGGCGCCGTGCTCATCGTGCTCGTCGCGGTCACGTCGATCCGGCGGGCACGGCGCCGGCTGCGGTACGAGTCGTGGCACCTGCTCCACCTGTACGCGTATGTCGGCGTCGGCATCGCACTGCCGCACCAGCTGTGGGCCGGCGCCGACTTCACGGCGTCCGCGTGGGCGACCGTCTATTGGTGGACCCTGTGGGCGCTCGCGGCGGCCGCGATCGTCGTGTTCCGCCTCGGGGTTCCGGCGGCACAGTCGATCCGGCACGGCCTGCGGGTCGCCGCGGTCGAGGCCGACGGCTCCGGCGGGGTGACCGTGCGGATGCGCGGACGCCGGCTCGATCGCCTCGCCCCACGTGGCGGCCAGTTCTTCGTCTGGCGCTTCCTCGACGGCCCGGGGTGGTCGCGCGGCCATCCGTTCTCCCTCTCGGCCGCACCCCGCGGCGACGAGCTCGCCATCTCGGCGCGGATCGTCGGGGACGGCACCGCACGGCTCGCCGGGCTTCGCCCCGGCACGCGGGTGCTCGTCGAGGGTCCGTACGGCCGGATGACCGGAGAGGCACGCTGCGGGCGCAAGCTGCTCCTGGTCGGCGCCGGGGCCGGGGTCGCACCACTCGTGTCGCTGCTGGAGTCCGAGCCGTTCGCTGCGGGCGAGGCCACGCTCGTGACCCGCGACTCGACTCCTGACGCCGCGCTGCGGGGCGCCGCCATCGCAGCGCTCGTGCGTGATCGCGGACTGCGGCACGTTCCTCTCGACGGACCGCGCGCGTCGTCCGCAACGCCGTGGCTGCCCGCGTCCCACGTCGCATGGAACGGCGCCGATGCCCTCCGCCACCTCGCGCCCGACCTCGCCGATTACGACGTGTTCGTCTGCGGTCCGCAGCCGTGGATGGATGCCGTCACTCGCGACGTGCGTGCAGCCGGGGTCGCGCCGGCCCGCATCCACACCGAGTCCTTCACGATCTGAGGCCGTCATGCACCCTTCCAGGAGTCCGAGATGAAGAAGATCGTCTACGCCGTCCTCGCCACCGTCAGCGGCCTGGTGCTGCTGTTCAGCTACCGCACCTCGCACATCGACGCGATCCAACCGGTCGCCGCAGACACCGCGAGCACCTCGTCGAGCTCATCCGGCTCGACACGGAGCGACGGCAGTGGCACCGAAAGCGAGACCGACACCGGCACTCAGACCGGCAGCGGGGCCGAGACCGACGCGGGCTCCGGCGATTCGACATCCGGGGCGACGGGCTCGGACGCGGGCTCCGGGTCGTCCACGGGACTCTCCGACGGCACCTACACGGGCTCGTCGGCGAACACCCGCTTCGGCCCCGTCCAGGTGCAGATCAGCGTCTCGGGCGGGCAGATCACCGACGTGCAGGTGCCGGAGTACCCGTCGGGAAACCCTCGCGACCGCCAGATCAACCAGCGCGCACTCCCCGTGCTCGTCGCCGAGACCACCGCGGCCCAGTCCGCCGACATCGACATGGTGTCGGGCGCGACGTACACCAGCCAGGGCTACCTGCAGTCGCTGCAGAGCGCGATCGACCAGGCACGGGCATGAAGCGTCCGCACCGGCATGTGGAGGTCGCCGACATCATGGGCACGGCGATCAGCGTGCACGTGATCGGTGACGTCGACTCTCACGTGTTCGCCGCCGCCACCGCCGCCCTCTTCGACGAGCTGCGCCTCGTGGATCGGGTCTTCTCGCCGTATCGCGACGACTCCGATCTGCTGCGCGTGGCGCGCGGCGAGCTCGCGATGGTGGATGCCTCGCCCTGGGTCGCCGAGGTCGCCCAGGCATGCGCGCAGGCAGAGTCCGACACCGGCGGCCTGTTCACCGCGACGTGGGCCGGGGTGTTCGATCCGACCGGGTATGTCAAAGGATGGGCCGCGGAGCGGACCGCCCGCACGCACCTCGCCCCGCTGCTCGATCATCCCGGCGTGGTCGCGGCGGGGATCAACGCCGGCGGCGACCTTCAGCTCCTCACCGCGCCGGGAGCCGATTGGACCTGGAACGTCGCGATCGTCGATCCCGCCGACCGGGCGCGGGTGCTCGCCACCGTGCCCGTGCGCGATGGAGCCGTGGCCACCTCGGGGAGCGCGGAGCGTGGCGCGCACATCATCGATCCGAGATCCGGCCGCGCGGCGGCGGGAGCCGCGTCGGCGACGGTGGTGTCGGCGAGCCTCGCCCATGCCGATGTCTGGGCCACCGCGGCTGTCGTGGCCGGATTCGACGACCTCGGGTGGATCGGACGCGCGGGCCCGACGACCGGCCTGATCGTCGACGACGCCGGCCGCGTACGCCGCTGGCTCGACGGCGTCGAGGTGGGCGTCGACCCGGTCGATCAGGCGGCGCGGAGGATCTTCTCCATCGACTTGCCGCGGGCGAGTTCGTCGACGAGCTTGTCGAGGTAGCGGATCTTCTGCATCAACGGGTCCTCGATCTCCTCGACGCGCATGCCGCAGATGACGCCGGTGATGAGCGAGGCGTTCGGGTTGAGGTCGGCGTCCGCGAAGAAGTCCTCGAAGGTCGTGTGCTCGTCGATGTGCTGCTTCAGCTCCGCGTCGTCGAATCCCGTGAGCCACTCGATGACCTCGTCGAGCTCCGCGGTCGTGCGTCCCTTCTTCTCGACCTTCGTGACGTAGAGCGGGTAGACCGAGGCGAAGCTGATCGTGAAGATCCGGTGCATGCCGACAGGCTAATGCCGCTCGGATGCCTCGGCACCCGGCATCCGCAGTCCCAGACGAAGAAGATGGTCCCGGTGGGTTGCCCTCCCACCGGGACCATCACGCGTCGACGGGAGACGGTACGGCGACCCGAACGCCGAAGCTCGACCGCTACGCGTTGAACTGCTTGTGTTGCTCCGCCAGGTTATGCATCGCCACCCGGATCCGTCTGCCCGTTGACATGCTCCGCGCCGAACTGGTAACCGCAGCCTGGCACCCCTGATGGGTCACTCCCTGCGCACCGCCACCACGACCTTGCCGAGGGCGCGGCCCTCACCGTGCCACGCGAGAGCCTCGGGGACCTGGTCGAGCGGGAACACGCGATCGATGTGCACCTGCACCTCTCCTGCCGCGCAGCGTTCGGCGACCGGCACGAACGCGGAAGGCCCCTGGCGCACGAAGAGCACACCCAGGTGCTTGCGGGTGAGGACCCCGACAAGCGCGCCGGCGGTCAGCATCCGTACCAGTGTCCTTGCCGTTCCGCCCACCATCACGCACCGGCCGTCCTTCGCGAGCGCGCGGGCGTAGGCGAACACCGAACGGCGGGCGACGAGGTCGACGATGAGGTCGTACGGCCCCTGTCGGGTGAAGTCGTCGCGGCGGTAGTCGATCACCTCGTCCGCGCCGAGCGCGCGAAGGAAGTCGAGCTTGCCGGCGTTGTCGACCGCCGTCACGTGCACGCCCTGCTGGACCGCGAGCTGGATCGCCAGGCTCCCCGATCCTCCGCCGGCGCCGTTGAGCAGCATCCGTGCTCCCGGCTCCGCCAGTGCGACGGCGTGCGTCGCGATCGCCGCGGCCTGCGGAAGAGCGGCCGCCTCGGCGAACGACAGCTGCACGGGCTTGGGAGCGAGCATCGACTCGGGCACGGCGACGAACTCGGCGAACCCTCCGTACCGAGGCATGATGTCGCCGAACACCGCGTCGCCGACCGCGAAGCGGGTCGCGCCGTCGCCGCCGGCCGCGACCCGGCCGGCGATGTCGGAGCCGAGGATCCCGCGGTGCGGCCGGAACAGCCCGCCGAGCCGGGCGTAAGCCGGGCTGCCGTGCAGCCCTTCCCAATCCGACAGGTTGACCGACGTCGCGAAGACCTCCACGAGCACCTCGCCGGCGCCGGGCACCGGCCGGGGGATGTCGCGCAGCTCGAGCCGCTCGGGCGACCCGTACCGCTCGTACATGACCGCGCGCATGTCCCCATCGTCGCGGGCGCGAGGGGCCGCGCGCAACGGCCGACCGGCCGGTGGCGGAGTGCCGTCGCAGTCACCCTCCTGCATGAGGCGGCAGCAGGGGCTGCAGCGCCCTGCCGAGCACGTGGGCCATGTCGGCGCTGATGGCGGCGGTGAGGTGGTGCGAGTCGCGGTAGACGAGCGTGTTGCCGATGATCGGCGGGCAGGCGTCGGCGTCGCAGAGGTACTCGTTGAGGTCGACGAGCGGGATGCCGCGCTTCGCGGCCGCCGTAGCCTCGCCCTGACGCGCGGGTCCTTCGAGCGCGACCGTCCGCGGTTGCGCGCAGGCCGCGGCGTCGGACAGGTGCGCCGACAGGCAGGGCGCCGGATCCTCACGCATGTCGGGGGTGTCGGCCATCATCGCGACGGGCGCGTCGATCGCGTCGAGCGTGCGGCCGAATGCCGCCGCCCACGTCTTCGCGTCGTCGTCGACGCCCGGGGCGAGCTCGGGGTCGGTGAACGTCGCCAGGACCACCAGAGCAGGCGGCGAGGCGTTGATGCGGTCGATCACGGCATCGCGCCATTCGGGGCACTGCGGGTACGGCGCACCGCGGCGCAGCGACTCGATGTCGGCGGCGGGGCATGAGCTCTTCGTGTGCACCTCGACGGAGTACCCCGCCGAGGTGGCGAAGCCCTCGAGCGCCGGGAACCACTGCGCGGCGTGCGAGTCGCCGAACAGCACGATGCGTGGCGCCGCGGGATCCCCGTACACGCAGCCCTCGGCGTCCGTGGAGGCGATGCCCAGCATGCAGCCGTCGTCGTAGACCTCGGGGAGACTGTCGCGCGCGTCCCGCAGCGCGGGCGCGAGGTTGTCGGGCACGAAGTCGGTGCCGCGCGGGGCGTCGGCGATGACGGTGCTCGACGCCGCGCGCTCCGCGTGCAGCGACCGGGTGTCGGCCACCGCGTACGCGGCGCTGGCGAGGCCGAGGCACGCGAGCGAGCCCGCCAGCGCGCCCGCCAGCGTGACGCGCGCCCGCCGCTTCGTGAGCAGCGGTGTCCGCCGCACCGGGTCCTCGACGAACCGGTAGAGCAGCCACGCGACAGGCACGCACGCGACCGCGATCAGCAGCGTCATCCACAGCGGGAGCTCCCCCGGCAGCGCGGTGCCGGGGAGGACGATCGCCGGCCAGTGCACGAGGTACAGCGAGTACGAGATCGTTCCGAGGAACACCATGCCGCGGGCGGACAGCATCCGAGTCGGTCCAAGCCGCGACTCGCCCGCCGCGATCACGGCAGCCGTGCCGAGCACGGGAAGGGCGGCCGCCGCGCCGGGGAAGAGCGTCTCGGGCGAGAAGAAGGACACGGACGCCGCGACCGCCGCGATGCCCGCCCACCCGAGGAGAGCGGCCCCCCGCTCCCCCACGATCCCGGGCCGCCGCTGCAGCAGCACGGCCACGAGCCCCCGACGCAGAGCTCCCACGCGCGCGAGGGGAGCGAGAAGAACGCCCACGGCTGCGCGGTGAACGTGAGCCACACGCAGAGCGCGAACGACGCGGCCACCACCCCGATGAGCACCCCCAGCAGCGCGCGTCGCGACCGGGCCAGCACCCAGACCAGCGCGAGCAGCGCCGGCCACAGGAGATAGAACTGCTCCTCGACGCCGAGCGACCAGTAGTGCTGGAACAGCGACGGGTTCGACGACTCGGCGAGGTAGTCCGAGTTCGCAGAGGCGAAGAAGTAGTTCGGCACGTAGAGCGCCGTGGCGACGGCGGCCGCCCAGAGGTCCTTCATCAGCAGCGGTGGATACCAGATGAGCGCGGCTGCCACCGAGAGCGTGAGCACGACGAAGGACGCCGGCAGGATGCGTCGCGCGCGTCGCGCGTAGAACTCCCCGAACCTCAGCGTGCCGTGGCTCTCCAGCTGTCCCAGGAGGTGGGACGTGATGAGGAAGCCCGAGATGACGAAGAAGACGTCCACGCCGACGTAACCGCCGGGCAGGAACGGCACTCCCGCGTGATAGAGCAGGACCGACCCGACTGCGATCGCACGCAGTCCTTGGATATCGGCGCGAAAACCCGAGTGGTCGGGCTGGGCGCTGACTCGGTCCACCACTCGAGCGACTGTAGGCCGGCGGGGTGAACAGCTGTCACCCCCTTGACGAGAGGCCGGGAGCACTCCACCATTCGGCCGCGGATGCTCGACCCGCGGCATCCGCTCTCCCATCACGAATGCGCGACGCCGTCGGCCGCATCCCCGGCGCGGCGATGATTCCCACCGTCATCGCGGGGACCCTCCCGCGGTGAGCCGGCGGTACGCCGGCTCACCGGGCAGATGCCCTGTGAACCCGGAGGTCGACATCGGCCGTCACGTCACTCCGCACGATCGACCCGGAGGGCTCGAAGATCGGTGGCGTCCTCGGGGACGCGGCTAGAGTCGAAGGGCCGCGCGGGTCGCGGCGTCCCTCCCCTCATCCACCCCCTGCGGGCGCAACGGTGCGCGCGATATCCGAGGAGCGCCCGTGTCCGCCGTCAGCGAATCCGCCGATCGCTCCGGCAGCCGGCCGACCGTGCTGCACGCGCTGCGGCACCCGGGTCTGCTGACCCGCGAGGTCATCGCCGGCCTCGTCGTCGCGCTCGCCCTCATCCCCGAAGCGATCGCCTTCTCGGTCGTCGCGGGCGTCGACCCACGCGTCGGACTGTTCTCATCGTTCGTGCTCGCCGTCGTCATCGCGTTCACCGGCGGGCGTCCGGCCATGATCACCGCCGCTGCCGGGGCGGTCGCGCTGGTGATCGCACCCGTCGCGCGCGAGTACGGCTCGGACTATCTCATCGTCACCATCGCGCTGGCGGGCGTCATCCAGGTGCTGTTCGCGGTGCTGGGCGTCGCCCGGCTCATGAGGTTCATTCCGCGCAGCGTCATGGTCGGCTTCGTGAACGCCCTCGCGATCCTGATCTTCCTGTCGCAGATGCCGCAGCTCGTCGACGTGCCCTGGGCGGTGTACGTGCTCGTCGCCGTGGGTCTCGGCATCCTGTTCGTCTGGCCGCGCGTCACGCGCGCGATCCCCGCACCGCTCATCGCGATCGTGGCGCTGACCGCGGTCGTCGTGGCGTTCGGGCTCTCGGCGGTGCCGAACGTCGCCGACCAGGGCGAACTGCCCCGGAGCCTTCCGGAGCTCCTCATCCCGAACGTCCCGCTGACGTGGGAGACGCTGCAGATCGTCGCGCCGTACGCGTTCGCCGCCGCGCTGGTGGGGCTCCTCGAGTCGCTGATGACCGCGAAGCTCGTCGACGACATCACCGACACCCGCTCACGCAAGACCCGTGAGGCGTGGGGACTCGGCGTCGCCAACATCGCGTCGGCGTTCCTCGGCGGCACCGGCGGCTGCGCGATGATCGGCCAGACGATGATCAACGTGAAGACGTCCGGCGGTCGCACGAGGATCTCGACGTTCATGGCGGGCGTGTGGGTGCTGATCCTCGTGGTCGCCCTCGGCGACATCGTGGGACTCATCCCGATGGCGGCCCTTGTCGCCGTGATGATCGTGGTGTCGGTCATGACGTTCGACTGGCACAGCGTCCGTCCGTCGACGCTGAAGCGGCTGCCGCGGAGCGAGACCCTCGTGATGCTCGTGACCGTCGTGGCCACGGTCTGGACCCACAACCTCGCCGTCGGCGTGATCCTCGGCGTGCTCGCCGCCATGGTGCTGTTCGCCCGCCGCGTCGCGCACTTCACGACCGTGACGCGCGAGGTCGACGGCGACACCGCCCGGTACCGCGTGGACGGCGAGCTCTTCTTCGCGTCGAGCAACGACCTCACCACGCAGTTCGAGTACGCTGCCGATCCGCCGCACGTCGTCATCGACCTCTCGCGCACCCACGTCTGGGACGCCTCGACGGTCGCCGCCCTCGATGCCATCGTCACGAAGTACGAGGCGCGCGGAACGACCGTCGAGCTGTACGGGATGACGGATGCTGCGGCCCGCTTCCATGGCCGCCTCAGCGGAGAGCTCGGCTCGGCCTGAGCCCGAGTTCAGATGCGGACGACCTCGATGGGGCACCCCGCGACGCGGGCCGAGGCGATGCGCCGATCGCCGGTGAGAAGAGTCCCACCGAGTCGCTCGGCGAGCGCGACGTAGCCGGCGTCGTAGGTCGAAAGGTTCGCCCGCAAGGCCCACGCCCGATCAGCGAGCAGCTCCCATGGCCACAGCTCGATCGGAAGAGCGTGGGCATGCAGACGTGCTGCCGACGCCTGCGCCGCACTGAGCCGCCCTCCGCGCTCGAGGCCACGAAGCGCGCTGTCCACTTCGATCGGGAGGATGGCCGGCGCATGCAGGCTCGCACTGCCGATCCGGCCCGCGAGCGTCGCCGTGCGTGCGGCTTGTGCTGCGACGAGCGCGACCACGACGCTCGCATCTACGACCAGGATGCCGGGAGCATCAGGGCCGTTCGGCATCGACGGCGCTCACGATCTCATCCATCTCCAGCTGCGGGTACGTCTGCGCATTGAGGCGCGCACGTGCGATGGCCTCGGCAGCACTCGGCGTCGTCGCCAGGCGGCGAAGTTCGAAGCTCAAGTACTCCTGGAGCGACCTGCCGGACCGCGCCGCGCGAGCGGCGAGCTCATCGCGCACGTCGTCCGGCACGTTGCGAATCGTGACGGTGACAGCCATGCATGCATAATACCTTCCACGCCTGCAGAATGCATACATCTCTCGATCGCCCCGCGGTCGATCGCAGTTGGGCGCGTGCGACGGAACTCACGGCGCGCTCCCAGGTTCGCGGGACCAAAACCCGGGAGGCATCCGTTCTCCTCTATGACGCCGCAGCCAGCCGCGTCGAACTGGAGGAATCGTGAGCAACGACTACCGCAAGACCCCCGAGGCGCTCAGCCGCCTCACCGACACCCAGTACCGCGTGACGCAGGAGGAGGGCACCGAGCCCGCCTTCCGCAACGCGTACTGGAACAACCACGAGCCCGGCATCTACGTCGACGTCGTCTCGGGCCAGCCGCTCTTCTCGTCGACCGACAAGTACGACAGTGGAACCGGATGGCCGAGCTTCACCAAGCCCATCGAGCCCGACGCCGTCTCGACCAAGAAGGACTGGAAGCTGCTGCTGCCGCGCACCGAGGTGCGCTCGTCGGGCGCCGACAGTCATCTGGGTCACGTCTTCCCCGACGGCCCACGGCAGGCCGGGGGCCTGAGATACTGCATGAATTCGGCCGCACTGCGCTTCGTGCCCGCCTCGTCGCTCGAGGACGAGGGCTATGGCGCCTACCGACACCTCTTCACCACCGAGAACCAGGAGCACGCATCATGACCAGCGGTCCCTTCGACACCGGCGAGATCACCCGCACCCCCGGCACCGAGACTGCGGTCCTCGCCGGCGGCTGTTTCTGGGGCATGGAGGACCTGATCCGCCGCCAGCCCGGCGTGCTCGCCACCCGGGTCGGCTACACCGGCGGCGAGAACGCTCACGCGACCTACCGCAAGCACCCGGGTCACGCCGAGGCGGTCGAGATCGTCTTCGACCCCACGAAGACCACGTATCGCGACATCCTGGCGTTCTTCTTCCAGATCCACGACCCGTCGACCCTGAACCGTCAGGGCAACGACATCGGCTCGAGCTACCGCTCCGCGATCTTCCCGCTCTCCCCCGAGCAGGCCGAGGTCGCCCGCGACACCATCGCCGATGTCGACGCCTCGGGGCTCTGGCCGGGCAAGGCCGTCACCACGATCGAGCCCGAGGGCCCGTTCTGGGAGGCCGAGCCCGAGCACCAGGACTACCTGATCCGCATCCCGAACGGCTACACGTGCCACTTCCCGCGGGCCGGCTGGGTGCTCCCCAAGCGCGCCGACGCGACGGCGTAAGCCAGACGAGAAACGGATGCCGCGACCCGGCCGGGTCGCGGCATCCGTTCGTGCGTCGGGGTATCACGGGGCGCACGGGCACCCTCCTCACAGCATGCGGCGCAACCCGCGCCGCGAGGCCAAGGGAGAGCGATCGTGGCTGATGCGACGCTGCCGGCGCCACCCACCGTCGGCATCAAGATCCCTGAGGGCAGGTCCTGGCTCGCCCTCGAGATCGCACGGATGCGGGATGCTGCACGTTCACGCGCGGCCGCACGCAGGAGAGCGACTTCGCGGAAGAAGCCGATCGGGCTCCTCCATGTGGACGACGCGCAGTTCCAGAGGGCGGCTCTGATCGTCGCCGTGAACGCCCCGCAGCAGTTCGGCAGGCTGGACGAGATCATCCTGCGCGGCCGTTTCGTCCTGCGCGGCGAAGACGTCGCCACGCTCGACGAACTCGTTCACGAAGCGGTGAGAATCGCCGCGATCGGCTTCGACGGACCAGGGCCCCACCCCTCGGAGCTCACCGCCCTGGACGGCCGCATCATCTACGCGGCCGACTTCCTCCAGCGCAGAGAGGGCGAGATCGCACGCCGACGGTACGCGCGAGGCCTGCTCGGCGGCGTCACGATGACGTTCTTCCTCCTCCTGCTCATCGGCGCGGGCGGCGTGGCCGTCATCACGCTGTGGCGCCATGGGCCGATGCCGGTGGACCAGAGCGAGGCTCTGCGCGACGTGCTGGTCGCCGTCGGAGCGGGCGCGGCGGGCGCCTGCGTGAGCGTCATGCTGCGCATGCATCGCATGCACAATCTCACGATCGAGTCGGCCGCCCGAGGCGCGGCGATCTACCGCATCTTCCTCGGCTGGTTCTTCGCCGCGGCCGTGGTGTTCTTCTTGAAGAGCGGCCTGCTCGCCGGCATCTTCACCGTCCCCGACGATCACGTCGCGAGCTGGTTCTTCTGGGGCGCCGTCGGATTCCTGGCAGGTTTCAACGAGCGCTGGGCGACGAACCTCATCTCGCGCGGTCCTGGCAGCACGGCGGAGGGCGCCCACGGCCACCCGACGCAGGAGGCGGCCGACGCGGCGAAGCCGCCGACCGTCTGAACGTCAGCCCGAGGGGTCGACCGGCTGACGCAGGATCGTGCGGAGCTTCTCGGGGGCCGTGCGGCGGGCGTCGGTCAGGTAGATCTCGTGGTGCCGGCCTCGCATGCGCAGCCCTGCTTCGGGAATGAAGCGCTCGTGCATCTCGGCGAGCACCCGCGCCTCGTCGTCGTACGACCCGACGTGGAGCCTCTGCACGCACCGGCCCTCGGCGAGCTCCGCCAGCCGCAGTCGATCCAGGGCGGGTGACCCGCCCTTGGCGGCGGCCGCATCCCGCGCGCGTTCGAAATGGCTGCCGTCGAGCCACTCCGGAACGAGGCTCATCATCGTCCAGCTCCACCGGGACTTGTCGCGCTCCGACGTGAACGCCGCCATGTCGTCGGACCACCACAAGCCCTCGAGCGGCATGACGACGTAGTCGCGGCCGAGTTCGCCCTTGCTCAGGAACTTGAGCTTGTAGGCGGCCCCGAACACCGCCGCCACGGCCTCGCCGTACTCGTCCGAGGTGTTGGGGTCGCCGTGGCCGTCGACCATGAGGTACTGCAGCGGTGGAACGTCGACGATCTCGAACGACCCGCGCGGTGCTGTGTACGCCGCGATCGACTTCTTGAGGTCGGCCTTGGTCACGAAGCGCCGTCGGTCCCTGGCTGACGGCCGCCGGACGACTCCGACTTGCGCGAGCCCGCCTCGAGCACGTCGCCGGCAGGCAGCTCCTGGTGGCCGCCGAACTGCAACCGCATGGCCGAGAGCACCTGGTTGGCGAAATGGTCCTCGCCGCGCGATGCGAATCTTTCGAACAGGGATGCTGCGAGCACCGGCGCCGGCACGCCCGTGTCGACCGCGGCCTTGACCGTCCAGCGTCCCTCGCCCGAGTCCGAGACACGCCCCGCGAGGCCGTCGAGTGTGGGGTTGCCCTGGAGCGCCGCCGCGGTCAGGTCGAGGAGCCACGACGAGATCACGGATCCGCGGCGCCACAGCTCGGCGACCTTCGGGGTGTCGATCGTGAACTGGTAGAACTCGGGCTCCTCGAGCGGGGCGACCTCGGCGGAGTGCTCGGCTTCCTGAACACCGGCGTCCGCGTGCTCGAGGATGTTGAGGCCTTCGGCGAGCGCCGCCATCACCCCGTACTCGATGCCGTTGTGCACCATCTTGACGAAGTGGCCGGCGCCGGACGGCCCGCAGTGGAGGTACCCCAGCTCCTCGGGGGCGAAGTCCCCGGCGCGCCCCGGCGTGCGCTCGACCTCACCGCTGCCCGGGGCGATCGTGCGCAGGATCGGCTCGATGCGGGCGAACGCCTCGTCGGGCCCGCCGACCATGAGGCAGTACCCGCGTTCGAGGCCGAACACGCCGCCGCTCGTGCCGACGTCCACGTAATGGATGCCGCTGTCGCGCAGGGCGGCCGCACGGCGCACGTCGTCGCGGTAGTTCGAGTTGCCGCCGTCGATGATGATGTCGCCCGGATCGAGCAGCGCGGCGACCTCGTCCACGACTCTGCCGGTGAGCCCGGCAGGGATCATGAGCCAGACGGCGCGCGGCGCCTGGAGCTTGGCGACGAGATCCGCCAGGCTGTCCGACCCGACAGCGCCTTCACCAGCGAGTCCGGACACGGCGTCCGGGCTGACGTCGTACACGACGCATTCGTGACCGTCCCGCATCAGACGCCGGACGATGTTGCCGCCCATCCGGCCCAGGCCCACCATTCCCAGCTGCATCGCCGCTCCCTCTGCTCACCTGTGAAGGGCGCCGTGCGCGGGCGCCCGTGCTCGAAAGTCTAGGGAGCCGTCAGGTCGGCGTTGATGATGGTGCTGAACGCGAGGACGATGATGACCGCATTGAGGAAGAAGCTGGTCGTGGTGTGCCACACCACGGTCCACCTCATCCGTGTCGTCACGACCTGCACGTCCGACACCGAGAACGTGGTCGCATTCGTGAACGAGAAGTACACGAAGTCTGCCAGGCGCGGGTTCCGGGTGCCGGGGAAGATCAGCGGCGGATTGGCGGCGAGGCGGTAGCGGCGGTCGTAGATGCGCGCGAAGCCCCAGTGGTACAGCCCCCACGACAGCAGCATCGCGAGTACGCCGACCGGCTCCACCCAGCCTGCCCAGTCCGGGTCGCCCCGCAGCACGACGATCTCGATGGCCGCCACGATTCCGACCACGCTCGCGAGAAAGGTCGCGGACGCGGTGATCGCCGCGACGACCGGATGAGCGTCGAACTGTCCGATCCACCGCGGGGCGGCGATCCGGGATCGCTTCACACTCGCGCCGACGGCGACCACGGATGCCAGCCAGTAGAGCCCGCCGAGCGCGCACCATGCGGCGAGCGCGTCAAGGGTGGGCTCGATGTCGTCCACGAGGAGGATCTGGAGCCCGAGCCAGATCAGGGCGAGCTGCACCAGCAGATCTGCGACCCGCACGATCACCGCCCAGACCACACGCACCCCCGAGGACGAGTTCCTGCGTGCCACCGTAGCGGGTGGGGGGCCTGCCCAGCCGGACGCGCGCCACCCGTATGCTCCGATCATGCGGATCGTGGTCTCGGGCACCCATGCGAGCGGGAAGAGCACCCTCATCGGCGACTTCTCGGCGGCACACCCCGGCTACGAGGTCCTGTCGGACCCCTACGAGCTCCTGGATGAGGCAGGCGACGAGCCCGATGCGGGATTGTTCCTCGCCCAGCTCGGCATCTCCGCCCGGCGCCTCACCGCGTTCGAGCAGGGCGCGAAGGTCATCGCCGAGCGCGGCCCGCTCGACTTCCTCGCGTACCTCACGGCCCTCGACGAGCTGGGCCGCGTGTCCCGGCCCGGCGGTCACCCGGCCCGAGCCCTCGACCTCACCGTGGCCGCGATGGCGCACGTGGATCTGCTCGTGATCCTGCCGCTCGGTGGAGACATCCGGGTGCCCGCGGACGAGGATCCGCAGCTGCGCGAGGCCATGGACGGTGCGCTCCTCGAGCTCTCGGACGACCCCGACCTGCTCGGTGACGCCACGGTGATCGAGGTCACCGGCGCCCCGACCGCTCGGCTGGCGCAGGTCGAGGCCGCGATCGCGGACCTCGACGGCCGCTGACGCGCCGGGGGCGCAGCATCCGTCACGCGACTTCTGGACCTGCCGATGCGCGCTCAGCCCTGCGGGCCGCGACTGCCTGAGAAGCCCGCGAACAGCGCGTACAGCAGCGGCACGAGCGAGCCGATCATGAGCACGGTGCCGATCGTGAGGTCTTCGGCGCGCAGCACTGCCCCGCTGATCAGCAGCCCGGCGAACAGCACGGCCGCCACGACGCGCCTGATCAGGCGCTCGAGACGGCGCAGCCACCGGTCGAGCTTGGGAACGTCGGCGACCAGGCGCCCGTCCTCGATGCGCGTCACCATGTCGTCCAGGCGACGCGGCAGCCGGGCCATGACGCCGGCGGTCGACACTGCCTCCTGCGCGATCGCCTTCGCGGCGTTGCCGCGCTCGTCGCGCAGCAGGCGCGCGGCATACGGCTCGACGGCGTCCCACACGTTGAAGGCGGGGTCGAGCGAGCTGCACATGCCGCTGGTGAGCGAGACCGCGCGGATGATGAGCAGGAAGTTCTCGGGCAGCTGGAACGGCAGCGACCGCATCACGTCGCCGAACTCCTTGGCGAACTGGCGGAACTCGCGCGGGTCGACCTCCTGCAGCTCCGCGAACCCCATGCCCCCGAAGCGCCCGAACAGCGCCGTCATCGCGCGCTCGAGCTCGACCGTGTCCGCCGACGGGAGGAGCACGCCGACGGCACGGATGCTGTCGATCATCTGCGCGCTGTTGCGCGAGGCGACCGCGATCATCAGCTGCTGCAGGTTGTGGCGCAGCTTGTCGGGGACCTCGCCCATCATGCCGAAGTCGATGAAGGTGAGGGTCCAGGGATGCCGGGAGTCGCCGACGGCCCGCGTGACCGGCGTCACGAAGATGTTCCCAGGATGGGGGTCGGCGTGGAAGAAGCCGCGCAGGAAGAGCTGGTCGAACATCACGTTCGCGAACTCGACCGCGACCTGCGCCGGATCGATGCCCGCAGCCCGGAGTCCCTCGACGTCGTTGATCTTTATGGCGGTGACGTCGGCGAGCGTCAGCACGCGGCGCGTCGTGCGCTCCCACGCGATCTCGGGCACCGTGACGCGCGGGTCGCCCGCGAAGTCCATCGCGAAGCGCTCCGCATTCTGGGCCTCGTGAAGGTAGTCGATCTCCTGACGGCTGGTGTGTGCGAACTCCTCGACGAGCGCGGGCAGGTCGACGTGATCGCGCACGATCCGCACACGGGTGAGCCAGCCGGCCACGCGGCGCAGCGCCGCCAGGTCGACATCGACGATCTCCTCGATCCCGGGCCGCTGCACCTTGACGACGACGCCGGCGAACCCTGTCTCAGCCGCGTCGGCCGGCGTCAGCCGCGCGCGATGCGCTTGGCCGAGGGATGCCGCGGCGACGGGAGTCTCGTCGACCCACTCGAACGCGCGGCTCAGTGGAATGCCCAGCTCCGCCTCGGCGAGCGCGCGGATCGCGGGGAAGGCGACCGGAGGGACCTCGTCCTGCAGTCCCTCCAGCTCCTTCGTGATCTCGGGCGGCAGCACGTCGAGCCGGGACGAGAGGAACTGCCCCACCTTGATCATGAGGCCGCCGTACTGGACCGCGAGCACGTGGAACCGGCGGGCGATGTTCTGGAGGCGCTGGGTGCGGCCGCGCGCGGCGAGCGCGCCGAAGCCGAACCGGGGCAGGACGAGCTCGTACCACCACGCCTGCGCGATGTACCTGCCGGCGAAGCGCAGGATCCGGCGGTAGCGGGCGCGCGGGTTCCCGACGTCGGCCATCGAAGCTCCTCGGACGGTGCTGTTCAGCGGTTAGGGATGCCTGCGATCCCGGTCGCCCGGGATCGTGTGCCCCGCCGAACCCGCGGACTCGGGCCGACGCCGTCTGCCGGCACGCCGGCCGTCAGTCCTGAGCCAGGATCGAGTAGAGCTTACGCCGCGCGTCGTCGAGCACTTCGACGGCCTTCGCCACCTGCTCGGGCGTGCCGCTGCGGCCGACCGTCGCGGCGGCCTGAGCGAGCTTCGCGCCGGCCTTGGGGAGCGCTGTGGCGCGTCCCGAGTCGCGTGACCCGGCCGCCTCCCACGGGGCCGACTGCCCCTCGGCGGCCGCCGCCGCCGCACGACCCGCCTCGGTCAGCGAGTAGGTCTTCTTGCCGTTCGATTCCTCGGCGGCGACGAGGCCCTCGTCGGCGAGCATCTGCAGCGTGGGGTACACCGAGCCGGGGCTCGGCTTCCACGCGCCGTCGCTGCGCTCCTCGATCTCCTGAATGATCTGGTACCCGTGCATGGGCTTCTCGGCGAGGATCGCGAGCACTGCGGCCCGCACATCGCCCTTTGCGACGCGCGGCGAGAAGCTGCGCTCGAATGTGTCTTTCAACTGGTCCATCGCGTCCCAGAAGCTGCTCGGAAGCCCCGAGCCCTGCCCTCCCGGACGGGAACCGAATCCCTGGAATGAACCGCTCATGGCGACCTCCTGAACGAGCGTGTGCCGATACCCTGACGATACCTACCGATATATCGGTGGACAAGGTCCGGGCCTGGGCGTTCGCTGTGCAGTTCGCACGAGGGATGCCGCAGCCGGGTCCACGCGACCGGAGACTCCGCGCGACGCGCCGGCGGCGCGTGGACGGGTCGTGGACCGGTGTCTCACCAGCCCAGCGAGCCCGGCTCTCCCTTGAACGGACCGACCACATCGGGAGTGATCCACCCGCCGTAGAAGCGCCCGGGCTGGGGCACGACCTCCACGCCGTCGAGCGTGCAGCGGTCCATCTCACGCGGGTACACCGCGACCCGACCCGCGAGCTGCTCGAACCCCTCGGAGGGACGCGGGTACGTCCACGCCGCGCGCGGGCGCACTTGGTCGCCCCCGTGCACGTCGAAGTAGGCGGCGCCGCCTTTGAACTCGCAGTACGACGACCCCTCGCCGGGCATGAGCGCCCCCTCGGCGAACGCCTGGATCGGCAGGTAGTAGACGGGCGGATGGCTCGTCTCGAGGACACGGACGACATCGTCTGTGTCGACGATGACCTCGCCGCCCAGCCGGATCTGCACGCGGCGCCCGACCCGCTCCAGGCGCGGCGGGCGCGGGTAGTCCCAGACCGATTCCTGGCCGGGACCAGCGGGCAGGGGTTCGGGTCGCATGGCGGTCCTCCTCACGGGATCAGCGGCCGTACTCTTCGAGCCAGCGCAGCCACACCTCGCTGATCGTCGGATACGACGGCACCGCGTGCCACAGGCGCTCGATCGGCACCTCGCCGACGATCGCGATCGTGGCCGCATGCAGCATCTCGCCGACGTCCTGCCCGACGAACGTCACGCCGACCAGCACGCGGCGCTCCTCGTCGATGATCGCTCGCGCTCGTCCCTGGTAGTCGTCGGCGACCTCGCTCGCGCCCGCGATCCAGTACAGGTCGTAATCGATGACGCGGATGCTGAGACCTGCCTCGCGCGCGGACTTCTCGGTGTGCCCCACCGCGGCGACCTCGGGGTCGGTGAAGATCACCTGCGGGACCGCCGAGTGATCGGCCGTGGCGACATGCCTGCCCCACGGGGCGTCGTCGACGTCGGCGGCCTTCGCCCGCGCGGCGATGACATCGCCCGCGGCGCGGCCCTGGTACTTGCCCTGATGCGTCAGCAGCGCCCGGTGGTTGACGTCGCCGACGGCGTAGAGCCAGTCCACCCCGCGCACGCGCAGCGTGTCGTCGACGTCGAGCCAGGAACCGGGCTCGAGCCCGACCGCCTCGAGCCCGAGATCCTCGGTCCGCGGCACCCGGCCCGTCGCGACCAGCACTTCGGCCGCCCGCACTTCGGACCCGTCCGACAGCGCCAGCACCACTTCGCCGGCGTCGTCACGCGAGACCCGCTCGACCTCCACGCCGGTCTTGACGGTGGCCCCGGCATCCGTCAGCGCCTTCTCGACGGCCTCGCCCGCGAAGGCCTCGACGCCTCGCAGGAGGCCGGACCGGGCGATCAGGGTCACGGTGGAGCCGAACGACGCGTACAGGGTCGCCATCTCGGTTCCGACGGTGCCGCCGCCGAGCACCGCCAACGATGTCGGGACGTCGTGGACGCCTGTGGCTTCGCGGCTGGTCCACGGTGCGACATCGCGCAGCCCCGGGATGTCGGGAAGGAGCGCCGCCGAACCGGTGGACACCACGACCGCGTGGCGGGCGACGAGCTCGGTCTCAGCACCGTCGGCACCGGTGACGGTGACCTCGCGCTCGCCGGTCAGGCGCCCGTGCCCGCGGACGAGATCGATGCCCGCACCGTGGAGCCACTCGACCTGCGATGTGTCGTCCCAGTTGTGCACCAGCTCGTCGCGGCGCACCAGGGTCCTGGCCACGTCGACGTTTCCGGTCACCGCCTCGGCGGCGCCCTTCACGCGCTGCGCGGCACGCACCGCGGCGCCCGCGCGCAGCATCGCCTTCGAAGGGATGCAGGCCCAGTAAGAACACTCCCCGCCGACGAGCTCGCTCTCGACCACGACGACCGACAGGCCGCCCTGCGTCGCCCTGTCGGCGACGTTCTCGCCGACAGGACCGCCGCCGATCACGATGAGGTCGTACTCCCGAGCAGTCATGCGCCCCACCGTAGCGGCCGCCGGTGACAGCTGCGAAGCCATTGCCCGCAGCGCCTGCAGACGGAAGGATGGCGCAGGTTACGGCGTCTGTCCAGCCTGAGCCGCCATGTCCGCGGCCTGTGGTTATCTGGGAACCCCGGCCGAAAGGGCAGCATGGCGATCGAATTCCGTGGGGTCTCGAAGCGGTACCCCGATGGCACGGCCGCCGTCGAGGACTTCAGCGTGCTCATGCCCGCGCACAAGACCACGGTGCTCGTCGGTTCGTCCGGCAGCGGCAAGACCACGTTGCTGCGTATGATCAACCGGCTCGTCGACCCCACCGGCGGCGTCATCACGATCGACGACGAGCCGATCTCGGAACGCGACCCCGTCACGCTGCGCCGGGGCATCGGCTACGTGCTGCAGAACGCCGGCCTCCTCCCTCATTTCTCCGTCGTCGACAACATCGCGACGGTGCCGGTGCTGAACGGCGTCGCGAAGGCGAAGGCGCGCGAGCGGGCTCTCGAGCTCATGGATGTCGTCGGCCTCGAGCGCGGTCTGGCCAAGCGGTATCCGAGCCAGCTCTCGGGCGGTCAGCAGCAGCGCGTCGGCGTCGCCCGCGCCCTCGCCGTCGACCCGAACATCCTGCTGATGGACGAGCCGTTCGGAGCGGTCGACCCCATCGTGCGCCGCGAACTGCAGACAGAGACGCTCCGCCTGCAGAAGGAGCTCGACAAGACGATCGTGTTCGTCACCCACGACATCGACGAGGCGTTCCTGCTCGGCGATCAGGTGGTGATCCTCGAGAAGGGCGCGCGCATCGCGCAGATCGGCAGCCCCAGCGAGATCATCGAGAACCCGGCGAGCGACTTCGTGGCCGACTTCATCGGGGTCGAGCGGGGCACGCGGGCACTGCGCGCCAAGCGCACGGCGCGCGGCACGGTGCTCGTCGACGACGCCGGCCGCACACAGGGCGTGCTCGTGGAGGACGAACTGTGAGCTGGGTCGCCGACAACGTCGACATGATCTGGGCGCTGACGCTCGATCATCTGCGGCAGAGCGCCATCGCGATCATCGCGGGCTTCGTGCTGTCGGTGCCTCTGGGGTGGGTGGCCTTCCGGTACACGCGGTTGCGCGGCACCGTGCTGACCGTCGTCGGTCTGCTGTACACCATCCCGTCGTTCGCACTCTTCGCTCTGCTCACCACACTGTTCGGCATCCCCTACCAATCCGAGCTGAACCTCGTGGTGGCGCTCACGATCTACGCCGTGGCCATCTTGACCCGATCCGTCACGGACGGTCTCGCCTCGGTCGACCCCGGCACGAGGTCCGCCGCGGTCGCGGTCGGTTTCGGCGGCTGGCGACGTTTCTGGACGGTGGACTTCCCCCTGGCCGGGCCCGTGGTGCTCGCGGGGCTGCGCGTGACGGCGATGTCCACGATCTCGCTGGCGACCGTCGGAGCCCTCATCGGCGTTCAGAACCTGGGCTACCTGTTCACGAACGGGTCGCAGCGACGCATCATCGCCGAGGTGTTCGCCGGCGTCGTCGCGGTCGTCGTGATCGCGGTCCTCACCGATCTCCTGCTCATGCTGGCGGGGCGCGCGCTCATGCCGTGGACCCGGCGCATCTCCGCGCCGCGCCGCGCCCGGCCCCGGGCGGTGGCCGCATGAACCTGCTCGCCGACGCGTTCGCCTGGATCTTCTCCCCCGCGCGGCTGACGGGCTCCCTGCCGCTGCCGACCGCGATCGCCCAGCACCTCGCGTACACGTTCGGCTCTGTGGCGATCGCGGCCGTCATCGCCGTCCCCGTCGGCTGGCTGATCGGTCATACGGGCAAGGGGCGCGAGGTAGCGGTGTTCCTGTCGGGGGCTGCCCGCGCGCTGCCCGCGCTCGGGCTCGTCGTGCTCCTCTACCTGCTGTTCGGCGTCTCGCTCAAGACCGAGGCCGCCGTCGCAGCTTTCGTGGTGCTCGCCATCCCGTCGATCCTCGCCGGAGCGTATGCCGGCATCGAGGCGATCGACCGCTCGGTGATCGACGCCGGGCGCGCGATGGGAATGACCCAGTGGCAGATCCTGTTCCGGATCGAAGTGCCGCTCGGACTCTCTCTTCTCATCGGCGGTTTCCGCTCCGCGACGCTGCAGGTGGTCGCCACGGTGACCATCGGGGCCTATATCGGGGTGGGCGGCCTCGGGTTCTACATCCTGCAGGGCATCGCGCTGCGCGACTTCGCCGAGATCCTCGGGGCCTCGATCATCGTCGTGGCCCTCGCCATCGTGCTCGACGGACTCTTCGCCCTGCTCGCCCGCTTCGCCGTGCCCCGCACCGACGGCCCTCGCCGGCGGTCGTCACGAGCCGCCCGCACCGACTCGGTCCGCTCGCTGCAGGTCTCCCACTGATCCCCCACCACCACACCGGAGGTATGACAATGTCCACAGCACGAACCCGCCTCACGGCCGCCCTGGCCGGAACCGCGATCGCGGCGCTCGCCCTCGCGGGCTGCGCCTCGAGCGACCCCCTCAGCGACGACAGCAACGACAGCGGCAACACCGCTGACTCGTCGACCATCGTCATCGGCTCGCAGGCCTACTACTCGAACGAGATCATCGCCGAGATCTACGCGCAGGCGCTCGAGGGCGCCGGCTTCACCGTCGAGCGCAACTTCAACATCGGACAGCGCGACGTGTACATCCCCTCGCTCGAGGACGGCTCGATCGACCTGTTCCCGGAGTACACCGGCAACCTGCTGCAGTTCTTCGACCCTCAGACGACGGCCACGACGTCGGATGACGTCTACGCGGCCCTCAAGGACGCCCTGCCGGACGGGCTGACGGTCCTCGACCAGTCGCCCGCCACCGATCAGGACTCCTACAACGTCACGGCCGCGTTCGCCGAGGAGAACGGACTCACCTCGATCGAGGACCTCGCCGGCATCGAGGGCCTGGTGCTGGGTGGGGCGCCGGAGCTCGAGGAGCGTCCCTACGGCCCCAAGGGCCTCAAGGACCTCTACAACGTCGACGTGGCCTTCAGCGCCACCGCCGACACCACCGTCGACGAGCTGGTCGCCGGCAACATCCAGGTGGCGAACGTCTACAGCGCCGATCCCCGCATCAAGACCGACGATCTGGTGACGCTCGAGGACCCGAAGGGCCTCTTCCTGGCGTCGAACGTCGTCCCCGTCGTCAACGCCGACATCGCCGACGAGATCGCCGACGTGATCAACGCCGTGAGCGCCGCGCTGACGCCCGAGGGCCTCGTCGCGCTCAATGTCGAATCGACGGTGGACCAGCGCTCGTCCGAAGACATCGCGAAGGATTGGCTCGCCGACAACGGCCTGAGCTGACGCCGCGAAGCCACGACGGCGCCCCCGCGTCGCCCGCCCAGGGCCGCGCCGGGGGCGCCGCCGTCGTGTCGGGGAGCGAGAGGCGCCCGACCGCGGCCACGCGACTTCGCTAGGTTGGGCACCCAGGAGACCGCGAACAGGAGCCGCATGCCCGATCCCCTGCCTCCGGGCGACGCCCACACCGCGACGCCGGGCGACCCGGCGAACGCGTCGACTGCGGACGGCGCTGCCACCCCGCAGCGCTATCGCACACCCGACCTCGACGCTCCCCAATACGCGGTCCCGGCGTACGCGGCGCCGGAACCCGGCGACGCCGCATCCCCGCCCACGGCGTCGGGCACGCCGGGCCGCTACGCGGCGCCGCACGGCTACGCGCTCGCCGGCACGGACCCGCGCGGAGCCGACCCCCTGCTCCCGCCCTACGCGCGGGACGGCGCGGCTCAGGCATCCGGCCGCCCCGTCGGGCCCGGCTACCCCACGACCTCGGCGTACCCGGCTGCGCCAGGCTCCCCGTCGGCACCCGGTGGGGCCGGGTACCCCCTGCCCGGAGGCAGCCGACCCAAGGCGCTCGCCATCGTCGCGCTGGTCCTCGCCGGCGCCGGCATGCTCCTGCTCTTCGTCGGTGCAGGGCTCGGGTCGAGCTCAGGCTTGCTCGCTCCCCTGCTGCTCCTCGCGGCGTTCGTACTGTCGCTGGTCGCTCTCCTCGGCCGGCATCAGGGGGGCAAAGGCTTCGGCGTGGGCGCGCTGGTGACCTCGGTCCTCGGCGGCCTGGTGTCGATCGTGATCGCGGTCGCGTGGCTCGGACCGTTCGGCACCTCCTCCGGCGATGATGTCGTTTCGAACTCAGGCGACGGTTACTACGACGATTACGCCATCCCCGGCGTCGCCGCGCCGGGCACGGACGGCCAGCCCGACCCCGGCGCGCAGTTCCCGACGCCCCAGCAGCCGACGGTGACGGAGACCGCGTTCGGGCACGATTTCGGCGACATCTGGTGGTACGTCGTCGTGGTCGACAACCCGAATGCCGACTATGTGTTCGACGCCTTCCTCGACGCACAGGCGTACGCCGAGGACGGCACCGTCATCGGTTCCTCGACCGCCATCGCGACCCTGCTGTCGGGTCAGACCGCGGTCGTCGGCTACTTCACCATCGAGGGCGAAGAGCTGATCGACGCCATCGAGGTGACCGTGCCCGAGGCCTCGGAAGCGACGCTCTCGCCGGGGGAAGAGACGGGCTCGTTCAGCGTCGACGGGCTCACCGGCGCGCCCGATCCCGGCGGGACATCGACACGGACACCGCCGGGCTCAGCGACCGGCACCGTGAGCGGGCGGTTCGCAGACGACCAGCGCTACGTCGCCGTCACCGTGGTCGCGCGGGCGACCGACGGCCGCATCGTGCGCGCCGCCACCGCGTATGTCGACGCGGTGCCCGGCGACGGCAGACCGGTGCCGTTCGAGGCGTGGTTCGCCGAGTTCCCTCCCGACGCGACCCTCCAGGCCTCCGCTCACCGCTGACGCGACGTACGCTGTCGGCATGGCCTTGGGCGACGTGATGGTATGGGGATTCGTCTCCGTGATCGTCGCGCTGCCGGTGTACTTCCTGTGGTTCGCGTTCGACACTCACCGCCGCCGCCGGCGCGGCGAGACGCCGTCGCACTCGTCGGGCGGACTGCTCGGGGTCGAGGAGTTCTTCTACCCGACCGCGGAGAACGCCCGCGCCGTGTGGGAGGCGGAGCAGATCACCCCCGCACCCGCGCCGCTTCCCGGCGACGGCCCTGGCGTGATCGAGGGCAACCGGATCGTGATAGCGACCGGCCTCCGCGAGACCGACTGAACTCGCTCCGATCAGCGCCGGCGCACGCGTCGCACAACCGCTACGATGACCCGCCAGCCCACGAGCGCGACCAGCAGCGTCAGCGACGCGACGATGATGAACGCCAGAGCGGTGCCCTGACCCGATGCCCAGCGCAGCAGCATCCCACCGGCGACGGTGATCGCCCAGACGCCCAGGCCGGTGCGTACGGGCGCCGCCGGTGCACGCCACGCTCGCGTGACGAGCCAGCCGATACCCAGGCCGGCCAGGAACGGCCAGGCGGTCTGCCAGAGGCCGGTCCACACGTCGGAGTCATGGCTCGCGCGGCCGATGGCGGCGAACGCGATCACGAGCGCGACGTCGAGGGCGAGCGCGCCCAGGACCGTGGCGCGACCGACGGGGCTCGCAGCCGCCGATTCCGGCACGGTCACGCGACGGCTCCCGATCGCGGCACCAGCGCCGGCGTCAAGGCCTCCCGCTCGTCGAACACGAAGCAGTCGCCGTTCCAGTGGTCGCCGCCGACGTGCTCGAAGTAGCCCAGGATGCCGCCCTCCAGCTGGTAGGCCTCGACGCCCGCCTCGCGCAGGTAGATCGCGGCCTTCTCGCACCGGATGCCGCCCGTGCAGTAGCTCACGACGGTCTTGCCTTCGAGGTCGCGCGCTGCGGCGGCCGCGGCATCCGGGAACTGCGTGAACCGCTCGATGCGCCAGTCGAGAGCGCCGTCGAAGGCGCCGTAGTCGACCTCGAAGGCATTGCGGGTGTCGAGCAGCACGACTTCGCGGCCGTCGTCGTCGTGACCGCTGTCGAGCCAGCGGCGCAGCGTGGCGGGAGCGACGGCGGGCGCACGATCGCCCTCGGGGCGAATGGCGGGGTGGTCCATGCGGATGATCTCGCGCTTGACCTTGACGAGCATCTTGCCGAACGGCTGCGCGTCCGACCAGCTCTCCTTCGTCGTGAGCGCGGCGAAGCGCGGATCCGCCCGCAGCTCCGCGACGAAGCCACGCACCCCCTGGGCGTCACCCGCGAGGAAGAGGTTGATCCCCTCCTCGGCGAGCAGGATCGTGCCCTTCAACCCGGCAGCGACCGCGCACTCACGCAGCAGCGTGCGCAGCTCACCGGTGTCGTCGATGCGCGTGAAGAGGTACGCCGAGATGTTGAGAACGGATGCCACCCCTCCAGCCTACGGAGGCCGCTGTAATCTCTTCGCCCGACGAGGTCAAGGGCCTCGCCGGGCCGCGCCGGGATGCGCAGACTGACACCCGCAGAAGGGGCGTGACGCGCGACCCTCGTTCCTCCCAGGAGAGGCCATGACCGACCCCACAGTCCCCGAACCGCTGCCGGACCAGAATCCGCCGGATGGGATGCCGCCCGGACCGGGCTCTCCCGGGCCGGGGAACCCTGAGCCGGGTCCCGGCCCCAGCATCCCGACGCCGCCGGACGAGCCGATGGCGGCGTGGCCGGAAGAGCCGCTGGCGCCCCACCCGGAGGAGCCGCCGTTTCCGCGGACACCCGAGACGCCGGGCCCGTAGCCGACGGTCACGCGCGCACGGCATCGCTGCGGTCCTGCAGCAGCTGTTCGGCCACTGCCCACATCCGCGAACCGTCGACCGGATCGGCGAGTCGTCGATACGGACGCACGGGGCCGGCCGCCCCGCCGAAGTGCAGGGCGCCTGTGGGGCCGAAGAAGCCCGGGGCCGGCGCGTTCGTCACCGCGGCCAGCAGCGCCGGCTGCGCTGCCTGCGCCGGCGTGCTGCCGAGGCGGTCGGCGAGCCGGCGTCCGAGCCCGCCCCGATCGCGGGCCCGCATGGCCGGCGCGATCCCGGTGCCGGGCACGACGCCGGGGTGGCTGAGGCGCACGGTGATGCCCCCGCCGACCGCCGCCGAGCGCCGGGCGAGTTCGTAGCCGAACAGTCCCAGCGCCACCTTCGACGACCCGTAGGCGCGCAGCGGCGCATAGCGGTGCTCGCTCTGCAGGTCGTCCCACACGAGGCGCGAGACGCCGGCCGCCAGGCTCAGCTGCACGACGACGCGCGCACCTCGCTCCTGCAGCAGCGGCAGCAGCGCCGTCGTGAGCGCGAAGTGCCCCAGGAAGTTCGTCTGGAAGTGCAGCTCGAAACCATCGGCGCTCATATGGCGCTCGCGGTCGCCGAGCAGCACGATGCCGGCGTTCAGCACGACCAGATCGAGCTGCGTCCGCTCGGCGAGGACTGCCGCCGCGAGCGCGCGGACCGAGTCCAGCCGCGCGAGATCGAGGTCGACCAGGTCGGCACGCGCGTCGGGCGCGCTCTCCCGGATGCGTTCGACCGCCCGCTCTGCCTTGACGCGATTGCGCACCGGCAGCACGAGATCGGCGCCCGCCGCCGCAAGGCCACGTGCGATCTCGACACCGACGCCATCGCTCGCGCCCGTGACCAGCGCAGTGCGCCCCCGCAGATCGGGCAGCGCGACCGGCGACGCCTGCGTGCGAGACATGGGTCCTCCGTTCGGCTCCGTCCCGGAGGAGGACGGACGGATGCCGCTGATACCTGCCCGCACCCCCGGCTGGCCTGCCTCAGCCTGGCGCAGGGGCGCCTCCGGGCGCCAGAGGTCCCCTCAGACCGGCGAAGGAACCGGGGGAAGTGCCGGTACTCCGGCCTCGACCGCGCGCCCCGCCTCGAACAGCACGTCCTCGCCGAACATGGGGCCGATGAGCTGCACGCCGGTGGGCATGCCGTCGGCCCCGAGGCCGGCGGGCAGGGCCAGCGCCGGCAGTCCGAGGAAGTTGACGACCACCGTCAGCCACAGATCTCGCCATGCGCGATCCGCGGCCTCCTGACCGCCCAGGTCGTAGTCGGGCTCGCGCATCCGGGACATCGACACGGGACCCAGGATCACGGGCACCTCGACCTGCAGCCGTCTCCACTCGGCCGCGATCACGGCCCGCCGCGCCCACGCCTGCGCGTACTCGCGCGCCGACTCGTACGGGCGCGCCGCCGCCGTGCTGTCGCGCAGGAACTGCGTGGCGGAACGCCCGAGCGGCAGGCCGAGCGCCGCGGGGTCGAGCGAGATGAGCATGTCGGTGCACGACAGGCGCCGCCACAGCACGGCCGCCTCCTCGAGGAGCGGGCCGGCGGCGTCGACGATCTCCCAGCCTGCACGCGCGAGGGATGCTGCGGCCCGGTCGAGTCCGGCCGCCACATCCGGATCCACCTCGAGGCCCGCAGGATCGCGCACCACGCCGACGCGGCGCGGCACCGCAGCGGGTCGCACCGCGGGCGCGGCGATCGACACCGGGTCGTCGGCATCCCATCCCTGCATGACCCCGAGTGCGAGCGCGACGTCGTCGACGCGCCGCGCCATGGGCCCGTTCACGGAGAACTGCTGGAGCGTGAGCGCCACCGGCTGCTCTCGCACCGCCGCGCGCGGCACGCGCCCGAGCGACGGGCGGAGTCCGACCACGCCTGCCGCGTAGGCGGGGAGGCGGAGCGAGCCGCCGAAGTCGTTGCCGAGGCCGATCACGCTCATCCCGGTCGCCACGGCGACGGCGTCTCCGCCGCTGGATCCGCCGGCACTGCGTGCGCGGTTCCACGGGTTCAGGGTGCGGCCGAACACGTCGTTGTCCGTGTCCCACCGCATCCCGAAGTCGGGCATGTTGCCCCGGGCGACGGGCACCGCCCCGGCATCCCGCAACCGCCGCACGACGGCGGCGTCTCGGGCGGGCACGGCGTCGGCCAGCCCGCGCCAGCCGTTCGTCGTCGCCGACCAGGTGAGGTCGATGTTCTCCTTCACCGAGATCGGGACGCCCGCGAGAGGCCCGGGGTCGCGACCTGCCTTGACGGCGGCATCGATCTCGGCGGCCGCGCTGCGCGCACGGTCGGCGAAGACCACGGTGAGCGCGTTGACGCCGGGATCGATCCGCCCGATGCGGGCCAGATGCTCCTCGACGACCTCCTGCGCGGTCAGTTCCCCCTCCCGTACGGCAGCGGCCATCGCAGTGGCGGAATCGATGGGAGGAGGCGGCGGCTGGCTCATGTCGGTCCCATCCCACCACGAGCGCGCGAACAGCGGCGATCGGCACGACCGAATAGCACTCAGGAGACGCACAGGCAATCCCCCTTGCGAATACCGGCGGTGGGCGTAGCTTCTCCCTCAGACCCCGTGACCGTGCGCCCCGAAGCTCCACCCCTCGACGGACGGCGGTCGTGGATGGTGAGCGCGGAGTCCGCTCCCCCAGTGGCGGTTCTCCCTGGCGCCCCGACGCTGTCCGCCCGTCCCCGCCGGCGGACAGCGCCATATCCGGGCGAAATCGTGCGAATCGTGCGATGCCCCGCCATCGCGCGCCACTAGAGTCATGCCCATGGCATCAGGCAAGCAGCAGCAGAAGCCCGAACCCGAGCTCCACGGCGGCGTCCTCTCGGGCGGCGGAAGCGCCACCCTCTGGGGCTGGCTCATCGGACTCGTCGTCTTCGTGTTCGTGGCGGTCCCCATCTCGATCGCGGTGCGCTTCGCGACGCACCCGGCGACGCAGTCGCTGTTCGGCGGACGCCTCGAGGAGGCGACCAGCGGCGCCTACTCCGCGTTCTGGTGGATCGTCGCGCTGTTCCTCCTCGCCATCCCCGTGCTGGTCGGCTGGGGCGTCGCGAAGCTCTCCGGACGCACGCTCGCGATCATCGTCGGCATCGTCGCGGTGTTCTTCGTCGCGATCCTCATCTTCGGCCAGCTGTTCTGATCCGACACGGCTGAACCTGCGGGCACCCGGTCGTCATGACGCCCCGCGATAATGGGACCATGACGACCGGGTACAGCGCGATCTCGAGCTACTCTCGCGTCGAGATCATGCACCTGCTCCAGGAGCGCCCGCAGCGGGCGATCTCCGAGCTCGTCGAGGCGACCGGCCTGCACGCCAACACCGTGCGCGAGCACGTGCAGCGTCTCATCGACGCCGGGTATGTGATCGCCGAGACCGAGCGCCGCACGACAAGAGGTCGCCCGCGCGTGCTCTATTCGGCCGCCACCGGCTCCGACGAGGCCTCGAGCCCCGTCGCCGCCCGCCGTGCGGAGGCGGCTGCCCGTCGCGGAGACCTGCTGCGTCGCGTCTACGGATCCGACACGGATGCCGACCTCGGCGCCGAAGCCCTGCACCAGCTCGACGCACTCGTCGAAGACCTCGGTGATGCCGGCTTCGACCCCGTGGTCGACGAGCGCCACCTCACGGTCGACCTGACGCCGTGTCCGCACGTGCCCGCCGCCGAACATCGCGGCGTGCTGTGCAGCGTGCACGTCGCGCTCATGGACAGCGTGCTGGCGCAGGCCGGCGGCCCGCTGCGCGTCGAGGGCATCGCGCCGTCGTGCGACCCGACGCAGTGCGTGGTGCAGCTCGCCACCTCGCGCGGCTGAATCCCCGGCGCGGTCAGCGCACCGCGGCAGTGACCCGCACCCGGTCGGGCCGCGCGTAGACGTTCATCGACGACCCTCGCACGAACCCGACGAGCGTGAGCCCGGAGGCCGCAGCCAGCTCGACGGCCAGTGACGACGGCGCCGACACCGCGGACAGGATCGGGATGCCGGCCATCACGGCCTTCTGCACGAGCTCGAAGCTCGCGCGGCCCGACACCTGCAGCACGATTCCGCTCAGCGGCAGGCGATCCTCCAGCACCGCCCAGCCGATGACCTTGTCGACGGCGTTGTGCCGGCCGACGTCCTCGCGCAGCACGAGGAGCTCACCGGACGCCGCGTCGAACAGAGCCGCCGCGTGGAGACCTCCGGTCTTGTCGAACACCGTCTGGCCGGCGCGCAGGGCGTCGGGAAGACCGGCGAGCATCGTCGCGTCGACGGCCGCGGCATCCGTTCCGACGTCGTAGCGCGACTGTTTCTCGATCGCCTCGATGGACGCTGTGCCGCACACGCCGCACGAACTCGTCGTGTAGAAGTTGCGGGCGATGTCGGTGACGAGCGGCGCGAGCTCGGGCGCGAGAGCGATGTCGAGGACGTTGTAGGTGTTCTCGCTCGAGGTCGCCGGCTCCGCGGGACCGACGCCGATCGTCGACAGCGACGAGGGTGCCGCAGCCCCGGTGCCCGGTCCGCCGCAGTGGATCGCGGAACGCAGGTCTGCGGCGGTCGAGATCACGCCCTCCGAGACCAGGAATCCGGCCGCGAGTTCCAGGTCGTTGCCCGGCGTGCGCATCGTGACGGTGAGAGGCTCGCCGGCGATGCGGATCTCGAGCGGCTCCTCCACGACGAGGGTGTCGGCGCGACGGCGTACCGCGACATCGCCGTCGTTCAGCGCGATGCGGGTGACGGGGGTGCGCGTCGTGATGCGTCCCATGTCAGCCGCCGATCGCGTTCATGCCGCGCGCGGGCTGCAGGAACGACGGGTCGTTGATCGCGTGGCCCGGGAGCTTGCCGCGCACGCAGGAGCGCAGCATCCCGTCGATCTCGTCGTCGTCGCCGCCCGCCCGCAGGATCGGCAGGAGGTCGTACTCGGTGGTCGAGAACAGGCAGTTCCGCAACTGTCCGTCCGCGGTCAACCGCAACCGGTCGCAGTCGCCGCAGAACGGCGCCGTCACCGACGCGATCACCCCCACCGAATGCGGACCATCATCCAGCGTCCACCGCGCCGCGGGCGCCCCACCCCGACCGGGCACCGGCGTCAGCGTCCACCGCGCGGACAGCGCGGTGAGGATCTCGTCCTGCGTCACCATCCGCGACCGGTCCCACGTGTGCCCGGCATCCAACGGCATCTGCTCGATGAACCGCATCTGCGCATCATGCGCGGTCGCGAACTCCACCAGCTCGACCAGCTCGTCCTCGTTGACGTCCCGCATGGCCACCGCGTTCAGCTTCAACGGCCGCAGCCCCGAGGCCCCCGCCGCCGCGATGCCCTCCAGCACATCGTCCAGCCGGTCCCGGCGGGTCAGTGCGTGGAACCGGTCGCGGCGCAGCGTGTCGATCGAGATGTTCAACCGGTTCAGCCCGGCGTCGACCAGCCCGGGCAGCAACTCGGGCAGCCGGATCCCGTTCGTGGTCATCGCGATCTCGACCGGCCGGCCGTCCGGACCGGTGATCGCCGCCAGCCGGCGCACCACCTCGACGATGTCGGAGCGCAGCAGCGGCTCGCCGCCGGTGAGCCGGAACGTCGTGATCCCGTCCGCCGCAGCCACCTGCGCGATGCGCACGATCTCGTCCAGCGTCAGGATGCTCGTCTTCGCCAGCCATTCGTTGCCCTGCTCCGGCATGCAGTAGGTGCATCGCAGCGAACACCGATCCGTCAACGAGATCCGCAGGTCGCGGTGCACACGCCCATGGGTGTCGATCAGCGGTGCCCCGATCGACGCGACTGCGGCCGTGCCCTCGAACGCGCCCGGATCCGCGGATGCCGCGGGAAGAGGCATCCGTCGCCCGATCGCCACCGGGATCGCGGTCATGCGTCCGGCTCCGATCGCTGTGCCCGGCTCGCCATGCTTCCGAGGGTAGTCGCGCCGCGGACCGCGGGCGCCGGTGCACGCTCATTATTCACGGCGGGAAGGCTCGCCTCCCGCCCGGATTCCTGGGAATCTGGGTGCACCGGGCGCGCGTTGGACCTCTGTCGCCCGTGTGGTCTGACCACATGCTACGGTGATCAGACCCAGTCCGGAACGATCGGAGAATCGCATCGTGGATCTGCTGGACCCTCTGCTGCTGGCGCGCTGGCAGTTCGGCCTCACGACGCTGTACCACTTCCTGTTCGTCCCCCTCACGCTCGGCATGGCGCTGACGGTCGCGATCTTCCAGACCGCGTGGTTCCGCACCGGCAACGTGAAGTGGCTCCATCTCACGCGGTTCTTCGGGAAGATCTTCCTGATCAACTTCGCGATGGGCGTCGTGACCGGCATCGTGCAGGAGTTCCAGTTCGGCATGAACTGGTCGTCGTACTCCCGGTTCGTCGGCGACGTGTTCGGCGCGCCGCTCGCCTTCGAGGGCCTCATGGCCTTCTTCTTCGAGGCGACCTTCATCGGGCTGTGGATCTTCGGGTGGGACAAACTGCCCAAGGCTCTGCACTTGGCGAGCATCTGGATCGCGACGATCGGGGCCTGGTTCTCGGCGTACTTCATCCTCGCGGCCAACGCGTTCATGCAGAATCCCGTCGGCTTCAAGATGGCCGAGGACGGCTCCCGCGCCGAGATGACGGACTTCTTCGCGGTGCTGACGAACCCGGTGGCCCTCGCGGCCCTGCCCCACACCCTCTTCGCCGCGTTCATGATGACCGCGGGCGTGATCGTCTCGATCTCGGCCTGGCACCTGCTGCGCAAGCAGAACGTCGAGATGATGCGCTCGTCGCTCAAGTTCGGCCTGTGGGGCCTCATCGCCGCCTTCGCCGGGGTCGCGATCTCGGGCGACCAGCTCAGCCTCGTCATGGTGGCGACGCAGCCGATGAAGATGGCCGCCGCCGAGGCGATGTTCGACAGCGCCTGTGGAGCGGACGCCTCGTTCTCGATCTTCACGCTCGGCACACCCGACGGCACGAGCGAGCTCTTCTCGATCCGCGTGCCGTACCTGCTGGCGCTGCTGTCGACGCACTCCCTCGACGGCTGCGTCGAGGGCATCAACGACCTCAACAACCTCTACACGACCGAGCTGTTCCCGCAGTTCGCCGACCAGGTCGACGGCAACTTCGCGCCGATCCTCTGGGTCACGTACTGGGCGTTCCGCTGGATGATCGGTCTCGGCGGCGTCGCCGCGCTCGTCGCGGTCGTCGGCCTCTGGCTCACGCGCAAGAAGGCGAAGCGCGAGGTTCCCGCGTGGGCCTGGCGCCTCGCGATCTGGGCCTGGCCGGCATCCCTCCTCGCGATCCTCGTGGGATGGGTCTTCACCGAGATGGGCCGCCAGCCCTGGATCGTGTTCAGCCTCATGCTGACCGAGGACGGCGTCTCGCCCTCGGTCCCCGGATGGACCGTGCTCATCTCGCTGACCGCGTTCACGCTCATCTACGCGGCGCTCGCGGTGGTCGAGTTCGGCCTCATCCTGAAGACGACGCAGAAGGGCCCGGAGCCCCTCCCCGAGCCGGGAGCGCCGGATGCGCGCACCCAGGCGGTCGAAGACACCCCGACGACGGTCTACTAAGAGCTTCAGGAGCACATCATGGATCTCGCCTACCTCTGGTTCTGGATCGTCGGCTTCCTCTTCGTCGGCTACTTCGTGCTCGACGGGTTCGACTTCGGCGTCGGCATGTCGCTGCCGTTCCTCGGCAAGAACGACATCAGCCGCCGCCAGGTCATCAACACGATCGGCCCCGTGTGGGACCTCAACGAGACCTGGGTCATCGTTGCCGGCGCGTGCCTGTTCGCCGCGTTCCCGGAGTGGTACGCGACGCTGTTCAGCGGCTTCTACCTGGCACTGCTGCTGATCCTGCTGGCGCTCATCCTGCGCGGCGTCTCCTTCGAGTACCGCCACCAGCGCGATTCGCTGCGGTGGAAGAAGGGCTTCGACACGATGATCGTCGTCGGCTCCGCCGTGCCGGCGCTCCTGTGGGGCGTCGCCGTCGCCAACATCGTGCAGGGCGTGCCGCTCGACGCCGACCACGAGTTCACCGGGTCGCTGCTGACGCTGCTCAACCCCTACGGTCTCCTGGGCGGACTGACGACACTCCTGCTCTTCTTCACGCACGGCGTGTACTTCGTCGCGCTGAAGACCGACGGGCAGGTCGCCGCCGACGCGCGCCGGCTCGCCGGCCGCGCGGGACTGCTCACGATCGTCGTCGCCGCGGCCTTCCTGGTGTGGACCGTCGTCATGGCGTTCTCCGAAGGCCGCGACTTCGCGATGGTCACCGCGATCCTGTCGGCCGTCGCGGCCGTGCTCCTGATCGCATCCTGGATGTCGAACGCCCGTGGCCGCGAGGGCTGGGCCTTCGGCTTCGGCGCCTTCACGATCGTGACGGCCGTGCTCGCGGTGTGGTTCGCGCTGTTCCCCTACGTCATGCCGTCGACCGGCGACCCGGCCGGCTCGCTCACGATCGAGAACGCGTCGAGCACGGACTACACGCTGACGATCATGTCGTGGGCGGCGCTCATCTTCCTGCCGCTGGTGCTCGCGTACCAAGGCTGGACGTACTGGATCTTCCGCAAGCGCATCACCCGCTCCCGTATCGAGCAGGCGGCTGCGGCGCCCGCGCACTGACGTGCGGATGACGGGATGCCTCGGGGCGAGGCATCCGTCCTCCCGCGTCAGCTCGCCGACAGGCGCCTCCGGCAGGCGCGTCGGCGACAGAGCGACGGATGGGTAGGGTCGAAGAGGAATGAGTGAGACGGACGCCCCGCCTCGCGTGAGCAGCAAGCCCGTGGATCCGCGGCTGCTGAGGTACGCGAGCGCCTCTCGCGGTTTCTTCGTCGCCATCGCCGCGATCGCGGCGGCGCAGACCGCGGTGATCGTCGCGTTCGCGTGGCTGCTGACGCACGCCATCACCGGAGCGATCGACGGGATGCCCCGGGCCGAACTCGCGGCGATGCTCGGCGCCCTCGCGATCACGGTGGCTCTGCGCGCCGTGCTGCTCTGGGCGCGCGAGGCCGTCGCCGCCCGCGCGGCCGCTCGGGTGCAGGGCCAGTTGCGCGCGAGGCTCGTCGAGGCGATCGGCGTGCTCGGGCCCGAGTGGCTCGGCGTCCGCAACACCGCCGCCCTCGCCGTGACCGCGGGCCGCGGTTTGGAGGCGCTCGAGGCGTACTTCGGCCGCTACCTGCCGCAACTCGTGCAGACCGTCGTCGCGACGCCGCTGATCGTCGCCGTGATGTGGTGGCAGGACTGGATCTCGGGGCTGACCGTGCTGCTCACGCTTCCCCTGATCCCCATCTTCATGGTGCTCATCGGCCTGGCCACGCGCTCGGTGCAGCATCGGCAGTGGCGCACGCTCCAGCGCCTCGCCTCGCGGTTCGCCGATACCGTGCAGGGGCTGTCGACGCTCAAGGTCTTCGGCCGGCAGCACCGGGCCGCGGCATCCATCGAACGGGTCACCGGCGAGTACCGCCGCGAGACGATGCGGGTGCTGAGGGTCTCGTTCCTGTCGGGGTTCGCGCTCGAGTTCCTCGCGTCGATCGCCGTCGCGATCGTCGCGGTGTCGATCGGCTTCCGGCTCATCGACGGAGCGCTGACGCTCGCGGTCGGCCTCTTCGTGCTGTTGCTCGCGCCCGAGGCTTACCTGCCCCTGCGCCAGGTCGGCGTCCAGTTCCACGCCGCCTCCGAGGGCGTCGCCGCGACCGACGACGTCTTCGACGTCCTCGACGCCGCGCGGGCCGCGGGTGACCCGCCTGCGGGCGCGAGGGCGCCCTCCGCGCAACGACCGGCGGCCCCGGACTCGCTTCTGATCCTCGACGGCGTTCGCGTGCGCCGCGGAGACCGGATGCTGCCTCCCGTCGACCTGGCGGCCGCCCCTGGCTCCGTCACGCTGATCGAGGGACCGAGCGGCGCCGGCAAGTCCAGCCTTTTCGCCGCACTGCGCGGCGCCGCGACGTTCGACGGGGATGCCTCCTGGGGCGGCGCCGACCTGCGCGCCTTCGCACCGTCCGCGTGGCTCGCGTGGGCCGGCCAGCGGCCGGGGCTCCTCACCGGAAGCATCGCCGACAACGTCACGCTCGGCGACCCGGCGCCCGACCCCGCGACGGTGCGCCGAGCCCTCGACCTGGCGTGCGCCGGCTCGCTCGACCCGGCTGAGGAGCTGGGCGTTCAGGGCGCCGGTCTGTCGGGCGGTCAGGCCCAGCGGGTCGCGGTCGCCCGCGCGTTCTACCGGCATCTGCGCGGAGGCGCTCCGGTGATCGCGCTCGACGAACCCAGCTCGGCGCTCGATCCCGAGACCGAGCGCCGGCTGTGGCACGGCATCCGTCGCCTGGCCGACGAGGGCGCGGCGGTGCTGCTGATCTCGCACCGCACTTCGGCGCGCGCGATCGCCGACCAGATCGTACGTCTCGAGTCGAGCGAGGTGCTCGCATGACCGCGCCGGCCTCGACGACGGGAGCGGTGCTGCGCGGGGCGATGCCTCCGGCGCGGCGGTACTGGTGGGCTCTCGTCGCGGGCTTCGCGTCGGAAGCCTCGGCCGTCGCTCTCCTCGCGGTCAGCGCCTGGCTCATCGTGCGCGCGAGCGAGCAGCCGCCGGTGCTGTACCTGTCTGCCGCCGTCGTCGGCGTGCGGTTCTTCGCGATCTCGCGGGCCTCGTTCCGCTACCTCGAGCGACTCACGGGCCACGACGCGGCCCTGCGTCAGCTCGCATCGACGCGCGCCGATCTCGTACGTCGCCTCGTTCCCCTGGCCCCGGACGGACTGGCTCGCACCCGCCGCGGCTCGGTGCTCGGCGCGCTCGTGGACGACGTCGATGAGCTGCAGAACCTTCCGCTGCGGGTCGTGCAGCCACTCGTCTCCTCGGCGCTCGTCGCCCTCGGCGCCGTCGTGCTTGTCGCGTTCGTGTGGTGGCCCGCGGCGCTGACGCTGCTCGCCTGTCTCGTGGTCGCCGCCGCGATCGCGACGCTGTGGGGGTGGATGTCGGGCGCCCGCGCCGAACGCGCCATCGCCCCGCTGCGCGCCCGCCTCGCCGACGCGGTGCTCGACCACATCGGCAGCCTCGACGTGCTCACGGCCTTCGGCGCCGAGGCTCAGAGCCGGGAGCGCATCGCGCGCGCGGACGCCGACCTGCGGCGCGCCGTCGTCCGTCGCTCGGGAGCCCAGGCCGGCACCGCCGCCCTGGTGTCGCTCCTCGCCGGCGCCGCGTCGATCGCCGCGGTGCTGGTCGCCGCGCCGGGTGCGGCATCCGGTTCCCTGACCGGCCCGTCGCTCGCGGTCGTCGTCCTCGTGCCGATGGCGGTGTTCGAGGTGTTCGCGTCCGTGCCGACGGCGGCGTCGGCGTGGCGACAGGTCCGCGCGTCGGCCGAGCGCATCGCCGACGCGCTGCCGGCCGCCCCGCCCGCCGAACTCGCCCCCGAGACGGTCGAACCCACCGGCGACGCGCCGGCGCTCGGCGACGGCATCCGCCTGCGGGCGGCGAGCGTGCGGTGGCCCGGGGCCGCCGAGCCCGCGCTGCACGAGGTGGACCTCACCATCCGGCCCGGCGAGCGCGTCCTCGTGATGGGATCGAGCGGCGCCGGCAAGAGCACTCTCGCGCACGCGCTCGTGCGGTTCCTCGAGATCGAGGGCGGCTACGACGTCGGCCCGCGCTCGGTGCACGACCTCTCCCCCGACGACGTGCGGCTCACCGTGGGCCTGTGCGAGCAGCATCCGATGCTCTTCGACGAGGACATCCGCCAGAATCTGCTGTTCGCGCGTGACACCGCGACGGACGCCGAGCTCGAGGCGGCGCTCGAGCGCGTCGGCCTCGGGCCATGGCTGCGCGAGCGCGGCGGCCTCGGCGCGCGCGTCGGCCAGCGCGGCGCGCTGGTGTCAGGCGGGCAGGCGCAGCGGATCGCGCTCGCACGGGCGCTGCTGCGGGGCTTCCCCGTACTGGTGCTCGACGAGCCGACCGCGGGCGTCGACCCGGAAGCCTCCGATCGACTGCTCACCGATCTGCTCGGCGCCGTCCGTGACGACCAGGCCGTGGTGCTGATCTCCCATGTCGCCGTGCCCGACGGGCGGGTCGACCGGGTCGTGCGCATCGACGACGGACGCCTCGTCGCGTGATCCCGGCTGCTGCAGCACCAGCGCATAGGCTCGCATCGTGAGCGAAGGCATCCCGAACCCGCTGCAAGGGCTCGAGGCGCAGCTGCGGCGTGCGGACCGGTTCCGTGACGCGGTCGACCCCGTCGCGGCGATCGCGGCCTACCGCACCTTCACCGAGTTCCTCCGGCCGCGCCTGCCCGCGCTGCGCGTGGCGGCGGGACTGCCCGAACAGCCGGGCACCCGCCGGGACGGCCGCCTCATCGCCGAGAACGACGGCGCGCGCGTCGAGGTGTCGGCGCTGAACCTCTACACGTTCTGGAACACGCCTCTCGGAACCGCGCCGCCGTTGGTTCAGGCGTGCGTCGGAGAGATGACGCGCCTTCACGCCGACCTGCCGACGCCGCTGACGGTGCTGGACGGCCGCTCGGCGCGGGAGCTCGTGGAGATCCCGGATGCCGTCGCCGACGCCCTCGAGAAGGACCACCCCGCGCACTTCTCCGACTTCGTCCGCATCAGCGTGCTCGACCGGCTCGGCGGCATCTGGGTGGATGCGACCTGCTGGGCGCCGGCGCCGCTGCCGGCGGCCGTGGCTCCCCTCCTGACCGCAGGAGCGCTGTACCCGCGCTGGACCCACCGCCAGATCGGCAACTGGTTCATCGCCGCCGTGCCGGCGACAGCGCTGATCCGGTTGCAGCGGCTCGCGCTCGAGGCCTGGTGGGAGCAGGACGGCGGGATCCCCGACTACTTCCTGTACCACCGCATCTTCGAGGTGCTCCTCGATCTCGTCCCCGAGTTCCACGGGCAGTGGGATGCTGCACCCGCACTGTCGAGCGCCGCGAGCCACCTCCTGCAGCTCGGCATGATGCAGCCGTGGGATCCCGATCCGCTCCGCTTCGTCGCCGGGGCATCGATCGTGCAGAAGCTCAGCTACAAGTACGACGACGTGCCGCCGGGCTCGGTGCTCGAGCGGCTGGTGTCGGGCGAACCGATCCTCGTCCGGTGACGCCGCACGGTCACTGCTGCGCGGACTCCGCCGCGGCCTCCGCCGTCTTGGTGATGCGCCGCGCCATCCCGGCGAAGATGAACCCGTGGAACGGGAGCACCGCGAGCCAGTACAGGCGCCCCGCGAGCCCGCTGGGGAAGAACACGGCGCGCTGCTCGTAGCGCGAGCCGCCGCGCTCGCCGTCGGGCGACGCCTGAAGCTCGAGCCACGCGAGCCCCGGCACCTTCATCTCGGCGCGGAGGCGCAGCATCCGTCCCGGTTCGAGCGCTTCGACGCGCCAGAAGTCGAGCGCGTCGCCGACCGACAGCCGCCCCTTGCTGCGCCGTCCGCGCGCGAGTCCGATGCCGCCGACGAGGCGGTCCATCCATCCGCGGACGGCCCACAGCAGCGGTGACGAGTACCAGCCGTTCTCGCCGCCGATCCCCACGATCACGCCCCACAGAGACTCGGGCGACGCGGGCGTGTGCGCCGTGCGCACGTCGGTGAACACCGCCCGCCCTGCCCAGTCGGGGTCGTTCGGCAGCGGGTCGCTCGGCGCGCCGAGCACCTCGGCATCCTGCCAGCTCGTCTCGATCGCGTCGGCCTCGACGCGACGCAGCGCGAGTCGCACCGCCGCCCGGTAAGGGGTGAGCCCTCCCTCCGGCGGCGGGATCAGTGCGTCGATCGCGTGGTCCTTGACGATGCACTCGTTCTGCAGCGACTCGACGAGCGGACGCGCGATCGAGCGGGGAATCGGGGTGACGAGGTTCACCCAGTGCGAGGCGAGACGGGGCGTCAGAACCGGCAGCGCGGCGATGGGCCGCTGCCGCAGCCCCGCCTCGACCGCGTACCCGTTCATCATCTGCCCGTACCGCAGCACGTCCGGCCCGCCGATGTCGACCGCCCGGTTCACGTCGGCGGGCAGGCGCGCGGCGCCCAGCAGGTAGTGCAGCACGTCGCGCACGGCGATGGGCTGGATGCGGTTGCGCACCCACTTCGGCGCCGGCATGTACGGCAGCACCTCGGTGAGATGGCGCACCATCTCGAACGACGCCGATCCCGACCCGATCACGACGCCCGCCTGCAGCACGATCGTCGGGACTCCGCTCGCGAGGAACGTCTCGCCGACCTCCACACGCGACCTGAGGTGCGGCGACAGCGTCACCCCGTCGGGGTGCAGCCCGCCGAGATACACGATCCGGCCCACGGCGCCCTCGGCCGCCGCCCGCGAGACCGTCTGGGCAGCGCGGCGGTCGGCGTCGGCGAACGTCGTGCCGCCCGACATCGAGTGGACGAGGTAATACAGCACGTCGACCTCACGAACCGCTTCGCCGACGGATGCCGCGTCGGTGGCGTCTCCGCGCACGATCTCGACGCGGTCACCCCAGGGGAAGGCCGCCGCGCGGGCAGGCTCGCGCGCGAGCACGCGGACCTCGTACCCGGCGTTCAGCAGCCGGGGCACCAGGCGCCCGCCGATGTAGCCGGTGGCCCCGAGCACGAGCGCGCGCGGCGCGGAGCCGTCCTCACGGGGCACAGCGGTCAGTTCCGGTTCGCGACCGGTCGGCGCCGAGACATCGTCCACGCCCGCAGACTACGGGAGCCTTCCGGCCTCCCCAACGGGTTGACGGCGGGTGCCCGAGGGCGTAGGTCAGAGGCGCGTCGCGAAGACCTGCGTGCCCTCCGGCGACGGCAGCGGCTCGAACCCCACACGCGGGTAGAACGCGATCGCGCCGGTGTTGTCGGACGACGCGACGAGGTGGAGGCCGGTCACGCCCGCTGCGCGCAGGGCGTCCTCGAGCGTCTCGATGAGGCGACGGCCGAGGCCCTGCCCCTGGGTCTCGGGCAGCAGATCGATGTGCAGGTGCGCGGGGTACGCGTCGCCGAACGGCTGCGCTCCGCCCTGGCGAGCGTACGCGTAGCGGACGATGCCGTCCTGGCGCGACGCGCTCACCGGCAGCGGCTCGCCCTGCGGCTTCGGCCAGCGCTCGGCGAACCGCGGCCACCATTCGGCCCGGAACCAGTCCTCGAACGCGGCGGAGTCCGGCGCACCGACGATGTAGCCCACGACGCGGTCGTCGCCGGTCTCGACGACGAAGGCGAACTCGGGGTGGCGTGCAACGTACGGGAGCACGAAGATCTCGGCCCAGAGGTCGTCGTCGTCGAGCAGACCGGTGGCGTCGGCGCCGGCGTCCGCGGTCTTGAGGCAGATGTCGGCGAGGGCGGGCTCGTCACCCGGCCGGAAGGGGCGGATTCGCATCACCGGCCGAGTCTACGGCTGCGCACGCACCACGCGTTCCCGGAACCACAGGGCGTTTCGTCTCGCTCGTTCCTCGCTCGCTCGACGAGCAGGACCCCCAGCACCGGTCGTTGAGCGGAGCGCGCTCCGGCGCGCGAAGAGGAGAGGCGCTGAGCCGGCGCAGGCTCAGGCCTCGACGACGAAGCGCACGTCGGCCGGGTCGACTCGCAGAGTGATCGGATCACCCGGCGCCAGCCCCGCCGCGCGGTCGGCGGTGACGTCCACCGCGACGTCGGGATCGGCGGTGCGCACCCGCACGCCTGCGGGCGTCTGCTCGAGCCGCAGGATGTGCGCCGTCCACTCCCCCGCACCGCTCGGCGCTCCGTCGACGACCCGCACGTCGCTCGGCCGGAAGACGGCCGCGAGCGAAGGATGCCGCACCCCCGCCGGTAGCGGCAGCACGAGATTCCCCGCACGCCAGGCCGCAGCTGGGCCCACACGGCCTGAGGCTCCACTCGACGCGCCGGGGGTGAGTGGAGGGGCCGCGGGGACCGCTCGCCCTTCCACCCGGTTGAGGCCCGCCACCGCCGCGGCGAACCGGGTCGCCGGCGACGCGAGGACCTCACGGACGGGACCCGACTGCGTGACGCGGCCGCCCTCGAGCACGACCAGGCGGCTCGCGAGCGCCACCGCGTCGACCGCGTCGTGGGTCGCGACGACCGCCGTGGTGCCGGTGGCCGCGAGCTGCTGATGCAGGAGCGCGCGCACATCGCCGGCGGTCTCGGTGTCGAGCGACGTCAGCGGCTCGTCGAGGAGGATCGCGGCGGGCGCCGTGGCGAGCGCACGCGCCAGTGCGACGCGCTGCTGCTGGCCCCCCGACAGCTGCGCGGGACGACGCCCGCCCAGACCCTCGAGGCCGACGCGCCGGAGCCATTCGGCGGCTCCGTCCGCGGCGGCGGCTTTGGCCGCGCCATGGACGCGCAGCCCGAAGGCGACGTTGTCGCGAGCGCTGAGGTGCGGGAACAGGCGCGGGTCCTGCCCGAGGAGCACCACGCCGCGCGACGCGGGCGGCGTGCGTCGTACGGGAGACTCGTCGAGCGTGCGATCCCCGAGACGTACGTGGCCTTGGTCGAACCGCGTCAAGCCCGCGAGCACCCCGAGGAGCGTGGACTTGCCGGCGCCGCTCGGACCCATGAGGGCGACCACTGATCCGCCGGGCACGCGCAGCACGGCATCGAGGGCGAACCCGCCGCGACGCACCACCACGCGGGCGTCGAGTCCAGCCACGGCGCCGGGTTCGGCATCCTTCCGGGTCTGCGAAGCGAGGGCGCTCATCGCGGCGCCTCCGCTCGCCAGGCGCGCACGAGCAGCAGCACGCCGACGGCGGTCACCAGCAGCAGCAGCGACAGCGCGACGGCCGTGCCCTGCGAGACGCCCGCGCCGTTGAAGGCGGTGTAGATCGCGAGCGGCATGGTCTGCGTGACGCCGGGCGCGTTGCCCGCGAACAGCGCCGTCGCCCCGAACTCGCCGATCGCGCGCGCGAAGCACAGCACGATCCCGGCGACCAGTCCCGGGGCGGCAAGGGGCAGGGTCACGCGGGCCAGGATCGTCCACCGGCCCGCCCCGAGGCCCGCGGCCGCCTGCTCGAAGCCGACCCCGGTCGCCCGAAGGGCGCCTTCGAGCGCGAGGACGAGGAACGGCAGCGCGACGAACGTCTGCGCCATCACGACGGCGGTCGTCGTGAACGGGATGCGGATGCCCCACTCCGCGAGGATGCCGCCGAGCCAGCTCGTGCGGCCGAAGAGGAACAGCATCGCCACCCCGCCGACCATCGGCGGCAGCACGAGCGGCACCGTCACCAGAGCCCGCAGCACGGCGGCCGTGCGCACGGTGCTCCGGGCGATGAGAAGCGCCAGCGGCACTCCGAGCACGACGCACACGATCGTGGCCGCCGCGCCGGTCGCGAGCGAGAGCCCCAGGGCCGACAGCGCCTGGGGCGAGGTGACGTCGCTCCACAGCGTCCCCCACTCGACCCGCAGCACGAGAGCGCCGAGCGGCACCACGAGCAACGCGAGCCCGACCACCGCCGGCACGGCCAGAACGCGCGGCACGAACCCCGCGCGTTCCTCACGCGCGGGCGCGTGCGCCGCTGCGGCGGTGGTCACGGCGCCCCGAAGCCCAGGGCCGCGAGCACCTCCTGGCCCTCGTCGCCCACCACGAACGCGACGAACGCGTCGGCGACCTCGGGGTCCGCCGCGGCGGAGAGAGCCACGATCGGGTAGCGGTTCACGACATCCTCGGCACCGTCGACCTCGATCGCCTCGACGTCGTCGGTGGTCGCCGCATCCGTCACATAGACGAGGCCCGCGTCTGCTTCACCGGCGGCGACCTTGGTCAGCACCGCCGTCACGTTCTGCTCGTAGCTGTCGATGCTCGCCGTGACGCCGGCGTCCGAGAGCAGCGTCGCAGACGCCCCGCCGCACGGCACCTCGGCGGCGCACAGCACGACGGTGAGGTCGGCGGTCGCAAGATCGTCGAGGCTCTCCACGCCGCCCGGGTTGCCGGCGGGCACCACCAGTACGAGCGTGTTCGTCGCGAACAGCTCCGGGCCGGACGCCAGCTTCTCGTCGACGACCTTCTGCATGTTCTTCTCGTCGGCCGACGCGAACACGTCGACGGGAGCGCCCTCGATGATCTGGGTCGCGAGCGTCGACGAGCCGTCGTACGTGATCGGCTGGACATCGACGGACGGATGCTGCACCTCGAACTCCGTCGCCAGTTCATCGAACGCCGCCTTCAGCGAAGCCGCCGCGTACACCGTGAGGTCGCCGGCGAGCTCGGGCTCGGCCGACGTCGTCGGCACCGACGTCGCGGCCGGATCCTGATCGGCGCCGGTCGCGCAGCCGGTGAGCAGCAGCGCGAGGGAGGCGAGGACGACAGAGGTGCGCACAAGCGCGGAGCGCGGCATGTCAGCCTTTCGGGGTTTCGACGATGACGTTCGTGGCCTTCACCAGGGCGACGGCGAGGGAGCCGGGCTCGAGATCGAGCTCGCGCACCGCCTCGGACGACATGAGCGAGACCACACGATGCGGGCCGGACTGGATGTCGACCTGCGCCATGACGCCGTCGATCTGCACACGCGTGACGAGTCCCACGAACCGATTGCGGGCGCTGGAGAGCACGTCGCCCGGATCCTTCGGCGTCGCGGCCAGCCCGACCGCGTGCGCCGCGAGTGCGTCGCCGGGGATCTCGATCGGCGATGCCCCGGTCGTCGCCAGCGTCCCCGCGTCCACCCACCGCCGTACGGTGTCGTCGCTCACGCCGAGAAGGCGCGCCGCTTCGGCGATCTTGTAACTGCTCACGCCCTCACGCTAGCACCGCAGATGCGGACGCATCTCTTCGAATTCTCCGCAGCTGCGGTTCCGGCGTCGGCCGGCGGAGCGTGGTTGTGAGTTCCCGGGGATGTTCACGCCGAGGCTCGCCTCCGAACCGATCGGGCGAGGATACTGAGGGGGTGACCCCGGACGACATCCGCGCGTACTGTGCCGCGAAGCCGGGAGCGTGGGAGGACGAGCCCTGGGAGGACGACCCGGTCTTCAAGGTGGGTCCAGGCGAGCGCGGGAAGATCTTCGTCTTCCTCGGCGATGGCAGCTCTATCGGTGTCAAGGCCGCGACGACGCGTGACGAGGCCGACGATTGGCTGGCGCGCTATCCCGACGACGCCACCGTCGCGGCGTACATCGGGCGCTCCGGCTGGAACCGGCTCAGAACGGGCGGCGGCATCCCCGACGACGAGCTGCGCGAGGCGATCGACCGTTCCTACGAGCTGGTGGTCGCAGGACTGCCGATGAAGTACCGCCCGCCGGAGATCGAGTAGGTCCGGGCTGCGTTGGGCCCGCGATCACGTGCCGCAGAAGGTGCGATGCCGGGCCGTGCCTTCAGGCGCCGGCCGCGCGAAGCGCCGGTACTCGCTCCCGGCCCGCTCGGTGTACGGGTCGCACAGCAGGTCGAGCAGCCGCTCGAAGGGCGCGAGATCCCCGTCGGTCGCTGCCTGCAGCGCCTCCTCGACGATGTGGTTGCGGGCGATGTACAGCGGGTTCGTCGCCCGGATGAGAGCGGCGTCCGGCGCCAGCGCCGACCATCGGGCGAGCCACGCGTCGAGCTTGGCGACCGGTCCGAGGAAGCGATCGCGCAGCGGCTGCCGATCCTGCTCCGCAGCCGCCGCGAGATCGCGCCAGAACCCGGTGAAGTCGACCCCGTGGTCCGCGAGCAGGTCGAGGGCGCCCTGGGCGAGCTCGGCGGCGAGTTGCTCGTCGATCCGATCATCCAACCCGAGCTTGTCCCGGAACGCCGCGGCCCAGTACGACCGATAGCGCCCGTCGAACGTGTCGACGATCTCTCTGGCCACCGATGCGCCGGCCGCGGGATCGTCGGCGAGCAGCGGCGCCAGGGCGTCGCCGAGCCGCTCGAGGTTCCATCGCATGATCGAAGGCTGCCTGTCGTAGGCGTAGCGGCCGAGCTGGTCGATGGAGCTGAAGTACGCACCGGGTTCGTACGCGTCGAGGAACGCGCAGGGACCGTAGTCGATGGTCTCCGCCGACACCAGCACGTTGTCGGTGCTGAGGACGCCGTGCACGAAGCCGGTGCGCATCCAGTCGACGGTGACGGCCGCGACCGCATCCACGATCCCGTCGAGCAGCGCACGATACGGATGATCGGCGCCGGCCGCCGCCGGGTGATGGCGTGCGATGACGTGATCCGCGAGCCGGCGCAGCAGCTCGGAGTCGCCCTGCGCGCGCACGTACTCGAACGAGCCGAACCGCACGTGGCTCGACGCCGTTCGGGCCAGGACGGCGCCGGGAAGCACACGACCGTCATGGTCGCGAGGAGCACCGGTGGCCACCACGGCGAGCGCCCGCGTGGTGGGAACGCGCAGCGCGTGCATCGCCTCGGCCATGAGGAACTCGCGAAGCATCGGCCCGACCACGGCGAACCCGTCGACCCGCGACATCGACGTGGGGCCGATCCCCTTCACGTGCACATCGCGCAGTCGTCCGGCGCGGTCACGCCGCTCACCGAGGAGCGCCGCTCGACCGTCGCCGAGGATCGGCTTGAAGACGCCCCACTGATGCCCTGCGTACACCTGGGCCACGGGGACGGACCCCGACCCGAGCGACTCACCGGTCAGGAAGCGGCCCCCTTCCGGCGAGCGCAGGTAGTCGGGGTCGAGGCCGAGTTCGACGGCGACCTCGTCGTTCAGCACGAGCACCCGCGGCCGCGGAGTCCGGACGGGAGCGACCGGGCGGGAGAGCTCCGGGAGAGCCTCGGCCCATACTCGTTCGAGCGCCGGCGGTTCCCGTCCGTCGACCCGCACGACCGCGCGGCCTGTCCGCGCCACGACACCCACCACGTCACCCATGAACGCAGGCTAGGCCGCACGCCCGTCCCCCTGGACGGAACATGACGTCGTGCGGCCTCGCGCGTCGCCGCATGACGTGCTCGCCGCGCAGCCGGTCTCGGAGCACAGTAGGCGCCATGCTCTGCCGCCGCCGGCAGATCGCTGCGCAGGACTGATCGGAGCTGCCGAACGACCGGCCTGCGTGCGCACGGGCGCGGCTAGCCTGAGGGCATGGCTTTTCCCCCGCTCGTCGAGCCGGTCGCCGAGCTGACCGACTCCGAACGCACGCGCACCGCCCGTCACCGTGTGCTGGCCGGCTTCGGCGAGATCGCCCAGCGCCGGCTCGCCGCGGCGCATGTCGCCGTCGTCGGAGCCGGCGGTCTCGGCTCTCCCGCCGTGCTCGCCCTCGCGGCCGCGGGGGTCGGCACCATCACCGTGATCGACGACGACCTGGTCGAGGCATCCAATCTCCAGCGCCAGGTGATGCATCGGGTGAGCGATGTGGGGGCGCCGAAGGTGGACTCGGCGGTGCGCATCGCCGCGGACCTCTCACCCACCACCGTGGTGCGTCCGGTGCGGGAGCTGCTCACGACCGACAACGCGGCGGACCTCCTCTCGGACGCGCACATCGTGGTCGACGGCACCGACACGTTCGAGACCCGCGAGGCCGTCGCCGTGGCGTGCGAGCAGCTGGGCGTGCCCCTCGTGTGGGGCGTCGTGCAGGAGTTCCACGCGCAGGTCACCGTCTTCTGGTCGGCGCCGCCCGCCGGAGAGCGACCGATCAGACTCGCGGATCTGTACCCGCCGGACGCCGGGCGCGAAGCACCGTCGTGTGCACAGGTCGGCGTGCTCGGCTCGCTGTGCCTGCAGGTGGGGTCGCTCCTTGCGACCGAGACCGTGAAGCTGATCACCGGGGTCGGCGAGCCGCTCCTGGGCCGCGTGCTCGTGATCGACGCGCTCCGCGGTCGCACCGACGAGGTGCCGTTGCGACCGGCGGTGGATGGCACCGCTCCTGCACCCACGGCAGGGGCATCGACCCGAGGCGATGCGTCAGCACGCCCCGCCATCCCGCAGCTGTCCCCCGCGGAGGCCCTGGCGGCGCAGCGCGCCGGCTCGATGCTGCTCGACGTGCGCGAGCCCTTCGAGACGGAGCGTGGCGTCATCCCGGGTTCGGTGCTGCTGCCCCTCGGCGACGTGCTCGCCGACCCGTCGCGGATCAGCGCGCCGGCCGTGGTCGTCGTCTGCCAGGTGGGAATGCGCGCGCAGCGCGCAGCGGCTGTTCTGCGTGACGCCGGGGTCGAGGCATCCGTCCTCGCCGGAGGCATCGACGCATACAACCGTGACATCAGCGCGGTGCACGCGTGAGCGGGCTCCGCGCCGTCGAGGAGCAGCTCGCCGACGTGCTGGCCGCCGCCCAGCCGCTGCCCGCTGAGCGCATCCCTCTCGCCGACGCCCACGGCCGAACGCTTCGCGCACCGGTGCGGGCGGCCGTCGACATCCCCGTCTTCGACAACTCCGCCATGGACGGCTTCGCCGTGCGCTTCGCGGATGTCGCGGATGCTGCCCCCGGCGCCCCGGTGACCCTCCGTGTCGTCGCCGACCTGCCTGCCGGAACCGCCGCCGACCCGAAGCTCGCACCCGGCGAGGCCGCCCGCATCATGACGGGTTCCCCCGTCCCCACCGACGCCGACGCGATCGTGCCCTTCGAGGACACCGCCGGCGGACTCGCCGACTCGCTCGGGTCGATCTCGGTGCTGCGAGCGCCGCGCGCCCTCGGCGCGCACGTCCGCCGCGCGGGAGAAGACGCGCGTGCCGGCGACGAGGTGCTCCCCGCGGGCGTCGTGCTCGGTGCGTTGCAGGTCGCGGCGGTCGCGGCGTGCGGCGTCGCGGTAGTCGCGGTCGCGCGCCGACCGCGGGTAGCCGTGATCTCGACCGGCAGCGAGCTGGTCGAACCCGGGGCGCCACTGCGCCGCGGCCAGATCCCCGAGTCGAACAGCGTGCTGCTCGCCGCACTCGCCGCCGACGCGGGCGCCGAGGTCGTGCGGCGCGCGAGCGTTCCCGACGAGCCGGGCGACCTGGATGCTGTGCTGGCGGAGGTGACCGATCCGAGGTCACCGCGGTCGGCGGAGGTCGTCGTCTTCTCGGGCGGCGTGAGCGCGGGCGCCTACGAGGTCGTCAAGACGACGCTTGAGAGCACGATGACGTTCTCGAAGGTCGCCATGCAGCCGGGCAAGCCCCAGGGCTTCGGCCGCCTTCCCTCGGGCGCGCTGCTGTTCGGTCTGCCCGGCAACCCGGTCAGCGCCGGAGTGTCGTTCGAGGTGTTCGTGCGACCCGCCCTGCTGCTCATGCAGGGTCGCCGGGTGCGGGATCGCCCCGTTCTCACGCTGCCCGCGGCCGCGGACTGGCGCACTCCGCCGGGCCGGCGGCAATACCTTCCCGTCACCATCGACCGCACCGACCCCGGGGCGTGGCGCGTGATCCCCGCGACCTCCGGCGGATCGCATCTGGCCGGAGGACTCGGCCGCGCCGAGGCGTACGCCATCGTGCCGGCCGAGGTCGACGCCGTCGCAGCGGGCGACCTCGTCGATGTCATGCTGATCTCATGAGCACCGAGCAGCCGACGTTCACACACCTCGACGAAGCGGGACACGCCCGCATGGTGGACGTGACCCTCAAGCAGCCGACGGTGCGCTCCGCCACCGCGCGCGGGTTCGTCCGGTGCGCCGCGAACGTCGTCGCCGCGCTGCGTGACGGCTCGGTGCCGAAGGGCGATGTGCTCGCCGTCGCCCGCATCTCGGGCATCCAGGCCGCCAAGCGCACCCCCGAACTGCTGCCGCTGGCCCACGTGATCGGCGTGCACGGCGCGACGGTCGACCTCGCGATCGTCGACGACGGTGTGAGCATCGAGGCGACGGTGCGCACCGCCGACCGCACCGGCGTCGAGATGGAGGCGCTCACCGCGGTCTCGGTCGCCGCGCTCGCGGTCGTCGACATGGTGAAGGGCCTCGACAAGGGAACCTCCATCGAAAACGTGCGCATCGTGACGAAGACCGGTGGCAAGAGCGGCGACTGGCATCGCCCGGACGAGGCATGACCCCGACTGAGGGCGGCCTCGGCGCGATCCTGCTGGCGGGCGGCCGCGCGTCCCGCGTCGACGGTGCGGCGAAGCCGCTTTTCGACGTGGGCGGGCGCACTCTGCTGGCGGCAGCCGTGACAGCGGCGACGGATGCCGCCGCCCGGCCGATCACCGTGGTGGCGCCCGTCCTCGACAAGACGCTGCCGGTCGACTGGGTGCGCGAGGACCCGCCGTTCACCGGACCCGCGGCGGCCGTCGTCGCCGCTCTCGCCTCCTGGTCGGAGGACGACGACCCTGCGTGGACGCTGGTGCTCGCGTGCGACCTCCCGGGCACCGGCGCCGCCGTGCGTCGGCTCGTCGACGACATCCCGCTCCTCCCCTCCGACAGCGACGGCGTCTGCCTCGCCGACGCGTCGAGCCGGCCGCAGTGGCTGATCGGCGCCTATCGCACGGGCGCGCTGCGGGCCGCAGCATCCGTTCTTCCCGATGCCGGTCGTGACGCCCCCGTCCGCGCGCTGCTCGACGATCTCGCGATCACGGTCGTGGTCGCGCCCGACGACCTGACCCGCGACGTGGACACGTGGGAGGATCTGGAGGAGGCCCGGAGAAGGGCCGAGCACGCACCGGAGGAGCCGTCATGAGCGAGCAGTCCCGCACCCTTCCGCCCGAGGCCCTCGACGCGTGGGCCGACGCGCTGCGCGAGCGGTTCGGCCTCGCGCCGGAAGAGCTCCCCGTGGCCCTGATCCTCGACCTCGCGCGCGACGTCGCGCTGGGAGTCGCACGCCCGGCGGCGCCGTTCAGCGCGTTCGCCGCCGGTCTCGTCGCCGGTCGCGCCGGCGGCTCGCCCGAAGACACGGCGGCCGCTGTCGCCGTGATCACCGCGATGGCGAACGAGTGGGAGGTCTAGTGGCCGTCGTCCGATACTTCGCCGCCGCCCAGGAGGCGACCGGCCTCGACACCGAACGCCGCTCGGAGCCCACGCTGGGCGCGCTGCGCGACGCCGTTTCGGCGGCCTACCCGAGCCTCGGCGGGATCCTCCCCCGCTGCGCCGTGCTCGTCGGCGGTTCGCGCGTCGACGATGACACCCCCCTCGGCGCCGACGAACTCGTCGACGTGCTGCCGCCCTTCGCCGGCGGCTGAGGGCCCCGACGGCGCGCAGAGCATCGGAGATCTCCGGCGACACGGCGGGGACGGATGCCTCGACCCGGCGTGGCGGCGGTGGACTCCGATTCTGTGCTCGGCGCTCCGGTGGGCTCAGCCGCCGAGGCCGAGCCAGGTCGCGGTGCCGTCGGCTTCGACCTGACGCTTCCACACCGGGAGGTCCGTCTTGATCGTCTCGATGAGCGTGCGACAGACCTCGAAGGCCTCCGCTCGGTGCGCCGAGGCGACCGCGATCACGACGGCGGCATCGCCGACCTGCAGGGTCCCGACCCGATGCGACACCGCGACGAGTGCTCCGGTCGAGCCGATGGCGGCCGCCGCCAGCTGGGAGAGCGTGGCCTCGGCGTCGGGGTGGGCGGAGTATTCGAGGGCGACGACGGCGGTGGCGGCATCCGGATCGTGATCGCGCACGCGCCCCACGAACGTGGTGACCGCGCCCATGTGCGCGTCGTCGACGGCGCGCAGGTGGGCGTCGAGATCGAGCGGCTCGGCGCTGATCGCCGCGATCCGCACGGCATGGGTCGACACGGCCATCAGTGGTCGCTCCCGCCGAGCTGGTCGAGCACGTGGCGGGCGACCGACACCACCACCGGCATCCCGGATGCCACGCCCCCGGGGGATCCCGGAAGGTTCACGACGAGCACGCCGTGGGGGTCCACGACGCCGGCCAGGCCGCGCGTGAGCATTCCCACGGGCTTCTCGGCGGCACCGCGGCGACGCAGCTCCTCGGAGATGCCGGGGATATGGCGGGTCACCACGCGCGCGGTGCCCTCGGGCGTCTGGTCGCGCGGCGAGACCCCCGTGCCGCCGGTCGTGACGATGAGCTTCACGCCTGCGACGACCTCCGCCGTGAGGGCGCGCTCGACACTGTCGGCGCCGTCGGGGACGACGACGGCATCTGCGCAGTCGAAGCCGGCCTCGCGGAGCGCGGCGACCGCGAGCGGTCCGCTCTCATCCGTCCGCGAACCCGCGGCCGAGCGGTCCGACACGGTGACGACAGCGGCTCGGGTCATGCGTCCAGCCTAGGTGCGCACGCGCGGATCACGCGCGGCGCTCGAGCCGGACGATCACCGACTTCGACGTCGGCGTGCCCGAGACGTCGGCGACCGAGTCGAGCGGCACGAGCACGTTCGTCTCGGGATAGTACGCGGCGGCGTTCCCCCGCGGCGTGCGGTAGGCGACGATGCGGAACTCCTCGGCACGGCGCTCCTCGATCGTGCCGTCGGGGCGCGTCCACTCCGACACGAGGTCGATGACGTCGTTCTCCGTGAACCCGAGCGACACGATGTCCTTCGCGTTCACGAGCACCACACGTCGGCCGCCGTGGATGCCGCGGTACCGATCGTCCTTGCCATAGATCGTGGTGTTGTACTGGTCATGCGAGCGGAGGGTCTGCAGCAGGAGCCGGCCGCGCGGGATCACCGGGTACTCGAGCCGGTTCACCGTGAACCGCGCCCTGCCGTCGACGGTGGCGAACCGGCGCGCGTCGCGCGGACCGTTCGGCAGGTGCAGCGTGCGCCCCTTGTCGATGCGTTCCTCGTAGTCGTCGAAACCCGGGACGACCCGCTCGATGTGCGAGCGGATCAGCGCGTAGTCGGCCTCGAGCGCCGCCCAGTCGGCCTGAGGGACGTTGGACGGATGCTGCACCCCCACGGGATCCGGACGCTCGCCCTCCGCCGCGCCGTGCTCGGGAAGCCCGTGGTCGGTCCCCGGGTCGGCACTCCCCCGCGCGGCTGCGACGAGCGGAGGAGATGTGAGCACGGGAGGAGCGGATGCGGCGAAGTCGTCCTCCGCTCGCGACATCTCCCCCGCTCGTGGCGCCGTCGCCGCGGCATCCGCGGCCCCGAAGATCAGTGCGCTCAGCCGTGCCACGATCGCGACCTCGCTGAGCAGCTCCTCCGACGGCGGGGCGAGTCGCCCGCGCGAGGAGTGGACCGCGCCCATCGAGTCCTCCACCGTGACCCGCTGCTCGCGTCCGCCGCGGCGGTCGCGGTCGGTGCGTCCGAGCGTCGGCAGGATGAGGGCGCGGCGGCCGGTGACCACGTGCGATCGGTTGAGCTTCGTCGACACGTGCACGGTGAGCCCTACCCGGGCCATCCCCGCCTCGACGACGGCGGTGTCGGGCGTGGCCGAGACGAAGTTGCCGCCCATGCTCATGAAGAACCGCACCTGCCCGTCGCGCATCGCGCGGATCGCCTGGACGGTGTCGAAGCCGTGCTCGCGCGGAGCGGCGAACCCGAACTCGGCGTCGAGCGCATCGAGGAACGCCGCCGAAGGCTTCTCGTAGATCCCCACCGTCCGGTCGCCCTGCACGTTCGAGTGCCCGCGCACCGGGCAGACACCGGCGCCGGGTCGCCCGATGTTGCCCTGCAGCAGCAGCACGTTGACGACCTCGCGCAGCGTCGGCACGGAGTGCTTGTGCTGGGTCAGCCCCATCGCCCAGCAGACGATGGTCGCCTTCGAGGTTCGCACCGCCTCGCCCACGCGGCGCAGCGCCTTCTCGGGCAGACCGGTGGCGGTGACGAGGTCTCGCCACGGGGCATCCGTCATCGCCTGACGATAGGCGTCGAAACCACTGGTGTGCGCCGCGATGAAGTCGTGATCGAGCACTCCCCCGTCAGAGGCTTCGGCCTCGAGGAGGTGCTTGCCGATGGCCTGGAACAGCGCCTGATCGCCGCCGAGCCGGATCTGCACGAACTCGTCGGCGAGCTTCGTGCCGCCGAACGCGACGCCGCGCACCGTCTGCGGGTTCTCGAACCGCATCAGCCCGGCCTCGGGCAGCGGGTTGACGGCGATGATCGTCGCGCCGCGCCGCTTGGCCTTCTCGAGGGCCGACAGCATGCGGGGATGGTTGGTGCCCGGGTTCTGGCCGGCGACGATCAGCAGGTCCGCCTCGTGGACGTCCTCGATCGAGACGGTGCCCTTGCCGATGCCGATCGTCTCGGTGAGCGCCGAGCCCGACGACTCGTGGCACATGTTGGAGCAGTCGGGCAGGTTGTTGGTGCCGAGGCCGCGCACGAGCAGCTGGTAGAGGAACGCCGCCTCATTCGACGTGCGTCCCGACGTGTAGAAGACGGCCTCATCGGGGTCATCGAGGGCCTTCAGCTCGTCGGCGACGAGTGAGAGCGCGTCGTCCCAGGAGATCGGGCGGTAGTGTGAAGCCCCCTCGTCGAGGACCATGGGGTGGGTCAGCCGGCCCTGCTGCCCGAGCCACCAGTCGTCATGGGCGCGCAGCTCGTCGAGCGAGTGCGCGGCGAAGAACTCCGGACCCACGCGGCGCAGCGTCGCCTCCTCGGCGACCGCTTTGGCGCCGTTCTCGCAGAACTCCGCGATGTGGCGCTTGTCCTCCTCGGGCCACGCACAGCCGGGACAGTCGAAGCCGTCCTTCTGGTTGACCCGCATGAGCGTCTGCACCGAGCGCATGACGCCCATCTGCTCGTTCGCGATCTCGAGCGCGTGCAGCACCGCCGGCACGCCCACCGCGACCTTCTTGGGTCGCGACGCGCGCAGGCGGGTCTCATCGATGTCGGCTGTCGGGGGCTTCGTCGCCATACCTCCAGGCTATGCCTCGCCCGACGCCCCGGGGCGGCCCCGCCCCTCGATGTTCGTTCGTCACAGATGTACGCGGGAGCAGGACGCACGGATGCTGCGGGCCGGCGGATCCGCACGAGGCGGGGTCTCAGCCGCCCCACCAGAGGCGCACCGTGCCGCGGAGGTCGCCGAGCGGCACGGCGCCGTGACCGGGCTCGGACACCGAGAGGCGCGAGTCCGCCGAGCCGGCGCGGTTGTCGCCCATGACCCAGACCGCACCGTCGGGCACCGCGACGCGGAAGGGGATGTCGCCGCCCGGGCGCACCTCGCCCGCGTAGGGCTCGTCGAGAGGGTGATCGTTGACGAGGAGCCGACCGCTGCCCGCTTCGCAGCAGATCACGACATCCCCACCGACGCCGACGACCCGCTTCACGAGGAGCGTGTCGGGCGTGCCCGACCAGCCCTCGCGGTCGACGACGAGGACGACGTCGCCGCGCGCGGGCGTGCTCCAGCGATCGAACACGACGGTGGCACCGCTGTGCAGGGTCGGGCTCATCGAGTCGTTGCGAACGGTCGCGACGCCGAAGGCCGTGGCGATCACGAGCCCGAACACGACGGGAGCGACAACCGCTGCGATGGACACGAGCCTGCCCCGCCTGCCGTCGCCCCGCCTGCCGTCGCCCCGGCCGCCGTCGCCCCGCGTCGACGGGTCGGCCGCGGAATCCCCGGATCCGACCCGATGCGAATCGCCCGTCGAAGCCCGATCGGCCTGTTGAGCGACCGGGGTCACGACGCCTCGGCGAGCAGCGCGGTCATGGCGGCGACCTCGCGCTGCTGTTCGACGAGCACGTGCTTGCCGGAGTTGCGGACGAACGCGTTCGATCCCTCACGGACGGCGTTCTCCGCCATCTCGAGCGCACCCTCGTGGTGCGCGATCATCAGCTCGAGGAACATCCGGTCGGCGGCGACACCGTCGGCCGCGTCCAGTGCGGCCAGCTGCTCGGCGGTCGCCATGCCTTTCATCTGCATGTGCGCGTGATCTCCGCAGCCGGTCGGGATGGTACCGGCGGCGGCCTGGGCAGCATCGTGACCCTGGTGGCCGCCGGCCGACCCCTCGGCGGGAATGGCGCCGCGCCACGCGGTCTGCCAGGCACGCATCGTGTCGATCTCGGCGGTCTGGTCCGCGACGATGAAGTCGGCGAGCGCCCGTGTGCGCTCGCGCACACCGGGGGCGCCGAGCACCAGGCGGCTCAGCTCGAGCGCCTGCTCGTGGTGCGGGATCATGCCCTCGATGTAGCAGTGGTCCTCGAGGGTCGGGTAGGCGGCGGTGGCGGCATCCGTCATCGCTCCTGAGGCTGCCGCCTGCGGAGCCGAGTCCTCCGGCGTCGTCAGCGCGAGCGCGACGGCGGTGGCGCCGACGACCACGGTCGACAGGGCCAGCACGACGCCGAGCGCGGCGATGCGATTGCGCATCAGGTGTCCTTTCGGGTCGGATGCCGCGTCCCCGGCGGGTGCGCCGAGGGAGGGTCCCGCGGGACGGCGCCGGGCGCCGCCCCGCGGGAGCGGGTCAGGCGTGAGCCTTCAGGTTCTGCTGACGCCGCAGGTACCACGAGGTGCCGGCGAGGCCCGCGCCGGCGACCAGGAGCACGAGCCCCGAGAGCGCCCAGCGATTCGCGTCGGTGCCCGTGGTGGCCAGGGCGCCGAACACCGCTGCGGGCGACGCGGACGCCACGGTGAACGTGCCCTGCGCCACCGCCGACGAGGTCTGCCCGGTCAGCACGAGGGTGTGCTCTCCGGCCGGCGTGGCCGACGGGACGACGAACTGCGCGCTCACGACGCCCTCGCTGTCGGCGACGAACGTGCCGACAGCGACCGGGTCGGAGTGAAGCACGGCGCTCACCGTCTCGCCCGGGGTGAAGCCGGCGGCCGTGGCCGTCTGCGCGGCACCCGGAGCGACCTCGCCCGAGCCGAACGTCACGGAGGCCGGGGCCGGCGTGGCCCCATTCCCGTTGCCGTTGCCGTTGCCGTTGCCGTTCCCGTTCCCGTTCCCGTTCCCGTTGCCGTTCCCGTTCCCGTTGCCCGGCGTGGTCGGGGTCGCGGTCGGCGTCGGCTCACCCGTCGGCTCGGTCGTCGGGGTGGGCGTCGGCGACGCGGTGGGCGTCGGGGTGATGTTGGGGTTCGGAACGCCCCGCATGTCGCCGTTGACCCACTTGCGGCCCTCGGGGATGTTGGGGTTCTGCGCGGCGAAGTCGCGCGGGTAGAGGGTGAATCCCTGCCAGTGGATCGGCATGGGGCTCTGGTCCTCGTCCCGGTTGATGTGGTGGAAGCCCACGTTCACCCACGCCACCGGGTCCTCGAGCGTCTCGCCGTCGGCGATGTAGTCGGTGACCATCTGACCCGCCTTCGAGGGGATCAGGTTGTGGCTGGCGTGCACCTCATCGGACTTCGCCGAGGTGAAGGCGATGTCGAAGTCGGTCTCGGGGTTGAGGTTGTACGCCTGGTCGCGCGGCACGATGATCTCGTACGAGCGGGCGTGGCCGTCCGCGTTGAGGCTCTCCGGGTTCACGACCCGGTATGCCTCGCGGTTCGCGCCCATCGTCTTGGTCTCGTTCGTGATCTGGGTGAGCTGCGTCTCGAGGATCGCGGTGTGGCCGGTGTCGCCGGTCGTGCCGTACTCGCCCGTCGGCGTGGTCGCGAACTTCTCGACGACCTGGTTCGCGCCCGAGTCGATGCCGAAGTCCACGCGCCAGAACGCCGAGTGGTAGTGGTTGACCGCGAAGTCCTCCTGGCCTGGCGCGATCGGCCAGCCCTGGTTGACGACGTTCACGTAGTCATTGGGCGACAGGTCGCCGGTCGCGCCGAGGCGCACCGAGATCTCGCCGTCGTCGTGGAACCGGTACTCGGTCTGGTACTCGTACCAGCCGATCCGCGAGACCGTGTGCAGCACGAGGTCGGTGCCCTGCGCCGCGTACAGCGCGTCACGGGCGATGTTCGAGCGGTACGCGAGGCCCGAGTCCTCCTCGCCGATGCAGAGCGCGGGGATCGAGCCGCGGGTCGCGTCGACCCACGCGTTGAAGACCTCGCCCACCGGGCAGTCGACGGCCTCGATCGCCTGCAGGCGACGACCGCCGACCTGGTAGGTGGTGACGTCGTTGTACTCGGTGGCGCCCGTGTCGTACGGCACGTTGAGCTGCGCGAGCGCGATCGAGTCGAGCACGAGGATCGGCGCCGCGTCGTCGCGCGGCTGGTACGCGATCTTGTCGAGCACGAGGCCTCGGTAGGTGTCGAGGCGCCAGCACATCTGCCAGCTCGAGCCGGACTCCAGCGTCTCCGAGACGAGGGATTCGCCGGAGCAGGACGCCTCGGTGACGGTCTGCGCGGACGCCGCGACCGGCGCCGACAGCACGAGGCCGCCCGCGAGGAAGGCCATCGCGGTGCCCGCGCCGAGGAGCCGGCGGAGGGAGGTTCGTTTCATCGGGGGTGTCTCCATGGTCATGAGATGGACAGGACGGCACGCGTCGACAGGTTGACGACGTACGTGCTGGTGGTGAGGAAGGCGCCGCCGTCGACCTGGGCGAGCACCTGCACGCACCGGTCGACGCCGCACGATTCGGCGCCGAAGGATCCGGCATCCGTCACGAACGAGTGCGCGGTGAGGAGCACCTCGGCGGATGCCGGGGTCAGGACCGAGCCGCCGGTGAGTGCGGCGAACTCGTCGACCACGGGCTGCGCCGTGTCAGCGTCGAGCAGCAGCTCCCACGCGAACGAGGTCTCGGCATCGGTCGGCGCGGGCTGCGTGCCCGACGCACGGTCGACCGATTCGATCGCGCCGTTCGTGACGTTGACGATCATGCTTACCGTCTCGTTGGTGGCGTAGTCGTAGTACAGCGAGAGCAGCCGGCGGTGCCCGTCCGAGTACGCCTGCGGGTCGGCGACGTCGGTCGAGAGGAACTGCAGGCCAGGCTCGCCGAACAGGTCCTTGCCCGCGGCGAACGCGGGGTCCTGGGCGCCGAGGAAGCGCACGTACTCGACCTCGGCGCCGGTGAGCCCGTCATACGCGGCGGCGACGGTGGTCGGCTTCGAAACCTCCGTCGCCTTCTCGGGGGCGTCCTCGTCGGTGCTGTCGGCGGCGATGGGGGTGGACGCCGGCGATTCGGGAGACGAGGTCGCCTGCACGGCGGTCTGCGTCGCGAACACGAGGGCGACAGCCGCGGCGGTCGCGGCGAGCGCAGAGCCGATGCCCAGCGCACGGGGAGTGAGGAAACGGCCCCGCCTCGAGGGCCGCGGGTCCGAGGGCGGCGAGTCCCCCTCGGTGGAGAGCTGTTGTTCGGTCACAGGAGTCCTTTCGACGGCGAAGATGCGGCTCGCACCCGCATCGAGGCCGATTCTTGGACGCCGCCGTTTCCCGATGATTCAGGGCCGAGAACGTCGGGCGAAAACCTGGTGAGACGAGGGCGCGCGCCCGGCGCACTTCGTTCCCACGGCTCGTCACGCGGCCGAAACATGGCTCGTCGTTCCCGGCAACGCGCACCCGGTAGCGTCACGGCCAGCCGCATGGCGGCGAGCGCCGGAAGCGAGGAGGTCGCGTGAGCAGTGCACTCGCGGGCGCGATCGAGCGGGCTCGTCCGCGCAACGATCTCGGAGCCAGCTCTCCGTTCGCCGGACTCCGCCGACGCCACGCGCACACGATCGACGTGGTCGCGCAGTCCGTGGCGGCCACCGCTCCTGCCGGCGTGCTCCTGATCCATCCCGCCGCCGCCTTCGCACGAAGCGGCTCCTTCGCCTTCCTCGACATCGCGATCACGATCACCCTGGTGGTGGGCGTGGGCCTCGTGATCGGCATGTTCGCGCGACGCATCGTGAGCACCGGCTCCCTGTACACGTTCGCGGTACGCGGGCTCGGCTCCCACGCGGGTCTCGTCACCGGGGCAGCGCTGGGGATCGGCTACCTCGCCGTGGCGATGAACACGCTCACCTCGGGGTCCACACGGCTCGCGAACATCCTCAGCGGAGGCGATGCGCCCCCGTGGCTCGTGATCGCCCTCATCGCCGGGTTCGGGGCGGTCATCGCCTTCGTCGTCGCCCGTGGATTGCGCATGTCGACGCGCGTGCTGCTGGTGCTCGAGTCGATCGCCGTCGTGACCGTGCTATGCCTCTCCATCGCCGCGCTCAGCCTCACCCGCTGGGACGTCGGTCTGCTCATCCCTCGCGCCCCGGATGTGTCGCTCGAGGCGATCATCACCGGCGTCGCCTTCGCCCTGATCGGCTTCGTCGGATTCGAGAGCGGCGCCGCGCTCGGCCCCGAGACCCGTCGCCCGTTCGCCGCCGTCCCCCGCGCGATCATGGTGAGCGTCGGCGCCACGGGGCTCGTGATGCTCGTCGGCACCGCGGCGCAGCTGTCGATCGTCGCAGAGCGCCCGGGTGCGGCTTCCCTCGCGTCCGTCACCGGACTCGCGACCCTCATCGACGTGATCGTCGCGATCTCGTTCCTCGCGTGCGCGCTCGCCATGACCAACGCCGCGACGCGATTGGTCTTCGCGATGAGCCGCGAGGGGCTGATGCCCGCGGCGTTCGGGCGCGTGTCGCGGCGCGGGGTGCCGGCGATCGGCGGCGTACTGCTTGCTTCTGCGGTCACGCTGGTGCCGGTCGCGATCCTCGCGTGGGGAGGCAGCCGACAGGACATGCGCATCGTCACCTCGCCGGCGTCGATCCTCGGCTTCGTGCTCGCCTACGCGCTGGTGTGCGCGGCGGCTCCGGTGTTCCTCGCTCGGATCGGCGAGCTCACCGTCCGGGCGGTCGTGCTCAGCGTCGGTCCGCTCGCGGGGCTGCTGTGCGTGCTGGGCTTCTACCTCGCCGCGACGCTGCGCGACAATCCGGCGGGTCTGCTGTGGTCCGTGGGCATCCTCGCCGCGGTCGTGGTGGCCGGTTCGGTCCGCCTGGCGCGCCATCCCCGTGTGGCCGCCCGCGTCGGCGTGCACGACTGGCCGACCGACGCCGACTGCATCGACGGGCCGGCGCGGACGTGAACGGCGCGGGCCTCGCGGGCGACACCCGCCTGCCGGAGAAGGGTCTGGGCCTGGCTCTCGAGATCCTCGAGCAGGTCGCCCGCGACGACCGCGGCGCCTCGGCGGCCGAGATCGCCCGTGCCGTCGGCGCGCCCCGCGCGACGGTGTACCGCGTGGTCAACTCGCTCGTGCGCGACGAGTATCTCGTGCGTCGCGGCGACTTCTCGGGGTTCCTGCTCGGAACGCGCGTGCTGGAGCTCGCCGCGATCGTGGGCGCGCGCACCCGGCCCGAGCACGCGGCGGTGGTGGCCCGGCTGCGCGACGACACCGGCGAGGCCGTGCACCTGTTCGCCTTCCACCGCTCGGGCCTGATGGTCCTCGACGAGGACGAGTCCCAGCCGCTGTCGGACCGCGACGCCCTCCTCGCCGATCCCACGCGCTCGGCGATCGGACATCTCTGGCTCGTCGCGCACCCGGACCGTCGGATGCCGCAGGCGCCGAACTGGCGCGTCGCCCCGCCCGCGGACGACGTGCGCGCGATCCACGAGGCGTACGCCGTCCGCGGCTACACCGAGCAGGCCGCCCTGCTCACCTCCGATCGCGGCTGCCTCGCGGTCCCGATCCACGACGACGCGGCCCGTCCGATCGGGGCGGTGACGCTGTCGACCTCGATCTCGCGCCTCTCCGTGGCGGCCCGTCACGTCGGCGCGCTGCGTGACGCCGCGCGCGCGCTCGCTCCACTCGGCTCGCTCAGCGGCTGGTGACGTCGCGCCTCACCGCTTCAACAGGTCAACCGGGCTTGCCCCCGACCGGAACGCGTTCCCCCGTCATGCAGAGACCCGGTTGACCTGTCGGAGGAGGGGGAACACGGATGCTGTGGACCGCTGCATCCGCGCGAACCCGAGCGGAGGTGATCACGGCAGGGCGTCGAGGATGCCCTGCAGCGTCTCCTGGTCGGCCTCGGCCTGCTTCAGCACCTCTTCGGCCGATCCGGCTACAGCCGGATGCGGGTCGCCCTCGAGGATGAGCGTGACCAGCGCGATCATCCCGGCATTCTGCGCCTGGAGGATCTCTGCGAAGCGGCGCTCGGCATCGGGGTGCTGCGCGTCGACGAACCCCTGCAGAATGCTCCACGACGGCATGCCGGGCATCTGCGCGTGGTCGGCGCCGTGGCCGCCGCACGGCCCGTCGGCCGGCGGCTCGGCAGGACGCGCATCCGCCCATGAGAGGTACCACGCCCGCAGGTCTTCGAGCTCGTCTTCGCTGCGCGCCGCGATGCCGGTGGCGAACCCGCTCGCCCCGGCGTCGATCCCCTGCTTGCGCAGCAGGGTGTCTGCGAGTTCCTGCTCCTTGACCCGGTAGTAGATCATCGCCTCGACGTAGCAGTAGTCGTCGGCCGTCACCGGTGCCGTGGGCGACGCCGAGGGCGACGAGGACGCCGAGGGCGCTGCATCCGTGTTCCCGGCCGTTGCGGCGATCGCAAGCCACACGCCGACCCCCGCCGTCGCCAGCGCGAGCGTCAGCGCGACGACGAGAACCACTGTGCGGCGCACGCGAGACCTTCCGGATCGGGAGCGATCCGCCGGGGTCGGGATGCGTCAGCGCTTGCCGGTGCCGAAGATCCCGCGGATCACCCCACCCAGTATCGTCTGGGTCGACTTCGAGTTGAGAATCTGCTCGATCGGCGATTTCTGGGCCGACCGCGACGTGCGCGTCGTGCCGGCCGTCTTCTTGAGCAGACGCTCGTACTCCTGCTGCGCCTTCTTCTCGGCCGCAGCGCTGGCCCTGTCGGCCGCGGCCTGCTGCTTGTCGATCGCGGCCTTCTGCTTCGCATACTCGGCGTCGGCCTTCGCCTTCGCCAGAGCAGCGTCCTCGGCGGCGGCCGCGTCGTCGGCGGCCTGCATCTTCTTCGCGAGGATCTCGCGCGCCGACTCCCGGTCGATCGCCGTGCCGTACTCGGCCAGGAGGGGCGACGCGTTCACGGCCGCGACGATCGCCGGCTCCGGCGTCGGCGACATGAGCCCCTGCGGCGCGCGCAGCCGCGTCCAGGCGACCGGCGTCGGTGCGCCCTTCTCGCTCATCACGGTGACGATCGCCTCCCCCGTGCCGAGCTCCTGCAGCACCCGCTCGAGGTCGTAGCCCGACTTCGGGTAAGTGCCGACGGTCGCGCGCAGCGCCTTGGCATCGTCGGGTGTGAAGGCGCGAAGGGCGTGCTGCACGCGCGAGCCGAGCTGGCCGAGCACGTCGGACGGCACGTCCTTCGGAGTCTGCGTCACGAAGAAGACGCCGACGCCCTTCGAGCGGATGAGTCGCACCGTCTGCACGATCGCCGCGAGGAAGTCCTTCGAGGCGTCCTTGAACAGCAGATGCGCCTCGTCGAAGAAGAACACCAGCTTCGGCTTGTCGGCGTCCCCCACTTCGGGGAGGATCTCGAACAGCTCGGCCAGCAGGTACATCAGGAACGTCGAGAACAGCGCCGGCTTGTCGATGACTCCGGGCACCTCGAGCAGGCTGATGACGCCGCGGCCGTCGGGCGCCGTGCGGATGAAATCGGCGACGTCGAACTCGGGCTCGCCGAAGAACACGTCGGCTCCGGCATCCGCGAAGGTGATGAGCTCGCGCAGGATCACGCCGGCCGTCGCCGCCGACAGGCCACCGAGCTCCTTGAGTTCGGCCCTGCCCTCGTCGCTCGTGAGGTGCGTGAGCACGGCGCGCAGGTCCGACAGGTCGACGAGCGCCAGGCCGTTCGCATCGGCGTAATGGAACACGAGGCCGAGGCTCGACTCCTGCGTGTCGTTGAGGCCGAGCACCTTGCTGAGCAGCAGCGGGCCGAAGCCCGACACCGTCGCCCGAACCGGCACGCCTTTTCCGACGCCGCCCAGCGCGAAGTACTCGGTGACGGATGCCTCGGGCTTCCAGTCCTGACCGATCGCCTGTGTGCGGGCGAGGAGCTTCTCGCTGGGTTCCCCGGGCGTCGCGACGCCCGACAGGTCGCCCTTGATGTCGGCGGCGAACACGGGCACGCCCTTCGCCGCGAGCTGCTCGGCGAGCCCCTGAAGCGTGCGCGTCTTGCCCGTGCCGGTCGCGCCCGCGACGAGCCCGTGGCGGTTCATCATCGGCAGCGGGATGCGGATCTGCGCCGCGGGGACGGGGTCTCCGTTGAGAAGGGCGCCGAGATCGAGGGTCGCGGTCGCCGGGTCGAAGGTGTACCCGGTCCGCACCTTCTCGACCTCTTGTTCGGTGAGAGGGCCGTGTTGCGTCTGCTGCGGGGTTGATCCGCTCGGAGTCTGTTCCCGCGCGGTCGATTCCGAGGCGGGCGCTCGCGCAGGCCCCTGAGCCTGCGACCCCTCCCCCGTCGCCGTCCTTATTTGAGGATCTGAGCCGAATTGAGCAGCCGCGCCTCCGGAAGCTCCCGCCTTCCCGCTCTCGTCCTCAGATGAGGATGCGTCGGGCGCGGGTGCACCGGTCGCCCTGGCCTTCGCGGCCGACGCCTCCGCAGCGGCGAGCGCGGCCTTGGCCTGAGCGGCCTTCAACTGTGCCTCCGCGGCCTCGGCCTCGGCGCGAAGTCGCGCGAGTTCCGCCTCGGCGGCGGCGACGGCCGGATCGGACGCCGTGGAGTCGGACGCGGGCGGATCGGGCACGGCGGAGGTCATGCGCTCAGCCTAGCCACGGGCGTTTCGCCGAGGCAGCCATCCCCTCCCGTGCCATCGGAACCGCGAACGCCGCCGCCACGATCAGCGCCGCCCCGGCGCCGAGCAGTGCGCCGCCGACCGTGTCGCTCAGCCAGTGTGCGTGAAGGTAGGTGCGGCTGAAGGCCATGAGCACGACCCACGCAGCACCCACGACAGCTACCCACACGCGCGGGAAGATGACCACCGCGGCGACCGCGATCGTGGCGGCGTTGGTCACATGCCCCGACGGGTATGAACCGTAGTCCGAGACGACGAGGATGTCTTCGGGGCGCACGCGGCCGAACACGTGCTTCAGCACCTGCACACCCGCTGCCGACACCGCCTCAGCGGCGAGGAAGTACGCGGCCGCCCACGGCCGCCGCAGTACGACGAGCGCGATCGCACCGCCGATGGGCACCGCGAGGACGCCGACCCACCCTCCACCCAGGAAGTTCATGACCTGGGAGAACCCGGTCAGTGCCGGATGCCACAGCTCGGCCACGAGCAGATTCCACGCCGTGTCGATGGCGAACGGCTCGTCGCCGCGCGCGAGGATCCACCAGCCCAGCAGGCACGACAGCAGGACCAGGGTCGATCCCACCGCCAGGTAGGCGATGACCGGAGCGGCCACCCGCCGCTGGACTGTCGTCATCGCCCCATTCTGCCCGGAGGGCTCGTCCGCACCACCCCCTTGCGGACCGGCGCGCCGCATGCCAGAACCCGGCGACCACAGACGTCGGCTCGGCGCAGACGCGCGGACACCGGGTGGGCAGAATCGGGCGGCCGTCCGGTGCTATCGTGCGGTTTCATCCGCGAGCACGAGGGGGTCCCGATGGCATCGGTGGTCGATGTGGTGCGCCGGCTCATCGCACCGCTCACCCGCACGAGGGTGTTCCGCCGCGTGATCGGCCCCGCGTTCTTGCCGCCGGTCGAGCGGTTCGTCGCCTGGGTGTCGCGAGGACGCGTGCAGGTGAGCGCCCTGCTGGTGCCGTCGCTCGTGCTCCACACCGTCGGCGCGAAGTCCGGCGAGCCGCGGGACGTGCCGCTCATGTACACGCCCGACGGGCACGGTCGCGCCATCGTGGCCGGCACGAACTTCGCCGGAGCCCACCATCCGGCATGGACCGCGAACCTGCTCGCCCACCCCGACGCCGCGATCACCGTGCGCGGGCAGCGCATGCCCGTCCGCGCCACGCCGGTTCCCGCGTCCGAGCGCGACGCAGTGTGGGAGCTCATCGAGGCCCAGTGGCCCGGCTACCGCAACTACGAGCGCGAGTCCGGGCGCACCGTCCGGCTCTTCCGCCTGCAGCCCGTGCGGCCGCCTGCCTGACGCCGGCTCAGGGCGCGAGGCGCTCCACCGTGCGCGGGCGCACGACGAACCACAGCGCCAGCACGCCGATGACGGCGCACCCGACCATGACCGCCGCCATCGTCGTGGCGGTGATGCCGGCGTCCTTCGCGATCCATCCCACGAGGGGCGAGATCAGGCCCGCGACGCCGAAGTTCGTCGCGCCGATGATCGACTGCGCGGTGCCCGCGGCCTTGCCGTGGCGGTCGAGCGCCAGCACCTGCACGCAGGGGAACGTGAAGCCGCACGCCGTCATGAAGACGAAGAGCGGCACGATCGTGCCCCACAGGCCCAGGCCCATCTGGTCGGTGACGATGATGGCGGATGCTGCGACCACGAGCACCGCGGTCGACCAGGCCATGACCCACTGCGGGCCGAAACGTGCCGCCAGACGCGAAGCGGTCTGCACGCCGACGACGACGCCGAGGGAGTTGACGGCGAACATGAGCCCGTACTGCTGCGCGGAGAGGCCGTAGCTCAGCTGGAAGAGGAACGACGAGCTGGACAGGTACGAGAACAGGCCCGAGAAGGTCATGCCGCCGATGATGAGCACGCCGATGAAGACGCGGTCGCCGAAGACGCTCCGGTAGCGCTGCCAGACGGTCGTGGCGCCCTTGTCGTGGCGACGCGCGGGCGGCAGCGTCTCGGGGAGCAAGACGATCGACGCGACGAGCATGACCGCGCCATACACCGCGAGGACGACGAAGATCCCCCGCCACGGCATGACAGCGAGGAGGGCCGAGCCGACGAGCGGCGCGAGCACCGGGGCGACGCCCGACACGAGCGCGAGCCGCGAGAGCATGACGACCAGGCGGCGGCCGCCGAACAGGTCGCGGACGATCGCGGCGGCGACGACGCCACCGGCCGCGGCGCCGGCACCCTGCAGCACGCGGGCCACCGACAGCAGTTCGAGCGTGGGCGCGAGCGCCGCGCCGACGCTGGCCACGACGTGCAGCGCGGTCACCGACAGCAGGGGGATGCGCCGACCGACCTTGTCGCTCAGCGGGCCGACGATGAGCTGTCCCAGGGCGAAGCCGATCATCGTACCCGTGAGGGTCAGCTGGATCATCGCGGCTGTGGTCTGGAAGTCCGCCTCGAGCACCGGGAACGCCGGCAGGTAGAGGTCGATCGTGAACGGGCCGAGCGCGGTGAGCGCGCCGAGCAGCACGATGTAGAGGACCCGGCGGCGGTGCGGGATCGAATCGCCCGGGTGGAGCACGATCGGCGCGGTGGCCGGGTTGCTGCCGAGCGTGCGGATGGCGCCCGTGGCCGTGGGCTGCGGCTTGGGTGGGGCGGGGAGGTGGGCTTCGGGCTTCTGCGTGGGGATGGAGGCGGTGTCGAGCAACAGTGGACTTCGTTTCGTGGCAAGGGGTTCGACGGGGCGGTGGGCGAGGCGGAGCGGCGTCGACACCGGCTGGGCCGGTCTGGGCGCGCAGGGAGGAACGGACCGAGATGACGCGGGTCGTCCGGCGCTGCCGATCGGCACCGGGGCCCGCACGATAGACCGAGAAGGTCGAATCGATTCGAGTACCCATGATAACGGATGCCTCCGCCCTGCCCGCAAGCGGTATCCCGTGGCCGTGCCGGGGGCGGGCCACGGCGGCGCTGTCGGCTCCTTCCCAGGGGGCCGACTCATGCACTCGCATAGGATGAGGACAACCCGTCAGCCGCTCTCGAGCGGTTCGCGCCGGGCGCGGCATCCCCCTGTTCATCGATTGGCAGAGATCACGAGCATGACCCCGACCCCCGACGACAAGCGTAAGAGCGGCAACCCCGCCACCCAGGCGAAGATCGACCTCACGGTCAAGCAGCAGCGTGAGCAGAAGCGCCAGGAGAAGCTCGCGGAGTACCAGAAGCAGCTCGCCAAGCGCAAGCGCGGCAAGCTCGTGTGGTGGATCGTCGGCTCGACCGCCGCCGTGCTGGTCGTCGCGGCGATCGTCGCATCGATCGTCTTCGCGCCGGCTCCCGCCCCGTCGTACGCTCGCGGTGACAGCGACGGCAGCGGCATCGAGGGCGTCGAGACGTTCACGAACACGGCGAACCACGTCGAGGGCGCAGTCGACTACCCGCAGTCTCCCCCGGCCGGCGGCGACCACAACGCCATGTGGCTCAACTGCGGCGTGTACACGGAGCCGGTTCCGAACGAGAACGCCGTACACGCGCTCGAGCACGGCGCGGTATGGGTCACGTACGACCCCGCGCAGGTGTCCGCCGACGACATCGCGAAGCTCGAGGGCGAGCTGCCCTCGACCTACACGGTGCTCTCGCCCTACAACGACATGGACACCCCCATCGCCCTCAGCGCATGGAACGCGCAGCTCAAGATCGACTCCGCCGACGACGAGCGCATCGAGGAGTTCATCAAGGCGTACTGGAAGAGCACCAACGCCCCCGAGCCGAACGCCGCCTGCACCGGCGCGTACGACGCCCCCGGCAAGAAGTAGGCCGCGCGTGTCGGACGAGCCCTCGGCGGGAAGCGCCCGGCGATGGTTCGTCATCGCCGTCGCGCTCATCCTCATCGCGGGCCTCGCGTTCGCGGTGGGACGCTTCTCGACGTTCGGCTCACAGGCGGCCGTGTCGAGCCCGGGCACGAACTCGCCTGAGGCCGGGTTCTCGCGCGACATGCAGGTGCACCACGCTCAGGCGATCGAGATGGCGATGGAGATCTACCGCCAGACCGACGACGACGAGCTTCGCGTGCTCTCGTACGACATCGCGACGGGTCAGGCCGGCCAGCGCGGCGAGATGTTCGACTGGCTCGTGCGGTGGGGTCTCCCGCAGTCCGGCGGACCGATGATGCAGTGGATGGACGCCTCCGACGCGGACCACACGCACGGCGGCACGTCCGCCGAGCCGATGAGCGACGAAGAGGCCCACGAAGCGATGGGGATGGCGTCGGCCGACGAGATCGCCGCGCTCAAGGCGGCGACAGGCGTGGCGGCGGACTGCCAGTTCCTGACGCTGATGATCCGCCACCACGAGGGCGCCATCCCGATGGCGGAGGCCCTCCTCGAGCTCGGCACCGACGCTCGCGCCCTCGAGGTCGCGACCGCGATCAAGAACGGTCAGACGGCCGAGATCGACGCGATGCAGTCGATCCAGGCGCGGCTCGGCTGCACCGGCTGACGCCGAAACGAGAGCGCCACCAGAAACGGATGCCGCGGGCCTGCGTGAGACGCAAGCCCGCGGCATCCGTTGTCTCTTGTCGATCAGCCCTTCGTCGCGCCGGCCATGAGCCCGCGCACGAAGAACCGCTGCAGCGCGAGGAACACGATGATCGGCACGAACAGCACGAGGAACGCACCGGCCGACACGAGGAACCATTGGTTGCCCCAGGTGCCGGACAACGAGTTCAGCGTCTGCGTCATCGGCAGCGATGTCGTCGGGGCGAAGATCGTCGCGACGAGCAGGTCGTTCCACACCCAGATGAACTCGAGGATGGCGAACGACGCCAGCGCCGGCGTCGCGAGCGGCAGGATGATCCGGAAGAAGATCTGCCCGTGACCTGCGCCGTCGACGCGCGCCGCCTCGATGACGTCGGACGGGATCTCGGCGATGAAGTTGTGCAGCAGGAAGATCGCCAACGGCATCGCGAAGATGACGTGGGCGATCCACACCGTCGCGAAGCTGTGGTCGACCTCCCGCATCTCCAAGCCAGGGAAGATCTGCACGTCGCCGATCTCGAGCCCCCTCGAGAACAGGCTCAGCAGCGGAACGAGCGCCATCTGGATCGGGACGATCTGGAGCGCGAACACCGCGACGAACAAGAAGCCACGGCCCTTGAAATCCATCCACGCGAACGCGTACGCAGCGAGCGACGCAACGGCGAGGGCGAAGATCGTGACCGGAATCGTGATCGCGAGCGAGTTGAGGAAGGACTCGCCGAGCGTCAAGGCGGTGCCACCCGACGTGAGCGCGGCCTGATAGTTGCCGAGAGTGAAGTCGGGGTTGGTGAAGACCGTCCACCAGCCCGTCGTCGCCGAGTCCGCGCCCGGCCGGAACGACGTGATGAGCAGGCCGAGCGTCGGGATCGTCCACAGGAAGGCGATCGCCACCGCAAGGATGGTGGCCAGGGGCGACGTCAGCCGCTTGTGCGCGAGCGCCTCGTTGCGGCGCGTCTCGCGCGCGACCCTGCGCGCCTCGGCCTTGGTGTTCTGCGGCGTGGTCTTGGAGTCGACGGCAGTCATCACCGCACCTCCCTCTGCTTGCGCAACTGCAACACGTTGTAGACGATCAGCGGCGTCACGAAGACGAAGATCAGCACGGCGAGCGCCGCGGAGTGGCCGTAGCTCTGGAACCGCTGCTGCTGGTTGACCATCTCGAAGCCCAGCACGGTCGAGTTCGCCCGTCCGCCCGTCATCACCGCCACGATGTCGTACAGCTTCAGGGCTGCGATCGTGACGGTCGTCAGGACGACGATGATCGACGTTCGGATGCCCGGCACCGTCACGTTGATGAACCGCTGCCAGGCCGACGTGCCGTCCAGCTGTGCAGCCTCCAGCTGCTCCACCGGCACCGCCTTCATCGCCGCCGAGAGCACGACCATGGCGAAGCCGGTCTGTGCCCAGACGAACGCGAACAGCAGGCAGAACGTGTTGACCAGCGGCCAGATGTCGAGCCATGGCACCGGCTGGCCGCCGAAGGCCACCACGATCGCGTTGAGGGTGCCGATCTGCTCGCCCTGCCGATAGTCGTAGACGAACTTCCAGATGAGGCTGATGCTCACCGGCGCGATCGCGAAGGGCATGAAGACGAGCAGCTTCAGCAGCCGCTCACCACGCGCCCGCTCCATGAAGGCCGCGTACGCCAGGCCGACGACGGTCGCGAAGATCGGGGCGAAGATCGCCCAGATGAGCGTATTGATGATCGACCAGAACCCCTGAGGGTTCGTGAAGGCCCAGACGTAGTTCTCCAGCCCGACGAAGTTCTCGCCGGTCTTGTCGAAGAACGACTGCACGATGGTCGCGATGCTCGGATACACCAGACCCACGAGGATCGCGATCGCGGCCGGCGCCATGAACAGCGTCAGCTGGTACATGTAGCCGGCGCCCTGGCTCGCGCGGTAGTCGGCCCAGAAGAGCAGGCCGCCGGCGACGAGGGCGATGGCGATCACGTAGATCACGGCGCCCTGGTAGGGCCGCAGCAGCATGAATGCGAGGAACGGGATCGCGAAGCACGAGATGAGCCGCAGCCAGAAGTAGCCTCTGCCGGCGCGCGGAGCGAACTCGATGAGCACGAGCAGGATGCCGACCACGGCGGCGAAGACGATCAGGACGATGGGGATCTGGACGATCGGACCCAGGTTGCCGATCCACTGGAAGAACGAGTTGTACGAGAAGCCCAGCGAGACCGGCCGCGCGTCCGGGTTGGGAGGGCTGAGGAGGAGGAAGATCACCAGCGCTGCGATCAGGATCAACCCGATCGCGACGCCGAGTCGCGTGGTCCGCCGCGACGGAGGTTTCCTTCCTCCGCGTTCCGGTGGCGACGCGCCCTGCTCCTGGTCGGCCGCCGATGTTGTGGTCTGAGACATGTTCTGCCTTCCCCCGTCGACCTCGACGGATGAATCACCCCGGCGCCGGGGCCGCACGTCGCCCGCGCGGACCCGGCACCAGGATGCGGTGGATCAGTCTTGATATCCCGCCTGGATATCGCTCAGGACCTGCGGCGTCGGCTTGCCGTCGATCCAGTCGACCATGCCGCGCCAGAACGAGCCCGAACCGACGGTCGCCGGCATCAGGTCGGAGGCGTCGAAACGGAACACGGTGTTCGGGTCCTGGACGATCTGCATCGCCTCAGTGAGGAACTCGCTCGACGCCAGTGTCGGATCGGCACCGGTGTTGGCCGAGATCGCGCCGCCGAGCTTCACCCGCGCGTCGGCGAATTCCGGCGTCGACATGTACTCGAGCACCTGCTGTGTAGCGGCATCGTCCGAGAACGGTGTGACGAACTCGCCACCGCCCTCGACCGCGAGCTCGCCTTCCTTCACGCCGGGGAGGATGAACGCGTAGATGTCACCGTCCGGCGCGATCGTCGGCGTCTGTCCGTCCGCGGTCTGCGCGGTGAGGAAGTTCGCCGTGAGGAACGAGCCCTGGTGCGTGAGCGCGCAGGTTCCGTTGGCCACCGCAGCTGCGATCGGGTCGCCGAACGCCGTCGGGTTGATGCTCTTGACATCGCCGAAGCCGGCGTTGACGTAGTCGGGGTTCAGCAGGATCTCGCCGACCGAGTCGAACGCGGCCTCGATGTCGGGGTCGGTGAACGGGGTGTCACCGGCGGCCCAGCTGTCGTAGACGTCGGCGCCGGCCTGACGCAGGACGAGGTCCTCCACCCAGTCCGTTCCCGGCCATCCCGATGCCGCCTCGGAGAAGAACCCGGCGCACCACGGGGGCTCGCCGGTCTTCTCCCGGATCGTGTCGGTGAGGGTGAGGAGTTCGTCCCAGGTCGTCGGCACCTCGACGCCCCACTCCGCGAAGCTCTTCGGCGAGTAGTACACGTAGCCCTTGAGGTTCGCGAGCATCGGCGCGGCGTAGAACGTGCCGTCGAGCGATCCGTAGTCCTTCCACGCGGGCGCCCAGTACTTGTCCACGTTCGCCTCGACCTCGGAGGTGCCTTCCTTGACCTCTCCGGTCTCGATCAGCGATCGCAGCAGGCCGGGCTGGGGGACGATCGCGATGTCAGGAGCGGAGCCACCCGCCACCTTCGTGACGATGTTGCCCTCGAATCCCTTGTCTCCGGTGTAGTTGACGGTGATACCGGTGTCCTTTTCGAACTGCTCGAACGACTTCTGGAGGTTGTCGGCCTCCGAGCCGGTGATGCCGCCGGCGATCTCGACGGTCTCTCCTTCGACCGAGCCGCTGTCGCCGCCGTCGTCGCCGCCGCCCTCGGCGCATCCGGCGAGTGCGAGTGCCGCGACGGCCGTCAGTCCCAGCGCGATGTAGCCGTGCCGACGACGTGATCGCAGTGCAGTCATGTGTCTGCCTCCTCTTTGAGTTCGCGGAGCCACGCCTCTCGGGCTCCGCAGATGTGAGATCGGGAACCGATTCCATGCTCAAACTAGGGGATGGCGCAAGAGCGCACAATGACCGCGGATCACAACTCGGTAAACCACGCACCCAGGGTGGCGCACGGAAAGCGATCACGGCACAATGACCCCTGGAACCGGTTCCAGAATCCCGGGTGACGAGGGCGTTCCCGGGACCGCGAGGAGGACCCGATGGCGGGCATCGCCGATGTTGCGCGAGCGGCAGGCGTCTCGAAGTCGACGGCTTCGCGTGCGCTCACCGGTTCCGGGTACGTCTCGGCCACCACCCGGCAGCGCGTGAGGGATGCCGCCGCCGCCCTGGGGTACGTTCCCACGACGAGCGCCGTGAGCCTGGTGACCGGACGTACGCAGACCGTGGGCGTCGTCATGCCGTCGCTCGACCGCTGGTTCTTCGCCCAGGTGCTGGAAGGCATCCAGGATGCGCTGCTCGAACGTCGATACGACCTCGCCCTCTACGGAGCACCGCCCGAGTCCTCCGCGCGCCGCGAGATGTTCGAGCACTTCCTCGCGCGCAAGAGGTTCGACGGGCTCATCGCGGTCGGCATCGAACCCAGTGCGCACGAGCTCGAGCGGCTCGTGGAATTCGGCAAGCCGGTCGTGGCGGTGGGCGGCTACGGCATCGGCACGAACGCGGTCTCCATCGACGACCACGCGGCCGCCCGCATCGCCACCGACCACCTCGTCGGCCTGGGCCACCGCGAGATCGTCTTCCTCGGCGGCGACCCCGACGGGCGCCGCACGAGCTTCGGCGACGGCAGGCGCCTGGACGGCTACCTCTCGGCGATGGGCGAGGCCGGGCTCGAGGCATCCGTCCGCCATGTCCAATCCGAGGTGACGATGCCCGGCGGGTACGGCGCGGCCGTCGAGCTGCTCGGCGACCGCCGCACCCGGCCGACGGCGATCGTCGGGGTGTGCGACGAGGTCGCCGTCGGGGCGATCATCGCCGCGCGACGGCTCGGGATCCGTGTTCCGGAGCGGCTCAGCGTGGTCGGCATCGACGACCACGCCTACGCCGAGATGTTCTCTCTCACCACCCTGCAGCAGCGACCGCACCAGCAGGGGCGCGCCGCCGTGCAGCTGCTCATGTGGCAGCTCGACGACCCCGACGCCCCCACGCACCGCCTGTACGAGTCGTCACCGCTCGTGGTGCGCAACTCCACCGCCCCCGTCGACGACGACGCCTCCGCGATCATCGGCGTCGGCCCGCTCGGCACCGGCTGAAGGCCGCGGGCGGTTCAGAGCACGCCGAGGTCGCGGAAGGTGCGCGCCTCCCACGCGACGCGCTCGACCGCCTCTTCCACGCCGATCACGGTGCGGGAAGTCTCGCCGTCGGATGCCTCGATCCGTATGAGCTGCGAAGCGATCGGTGCGGGCGGCGGCCCTGTGACGATCTCCTCGAGAACGCGGGTGAAGGCACCGGTGCGTGCGAGCGGGGCGAGCAGGTCGTCCCCGTCGCGGACGTGCCGGGCGAGGTTGTCGAGCAGGCTCGTGCGCTCGAAGGCGTACGTGCGAGGCAGCGCCGCTGCGTCACGATGGACGTGCAGCGTGTCGAGCGTGTAGACGTACACGAGGAAGCCGCGCGTGCCCCGCACGAGCACGAACGGCTCATGGCGGGTCGGGGCGGTCACCGCGAGGCCGGCCGCCACCTTGGCTCCCCCGCGCAGCTCGACGACGAGGGACGACGTGTCGTCGGTGGCGATGTCGTTCGCGCGACGGAGGTCGGCGTCGATCCCTACGACGTCGTCGGGGGCCGCGGCGCCGGCGATCGCGAACGCTGTCGCGAGGGCGTGGGCCAGCGGGTTGGTCGCGACGCCGTCGGCGACCGGTCGCCCGTCGATCACGCGGTGCCCCGCCCAGGGCGCCCGTCGCCAGTACTCCTCGGACCGCGTCCAGAGCCCGACTGCGCCGTAGTGGAGCACGTCTCCGATCGCACCGGATGCCGCGGCGTCCGCCGTCGCCGCCACTCCGGCACTGCCGAGCGACTGGAAGCCCACCTGCACGGCGCGGGACGCGGCATCCGTCGCACTCACGAGAGCGTGATGATCGGCGACCGAGGCGACGGGCGGCTTCTCCAGCAGGACGTGCGCACCGCGCGCGAGCGCCAGGCGGGCAAGGCCGGCATGGGTGGGGATCGGGGTGCTGAGCACGACCACGTCGAGATCGACGGCGTCGATCATGGCGACGGCGTCGGCGAACTCCCGTGTCGAGGAGGGCACGTCGCCGCCGCCCCGGGGGTCGGCGACGGCGACGAGTTCGAGATCGGGCGCCGCGAGCACGGTGTCGACGTGGCCGCGCCCGTGACCGTGGACGCCGGCGACGCCCACGCGAAGGCGGTTCGTCACAGCCCCGCCTCGGCCCGCAGTGCGGGAAGCACGGCGTCGACGGCCGCAGCGTCGGCGAGCTCTTCATCGAGCACGAACGCCGTCAGCTCGAGGTTCAGCTCGCCGCCCTCGGGGATCGTGCGTGCCTCGTCCCATGCCACCGAGGGGCCGGCGCCGAGATACTCGGCGAATCGGACGAACCAGGGCAGCTGCTCTTCTCCCTGCGTCAGCACGACGGTCGTGCCCCGCTCGGGGAAGGTGAAGGCGATCCAGGGTGTCGCAGCCCCGTGCACATCGCGCTCGGTGTCGCCGGCGGGGCTGAAGACCCGGGCGATCTCAGGGGCGAACCGCCAGAAGATGCCGCCGTACCCGGCGCCGTCGCGCCCGTTCGTCGCCGGGGACCCGAAGGTGATCGCGTCGAGCGTCGCCTTGAGGTGGCTGCGCCACCGGAGCGCCCAGCCGTTCGCCAGCTCGGCGGAGCGGAGCTCGCGCACCTCGACGAGCTGCGTCGTGCCGTGTTCGTCGACCCAGCTCAGCCGCTCGTCGAGCGCGTGCCCCTCGATGTGAAGGCGGTCACGGCGCTGCCGGCCGTGGTTGGGAACCATGACCGATCCCTCGCCGCGCACGTACGTGCGGCCACCCCAGTACGAGGTGCCGTTGACGTCGGCGATCGCGAGGCTCACGCCGAGGTGGTGAGGGTGGTCGGTCGGCTCCGTCACGGTGAGCGGCGTTCCGGTGCGGGAGATCACCGCGTCGAGGTACGGGCGCGGCGAGAGCACCGAGTCGACGTTCACGCCCTCCTCGTACTGGGCGACGACGGTGGACCCGAGCCGCAGGACCGGGCGGGCCGGGCCCACCCAGCCGCTGGCGTGGGACGCCGGACCGGAGCTGCGGCGCGCCACGAGGACCGGCCGATAGAACAGGGGGTGGTCGGCGCTCTCGCCGTCCAGCGCTTGACGCATGCGATTCCAAGCCTGCCGCCCGATCTCGATCCGCGGGACCGACATGGTCGTCAGCGGAGGGGCGGCGAAACGAGACTGCGGGATGTCGTCGATCCCGACGATGGAGAGTTGTTCGGGCACCTCCACGCCGACCTCGCGCAGGCGCGACATGAGCCCGAGGGCGACGAGGTCGTTGAAGGCGATGGCGGCGGTGGCTCCGGTCTCGAGCACGGCGTCGGCGGCGTCGTAGCCCGCCTCCATGCTCGAGCCCGCCGGAATGGTGAGGAACTCGAGGTCGGCGTGTTCCCGCGCCAGCTCCCCCAGTCCGAGGGCCCGCTGCTCGTTCGCGTAGCTGAGGGCCGGACCCGCGACGTACGCGATGCGTCGGTGGCCGAAGCCGCGCAGGTGCATCCCCAGCTCCTTGACGGCCGTGGTGTAGTCGACCGACAGCTGGGCCGCCGCGGTGTCGTCGACGCGGCGGTTCACCACCACGACCGGCGTGGTGCGGTGGATGAGGTCGCGGAGCTCGGCGTCCGGCATCCGTGGCGACACCAGCACCAAGGCGTCGCACTTGCTGCGCGCCTCGCTCGCGATGTCGGCCTCGACGCCGACCGCCTCTGCGCTGTCGGCGACCAGCACACGGTAGCCGTCGCGGGCGGCGGCGACGGTGAGCCCCTTCAGGACGCCCTGGAACATCGGATTCTCGAGGTCGGGAACCAGCAGCGCGATGGTGTGGCTGCTCCCGCGCACGAGGCTGCGCGCCGCCTCGCTCGGCGAATAGTTCAGCGCAGCGACCGCGCGGTTGACCTTCGCGACGATGGCGGGATCGACGGTGGCGACGCCGTTGAGCACGCGTGACACGGATGCCTGCGACACACCGGCGTACTGTGCGACCTGCGCCATCGTGATCGGGCGCGACGTGACCTCGCTCAAGGAATCCCCCTCCTCTCTCAATCTTGGGCGCCGACGGGCGCGGTGGGGCGCATTCGACCGGACGACTTCCGCGTCGGGGCGCCCGCCCGGGACCGGACCCCTCATCACTTCGGTCCGGCCCCGGACAGTCCTGGGCACGGCGGGGTCGCGCGCTCTGTGTCGCGACCCCGCTCGTGGGCTAGATGGCCGCGTCGTCGAGCGCCTGCTGCAGCTCCGCGATGAAGCTCGCAGCGGCGTCCTCGGGCGTCACCTCGCCGAACAGCACGCGCTGCGTGTGCTGATCGATGATCGTCTCGATCGCACCGCCGCCCGGCGGCGTCGCCGGCGGCGCGTCGCCGACGCGTGGCGCGATCTTGTCGAGGAAGTCGACGACCTCCTGGTTGACCTCGTCGAGCTTCGGGGTGATGTACGCACGGATCTTGTCGTTGGCGGGCACGCCGCGCTCGGCGAGCAGCAGGTCGGCCGCCTCCTCGCTGTTGGCGAGGAAGTCGAGGAACAGCGCGACCTCCCCCGGGTGCTCGGTCTTGGCCGATGCCGACCAGAACATCGAGGGCTTGTAGTACGCGGCGGCGTCTTCGCCCTCGTCGGGGGTCGGCACCATGAGCGGCACCAGGTTCTGGCCGCTCGCATCGCGGAGGGCGGCCACCTGGTTCGACCACCACGGTCCGAAGGCAGACTGGTTGGTCGCCGTGAACGACTCCGCGAGTCCGGCGGACTCGCGCTCGATCGTCGCGGAGGGCACGGGCGTTCCACCGGCCTCGGTGACGTCGAGCAGGTTCTGCCACCAGGCGGCGAGCGTCTTCTCGCTCGCGGTCACCTCGGGCGAGCCGTCCTCGGCGTACAGCGACTCGCCGTGCTGGCGCAGCCAGTTGTTGAGGCCGCCGTCCTCGAAGCCCCACGACTGCGAGCCGACGACCGCGCCGCCGCTGGCGGCGGTCACCTCCTCGGCGATCTCGTTGAGGTCGTCCCACGACCACGTCTCATCGTCGGGCAGCTCGATGCCGAGACTGTCGAGCACATCCACGTTCGCCATGTAGGTGTAGGTGTTGATGCCCACCGGAATGCCGTACTGCGTGCCGTCGAGCGCGCCGGTGCCGAGGACCGACTCCGGGAAGTCACCGGTCGGCAGCTGGTCGCCCAGGGTTCCGAGGTCGAGCAGGACGCCGTTCGCCGCGTACGTCGAGAGCTGCTTCTCGTCCATCTGGATGATGTCGGGGGCGTCTCCGGCGGCCACTGTGGTGGCGAGCTTGTCCCAGTAGCCCGCCCAGTCGGTGTACTGCGGCTCGATGGTGATGTTCTCGTGCTCGGCCTCGAAGGCGGCGATGAGCTCCTCCGTGATGCCGTGGCGGACGTCGTTGCCCCACCAGGTGAAGCTGAGCGTCACGGGTTCGTCGGACAGGGTCGGTCCGGTGGCGGGGGTCTCCGCCTGACCCCCGCACGCGGTCAGCGTCAGCATCGTCGCTGCGCCGACGGAGGTCAGCAGCAACCAGCGCGGTGCGGTTGTGGTGCGTCGCATGTCTTGCATCCTTTCCACCGAAGTCGGTGAGTGGTGTTGGTGCGGTGTGATGAGGGTGGGCCTGGCGGCCCGCGAAGAGGTGCGTGACGCGAGCGTCACTTGATCCCGGTCGTCGCGATCCCCTTGATGAGGAACTTCTGGCCGAACAGGAAGATCAGGAAGATCGGGATGAGCGACACGACGCTCATCGCGAACATCTGGGCGTAGTTGGTTGAGCTCTGCGCATCCTCGAAGGACCGCAGCGCCAGCGGCACGGTGTACAGCTCGGGCTTGGTCAGGAAGATCAGCTGCGAGAAGAAGTCGTTCCAGGTCCAGATGAAGGTGAAGATCGCGGTCGTCGCGAGTGCGGGCACCATCAGCGGAAGGATGATCTGCAGGAAGATCCGCGGGTGGCCCGCCCCGTCGATCCGCGCGGCCTCATCGAGCTCCTTCGGTATGCCCCGGATGAACTGGACCATGAGGAAGATGAAGAACGCGTCCGTCGCCAGCAGCTTCGGGACGATGAGCGGCAGGAACGTGTTGACCCAGCCGAGCTGGGAGAACAGCACGTACTGCGGAACGATGATGACGTGGATCGGGAGCATGATGCTCAGGAGCATCACCGCGAACCAGAACCGCTTTCCACTGAACGACAGGCGGGCGAACGCGTAGGCCGCCATCGAGCACGACACGAGGTTGCCGACGATGCAGCCGATCACGATCAGCGCCGAGTTCCACATGTAGACGTTGAACGGGTATGCGAGCGCGTTCCACCCGTCGGTGTAGTTCGAGATCTCGAAGCTGTCGGGGATGATGCTCGGATCGCGGAAGATCTCGTCGTTCGGCCGCAGCGAGCTGACGACCATCCAGATCACGGGGTAGAGCATCGCGAGCGCGAGCGCGATGAGCAGGGTGTGGCGCACGATGCTCGTCATCGGCCTGCGGAAGGCGCTCCGCCGGCGGGAGCGCGGCTGGCGTCCTGTGACGATCGTCTCGGTCGCGAGCGGGGCCGGCATGGCGGCGTCGTCAATCTTGGTCATCGTAGAAAACCCAGAATCTCGAGGTCCAGAACATCAGGACGGTCAGAATGCCGATGATGACCAGCAGCAGCCACGCCATGGCCGATGCGTAGCCCATGTTGTAGTTCGTGAACCCCTGCTGGTACAGGTACAGCGTGTAGAAGAGCGTGGAGTCGACGGGGCCGCCGGTGCCGCCCGAGACGATGTACGCCTGGGTGAACGACTGGAACGTGCCGATCAGCTGCAGCACGGCGTTGAAGAAGATGATCGGGGTCAGCAGCGGGATCGTGATGCGGAACAGCTGCTGCCGCCTGCTGGCGCCGTCGACGTCCGCGGCCTCGTAGTACATCGTCGGGATCTGCCTGAGGCCCGCGAGGAAGATCACCATCGGCGAGCCGAAGGTCCACACGTTCAGGATCATGAGCGTGCCGAGGGCGGTATCGGGGTTCGAGATCCATCCCTGTCCCTGGATGCCGAACACCGCGAGCACCTGGTTGACGAGGCCGTCGACGCCGAAGATCTGGCGCCACAGGATCGCGATCGCGACGCTCGCTCCGAGCAGCGACGGAAGGTAGAACGCGGAGCGGTAGAACGCCAGCCCGCGAAGGCCCCGGTCGAGCACGATCGCCAGGAACAGCGCGACGGCGAGCTGCAGGGGCAGTGACACGAACACGTACGTGAAGGTGACCTGGAGCGCCGAGTGGAGGCGCTCGTCCTCCCACATGCGGGCGTAGTTCTGAAGTCCGATCCACTTCGGCGCGCTGAGCAGGTTGTAGCGGGTGAACGACAGCCCGAACGAGGCGACCATCGGGCCCATCGTGATGAGGACCAGCCCGACGAACCACGGGGCGAGGAAGAGGTAGGCGGCCTTGTTCTGCTTCTTGCCGTCGCTCTTCGCGGTCTTGAGCTTGCCGAGCTCGCCGATCGCGCTCATGCGGTGCCTCCGCATGCGCGGCCCGGCGGCAGCGTTCTAGGGCGGTGCGTCGTCGTCACCGTATCCTCCGGTCTCGTCTTCGAGGGTGAGAATGCGCTTTCTGGAATGCGCTTTCTCATTCTTGCCAGAACGGATGCTGCAGCGCAAGCCCTGCAGTGAAATCAACGGTGGAGCGTGACCGATTCGTGAGAAAGGGGTTTCACAGAATGCGCAGTCTCAGATCCAACTACCGGTTCTCGAAAACGACGAAGGCCCCGGATGCCGAGCATCCGGGGCCTTCGTGGATCGCTGCAAGAAGCAGCGCGGGATTACTTGAGGGTAACCGTCGCGCCGGCCTCTTCGAGAGCGGCCTTCGCCTTGTCGGCGGTCTCCTTGTTGGCGCCCTCGAGGACGGCCTTCGGAGCACCGTCGACGACGGCCTTCGCCTCACCGAGGCCGAGCGAGGTGAGCTCGCGGACGACCTTGATGACCTGGATCTTCTTGTCGCCGGCGGCCTCGAGGACGACGTCGAACGAGTCCTTCTCCTCGACCTCTTCCGGAGCGGCACCGGCGGGCGCGCCCGCAGCGGCAACCGCGACCGGGGCGGCGGCGGTGACGTCGAAGGTCTCCTCGAACGCCTTGACGAACTCGCTGAGCTCGATGAGCGTGAGCTCCTTGAACGCGTCGAGCAGCTCCTCAGTGCTGAGCTTTGCCATGATGTTTCTCCTTGATTGTGGTTTTGCTACGCCGAGGCCCGATGTCAGGCCGCGGACTCCTGCTTCTCGCGCAGCGCGTCGACCGTGCGGACGGCCTTCGACGGAAGCGCATTGAAGACGTTTGCCGCCTTGGTCATCGAGGCCTTCATCGCACCGGCGAGCTTCGCCAGCAGGACTTCACGGCTCTCGAGGTCGGCGAGCTTGTTGACCTCGTCAGCGCTCAGGGGGTTTCCGTCGAAGAAACCGCCCTTGATCACGAGAAGAGGGTGTGCCTTGGCGAAGGCACGGAGACCCTTCGCGACGGAGACCGGGTCACCGTGCACGAATGCGATGGCCGACGGACCCTTGAGGTCGTCGTCCAGCGACGTGATCCCCGCGTTGTTCGCGGCGATCTTGGTCAGCGTGTTCTTCACCACGGCGTATTCCGCGTCCTGACGGATGCTGTTGCGCAGCTCCTTGAGCTGGGCAACCGTCAGACCGCGGTACTCGGTCAGCAGAACGGCGGTCGAGTCCTCGAAGTGCTTCGTGAGCTCGGCGACCGATGCTTCCTTCTGCGCCATGGCCACTCCTTGTGTGAATGAGACGCTCCGCGGTGGCGGGGCGCCGGACGAAGGCTCCCGGTCATCCTCGTCGCGGCAACAAAAAAGCTCCGGCGCAAGCGCACGGAGCGGGATTCCTGAATCCAGGAGAATCGTTCGTGACACCTGCGCGGGCCCCTGCGTTGCAGAGCTTCGATCTCCATGCGTTCGCACGCACGTCGATGACCAGCGGTCTTCGGCTTCCACAAGGGTACGTGATGCCGCGCGGTCCGCCAAATCGAGCCCCCATTGCGCGAGGCCTCCGGAAGGAGAAGGCTCTCAGCGGACCCAGCACGACGAAGTCGCCGGCCGAATCTGTCGAGCGACGGAGAGGACGACGATGTCTGCGAACAGGGCGGTGGCGTACAAGGGGCCGGGCGAGGTCGAGGTCATCGACACCGACTACCCCGAGTTCGAGCTCAAGGACGGCCCCGGGGTCAACCCGGCGAACGTCGGCAGGAAGGTGCCGCACGGCGCGATCCTCAAGACCGTGTCGACGAACATCTGCGGCTCGGATCAGCACATGGTGCGTGGCCGCACGACCGCACCGGCGGGGCTCGTGCTCGGCCATGAGATCACCGGCGAGGTCGTCGAGGTCGGCCCCGACGTGGAGTTCATCAAGGTCGGCGACATCGTCTCGGTGCCGTTCAACATCGCCTGCGGCCGCTGCCGCAACTGCAAGGAAGGCAAGACCGGCATCTGCCTCAACGTCAACCCCGACCGCCCCGGCTCCGCATACGGCTACGTCGACATGGGCGGCTGGGTCGGCGGCCAGGCCGAGTACGTGCTCGTCCCCTACGCCGACTGGAACCTTCTGAAGTTCCCCGACCGCGACCAGGCGCTCGAGAAGATCCTCGACCTGACGATGCTCTCCGACATCTTCCCCACCGGCTTCCACGGCGCCTACACCGCCGGCGTCCGGCCGGGATCGACCGTCTACATCGCCGGGGCCGGCCCCGTCGGGCTCGCCGCCGCCGTCGGGGCGCAGCTGCTCGGGGCAGCGGTCGTCATCGTGGGCGACCTCAACGCCGACCGCCTGGCCCGCGCCCGCTCGTTCGGCTGCGAGACCGTCGACGTCTCCCAGGGCGACCCGAAGGATCAGATCGAGCAGATCCTCGGCGTCCCCGAGGTCGACTCTGGCGTGGACGCCGTCGGCTTCGAAGCGAGAGGACACGGATCGGATGCCTCCCACGAGGCGCCCGCGACGGTGCTCAACGCGCTGATGGACCTCACTGCGGCAGGGGGCGCCCTCGGCATCCCCGGCCTCTACGTCACCGGAGACCCCGGCGGCATCGACGAGGCCGCCAAGGTGGGCTCGCTGTCGCTGCGCCTCGGCCTCGGCTGGGCGAAGTCGCTGTCGTTCACCACCGGGCAGTGCCCGGTCATGAAGTACAACCGTCAGCTCATGATGGCGATCCTGCACGACAAGGTGCACATCGCCGACGCGGTCGGCGCGACCCCGATCGGCCTCGAAGACGCCCCGCAGGGCTATGCCGACTTCGACCAGGGTGCCGCCAAGAAGTACGTGCTCAACCCCAACGGCTACATCCAGACCGCTTGACCGACACGGATGCCTCGGCCCGAGGCATCCGTCCCGCTATGAAAGGAACCCCCATGTCCGTGACCCTCGCAGATGCCCGCCGTGTGATCGAAGCCGCCGAGAAGCGCGCCGACGAGATCGGCCAGCCCATGAACATCGCTGTCGTCGACGCGGGCGGCAACCTCGTCGCGCACGTGCGCCAGGACGGCGCCTGGATCGGCAGCATCGAGATCTCGATCAGCAAGGCATGGACGTCGAAGGCGTTCGACATCTCGACCAAGGACCTCGGCGACAATTCGCAGCCGACGCAGCAGTTCTTCGGCATCCACACCACCAACGCGCACGGCCGCGGCGTCGCCATCTTCGCGGGCGGAGTGCCGCTTACCCGCGACGGCGAAGTCGTCGGCGCGGTCGGCGTCAGCGGCGGCTCGGGCGAGCAGGACCAGACCGTCGCGGAGGCCGGCGCCGCAGCGTTCTGACCTCGAGGAGAGATGGCGGGCCGCGCGCCGGCGGGGTCAGGCCCGCCAGGGACAGAGGTCGACCTTGTGGCCGTCGGCGTCGGCGAGCGTCCACCATTCGGGCGCATGCGAGTCGTCGACGATGACGCCGCCTGCGGCGAGCGCGGCCTCCAGCCGCTTCTCGATGACGTCGCGGGGGCCGTTGACGTCGAGGTGCGACCGACCTCGCAGCGGCTTGTCGACCGGCTGGAACCAGATCAGCGGGCCGCGCCCGTCCTTGTCGAACAGGACGCCGTCGCGCACCTCCGAGAATCCGGTTGCCGCCTTCCAGAACGGCACCACGGCCCCCGGATCCGGTGTGGCGACCGCGAGCATCACGTCGAGCATGCGCCCGGTGTCGGCCGGGATGTCGAGCTCGCGCGCGGCCTGCGAGATCTGCGCGGCGAGCGCAGCATCCTTCTCCGTCAGCCCGCCGGCCGAGTGCGTCGTGAGCCGCACGCGCACGGAGGTGTACCGGACGTCGACGTCGGGATGATGGTCGGCCGCCTCCGCCAGCTCGGCGATCGCGCCGAACAGCTGCGCCCCGGCCGCGAACGTGCCGGTGCGGAACAGGGCGAACGCCCCGGTCACGCGCGGATGCCAGTGCTCGACACCGGGGAAAGCGCGGAACTCGGCTGAAGTGATGGTGTCCATGCCCCCGAGGATGCCACCGTCACAGCCCGCCGCAACCCCCCTTGCGCACCCTCGTCTGTCGACCGCGGTGCGTCGCAGGCGGCGGATGTCGGGTCGGCGGCGTAGCCTCGAAGGGTGATTCCCGAGCACTCCGCCGCGCGCCCGTCCGGGCTCGCGGCGCAGGCACCGGAGGTCGCCGCCCGCATCGTCGCGGACTCGCGCGACCGGGTGGCCTGGGTGCGCGCCCGGTCCCGGGGTATCACCGCGACGGACGTCGCGACCCTCACCTCCGACAGGGCGATCGCCCGCGCGGCCGATGCGAAACTCCTCGGCTCGGGCTTCTCGGGCAACGCGTACACCGCGCACGGACGCGCGCGGGAGCCCGAGATCGCCGCGTGGGTCGCGGCGACCCACGGCATCCAGCCGTCGTCGGCGCTCTTCCACGCCGTCGTCGAGAAGAGGCACCTCGCGACGCCCGACGGCATCGCGGTGGACGGGGTCGGTCGCATCACCCTCGCCGAGATCAAGACGACGAACAAGGCGTGGCGCAGCATCCCGCGCTCGTATCTCCGCCAGGTGTGGTGGCAGCAGCACGTGCTGGGCGCCGAGCGCACGCTGGTCGCGTGGGAGCAGCACGACGGTTTCGTACCCGTCGACGACGAGCCCCGCTGCGCGTGGGTCGATCGCGACGACGCCGAGATCGCGAAGCTCGTGCGTCTTGCGACCGCCCTCATCGACGAGCTCTACCTGCGCACCATGCGGGCACGGCAGCAGCCGGAACGGACCCCGCAGCCACCCGCCGCGCCGCGCGAGCCGTTCCGCGCGCTCGCCCTCGCCGACTGAGCGCTCGCGGAGCGCGCGCCGCGCTCACCTGATCGTGGTGACGCGGCGGTTCTCGGCATCCCACACCCGCACTCCCACGGCCTCCCCGCTGATGTGCGGGGCCCTGATCGTGCGCATCGCCGTCGCCAGCCGCACCGCGGTCAGCCCTCGCGCGAGGGTGATGTGCGGCGTCCAGTGGTCGATGCCCGTCGTAGAATAGCGCGGCTCGGGCCTGCCGGCGAGCTCGGCCACGACACGGTGAATCGCCAGCAGGGCGGCGCTCACGACGAGCTGGCGCGTGAGCACGTACCGGTCCCGGTGGCCGAGGAGCAGCACTCCTCCGAGCTCCAGGGGGACGGGAAGGATCTCGGCGATGCCGGCGAAGGCCGACGGCTCGAGATGATCCCGCACCGCGAGCGTGACGTGCGGGCGGTTGCTCGGCGCGGGATTGCGTCCCGAGCTCGGCAGGTCGGCGCCGAGGAGCCGGTCCCAGTCCTCCCGCACGACGCGGTCGACCTCGGCATCCGGAATCAGTTCGACGCTGAACACCCCTCCATCCTCCCGCGCGCCGGCGTCCTCCGCCGGACACGGGTCACCGCGCCTGCCCGCCCGCCTCGATGTTCGCCGTCTCCACCGCCCGCGCCTGCGCATCGCCGTCGTCGGCGTGCGTGTCCGACCCACCGCCGTCGATCGCCGCAGCCTCGACTTCGGCACCTGCCGCCTCCGCGTCCCACCCGGGTTTGGGCACCGAGTCGATGAGCAGCCGCGTGTACTCGTGCTGCGGGGCGGCGAGCAGCTCCGCCGTCAGGCCGCGCTCGACGATCTCGCCACCGCGCATCACGACGGTCTCCTCGCACACCCGCCTGACGACGGCGAGGTCGTGGCTGATGAAGAGCACGGTGAGTCCGCGCTCCCGCCGGATGCGGTCGACCAGGTCGAGCACCTGCGCCTGCACCGAGACATCGAGCGCACTCGTCGCCTCGTCCATCACGAGCACGTCCGGCTCGATCGCGAGGGCGCGCGCGATCGCGACACGCTGCCGCTGACCGCCGGAGAGGGTCCGCGGCCGCGCGCCGGCGTGCTTCTCCCCCAGTCCGACCTGGGCGAGCAGGTCGAGCACCCGCGACCGCGCCTCGGTCACCCCCAGGCGCGTGTGCAGGCGCAGGGCGTCTTCGATGGCCCGGCCCGCCGTGATGCGCGGGTCGAGCGACAGGTACGGATCCTGGAACACCATCTGCACGCTCCGCGCGTGGGCTAGCCGGTCGCGCCGGTTGCGAGGAACAGCGCTGCGCTGCCGACCGTCGATGCGGATGTCGCCCGCGTCGGCGGCCTCGAGCCCCACGATCATGCGCGCGAGCGTCGACTTGCCCGACCCCGACTCGCCCACCACGCCCAGCGCACCGCCGCGAGGCACCGCCACCGACGCGTCGATCACCGCGCGCACCGGCTCCTTGCCGCGGCGCACGTAGGTCTTCGACACCCCGTCCGCCTCGAGCATCGGCGGCGCTGCGGCGGCCGGGTCGGCAGCATCCGCCACCATCTCGCCGTGCACAGAATCGGAGATCGCCGACGACGCGGCGGCGAACGGATGCTGCGGCCCGGCGTGTCGCGCAGAACCTCCGATGCTGTGCTGGGCCGCGGCGCCGACGAGCGTCGGGGTCGCCGCGACGAGGCGCCGCGTGTACTCGGCCCGGGGGTCGCGCAGCACCTCGTGTGCGCGCCCGTGCTCGACGACCTGGCCCCCGCTCATCACATAGACGCGATCGCAGAGCGAGGCGGCGAGGTTGAGGTCGTGCGTGATGAAGAGCATGCCCATGCCGCGGCTCGCGCGCTGCTCGGCGAGCACGCCGATGATCTCGGCCTGCGTCGTGACGTCGAGCGCCGTCGTGGGCTCGTCGCACACGAGGAGCTTCGGCGACGTGGTCAGGGCTCCTGCGATCATGACCCGCTGCAGCATCCCGCCCGAGAACTCGTGCGGGTACTGGCGCAGGTGATCTTCGGGGCGCGGAAGACGCACCGCCTCGAGCAGTTCGACGGCGCGTGCGCGCGCAGCATCCGTCGACCATCCCTCCGCGAGGCGCAGCGCCTCGGTGAGGTGGTCGCCGATCGTGCGCATCGGGTTGATGCCCGCGCGCGGATCCTGGAAGATCATGGCCGCGCCATGGCGGCGCAGCTGCCGGAGCCCGGCTGCGGGTGCGGTGAGCACTCCGGCCCCGTCGAGCACGACCTCGCCCGTGATCGTGGAGCGGTCGGGAACGAGCCCCAGCACCGTGCGGGCGGTGAGGGACTTGCCCGACCCGGACTCGCCGACGAGGCCGACGGTCTCGCCCGCGGCGACCGACAGCGAGATGCCGTGCAGCAGCCGCGTTCCGTCCCGCAGGTCGAGCGCGAGGTCGCGGATGTCGAGCAGGGCGTTCGCGGGGGCCGCGGTCGCAGCGGTGTCGACCGGATCGACCACGGTCTCGGGTACGCTCATGCCGGGATCTCCCCACCGATGCGGTCGGAGAGCTCTTCCCCGATGACGTTGACGGCCACGACGACCACGACGACGGCGACGGCCGGCACGATCGCGGGCAGGAAGTGCCCGCCGATGAGCCCGGCCTGCGCCTCGTTGATCATCGCGCCCCAGTCGGCGGCGGGCGGCTGCACGCCCAGGCCGAGGAACGACAGGGCCGCGAGCTCGGCCAGCACGTAGCCGAAGTTGAGCGTCGACTGCGCCCCGACGACCGGCGTGACGTTGGGCAGCACGCGCCGCAGCGCGATCCACCCACCGCCGAAGCCCTGAACGCGATACGCCGCGACGTAGGGCCTCGTGCGTTCGGCCGCGATCAGCGAGCGGGTGAGGCGCGCGACGAACGGCGCGTACGCGATGCTCATCGCGATGACGGGAGCGACCAGCCCCTTGCCGAACAGCGCGACCGCCATGATCGCGATGAGCAGCGACGGGAAGGCGAACAGCACGTCGAAGAGGCGACCGAGCACGGAGTCGATCCAGCCGCCGCGCCAGCCGGCGACGAGACCGAGGAGGATGCCGAGCAGGGTCGACGCGATCACCACCAGGAGCGGGCCGAGCAGGGCCGTGCGCGCGCCGTAGATGAGACGGCTCAGCGTGTCGCGGCCGAGGCCGTCGGTGCCCAGCCAGTGCGCGGGGCTCGGCGGCGCGTTCACGGCGGCGAAGTCGACGGCGTCGGGGTTGTACGGGGCGAGGAACGGCGCGAAGATCGCGGCCAGAGTCATCGCCGCGAGGACGCCGAGGGCGATCGCGAGCGTCAGGCTGGTGCGAGGCCGCCGCGGCGCGCGCAGCACCTTGACGGCGAGTGTGGGCGTGGTCGTCATCGGGCACCGGCTCCGGCAGCGGATCGGGGATCGATCCAGGGTTCGAGGACGTCGATCACGGCGTTCACGAGGACGAAAGCGGTCACGACGAGGAGGACGATCGCCTGCACGACGGGGAAGTCGAGACGGTCGACCGACTGCACGAGGAGCGACCCCATGCCGGCGAGACCGAAGGCCGCCTCGACGATGGAGCTCGCGACGAGAAGCCCGGCCACCAGCATCCCGCTCACCGTCAGGATCGGCCCGACGGCGTTGCGGAACACGTGACGGCGGATCACCGTACCGCGCTTGATGCCACGGCTGATCGCGACCTCGACGTGCTCGCGGTCGAGCTGGTCGATCATCGACGAACGCGTCACCTTGCCCACCAGCACGACGAACACGACCGCGAGGGCGATCGACGGAAGCACGAGGTGGTAGACCGTGTCCCAGAAGCCCTCGCCCGACCCGAACGACGGGAACCAGCCGAGCTGCACCGCGAACACCGCGATCAGCACGATCGATCCGACGAACGACGGGATCGCCCCAAGCACGGTGAGCCCGATGAGGATCGAGCGGTCCGCGAGGCGGCCCCGGTGGAGGGCGGCGACCGCGCCGGCGATGAGGCCGACGACCGCGATCACCGTGCCCGCGATCACGACCAGGCCGAGCGTGACGGGCAGCCGCTCGCCGAGCACCACAGTGACGTCCTGCCGGTACTGCAGCGAGCGCCCGAGGTCGCCCTGCAAGAGCCCCGCCACCCAGTTCAGGTACTGCTGCCACGGCGGGAGATCGAGGCCGTACTGCGCGGTGATCTGCGCCACCGCTTCGGCACTGGGCTTGCGGCCCCGCAGCAGGAACGCCACAGGGTCGCCGGGCACCAGGAAGCGCGAGAAGAACACGAGCACGGATGCCAGGAAGAGCGTGAGCAGCAGCCCGCCGAGTCTGCCGGCGATCCGACGGACGGCGATCGTCGCTCCCCCGCTCCCTCCGGCCCGCCGCCGATCCGGGCCGGGCCCGGCGGCGACCGCCGGGTCCGCGCTCACGTCAACGGGAGCCAATGGTCGCCGCCCACGGGTAGTACATGAACGCCACCGACGGGGCGACGCCGGTCACCCGGTCGCCGAGGAACAGCGTCATCGGGCCCTGTAACAGTGGCAGCCAGGGCAGCTGCGCGTTCGCGATGCGCTGAGCCTGAGCGGTGACCTCGCTGCGCGCCGCCGGGTCGTCGATCGCGACCGCCTCGTTCACGAGGGCGTCGAACTCGGGGTCGCTCCAGTTGCCGTAGTTGCTGAACTCGCCGGTGCGCAGCACGCTGTACATCTCGAGCGGATCCGGGCTCGACAGGTACCACGACGTGTAGAAGAGGTCGATGCCCTCGCGCGCGCTCGGGTCGGAGAACAGCGCCGTGTACGCGCTCGGGCTCACCGTCTCGATGGTCGCCGTGAGGCCGATCGACTGCGCGGCGGCGGCCGCGCCCTGCGAGATGACGGTGAAGTCGTTGCTGATCGGCGCGGTCGCGATCACGATCTCCTCGCCTGTGACTCCTGCCTCGTCGATGAGCTTCTTCGCCGCCTCGACGTCGTACGGATACTCCTCGAGCCCGTCGAACGCCTCCTTCAGCGCCGCGTCGCCGGCGCCGACCCAGACCGACTCGGTGGTGAGCACGTCGGTGACCTCGCCGTAGCCCTTGGCCGCTGCATCCAGGATCCCTTGCCGGTCCATCGCCATCAGCAGCGCTCTGCGCACGCGCTCGTCACCGAGCGGACCCTCCAGGTTGCTCACGACGAGGCTGCCGACAGCGGTGTTGAGGCCGAAGTGGATATCACCCTTGCCGGAGGACTGCAGCTGGGAGATCGCGTCGGTCGGGATCATCCAGCCGCCGTCGACCTCGCCCGACTTCAGCGCGTTGACCCGCGCGTTCGCGTCGGTCATGAACAGGATCTCGACCTCGCCCGCCTTGGCGCGCAGCGAGGCGTCCCAGTAGTCGTCGTAGCGGGTCAGCGTCACGGATTCGCCCGACTTCCACTCGCTGAGCTCGAACGGGCCCGTGCAGTTCACCAGCCCGGACGAGTTGCCGTAGTCCGCGCCCTTGTCGGCCAGCGTCGCCGCCGACTCGACGACGCCCGCCGCGCCGCCCATCGCGAGGTTGAACTGCGAGTCCGCCTGGTTCATGGTGACGGTGACCTGGCGGTCGCCGGTCTGCTGGATCGAGGCGACGTTCTGGTACACGGAGTACCAGGACGACCCCACCTCGGGATCGAGGTGGCGGCTCATCGATGCGACCACGTCGGCCGCCGTGAGCGGGGTGCCGTCGTGGAACGTGACGCCGTCGCGGATCGTGTAGACCCACGTCTCGGGCGTCGGGTGCTCGAACGCCTCCGCCAACCCCGGCGTCAGCGTGTAGTCGGGGTTCAGGCGCAGGAGCGATTCGCACACGTTCGAGAGCACCTGGTTGTCGGCGTAGTCGAACGCGTACGCGTAGTCGAGTGAGTAGGGCTCGGAGTAGCTCACCCACGAGAACGAGTCGATGTCGCCCGACGGCGCGGCCGTCTGGACGGTGTAATCCCACTCGGGGGCGGCGGTGGCGTCGGGGCTCGACGTGTCGGCGCTGCACGCGGACAGGACGAGCGCGCCCGCCACGCCGAGGCTCGCGGCGGCGAGCAGGCGACGGGCGGCGCGTCGGGTGCGGATCATGGTGCTCCTCGGGTTCTGACGACGGTGTCGGGTGGTGGAGAAGGAACTCAGGACATAGCGGATGCTGCGGCCTCGGCGCGCGCTGCGGCCTCAACGTCGGCGTCGGCCTCGGCGCCCGCTGCGGCCTCGGCGTCGGCGCGCGAGTAGACGTGCTCCCCGTCGATCCAGGTCGAGGCGACGCGGCACAGGTGGAGGTCCTCGACGGGGACGGTGAACGGGTTCGGCTCCACGACGACGAGGTTCGCGAGGTAGCCCGCGCGGACGTAGCCGGTGTCGTGGTCGCGGTGATTCACGTACGCGGTGCCCGATGTGTAGGCGGCGAGCGCGGTCGCGAGGTCGAGTCGCTGGTGGCCGCCGCCGAGCGGCTCGTCGTCGGAGAGCGGCGCGACGCGGTTCACCGCGATGTGCACGCCCGCGAGCGGGTCGGCGCTCGAGACCGGCCAGTCGCTGCCGCCGGCGAGGCGCACCCCTGCCCGCTGCAGATCGCCGAACGGGTACTGGCGCGATGCGGCGGACTCGGCGAGGAACGGGAGGGTGAGCTCGTCCATCTGATCCTCGTGGCACGCCCACAGGGGCTGCATGTTCGCCACCGCGCCCGCCGCTGCGAAGCGCGGCACGTCGGCCTCGTCGACCACCTGGATATGGGCGAGGTGATGACGGCCGTCGGTGGCGCCGTTGACCTCCGCCGCCGCCTCGACCGCGTCGAGCGCCTCGCGCACGGCCCGGTCGCCGAGGGCGTGGAAGTGCAGCTGGAAGCCTGCGGCGTCGGCCGCGATCGCGTACTCGCGGAGCCGCTCGGCCGGGATGAACGACAGGCCCCGGTTGTCGGTCGGGTGACCGTGCCCGTCGCGGTACGGCTCGAGCATGGCGGCCGTGTGGTTCTCTGCGACGCCGTCGACCATGAACTTGATCGAGCCGAGCGAGAAGCGGTCCTCGCGTCCGAGCGCGGCGACCTCGTCGCGGGCGCGGATCATGCCTTCGAGCTGCTCGATCCCCTCACCGCGTTCCCACCACTGCGCCCCGACGACGTGCGCCTTGAGGGTTCCCTCGGCGAGCGCGCGACGGTAGGCGGCGAGGCCGCCGGCGATCCCGGGGAAGTTCCCGACGAGAGCGTCCTGCCAGCCCGTGATGCCCTGGGCGATGAGGTCGTCCTGCGCGCGCAGCAGGCCCGCGTAGGCGAGGTCTTCCGAGACCTTCGGGCGCGCCTCGGCGAACAGGTCGGCCGCGCCCTCGTGGAAGGTGCCGGCGGGGAACCCGTCGGCCTCGCGCTCGATGCGGCCGTCGGCCGGGTCGGCCGTGGCCGCGTCGACGCCGGCCGCGCACATCGCCGCGGTGTTGGCCCACGCGGAGTGGTGGTCGCGGCTTGCGAGCAGCACCGGCCGGTCGGGCACGATCGCGTCGAGCGCGCCGCGCAGCGGGGCTCCGCCCGCGAAGTGGTCCATCGACCACCCGCCGCCCACGATCCACTCGGCGTCGGGGTTCTCGGCGGCGTAGCGCGCGATGGTCGCGAGCGTGTCGGCGGCGTCCTCCGAGCCGGTGAGGTTGCATTGCAGCAGCTCGACGCCGCCCGACATCGGGTGCACGTGCGCGTCCTGGAACCCCGGCGCGAGCAGCGCTCCCGCGAGGTCGACGACCTCCGTGTCAGGGCCGATGAACACGGATGCCTCGTCCTCGGCGCACACCGCCGCGATGCGCCCGTCGCGCACGGCCACGGCGACGCCGCCCAGGGCCTCGGCGCTTCCCGCCCGAACGAGGTCGGAGCTGAACAGCGCACCTCGGATGAACACGGTGTCTGCGTACGGGTTGTCTGCACCGGCAGGAACAGCAGCGGCCACGGGACCTCTCCTTCGTCGTCGAACGGGTTGCTTGACGATAGACGGCTGTCATCGCATCTGTCAACACTGTTGACAGGGTCGATGACCTCTCGAGTAGGCTCGGATCGTCCGGGGTCGAGACGGGCCCGCGTGGCACGATGGACGCGACGGCGAAAGCGGGGATCATGGCGGCACGCACCGGGGCGACGCCCGAGAAGCCGGGCGCGAAGCGCCTGGATCGGGCCACGATCATCGCGGCGGGCCTCGAGCTCGCCGAGACGACCGGATCCGCCTCCCTCTCGATCCGCGACCTCGGCGCGAAGCTCGGCACCGACCCGACCGCCGTCTACCGGCACTTCCGGGGCAAGGAGGAGCTGATGAGCGCACTGCTCGACGAGCTCACCCTGCGGAGCCTCGCCGCGGTCACCGCCGAGCCCGAGCAGTGGCAGGAGCGCCTTCGCCAGCTCGCATCGGCGACCCTGACCGAGTTCGCCCGCTACCCCGCCGTAGGGCAGGAGGCGATCGTCCTCACCACCCACGGCCCCGGAGAGCTCGACGCCATCGAGCTGATGCTCGACGCGTTCTCGCGAGCCGGCCTCACCGGAGACGCCCTGGTGCAGCACTACGCACTCATGGCCACCCACGTGCTCTCGATCGCCGCCGGCGTCGCCCGCGCGCGGGCCGAACGCACAACCACCGCCACCGCCACCGCCACCGCCACCGCCACCGCCGAGTCCAGCCCGTGGTTCGAGGGCCCGCTGCTCGTCGACCCGATCAAGCACCCCCACATCGCACAGATGTCCGCACAGCTGCTGGCCCTCGAAGACCGCGAGCTCTTCATGCTCGGCGTCGAGTCGGTCATCCGATCCGCCGAGCGCGCCGCCCGCCCTTCCTGAGAAGGATGCCGCCGGCCGCAGCATCCGCCCCACATCGCTCGTTCACATCACGTGCTCTCACCGAGCGCACGCGTTATGAACGCACACGACGGGTGATCTCGGTGGGAGCACCCGATGTGAACGGCAGGGTCACCGGCGCGGCGGGGTGATCCCGAAGGCAGCGAGGCGGCGACCCAGCGCCTCGGGCGTCAGGATGTGCGGGGCTTCCGCACGCGCGAACCGACGCTGGGTCGTGCCGCGGATCCAGTCCTCGCGGCGCTTCTCGTCGAGAACCACCTCCTTGACCGTCTTCCCCGACGCGAGCGCGAGTTCGTCGTATTTGCCCATGCCATCGAACTCGTAGAAGCTCCGCACATCTTCGATGCCGATGTCGACGCGATAGGTCCGCCCGTCCGGTCCGCTGACCGGCACCTGGAGCCGCAGCTCCTGGAATCCGAGACGACTCAGCTGCAGCCGGCTGACCGCCTCCCCGGGCGACTCCGAACGACCGTCGGCGAAGCGGATCGCCGCCTCAGCCTGGCGAACGCCTCGGCCACCGCGTGCAGCTTCGCACCGCTGCAGCATTCGCTCACGCCATGCTTCCGCGGCGCGTTCCTCGTACGCGGATCCGCGCATCGCCTCGCGGCGCAACGCGGCATCCGCCACAGCGATGGCAGCCTCCATGCTGAGGGTGCGCACCAAGTCGAACACCGTGCGATCCAGCGTCGTGCACCGGATGCCGTTGACCACCGTGATGTCGCCAGCGGGAAGCAGATCGGCATGGTGTTGCAGCCCGACGCGGCTGGACCCGCGTCGCGCTTCGGGCTTGAGGAGGTGGACCGCCGACGGCGTGTGCCGATACAGGGGCAACTCCGCCAGAACCCCGGCCGACTCATGGGAGGCGACACCATCGCCGTCGCGCATCTCGGCGACCGCGGCGCACACCTCGATGAGGTGACGCGACTCCGGCCAGAGATCGTTCCAGAGCTTTACCCCGACATACCGGTTGCGCTGCAGCCGCCGCAGCTCGCCGCGCACCACCGCGTCACCGATCGCCCGCGCGGTCATGCCGCCGGCCCGCAACTGCTCGCGGCTGCGGACCACAGCCATCGCCTCGTCGAGACTCAGGTGGCGCGGCACGCGACCCAGACTGCCCGCGACGGCATCCGGACGCTCGACCGATCCCGCAGCCTGTGCGCTGCTCGTCCCCGCAACGACCTGTGGAGGAACGGATGCCGCGGGCCGCAGCATCCGCCCCACATCGCTCGTTCACATCACGTGCTCTCACCGAGCGCACGCGTTATGAACGCACACGACAGGTGATCTCGGCGAGAGCACCCGATGTGAACATCCCGCGCTTGCGCCCTCAACCCACGTGATGGTTGACGTACGTCAACCATCAGCGTATAGTTGACGCGAATCAACTGTTGACTTGCGTCAACCTTCTTGCGCGCCGACGTCGCCGCGACACCACCACTCCTCGTTCCTAAGGACTCCTATGGCCACGTCCACCCCCGCGACCGGGTCGGTCGCAACCTCGACAGCTGGCATCAGCAGCGCCGACGAGAAGCGCCGGCACCGCAAGATCCTGCAGGCGCTCACCGGCCTGCTGCTCGGCATGTTCGTGTCGATGCTCGCGTCGACGGTCGTCTCGACGTCGCTCCCGGTCATCGTCCACGACCTGGGCGGCGACCAGGCGGCGTTCACGTGGGTCGTCACCGCGACCCTGCTCACGACCGCGATCTCCACCCCCATCTGGGGCAAGCTCGCCGACCTCTTCAACCGCAAGCTGCTGATCCAGATCGCGATCGTGATCTTCGTGCTCGCCACCGCAGCCGCCGGCTTCTCGCAGGACCCCGGCACGCTCATCGCCTTCCGCGCGGTGCAGGGCATCGGCGCCGGCGGTCTCGCGGCGCTCAGCCAGGTCATCATGGCCGACATCATCAGCCCGCGCGAGCGCGGCCGGTACATGGGCCTGTTCGGCGCCGTCATGGCCGTCGCGACCGTCGGCGGCCCGCTCCTGGGCGGTTTCATCACCGACACGATCGACTGGCGCTGGAACTTCTTCATCGCCCTGCCGTTCGCCGTCGCCGCGCTCATCATCATGCAGCGGACGCTCCACCTGCCGGCGCGCCCGAAGAAGAAGGCGCGCATCGACTACTTCGGCATCGTGCTGCTGTCGACGGCCGTCTCGCTGCTGCTCATCTGGGTCACCAACGCGGGCAAGGACTACGACTGGTGGAGCACCGAGACCATCCTGATGGTCGGCGGCGCGCTGCTGGCAGCCGTGCTCTTCGTGATCGTCGAGCTGCGCTCCAAGGAGCCCCTGATCCCGCTGACGATGTTCCGCAACCGCACCTTCACCCTCGCGGTCATCGCGTCGATCTCCATCGGCATCGCGATGTTCGGCACGTCGGTGTTCCTCAGCCAGTACATGCAGCTGGCGCGCGGCGCGACCCCGACCGAGGCGGGTCTCATGACGATCCCGATGATCGGCGGACTCCTCCTCGCATCCATCGTCATCGGCGGTCTCGTGACCCGCACCGGCCATTGGAAGCCGTACCTGATCGTGGGCGGCGTGCTGCTGATCGCCGGCTCCTACCTGCTGTCCACCATCCACTACGACACGAACTTCGTGCTGGTCTCGCTGTACATGTTCCTGCTCGGCGCGGGTGTCGGCATGACCATGCAGAACCTCGTGCTGATCGTGCAGAACACGTCCAAGCCGTCGGAGATCGGCGTGGCGAGCTCGGGAGTCACCTTCTTCCGCAGCCTCGGCGGCACGATCGGCGTCTCGGTGATGGGCGCGGCGCTCGCGACCTCGACGACGAACCTGTTCACCGACCGCAAGGACGACATCGGCGCAGCGCTCATGGCACTCGGCGAGAAGGGCGCGGCCATCGGCCAGCAGCTCGCGTCGGGCACCATCCCGCAGGTCTCGTCGCTGCCCGAGTCGATCCGCGTGATCGTCGAGGACATCTACGCGCAGGCCATCGCCCACTCGTTCCTGATCGCCGTGCCCCTGGCCGTGGTCAGCCTCATCGCGATCATCTTCCTGCCCAACAAGCCGCTCACCCGCATGACCACGAGCGAGCGGGTGCAGGCGAGCGAGGCCGACCTCGCGACCGTCTCGGTCGCCGAGGGCATGGAGACGCTGACGGCCACCGCGACGGTGGACACGGATGCCGCGACCCGCGGCCCCGGCACCCCCGCGGCCACCGCAGACACGGCGGACGAGGCATCCGCCCCTCGACGCTAATGTCGAACCTGATGACCTCCGACGACACTCGAGCGGCGCGCACCGAGGCGGTGCGCGCCCTCGAGGCGGAGTTCTCTGAGCTGATCAACCGCATCCGGCGGATCCTCATCGACAACGCCAACCGCGTGAGCCCCGGCATGCTGCCGGGCGCCTACAAGGTGTTCACCACCATCGTGCGCCGCGAGGGCATCACGCTCTCTGCGCTCGCAGAGTCGCTCACGTCGGACAAGGGCCAGATCAGCCGCACGGTCCGCGAGCTCGAGCAGCTGGGCCTCGTGCAGCGCACGCCCGATCCGGACGACGGCCGGTCGAGCCTGCTCTCCCCCACGCCGTTCGGACTGGAGCGCCTGGCCGAGGCGCGCGCCCCGCAGGAGAACCTGCTCGTGGACGCGCTCGAGGAGTGGCCGGTCGACGACATCCTCAACCTCACGCGCCTGCTGCACGCGCTCACCATCGGCGAGCGCCCGGCGTCCTGACGCGGGCTCAGGCCTCGACGAAGTCGTACTCCTGGAACTCCGCCACCTCGGGGACCCAGCGCTCGGCGACGAACGCGACGTGGGTGGGGTGGTCGTTGTAGGCCTGGTACGCGGCGGCGTCCTGGAACACCATCGAGAACTGGTGCTCGAGGTCGCTCTTCGCGCTCACCTGCCGGTTGATGCGGAAATCCTCGACGCCCGGGATCGACGTGAGCGCGGCGCGCGCGTCGGCGAGGAACGCCGTCTCATCCGGCGAGCCGGCGGGGTGGGCGAGGCGGAAGACGACGGTGTGCTGAATCGGCATGCTCCGAGTCTTCCGCATCACCGGCAGCCCGGGGCGACGGCAGACTCCGTGGCCGGCCGTGATCGCTCAGCGCGACCCCTGCAGTGCCGTGAGATAGCGCAGCGAACGCTCGGCCAGATCGTCCGGGCTCGACGCGAGCGGCCGCCACACCGACGCGGCGACCGCGATCGTGGCGTTCTCGCCGGTGAAGCTCTCCAGCCCCAGGATGCCGTGGTACCCGGCGTCGTCGAGGGCCGCCAGAGTCTCGGGCCAGTCGGTGTGATCGTCGCCGACCGGCCCCCGATCACTGCCGCAGACCTGCACGTGCGCGATGTTCCCGGCGGCGGCGCGGATCGCAGCGTCCGGTCGCTTCTCCTCGATGTTGAGGTGGTAGGTGTCGAGCGCGAGGCCGAGCCCCGGCCCGAACAGCGGCCCAAGCGCCTCGAGGCCCTGCTCGACGGTGTTGATGACGCTCGTCTCATACCGGTTGAGGGGTTCGACGGCGAGCGCGAGTCCGGCCGCTGCGGCCTCGTCGACGAGGGGTCCGAGGTTGCGGCGCAGCTGCGCCACGACCTCGGCGCGCTCGCCCGCCGTCATGCGCCAGGTGACCCCTGTGGGCGCATAGAAGGGCCCCGCGACGACGGATGCCCCGACCCCGCGGGCTGCGGCGAGGCACGTGCGCAGATACGCCTGGGTCGCCGGCACGTTGCCCGCCCGATCGACGAGCGAACGGCCCGGACCCATCGCGCCGATCACCACGGGAACGAGACCCAGCGAGCCGAGCAGATCGCCCGCGCGCGCAGCATCCCAGTCCCCCGCGTTCTCGAGCGGCAGCTCGATCGCGCCGAAGCCCATGCGCGCGATCTTCGGCGCGAGCTCGGCCAGCGACTCGTCGGTCAGCGGCGAGGTCCACACCCAGGTGTTGACGCCGATCGTGCGCTGCATGCAGATCCTTTCGTCCGTCATGGGCTCGAGGCGTTTCGTCCGGCTCGTTCCTCGCTCGCTCGACGACCGGGGGCACCGGTCGTCGAGCGAGCGGAGCGAGACGAAACGCCCTGGACCTCCCTTACGGGATCTGGCGCTGCTGCCAGACCTCGGGGTAACCCGGCAGGTTCTCGCCGCCGAACTTGGCGTAGTGCCCGTCGGGCATGCCGTCGTTGGCCTCGAGGTACTGGTCGACCTCCTCGGCCGTGATCGGGCTCTGCGGCAGCACCCACTCCTTCGGGATCTCTTCGCCGGCGAAGATCTTCTGCGCCGCCAGCAGCGGGGTGCGCCACTGGAAGTTGGAGTAGACCGGAGCGAGACCGGTCAGGCCCGTCTCCTTCCACTTGCGCAGGAAGCTCATCTCGTCCTCGCCCGTCATGACGGGGTAGTCGACGCCGGCGTCCTCGAAGGCCTCGATGGCGGCGACGGCGCCGTCACCGGCATCCATCCAGATCCCCGCCACGTCGCCCTTCGCGAGCTCGTCCGAGATGATGCTCTTGATCTCGGCCGGGTCGGCGCCGGTGAAGTAGTCGACGGCCTCGATGCCCGCGTCGGCGAACATCTTCTCGGCCGCTGCCCACCGCTGCTCGAGCACGTCGACGCCCGGGAGGATGCGCAGGCCCACGACCTTGTCGCCCTCTTCGAGGTTGTCGATGAGGAACTGCGCGGTATCGATGCCCCACGCGAAACCGCCGATGGGATGGATGAACGTCACCGGGCAGTCGGTCTCGACGCCGCGGTCGAACACGATCACCGGCTTGCCGGTGTCGCACGCGCGCTCGACGGCCGGCGTCATCGCCGCGGTGCTGTTCGGGGAGATGATGAAGACGTCGCAGTTGCCGTCCGAGATGAAGTAGTCGATGTCGGCGATCTGCGTGTCATCGGAGTCCTGCGCGTCACGCGTCTCCATCTCGCTGATCGCGCCCTGCTCCTGGAGCACCTTCAGCTGCTCGTTCATCGTGATCCACCCGGTCTGGCGCCAGGGGTTCGAGATCGACGCGTTCGCGAAGCACGCCTTCTTGGCGCCGCTGCTCGCGTACTGCGACGTGTCGACCATCTCCGCGTCGATGTACTGCAGGTACGGCTCGTCTTCGGGCCCCTCCGGCACGACCTCGCGCTGGGCCATCTGGGTGTCGAACAGCGCCTGGTCGAACCACTCGTTGGCGCCGCCCTCTTCGGTGGGCTCGGCCGACGAGTCCGGCGGGGCCACATTCGGATCGGTCGTACACCCTGCCAGGGCGAAGAGACCCACGAGCGCCACCGCGGTGGTGGCGATCTTCACTGATCGTCGCATTGCTAGCTCCTGTTGTTGTGTGCTGCGCCCTCGCCTGCGAGGGCCGGTGTTGCGGACGACTCCTCGGCGCCGTCGGGCGCGTCGGGTTCCTTCCCTGGTGAGGGAGGGGTCGGTGGGCCGCTGCGCCGCCGGGACCGGAACACCAATCCCGAGTAGGCGACGGCGGCGATGATGATGACGCCCTGGACCGCGTCGCGCAGCGACGACGGCACCCCGGCGATGTTGAGCAGGAGGAAGAGCGCTTCGAGCACGAAGGCGCCGGCCACGGCGGCGACGATCCAGCCGCGGCCGCCGCCGAGCACGACCCCGCCGAGCACGACGGCGGTGATCGCGACGAACTCGTACCCGCGCCCGACCGACGGGTGCACGCCGGCGTAGCCGACGAGCAGCACGGCCGAGACGGTCGCCGACAGCGACGAGATCATGAAGGCGCGCGTCGTGACCCACCAGTCGCGGGCGCCCGAGTAGCGCGTCGCGCGCGCGTTGTCGCCGATCGCGATCAGCAGCTTGCCCAGCGGGCGCTTGGTGATCCAGATGCCGAGCGCGAGCCACACCGCGAGGATCAGCACCGACCACGGCAGGAAGTCGATCACCGCAAGTTCGCGGATGCCGCCGCGGCCGATCTGGCGGAAGCTGTCGGCGGGGTTCCCCGTCGCCGCTCCGCCCGTCCACCACAGCACCAGGCCGAGGAGCGCGAGCATCATGCCGAGCGTCACGATGAACGACGGCACCTTGAGGAGGGTCGTGAGCAGCCCGTTCACGAGCCCCACGAACAGGCCGAGCACGATCATGAGGGCGAGGACCGGCACGGTGCGTGCGTCGTCCTGGCCGACGAGGTTGCCCGCGACGATCACCTGCGCCGTGATGAGCGAGCCCTGGGAGAGGTCGAACTCTCCCGCGGTGATGACGAAGTACTGGCCGATCGCGACGATCGCGACGGGCGCGACCCGCTGGATGTACCGCATGATCTGGCCGGGCTCGGCGAAGTTCGGGTTCAGCAGCATGATGGCGACGAGCAGGATCACCAGCAGCAGGAACACCGCGCCGCGCGGGCTCACGAGCGCTTTCAGGAACCTCATCGCGCACCTCCCTGGGTCGCAGCGCCGCCATCGGCGGCGTCGGCGTCCGCCTCTAGGGCGTGGGATGCCGCGACCATCGCCGGTGCGGCAGCCTCAGCCTGGGCGTCGCCCCCGGTCCTCGTGCCGCCCGGGCCGAACCGCGTGCGCCGGCGGACGATCGCCCGGCGGCTGTACACGGCGACCGCGGCGACGATGACGACGCCGCGCACGACGTCCTTGAGGAAGGGGTTCACCTGCATGACGCTCATGACGTTGTCGACGACCGCGAAGATCGCGACGCCGCCGATCGTGCCCCAGACCGACCCCCGGCCACCGAGGAGCAGTGTCCCGCCGAGCACGACGGCCGCGATCGACAGCAGCGCGTACCCGCCCTGCTGGCCCACGGTCGGGCTGCCGACGCCGAGCCTGCTCGCGAGCAGCAGCCCGGCGAGCCCGGCGAAGACCGAGCAGATCACGTGTGCGGCGATGAGCGGGGGACGCGTGCGCACACCCGACAGGAGGGCCACCTCGGGGTCGCCGCCGACCGCGAACAGGTGCGCGCCGGTGCGGGTGCGGTCGAGCAGGAACCAGACGGCCGCGGCGAGCGCGATCATGATGATCGTCGACACCGGCACCGGCCCGACGCCCGTCGCGCCGATGAGCTGGAACGCCCACGGCACCGATCCGGCGCTCCCCTGGAAGTTCGTGTTCAGGACGCCCTGCAGGATGAGCCCGACGCCGAGCGTGGCGATGAACCCGTTGACCTTCAGCACGGTGACGATCAGGCCGTTCGCGAGCCCGATGAGGGCGCACACCAGCAGCGTGAACGTCACCGCCCAGGGGATGTTCGCCGCGTTCCCGTTCATCGTGGTGGCCGCGATGAGACTCGCGAGACTGATGACGTAGGTGACCGAAAGGTCGAGTGACGCGCCGAGGATGACGAGCGTCTGCCCGATCGCGACGAGGCCCAGCACGCTCATGCCGGTGAGGATGTCGCGGATGTTGCCGGGGCTGAAGAAGCTGCGACCGACTGTCGCCACGAGGATCGCGCCGATCGCGATGACGAGGATCAGGATCCCGAGCACGATCACGGTGGAGTCGACGCGCACGCGCTTCACGGACGGCTCCCCTCGTCGTCGGAGCCCGGATCGTCGGGCGTGTCCGCGTCCGCGGAGCCGGTGGCGGCCGCGAGCACCTCGTGCTCGGCGGAACCCGCCGCTAGCTCGGCGGCGAGTTCGCCGTCTCGCATCACCAGGATGCGGTCGCTCATGCCGATGACCTCGGGCAGCTCGCTGGACACCATGAGCACGGCCTTCCCCTCGGCGGCCAGCTGGCGCATGAGCTGGTAGACCGCGACCTTCGCGCCGACGTCGATGCCACGTGTCGGCTCGTCGAACAGCACGATCTGCGGGTCGGTGACGAGCCACTTCGCGAGCACGACCTTCTGCTGGTTGCCACCGGAGAGGAACCGCGCCTCCTGGTCGACGCCGCGCGACGACACCTCCAGCGAGCTCAGGATGCCGGGCACCCGCTTGCGCGAGGCGCCGGTGCGTCCGGCGAAGACGCTGCGCACCACGAGCAGCGAGTTGTCGAGCACGGACTGGCCGAGCGCGAGGCCCTGCGCCTTGCGATCCTCGGTCACGAGCGCGAGTCCCGCCCGTACCGCGGCTCGCGGACTGGTGAACCGCGCCGTGCGACCGTCGAGCGTCATGCCGCCGCGGGTGAAGCCGTGCACGCCGAAGATGCCCTCGACGAGCTCGGTGCGCCCCGACCCCTGCAGCCCGGCGAGTCCCACGATCTCGCCGGCGCGCAGCGTGAGAGAGACGCCGTCCACGTACTCGTTGCCGCACTCGGTGAGCTCCAGGCGCGGGCCGCCGAGCGTCGTGCCCTCGACCGGGCCGGGGAAGTAGGACTGCAGCGGGCGACCCACCATCCGACGGACCAGCTCCGCGTCGGTGAGGTCGGTCGCGGCATCCGTCGACACCAGCGCGCCGTCCTTCAGGATCGTGATGCGATCGCACAGGTCGAAGATCTCCTTCAGCCGGTGCGAGACGTAGATGACGGCGACGCCGCGTGCGGTGAGCCTCCGGATGATCGCGTAGAGGAGCTCGACCTCGTGGTCGCTCAGTGCCGCCGTCGGCTCGTCCATCGAGATCACGCGCGCGTCGAACGAGAGGGCTTTGACGATCTCGACGATCTGCTGCTCCGCGACGGTCAGCGACGAGATGCGGGCACCCGGGTCGATGAACGAGACTCCGAGACCGTCGAGCAGCTCGCGCGTGCGGCGCTGCATCCCCTTCTTGTCGATGAAGCCGCCGCGCCGCGGCTCGCGACCGAGGAACACGTTCTGTGCGACGGTGCGCTCGGGCAGCAGGTTGAACTCCTGGAAGACCGTCACGAGACCGGCGTCCATCGCTTGACGCGGGTGGCCCCACATCACCGGCTGCCCTTCGAACTCCACCGACCCGGCGTCGGCATGATGGACGCCGGCGAGCACCTTCATGAGCGTGGACTTGCCCGCGCCGTTCTCGCCGACGAGCCCGTGGACCTCGCCGCGGCGGACGTCGAGGGCCACGTCCGAGAGCACGCGCACGCCGAAGAACGACTTCGAGACCCCACGGGCGCGGAGCACCACGTCGGAGCCGCCCGGCGGCACCGGCGTGTCGGCGAGCATCGTGTCGGTCATGCCGGCACCTCGATCCAGGTTCGGGTCTGAGCGGACTCCAGCACGGCCGCGGTCAGGACGGCCGCGCGCAGGCCGTCGGCGAACGTCGGCAGCCCGTCCGGCTGCGCCCCGCCGATGGCTGCGTAGACGTCGGCGACGAATCCGTCGAAGGCGTCCTGGTACCCCATGGGATGCCCCGCGGGCACGGTCTGCAGCCGCGCCGAGTCGGGGTGGTCGGCGGCCGGGTCCCGCAGCACGAGCCGGGAGCCCTTGCGTGCCCCGACCCACAGCTCTTCGGGGCGCTCCTGGTCGAACCGCAGGCTCCGGCGCGTGCCGTGCAGTTCGAGGACGAGCGCGTTCTTGCGGCCGGGGGCCATCTGCGACACGAGCAGCGTGCCGAGCGCGCCGGACTCCGTCTCGACCAGCAGCGCGGCGACGTCCTCGTTCGCGACCGACCGGCCCGCCCGCTCGTCGAACACCCGGCGGGTGCGGGCGGCCACGCGTGCGATGCGCTCCCCGGTCACGAACTCGACCAGGTCGCACAGGTGGGAGCCGATGTCGGCGAAGGCGCGCGACGGGCCTCCGGCCGCAGCATCCGCTCGCCAGTCGTCGTCGTCCTGCCGCAGCATCCAGTCCTGCAGGTACGAGCCGTCGAGCGAGAGCAGCGTCCCGATCCGGCCGGATGCGACGCGCGCGCGGGCCTCGCGGACCATCGGGTGGTAGCGATAGACGAAGGGAACCGCGGCGACGACCCCGGTCGCGGACGCCTGACGAGCCAGTGCCCGCGCGTCTGAGACGGACGTCGCGAGCGGCTTCTCGCACACGACGTGCTTGCCGGCGGCAAGCGCCGCCTCGGCCAGCGCCGCATGGGTCGCGTTGGGGGTGCAGATGTGCACCACATCGACATCGGATGCTGCGATCACACCGCCTGCGTCGTCGGCTACGCGGGAGACGCCGAGCTCTCGAGCCACCTTCTCGGCGCGGTCCCGGCTCGCGGAGGCGACTGACGCCAGCCGCGCCCCCGCCCGCCGCGCGGCAGCCGCATGGACCCGCCCCATGAACCCGCCGCCGACGAGTCCGGTGCGAACCGTGCCGACGACAGTGTCGATGACTTCCGTAGTCATGCGGCGATCATGGCACGCAGCATCCGACTTTTGCTAGGACTTCGTCAAAAGTAACCTTGCCGTGACCTTAAGTCCTGCTGCCTTCGGTCAGAAGCCCGTGCTTTACTGTCGCCATGGTCGATGCAGTGCGCGGCAGCGGAGCCGTCGGAAGCAACGGCGCGGGCGAGATCTTCCAGATCCTCCGCGACGGCCATGCGCGCACGAAAGCCGAGCTGGCGACGCTGACAGGCCTGGCCCGATCGACGGTCTCCGGCCGCGTCGACACCCTGCTCGCCGCGGGACTGCTGCGGCCCGCGGGCGAGGCGGTCTCCACCGGCGGACGCCCGCCGGCGCGCGTCGCGTTCAATCCGTCGGCAGGGGTCGTGCTCGCTGTCGACCTCGGAGCGACCCACGCGACGATCGCGGTCGCCGATCTCGCCGCGAGCATCCTCACGTCGAACACGCATCCCCTCGACATCGCCGACGGCCCGGAGGCGGTGCTCGACGCGGTGATCTCGGAGGGCGCGGCCCTGCTGGAACAGGAGGGCATCGCCGCGTCGCACGTCGTCGGCGTGGGCATCGGCGTGCCAGGACCCGTCGAGCACTCGACCGGCCGTCCGACGAACCCGCCGATCATGCCGGGCTGGGACCGCTTCGACGTGCCGCACTACGTGCAGCGCACCTTCGACGTTCCGGTGCTGGTCGACAACGACGTCAACATCCTCGCGCTCGGCGAGCAGGCGCTCAGCTGGCCTGGCGTCGCCGACCTGATCTTCGTCAAGGTGTCGACGGGCATCGGCGCCGGCATCATCTCCGGCGGGACGCTGCAGCGCGGCGCCCAGGGTTCAGCCGGCGACATGGGGCACGTGCAGGTGCCCTACAGCCACGACTCGCCGCGGCCACCCGGCGACCAACGAGACCTCGAGGCCGTCGCGAGCGGCACCGCGATCGCCGCCGACCTGCGCGCACAGGGCATCGACGCCGCCGGGAGCGCGGATGTCGTCGCTCTCGTCCGCGCAGGGCATCAGGCCGCCATCACCGCGACGCGGCAGGCCGGCCGCGAGGTCGGCGAGGTGCTCGCGACCGTCGTCAACATGCTCAATCCGTCGGTCATCGTGATCGGCGGCAGCGTGGCCCGCGCCGGGGAGCACCTGCTCGCCGGTGTGCGCGAGGTCGTCTACCGCCGCTCGATCCCGCTCGCCACGCAGCATCTGGGCATCGTGCAATCGCAGGCCGACGAGACGGCAGGCGTGCTGGGGGCGGCGATCATGGTCACGCAGCAGGTGCTCTCGCCCGCGGCCGTCGAGCTCCGCGCCGCGCGAGCCTGACCGCAGGGCCTGACGTTTTGCGACACCGGTAGCACCCGCGTAACACGGGCGAGACGAAGGCAGGGTTGACTGTAGCCACGGGGTTTCAGTTCTGGTGCCGAAGGCGGCACACCCGCGGAAGGAGCGCACGATGAGGATCCGACCGCTGCGATCGGCACCCGAGACCCCGCTCGCCCCCGTCGAGGAGCCGCCCGCCGAGATGCAGGCGATGGTCGTGGATGCCCCCGGTGACGCGGACGCGCTGCGCGCAGCATCCGTTCCCGTCCCCTCTCCCGTGCTGAGCGAAGTGCTGGTGCGGGTCGTCGCTGCGGGAGTGAACCCGATCGACGCCAAGACGCGCAGCGGCCGAGGCGTCTCGGGTGCCGTCGCGGGGTACCCCGCGACGCTCGGCTACGACTTCAGCGGCATCGTCGTGAAGAGCCCGTACGAGGCCCACCCGCTCGCCCCCGGCACGGAGGTCTTCGGCATGGCGTCCTTCCCGCGCACCGGCGGCTCGTACGCCGAGTACGTCGTGGCGCCGTCGCTCTCGGTCGCCCGCAAGCCCGCATCGCTGTCGCACGTGGAGGCCGCCGGCGTACCGCTCGCCGCGCTCACGGCCTGGGGACTCGTGGTCGAGACCGCGCACGCCCACGAGGGGCAACGCGTGCTGATCCACGCCGGCAGCGGCGGGGTCGGTCATTTCGCCGTCCAGTTCGCCGCGTACTTCGGCGCTCACGTCACCGTCACCGCCTCCGGCCGCAACGCCGCGTGGCTGCGCGAGCTCGGCGCCGCGGTCGTGATCGACTACACGACCACGCGGTTCGAAGAGGTCGTCGGCGAGGTGGACGTCGTCATCGACCTCGTCGGCAACGTCCACGCCGAGACCGGCGCGCGTTCGCTCGAGGTGCTGCGACCCGGCGGGCTCTACGTGCTCGTGCCGACCGGCTCGTGGCCGGGCTATGCCGAAGCGGCGGCCGAGGCCGGCGTGCGCACCACCTCGTACAAGGTGGTCCCCGACGGCGGTGCCCTGGCGACCATCGGGCGTCTCCTCGACTCGGGCTCGGTGCAGGTCTACATCGAGCAGGTGTTCGACCTCGCCGAGGCGTCCGCCGCGCATCGCGCGATCGAGACCGGGCACACGCGAGGCAAGGTCGTGCTCCGCGTGAGCGACGGCTGAACCCCGTCAGCCCTTGCAGGATGCGCCTGATCGCGAGACGACAGTCGGCGGACGAGACCGCGGGTCGACCCCAGGGTCTCGTCCGCCGGCTGTGGTCTCACGGAGCTGGAGGGATGACCAGCACGCGGCGCCCTTCCGCCACGACGGCGTCGGCGATGGCGTCGAGCAGCGGTGAGCGCAGATTCCACTGCTGCCAGTGCAGCGCGACGTCGACCGGTGGGCCGCCCAGCAGCACGAGTTCGCCGCGCGCGAGCGCGTCGTGGGACTGGAAGCGCGGCAGCATCGCCCAGCCGAGGCCGAGCCGCACCGCGGATGCGAAGTCGCTCGACGCGGGCACGTAGTGCCGCGGCGGCCGGGCCGGGTCGACGCCCTGCTGACCGAGCCACTCGTTCTGCAGATCGTCGCGGCGGTCGAAGTCCACGAGCGGCGCGTTCGCGAGCGCGGTCGCACGGTCTCCGCCGAGCCACCGCGCCGCATACGCGGGCGTCGCGACCGCCTCGTACCGCATCGCCCCGAGCACTGAACTGCGGCATCCGGCGACCGGCGCGGCGCGCGAGGTGACGGCGCCCATCACGGTTCCGGACTCGAGCAGCCCCGCTGTGAAGTCCTGGTCGTCGCGGTGCAGGTCGAAGACGACGGGATGGCGCTCCGCCAGTCGCGCGAGCGGCTCGAGGAACCATGTTGCCAGCGAGTCGGCGTTGACCGCGAGCGAGACCACGGTGAGCGCGGCCTCGTCGTCGCCGGCACCGAGCTCCGCGAGCGCATCGTGCTCGAGCAGCGCCGTCTGCCGCGCGAGCCGGATCACCGACATGCCGGCCGCCGTCGGCTGCACGGGCTTGGAGCGCACCAGCACCAGCCGCCCGAGCTGCTCCTCGAGCGCCTTGATGCGCTGACTCACCGCCGACGGCGTGACGTGCAGACGCCGTGCGGCGGCGTCGAGCGTGCCCTCGTCGACGACGACGGCCAGAGTCTCGGCCAGCTCGAAGGGAATGCGCATCGTAAGTAGAGCTAATGATACTGAAGATCCATGAGCTGGAATACGGATGCCGCGACCCGTAGCGTCGAGACGTGCTCTCCCCCGTCCTCGCCGGCCTCGGCCTCGGCTTCTCGCTCATCATCGCGATCGGCGCCCAGAACCTGTTCGTGCTGCGCCAAGGTCTGCGCCGCGAGCACGTCCTCGCCGTCGCGGCGATCTGCGCGATCTCGGATGCCGTGCTGATCGCGCTCGGCGTATCGGGCATCGGGTTCGTGCTGCAAGCGGTGCCGTGGCTCGTCGACGTGGTGCGCTGGGCAGGTGCGCTGTTCCTGGTGGCATACGGCGTGCTGGCGGCACGGCGCGCCTGGCGCCCGTCGGGCGAGACGCTCGGCGCCGACGCGGCGGACTCGGCTCCGTCGGCATCGCCCGGCGCGCACGCGCCCGCACCGCCCGCGCACACCCACACCGGTGAGGCGCTCGAAGCCGACGCCTCGGCCTCCGCGGTGCGCAGCGACATCCGCACCGCCGCGACGCCCGCCGCGCACTCCCGCCTGATCCCGGTCCTGCTCACCTGTCTGGCGCTGACGTGGCTCAACCCGCACGTCTACCTCGACACCGTGTTCCTCCTCGGCACCGTCGCGAACACCCACGGCGACTCCCGCTGGCTCTTCGCCGCGGGCGCCATGGCCGCGAGCGTCATCTGGTTCTTCGGTCTCGCATTCGGCGCGCGCCTGCTCGGCCGCTGGCTGTCGACACCGCGCGCGTGGCGCATCCTCGACGCTCTGATCGCGCTCGTGATGATCGCACTGGGCGTCTCACTCGTGCTCCCGCACTGACCTCCTGAGTCACCGTGCCCGGGCGCCCCGCCCAGGCGGCGCGCCCGGGCACGGTGACTCAGGAGACGGATGCCGCCACAGCGACCTCGTCGAGGACGCTGGTGTGCACCGGGGTCCAGCCCAGGGAGCGCGCGCGCTCCCCACCGGCGCGCTGGTCCAGAAGCAGAGCGTCGGCGAACGCCGCGCCCAGGCGCTCGCGCGAGGCACCGGCACCCTCCGCCGCGACACCGGCGTCGCCGGCGGCGCGCTCGGCGATCTCGCGCACGCGGGCGGGCGCTCCGTCCGAGGCGATCAGCCGCCCGCTCGCCGCAGGGTGGGTGAGCGCGAGCTCGTAGAGCACGGCGAGGTCCTCGACGTGCACCCAGCTCCAGTGCTGCTCGCCGTCGCCGATCAGCCGCAGCGCGCCCTCGGGCGTGCGGGCGCCGTCTGTGATCAGGCCCAGCAGCCCGGTGCCGCGCCCGTAGACGACCGCTGGCGCGAGCACCGTCGCATCGACGTCGGAGGCGAGCAGGCGCTCCTCGACCGGCACGCGCCAGGCGACGAGCTCCGGTGCGCGCGGCGGCGTCTCTTCGGTGATGTCCGAGGCCGATCCCCACAGCCAGATGCCGCTGGTCAGCACGAACCTCCTGCCCGTGCTCGCGTAGGCGTCGATGGCGGCGTCGACCACCGCCTCGTTGAGCGCGGCCACTCCCTCGGCGGGGGCGGCCAGGTGCGCGGCGGCATCGGCATCTGCCAGGAGTCCGGCGAACCACGCGGTGTCCGCGAGGTCTCCCTCGGCTGCGCGCGCCCCGGCGGCGACGACCCGCGCCGCCGCCTCGGGCGTGCGGACGACCGCGGTGACCTCGTGGCCCGACGCGACGAGACGCTCGAGCAGAACGGAGCCGATGTAGCCGGTGGAACCGGTCAGTAGAATCCTCATGCCGCAACAGTATGGATTCGAAACCGGTTACTTCAACGGAACTTCCTTTGACGTAACCGAGCCGCGAACGCGCACGGGAGGAAGCGATGAACGACGGCTCGACGCCCAGCGAGACCATCCCGATGGACGTGATGGATCCCGACTGCCCCAGCCGCGTCGTCTTCAGCAGGATCGGCGAACGCTGGACCATGTTCGTGATCCTCGCTCTCTCCGACGGGCGACCGATGCGCTTCACCGACCTCAAGGCGCGCGTCGGCGTGGTCACCGCGAAGGTGCTCACCGAGACGCTGCGCGCGCTCGAGGCCGACGGTCTCCTGTCGCGCCGGGCGTACCGCGAGTCGCCGCCTCGTGTCGAGTACGCCCTCACGGATCTCGGCCTCTCCCTGCTGGAGCCGATCCAGGGGATGCGCGACTGGGCCGAGCAGCATGTGCCCGACCTCCTCGCTTCCCGCGAACGGGCGGCTCTGGCCGAGGGCGGTTGACGCCCGCGGATCAGCCCTTGCGCAGAGCGGGATCTTCGATCTCCGCCACACGCGCTGCGACGATCGCGCGTATCGTGTCGTCCGGCAGCGGGTGGTCGGGCTGGAACCGGATCGTGCCCTTGTCGTACGCGAGCGCTTCGCGCTCGGCCGCAGGCAGTCCCTCCGCGACCACCTCGGGCACGCGGCCGCTGAACGGGTAGACGCCGATGTGCTTCCTGGTGCGCATCACCGCGATGAGGGCTTTGTCGCGGTACTTCAGAGCCGGCATCCCGTAGCTCATGCCCTGCTCCACATCGGGCACCGCCTCGCGCACGACGTCGAAGACGTGGGACACCACGGCGCGGTCATCCGGATCGAGGCTCTCGAGATAGTCGTCGACGGTTCCCATGGCGGCATCCTGGCCCACGCCCGCGCGTCACGGCAAGATGGGCCGCATGAGACGCGTGCACGTGACGGTCCGCGGCGACGTGCAGGGCGTCGGCTACCGCTACACCATGCTCATGGTCGCACGGGAGGCGGGCGCCGCGGGGTGGGTGCGCAACCGACGTGACGGCTCCGTGGAGGCGGAGGTCGAAGGCACGCCCGGTCAGGTCGACGAGGTGCTGGCGTGGATGGCCGCGGGGCCGCCCGGCGCTCTCGTCGACGCGGCGACGGTGATCGATGCCGAACCCATCGGCGAACGCGGCTTCGACGTGCGCCCGACCGCCTGAAGCAGCAGCTTCCTGGCCTCCTTGCTCCACTGTCGCAGTCCGTCGCGGGGGGACGACCGGGCTGCGGATTGCGACGGGCGAGACCGCGCTCGTCAGTCGGGCACGCCGGCCGCGAGCTCGGCGAACACCTCGGCCGCGTCGTCGCTGGGCGCGAGCCCGGCCGCCTGTCCGGCCCACAGCGACACGAGGTCGCCGTCGCCGCGACGCCCGGCCTCGGCCCGGAACTGGCCGGTGAGCCAGTTCTGCGCCGGGAACGGCGCGATGATCCCGGTCGTCTCGATCTCGCGCATCGCCCGATTCGGGATGCCGCGCGCCAGTCGCCCGCTCATCGCGCGGGTGAGCACGGTGGCGGTGTCGGCGGCATCGGCGATCGCCTGACGGTGCGCCTCGGTGGCGGCCGACTGGCGGGTGCGCAGGAACGCCGAACCCACCTGCACCCCCGACGCGCCGAGGGCGAATGCCGCCGCGACGCCGCGTCGGTCTCCGATGCCGCCGGCCGCGATGACCGGCACCTCCACCGCGTCGACCACCTGCGGCACGAGGGCGAACGTGCCGACGAGCGACTGCTCCGCGGGCCGCAGGAACGACACCCGGTGACCGCCCGCCTCGGCGCCGGTCGCGACGATGGCGTCCACCCCGGCCGCTTCCAGCGCGACGGCCTCCGCGACGGTGGTGGCCGTGCCGATGACGCGGATGCCTCGGCTCCGCGCCGCCGCGACCACGTGCTCCGACGGCACGCCGAAGACCACGCTCAACGCCGCGGGCGCAGCATCCATCACGGCCGTCAGCTGAGAGTCGAGGTCGGGCAGGAACTCGATCGGAGGCGTCGGGTGCGCGAGACCCAGTTCGTCGTACAGGGGCGCGACCGCCTCGATCGCAGGCCTGAGGTCGACGTCGCCCGGTGCGACCTCGTCGCCCGTCGGCAGCCACAGGTTGACCGCGAACGGACGCCGCGTCGCGGAGTGCAGCGCGGCGATGGTGTCGCTGATGCGATCGGCGGGGTAGCCGTACAGACCGTACGAGCCCAGTCCGCCGAGCTCGCTCACCGCCGCCGTCAGTTCGATCGACGACAGTCCGCCGAAGGGGCCGAGCACGATCGGCGCGTCGATTCCGAACAGGTCCTGGAGCGTCTTCGACATGTCTCAGACGCTACTCCCGCCCCGCGCTCCCTGGCCCGGAGTCACGCGCGAACGACGAAGGCCCCACCCGGATGGGTGGGGCCTTCGCACGAAGACGACTCAGACGAGCGCGTTGACGTCCAGCGGGATGCCGGGGCCGAACGTGGTCGACACCGCGCCCTTCTGGATGTAACGCCCCTTCGAGCTCGACGGCTTCAGACGCACGATCTCCTCGAGCGCTGCGGCGAGGTTCTCGTCGAGCTGCTCGGCGGTGAACGACGCCTTGCCGACGACGAAGTGCACGTTGGCGTGCTTGTCGACGCGGAACTCGATCTTTCCGCCCTTGATCTCCTCGACGGCCTTGGCCGGGTTGGGGGTCACGGTGCCGGTCTTCGGGTTGGGCATGAGGCCGCGGGGGCCGAGCACCTTGCCGAGACGACCGACCTGGCCCATGAGCTCGGGCGTCGAGACGGCCGCGTCGAACGCGGTCCAGCCGCCGGCGACCTTCTCGATGAGCTCGGCGCCGCCGACCTCGTCCGCACCCGCGGCGATCGCGGCCTCAGCGGCCGGACCCGTCGCGAACACGATGACGCGGGCGGTCTTGCCGGTGCCGTGCGGGAGGATGACGGTGCCGCGCACCATCTGGTCGGCCTTGCGGGGGTCGACGGAGAGCTTGAGCGCGACCTCGACGGTCGAGTCGAACTTCGCCGAGCCGGTCTGCTTCGCGAGCGCGACGGCCTCGGTGGGGCTGTAGAACTTGTCCGCCTCGATCTTGGCGGCGGCGGCCCGGAAGGCCTTGGACTTGGTAGCCATGTTTCCTATCCCCCTCAGTCCTCGACCGTGATGCCCATGGAACGGGCGGTGCCGGCGATGATCTTCGAGGCGGCCTCGATGTCGTTCGCGTTCAGGTCGGGCTGCTTCGTCTCAGCGATCTGGCGCACCTGCTCCTTGGTGAGCTTGGCGACCTTGACCGTGTGAGGGGTCTTGGAGCCCTTCTGGACGCCTGCGGCCTTCTTGATGAGCTCAGCGGCCGGCGGGGTCTTCAGGATGAACGTGAAGCTGCGGTCCTCGTAGACGGTGATCTCCACGGGGATGACGTTGCCGCGCTGCGACTCGGTCGCGGCGTTGTACGCCTTGCAGAACTCCATGATGTTGACGCCATGCTGACCGAGCGCGGGGCCGATCGGCGGCGCCGGGTTGGCTGCACCGGCGTTGATCTGAAGCTTGATCAGGCCGGTCACCTTCTTCTTCGGTGCCATTCTTCTTCCTTTCGTCGAACGACGGCTGCCGGGGCAGCCGGTTCTCCCGCGAATCCGGCGGTTCCGGAACGCGGTGTCAGACGCACGCGCTCAAGGCGCGCGCAAACCTGCAGAGTCTACCAGCAGATGGATCAGAGTTTCGTGACCTGGTCGAAGCTGAGCTCGACCGGGGTCTCGCGCTCGAAGAGCGAGACGAGGACCGTGAGCTTGCCGCTCTCGGGCTTGATCTCGCTGATCGTGCCGGGCAGGCCCGCGAACGAGCCTTCCTTGATCGTGATGGTCTCGCCGACTTCGAAGTCGACCTCGGCGGGGATGACGCGGGCCGCGGCGGCGCCGCCCTTCTTGGCCGCACCACCCTTCGCGCCGGCGACCTCCTTGACCTCGACGAGGCTCTTCAGCATGTTGAAGGCCTCTTCGAAGCGCAGCGGCGTCGGGTTGTGGGCGTTGCCGACGAAGCCGGTGACACCGGGCGTGTGGCGAACGACCGACCAGGTGTCCTCGTTGAGCTCCATGCGCACGAGCACGTAGCCCGGGATCCGGACGCGCGTGACCATCTTGCGCTGACCGTTCTTGATCTCGACTACGTCCTCCATCGGGACCTCGATCTGGTAGATCTCCTCCTCGACCTCGAGCGTCGACTTGCGCTGCTCGATGTTGGCCTTCACCTTGCGCTCGAAGCCGGCGTAGGAGTGGATGACGTACCACTTGCCCGGGAGGGTGCGCAGGTCCGCGCGGAACGCCTCGAAGGGGTCCTCGTCGTCGTCCTCGTCGTCGGTCTCGGGGGCCTCGGCGGCGTCGGCCGGGGAGACGGATGCCTCGACGTCGTCGACGACCGCGGCGGCGGCGTCCACCTCTGCGACGAAGTCCTCGTCGAGCTCGGGCTCGTCCTCATCGCCGTTCACGTCGGGACCGTCGTACGGGGTCACCTCGGAGGCCTCCTCGGCCTCGCGCTCGGCGACCTCCTCGGCGATGGAGTCGTTGATGACCTCGGCCGCGGCCTCGGTCTCGGCCGTCTCGTCCAGGTTGAGAGCGTCGTTCACGATGGCGTCCGCCTCCGGGTCGTCGATGTCGATGTCGTCCAGGTCGGCGTCGTCCTCGTCGGAGTCGTCGACGATGTGGATCGCGACGTGCTCGGCGGCCTCGACCGACCGCTCCTCCTCCGCGAGGACGTTGCCCTCCTGGGCTTCGTCGTCCTCGGAGGACTGCTCCGCGGCGGTCGCCCAATCGGCGTCGTCGACATATCTTTCAGTCACGTGAATTCTCTTCCGTTCCGTCCGCTGCCGGACCTGCGGTCCGCCCGTGTCATGCCCCTGGTGCGAGCCGGGACGCTCGGGGATCAGGCGCCGGGCACTCCGAAGACGTACGACGTGATCCACACGAACAGCACGTCCAGGCCGTAGACGAGCGCCATCATCACGACGACGAAGCCGAGCACCACCGCCGTGTACTTCAGCAGCTCCTGGCGCGTCGGGGTGACGACCTTGCGGAGCTCGGCGAAGACCTGGCGGACGAACAGGGCGATACGAGCGAAGACGTTGGGCTTCTTCTCGCGAGGCGCGGCCGTTCCCTCTGCGGGGACGACTTCGCCCTTCGGCTCGTCCTGAACCATCGATGCCACCTGATTACCTTCCGTGAGCCGACACGGATCGGCACACTGTGTTGTCAACCACCAGCATGTCACCGGCGTTGCGCTGACGCGCAGGGCGGACAGGAATCGAACCTGCAACCTGCGGTTTTGGAGACCGCTGCTCTGCCAATTGAGCTACCGCCCTAGAGACCCGGAGGTCTCGCGAAACCCGCACTCTTCCCCTCTCACCGCGGCTTGAGGATCCGCCCCCGAGGACCGGGCACGGCGAAAGAATGCAGACTTCGACTGCATGATCCAGTGTACGGCATGCCCGCGGGCCCCGCGAACCGAGGCGCCTCCGCACGCGTGCGCACACCGGATCAGTACTGCTGCACGCCGTAGCGATCGGGCTCGGGCGCGCGCTCGAAGGCGCGCCCCGACAGCGACGTGGCCTCGACGCGCACATAGGTGTACTTGAGCGTCGGGATCCAGGGCCGAAGACCCAGGCCATCCGCTCGCTCCACGTCGGCGGAGCGGTCGAGCGGATGGGCGCGACCGCGCAGGATCACACTCCACGCGTCGGTGTCGGTGTGGTCGTCCACCTCGAAGAGCACCTCGTCGTTGACCGTGAGCTCGAACAGCTTGCTCCCCTGCGCGGTGCGGAAGAGCACGCTCTCGCCGTCGACGACGTAGTTCACGGGGAAGATGTCGAGCACGTCGCCGACATGCGTGACGAGGCGGCCGAGTTCCTGTCCGCGCAGGCGCTCCCAGCACTCTTCATCGGAGAGGGAGACGACGGGGTCCGGTGTGTCTGCCATGACTCCATCCTCGCGCTAGCGCTCCGTCGGCGACACCCCCGGATGACGGCATTAGCATTCCGGCATGACTCTTGCGCAGACCCTGCTCGACGAGCTGTGGGACTTCTCCGACGCTGCCGGCTCCGAGGCGCGCCTGCGCGCGGCGGCGGCAGACGAGACGGATGCCGCCGCCCGCGCCGAACTCGAGACGCAGGTCGCGCGGGCCCTGGGCCTGCAGGAGAGGTTCGACGAGGCCGACGCGGTGCTCGACGCCGTCGCGATCGAGGACGCCGCCGTCGCGGCCCGTGCGGCGCTGGAGCGGGGCCGGGTGCGGAACTCGGCGGGTGATCCCGAGGCCGCGGTGCCGTACTTCCTCGCGGCGGTGGATGCCGCATCCGGGGCCAGCCTGAGCTTCCTGCAGGTCGACGCGCTGCACATGCTCGCCATCGCCGAGCCCGATCAGGCCGAGCAATGGACGTCTGCGGCTTTCGGGGCACTCGAGGGCGTCGCGGAGCCGCGCACCCTCCGCTGGAACGTGTCGCTGCACAACAACGCCGGCTGGCGCCTGTTCGACGCCGGGCGCCTCGACGACGCGATCACGGAGTTCGAGTCGGCACGGGATGCCGCGACCCGCTGGGGCACGCCGCAGCAGGTGCAGTGGGCCGACGAAGCCCTCGCCGAGGCCCGCGCCGCGCTCTAGGCGTTTCGACTCGCTTCACTCGCTCGCGAGTCGAAACGCCCCTCGGCGCAGGCGTCAGGCGCCGACGCGGATGAGCTTCTTGTTGACGAACTCGTCCGCGGCCAGCAGGCCCATCTCGCGGGACGTGCCGGAGCGCTTCACGCCGCCGAAGGGCAGACCGGGCTCGTCGGCGAGGACCACGTTGACGTAGACCATGCCGGCATCGATCCTGTCGGCGACGCGCTGGGCCTGCTCCTCGTCGGTCGTGAACACGTACGAACCGAGGCCGTAGCTGGTGTCGTTCGCGAGCGCGACCGCGGCGTCCTCGTCGGCGACCTTGTACACGACTCCCACGGGGCCGAAGAACTCCTCGCGGTACGCGTCCATGTCGCTGGTGACGTCGGTGAGCACGGTGCCCGGGTAGAAGGCGCCGTCGCGCTTTCCGCCGGCGACAAGTGTGGCGCCCTGGGCGACGGCCCTGTCGACCTGCTCCGCCAGGCGCTCCGCCGCCGTGAGCGACGACAGCGGGCCGAGCACGGTGTCATCCGCGAACGGGTCGCCGACCTTCGCACCCGACATCGCGGCGGTGAACTTCTCGAGGAACGCGTCGTAGAGGCCGTCGACGACGATGAAGCGCTTGGCGGCGTTGCACGACTGCCCGGTGTTGTCCAGGCGCGCGGCGACGGCGGCTTCGACCGCCCCGTCCAGGTCGTCGGTCGAGAGCAGGATGAACGGATCGGACCCGCCGAGCTCCAGCGCCACCTTCTTGAGGTTGCGGCCCGCGATCTCGGCGACCGCGGCGCCCGCGCGCTCCGAGCCGGTCACCGAAACGCCCTGCACGCGGCGGTCGGCGATGACGGTCGCCGCCTGGTCGTTCGTGGCGTAGACGTTCGTGTACACCCCCTCGAGGCCGGCGTCCGCGTAGATCGCCGCGATGGCGGCGGCGGACTCGGGGCACTGCGGGGCGTGCTTCAGGAGGATGGTGTTGCCGACCACGATGTTGGGCGCGGCGAAGCGGGCGACCTGGTAGTAGGGGAAGTTCCACGGCATGATGCCCAGCAGCACGCCCAGGGGCGAGCGGCGGATGACCGCGGTGCCCTCGCCGTCGATGTCGATCGGCTGGTCGCCGGTGATCTTCTCGGCGTGGTCGGCGTAGTACTCCGTGATGTCTGCGGCGAAGTCGACCTCGCCGAGCGCGGCCTCGAGGGGCTTGCCCATCTCGCGCACGATGATGGCGGCGAGATCGTCGCGACGCTCACGGTGCAGCTGGGCGACCTTGCGGATGGCGGCCGCGCGCTCGGCCACCGGCCGGTCGCGCCAGGTGCGGTACGCAGCATCCGCTCCCGCGATCGCGGCCTCGAGGGCCTCGTCGGTGATGGTCGGATACGTGGCCAGGGTCTCCCCCGTGGCCGGGTTGACGACGGCGTAGTCGGTCATGCTTACTCTCCGATCGGATGGTGTGGGTCAGTCTGCCTGCCGGCGGCGGGCACGTCGAAGGCTTTCGGGGGCATCGATACCGAGTGTCTCACCGCGGAAGAACGCCGGACGCTTGATCGCCTGCCAGATCATGATCACGACGCCGGCGAGGATGACGACCACGCCCAGGACGAACACGAGGCCCAGCCCGCCGATGCTCGAACCGCTGCCGTACGCCGGGTCCATCGAGTCGATGAGCGTCGTGACGAACAGCACCGCGAGGATCGCGCCTCCCACGAGCGGGAACAGGAACGTGAAGAAGAAGCTGCGCACGGAGTCGAACCACTGCTTGCGGAAGTACCAGACGCAGGCGAACGCGGTGAGGCCGTAGTAGAAGCAGATCATCATCCCGAGCGACAGGATCGTGTCGGTGAGGACGTTCTCGCTGATCACGCGCATGACGGCGTAGAACACGGACGCGACGATCGCGGACACCACGGTGGCGTAGCCGGGCGTGAAGAACCGCGGGCTCACGCGCGCGAACTTCGCCGGCAGGGCGCCGTAGTGCCCCATCGCCAGGAGGGTGCGGGCCGGGCCGACGGCGGTCGACTGCAGCGACGCGGCCGAGCTCGACAGCACCGCCAGCGACACGAGGAACGCGAGCGGGCCGAGGATCGGATCGGACAGCGCGAAGAAGACGTTCGCCGAGATGTCCTCGTTCGCCAGCCCCAGGGGGCCGTCGCCGACGCCGGCGAACATGATCAGGCCGATCGAGAGCAGCAGGTACAGCGAGACGACGATCACGACCGTGAGCATGGCCGCGCGGCCGGGGGTCTTCGCGGGGTTCTTAGTCTCCTCGTTCATCGTGAGGACGACGTCCCAGCCCCAGAAGATGAAGATCGACAACGACAGGCCGGCGGCGAACGCGCTGAACGTCGGCACCTCGAACGGGTTGAACCACGACCACGAGAACGCCGTCGGGTCGGGGGCGTCGCCCGACACCGCCTTGACGATGGCCACGACGGCGAACAGCAGGAGCACGGCGACCTGGAACGTCACCAGGATGTACTGGAACTTCTGCGTGGTCTGCATGTCGCGGTAAGAGATGAGCGTCGCGCCCAGCATGAACAGCAGGCACACCACCACGTTGATGAACGGGTTGAACGCGAGGTCCGCGATGTCGGGGTTGTTGCTCAACTGCGAGATCAGCAGGAACAGGAACTCCACGGCGATGCCGGCGAGGTTCGACAGCACGATGACGGTGGCGGCGACGAGGCCCCAGCCGGTCATCCAGCCGATCCACGGGCCGAAGGCACGCACGCCCCACGTGAACGAGGTGCCGGAGTCTGGCATCGCGCGGTTGAGCTCGCGGTAGCCGAACGCCGTCAGCAGCATCGGGATGAACCCGACGAGGATGATCGCGGGCACCTGCGTGCCGACCACCGACACGGTCGGCCCGAGCGACGCCGTGAGCGTGTAGGCCGGGGCGATGGTCGAGACGCCGATGACGACGGCGCCGAGGACGCCGACAGCGCCGGCGCTCAGGCCCTTCTTGGACAGCTCACCGGCGCGCGCGCCGGTCGACGGGGCCAGCGGCGCTGCGCCGCGGCTCTCGGAAGCGCTCATCAGCGTGCGCCTTTCTTGCCGCGCGTGCGGGGCACCACGACCATGGGAACGGGAAGCTCGTGCAGCATCTTCGCCGCTGTCGAGCCGAGGAAGAGGCGCCGGCGCCGGGCCAACCTGCTGGAGCCGACCACCGCGAGTTCGCCGGGCTCCCAGCTCAGATGCGAGACGGCGTCCTCCACGCTGTCGCCGAGACCGACGACCGCGTCGGTGTCGATGTCCTTCGGAAGGGCCGCCCGCACGTGCACGAAGACGTCGTCCGCGTGCCGGGCGCCGAACTCCATCGCCTCGAGGCTCGGCGGCATGTCCACCGCGGCGAGCGAGAGGAGCCGCAGGCCCGCCCCGGTCGCGACGGCGAGGGCGACGCTCTCCTCGAGGAGCACGTCGGCGCCGGGACGCGTGCCGATCGCGGCGGTGATCCGCGTGATGCCCGTCGACGGCTCGAGACGTCGCGAGCCTTCCGGAGCCAGCACGACCGGAACGTCCGACGAGTGCAGCAGCTCGTTGGCGACGGTGCCGAGACGATGACGCCCACGGAGCCCGCCGTTGGCGGCGCCCACGACGATGTGGGATGCCGAGAACTCGTGCGCGGCGGCGATCAGGCCCTCTGCGAAGGAGTCGCCGAACCGCACGTGCGACGCGTGGGTCACGGCATCCGGAATCGTGGCCGCCGCCTCGGCGAGCCAGGCCTCGGCCTGCGTCACGAGGTAGCGGTCATAGCCGGCATCGGGCGGGGTGATGACGCTGCGGTCCTCGGCCGGGAGCACCAGCACGAGGTCGAGCGACACGTCCATGGCCGCCGCCAGGCGAGCGCCCAGCGCGACGGCATCGGCGCCCGCATCCGTTGCGGTGTATCCGACGACGATGCGGTCGCTCATCGCCGTGCCGCTTCGACGATGTTCGCCGCGACGAGTCGGCCCATGCGGATGGCACCGTCGACGTGCTGGTAGCCGGCGCCGGCCATGTCGCTGCAGGCGAAGTGGATCGGGCCGACGGGGGTGCGCAGGTCCGCGCCGTAGCGGGCGAGACCGCCGAGGTCGAAGCTCGCGGCGTACGCGCCGCGGGTCCACTCCTCGGCGCCCCAGTCGCTCTCGAAGTAGACGAGCGGGGTCTTGGCCTCGGGGCCGTAGTAGTGGGACAGCGACTCGAGGATGCGCTCCTTGCGCTCCTCCGCCGACACCCGGAAGAGGTCGTCGGCGTTGCGGTCCGACACGAAGCCGACCAGGGTTCCGCGCTCGTCGTCGTGGTTGGTGTTGTCGTACGCCTCGTGCGAGATCTCGTACGGGCTGAAGGCGGTGCCCGACAGGCCCTGCTCGCGCCAGAACGGGCGATCGTAGACCGCGTGCACCTTGATGACGAAGCCCATCGAGATGTGCTGGTGCATCTGCTGCTTGAGGCGCGGCAGCGGCGGCGCGAACTCGATCCACGGGTAGAGGATCGGCGCGTGCGCGAGGATGACGAAGCGGGCGCGCACCTCGAGGCCGTTGTCGGTGACCACGCGCACGCCGTCCTGCGACCAGTGCACCTCGGTCACCGGCTGACCCAGGATGACGTCGTCGCCGAGGCGTTCAGCGAGGAGCAGTGGCACCTGCTGCAGGCCGCCGACCACGCGCTCGTCGAGGATGAAGTCCGCGTCGACCAGGTGCGAGAAGCTGCCGGCGCTCGCCGCCATCAGCAGCGCCTGAAGCGCCGAGAACGCGTAGGCGGGCTTGGTCAGCATCGCGCCGGCGATGAAGAGGGCGATGTTGTCGCGCGCCTCCTGGTCGTCGGTCTGCTCCTGGAGCCAGGCCTCGAACGAGATGCGGTCGAGCGCCTCGGCGTCGGGGTGCTCCCACGGCTTGTCGGGGTCGATCTGCGCGACGAGGCCGTCGAGCACCTCGATGAGGCGGACGATCTCCTTCTCGGTCTCCGGAGCGACCGGGAAGATCTCGCCCGTGAAACGGGTGAGCTCGCGGTCCTGACCGATGTAGACCGAGTCGCCCTCGCGGTAGCGGCTGTAGGTCTCGAGCCCCAGCTCGGCGAGGGTCTCCTTGAGCGCGTCCTGGTCGGGCGACACCCACTGCCCGCCGATCTCGAGCATCGCGCCGTCGACGACGTCGGTCCACAGGCGCCCGCCCACGCGGTCGCGCGCCTCGAGCACGACGACCGAGAGGCCTGCCTTCTTCAGTTCGTTGGCAGCAGTCGTGCCGGCGGCGCCGGCGCCGACGATGACGACGTCACGGGTCAGCTCGGTCATTCGGACTCCTTCGTCAGGCGAGGTTGCGTTGGTCTTGTGTGAAGTGCGGGAGACGGATGCTGCGACCGCCGTGCGTGCGGCGGTCGCAGCATCCGTGATCACGCAGCCGCGAGGGCTGCGGCGACGACGTCCATGCCCTCGTGGAGCAGGTCGTCGGTGATCGACAGCGGCGGCAGGAAGCGGATCACGTTCCCATAGGTGCCGCAGGTGAGCACGATGACGCCCTGTGCGATGGACGCCTTCGCGACCGCGGCGGTGAGCGCGGCGTCCGGCTCGCCCGTCGCGGGATCCACGAACTCGGCGGCGATCATGGCGCCATGGCCTCGCACATCGCCGACGCGCGGGTCGGTGGCCTGCAGCTGCTGCAGGCGGCCCTTGAGGACTGCTTCGATCTCGCGGGCGCGCTCGAGCATCCCGTCGTTCTCGAACACGTCGATCGCGGCGAGTGCGGCGGCGCACGCGATGGGGTTGCCGCCGTAGGTGCCGCCGAGGCCGCCCGCGTGCGAGGCGTCCATGATGTCGGCCCGGCCCGTCACGGCCGCCAGGGGCAGGCCCCCCGCGATGCCCTTGGCGGTCGTGATCAGGTCCGGCACGATGCCGAACAGGTCGCTCGCGAACATCTCGCCCGTGCGAGCGAAGCCGGTCTGGATCTCGTCGGCGATGAACACCACGTCGTTGGCGCGGCACCACTCGACGAGGGCGGGCAGGAAGCCGTCGGCGGGGACGATGAAGCCGCCCTCGCCCTGGATGGGCTCGACGATGATCGCGGCGAGGTTGTCGGCGCCGACCTGCTTCTCGATCATCGAGATGGCCTTCTTGGCGGCGAGGCCCCCGTCGAGCCCGTCGCGGTAGGGGTACGACAGCGGCGCGCGGTAGATCTCCGACGCGAACGGGCCGAAGCCGCTCTTGTACGGCATCGACTTCGCGGTGAGCGCCATCGTGAGGTTGGTGCGGCCGTGGTAGCCGTGATCGAACGCGACGACCGCCTGCTTGCCGGTGTACTTGCGGGCGATCTTGACCGCGTTCTCCACCGCCTCGGCGCCCGAGTTGAACAGGGCGCTCTTCTTGGCGTGGTCGCCCGGCGTGATGCGGTTGAGGGCCTCGGCGACCGAGACGTACGAGTCGTACGGCGCGATCATGAAGCACGTGTGGGTGAACTGGGCGACCTGCGCCTGCACCGCCGCGACGACCTTGGGGTGCGCATTGCCGATCGTCGTGACCGCGATGCCCGAGCCCAGGTCGATGAGCGAGTTGCCGTCGGCGTCGACGATGACGCCGCCGCCCGCCGCCACGGCCTGCACGGGCGCGGTGTGGCCGACGCCTGCGGCGACGGCGTCGGCCTTGCGGGCGAGGAGCTCCTGCGAGCGGGGACCCGGGATGCTGGTGACCAGGCGACGCTCCTGCGGAAGGGTCGGACCGCCGAGGGGCGTTTCGGTGAGGGTGTCGGCTGCGCTGCTCATGCTGGGGAGCGTATTTCGTCGCCGGGAACGCCCGCACCCGCCCCCGTGTACATTCTGTCCGGCCTGCTGTACGAGTCGTACACTCGGAGCATCATGGACGCCGACGCCCCCACCCTTCGCGCCCTTCTCGCCCGGCGGGATCTGAAGCTCTCGCTGGCCGGCGACGACCTTGATCCGCAGGCACTGGACCGCGGCATCCGCTGGGTCCACAGCTCGGATCTCGCCGACCCCACGCCCTTCCTGTCCGAGGGGCTCGTGCTGCTGACCACCGGCACGCAGTTCCCGCACGGCGACGACGCCGACGCCTCCGCGGTCTACCGGGCGTATGTGCACCGCCTGGCGACGCGGGGCGTGGTCGGCCTCGGCTTCGGCACCGAGGTCGCGCGCGCCGGCATCCCTCCCGCCCTCATCGACGCGTGCCGTGACGAACGGATGCCGCTGTTCGAAGTGCCGTACCGCACGCCTTTCATCGCCGTGGCCCGGGCCAACGCCGAGGCGATCGCCGCCGAGGCCTACGCGCGGCGCAGCTGGGCGCTGGCCGCGCAGCGCGCGATCGCGCTGGCGGCCCTGCGGCCCGACGGACTCGGCGCGACCGTCGCGGAGCTGGCCAAGCAGCTCGACACCTGGGTCGGCATGTTCGACGCCGCCGGCGAGCTGTCGCGCGAGCACCCCGCGGGCGGGCTCGACGCCCAGACGGCCGCGGCTCTCCAGCGCGAGGTCACCGGGGTGCTGCATCGCGGCGCGCGCGCGGGCTCGTCTCTGCACATCGGCGAGACGCCGTTCTCGCTGCAGACCCTCGGCCGCGGCGGACACCTGCGCGGGGTCATCGCGATCGCCGCCGGAGACCTCGACCAGGAGGGCCGCGTCGTCGTCACCGCGGTCATCGCGATGGCCGGCCTCGCGCTGGAGCAGCAGCAGGGCCTCGGCCGCGCACGCTCGGCGCTGCGCGCCGGCCTCGTGCAGTCGCTCCTCACGGGGGACCCCGCCCTCGCCCGCCGCACCTCGCGCGAGCTGTGGGGACCGCTTCCCTCCGCCCCCGTCGTCGTGGGGGTGACGGATGCCGCGGCCGCGCGCGTCGACGGCATCGCCGAGCTGCTCGAGCTCTGGGCCGACGAGCGCCGCGGAGCGCTGTTCTTCGGCCGCGGTGAGGACGGCCTCGTGCTGGTCGTGCCCGCAGACGACCGCTCGAGCATCGACGAGCTCGTCGCACGCTTCGAGGTGCGCGTCGGGCTGTCGGATCCGACCGGCTACGACGGTTTCGCCGCTGCGCTCGGGCAGGCGCGCGTCGCGCGGGATCGCGGCATCCGTCCGGTCACGGCGTTCGCCGAGGTCGCCCGCGCCGGCGTCCTCTCGGCGCTCACGGACGAGGCCCGCGCGCTGGCGCGAGCGGAGCTCGCACCGCTTCGCGACCATGATGCCGCGCAGGGCACCCACCTCGTCGCGACGCTGAAGGCATGGCTCGACGAGGACTGCTCGCACGAGGCCACCGCGCAGGCGCTGGGTGTGCACCGCCACACCGTGCGCACGCGCCTCGCCCTCATCGAGCGCGTGCTCGGCCGGGATCTCTCGTCGTTCGCGACGCGCGCCGAGCTGTGGGCGGCGCTGCGCGCCCTCGACGCGTCGGTCTGATCGACCGCGCGACCTCCGCGCTCGCCGGAGGTTCATCGACCGAAAGAGACATGGCGCACGGTCGGTCCGACTCGGTCGCGCGTTCGCAACAGATCGTTCCTCGTCGCGGGCGGCAGCACCCGGAAGGATGGGCGCATGACCGAGCCCCCTGTGCCCAACGGCGACGTGTCGTGGTGGTGGCGGAGCCTCGGCGGCACTCCGGCGCCGCGGGCTCCCCTGCCCGGCGACACCGACGTCGACGTCGCGATCGTCGGCGGCGGGTACACCGGGCTCTGGACCGCGTACTACCTGAAACAGGCCCAGCCCGACCTGCGGGTCGTCGTGCTCGAGCAGCGGTTCGCGGGGTTCGGGGCGTCCGGCCGCAACGGCGGGTGGCTCACCAACACCGTCACCGGCGGCCGCGAACGCTACGCCGAGTCGCACGGCCGCGACGCGGCGATCGCGCAGCAGCGCGCGCTCAACGAGACCGTCGACGAGGTCGTCGCCGTCGCCAGGCGCGAGGGCATCGACGCCGACATCCTCAAGGGCGGCGAGTACGGCGTCGCCCGCACGCCGGCACAGCTGGCCCGCCTGCGCGGGGCCGTCGCCGAAGAGCAGGCCTGGCCGCACACCGACCTGGAATGGATGGATGCTGCGGCCGCAGCATCCCGGATCCGCATCGCCGGCTCGCTCGGCGCAGCATGGCACCCGCACTGCGCCCGGGTTCACCCGGCGAAGCTCGTGCGCGGCCTCGCCGACGCGGTCGAGCGGCTCGGAGTGCCGATCCACGAGCAGACCGCTGTGCGCGAGATCACCCCCGGACGGGCCGTCACCGACCGCGGAACCGTGCGCGCGACCCACGTGCTGCGCGCCACCGAGGGCTTCACCGCCGACCTCCGCGGCGAGCACCGCGCGTGGCTGCCGATGAACTCGTCGATGATCGTGACCGAGCCCCTGCCGGCCTCGTTCTGGGACGAGGTCGGCTGGGACGGGTACGAGACGCTCGGCGACTTCGCCCACGTGTACATGTACGCGCAGCGCACGGCGGACGACCGCATCGCGTTCGGCGGCCGCGGCGTGCCCTACCGCTACGGCTCGCGCGTCGACACCGACGGCACGACGCAGACGCGCACGATCGCCTCGCTCGCGCGGCTGCTGCGGGAGTTCTTCCCGGATGCCGCGGGTACGCCGATCGCGCACGCCTGGGCCGGCGTGCTCGGCGTGCCCCGAGACTGGGCCGCGACCGTCGTCCACGACCGAGCGACGGGCCTCGGCTGGGCCGGCGGCTACGTCGGCACCGGCGTGACCGCGACGAATCTCGCGGGCCGCACGCTCGCCGACCTGGTGCTCGAGCGCGACACCGGCCTCACCCGGCTCCCCTGGGTGGGTCACCGCACGCGGCGCTGGGAGGTCGAGCCGCTCCGGTGGACCGCCGTGAACGCGATCTACACCGCGTATCGGATGGCGGACCGGGTCGAGGCATCCGGATCCTCCGACCGCACGGCGTGGCCGGCGCACGTCGCGGACGTCGTCGCGGGCCGCCACTGACCTCCGGCCCCGCGAGCGCTGCAGTTTCCTGCGAGTGCTGCGTCGCGCGACGCAGCACTCGCAGGAAAGTGGCGCAGTCGCACCTGCGTCCGGGCCCGCGCGTCGCCCAGGCCGCGGCTCAGCGCGGGGCGTGGGCCTCCAGGAACTCGTAGACGTCGGTCGTGTCGACGCCGGGGAACGAGCCGGTGGGCAGCGTCGCCAGCAGCGTCCGCGGCGTGCGCACGTTCGGCCACGACTGCTCGCGCCACGACGCCTCGAGCTCGGCGGGCGCGCGCCGGCAGCAGACCTCCACGGAGTGCTTCGAGACGCCGCGGTTCGGGGTGTCGCGGCCGAGGAACCACTTCGTGTCGTCGAAGCGCACGCCCACGCTGATCGAGTGGGCGCCCTCGCTCGAGAGCTCGACGCGGGCCGTGCACCAGTACGTGCCGTTGCCGGTGTCGGTGTACTGGTAGTACGGGTTGAAGTGGTCGTCCACGTCGAACACGACGCGCGAGGTCCACTTGCGGCAGCACATCTGCCCCTCGATCGCGCCGAGGCGGTCGGTCGGGAAGTTCACGTCGTCGTTCTCGTAGACCTTCGTGATGACGCCCGACTCGTGCACCTTCAGGAAGTGCACGGGCAGGCCCAGGTGCATGGTCGCGAGGTTCGTGAAGCGGTGCGCGGCCGTCTCGTACGACACCGAGTAGGCGTCGCGGAGGTCCTCGATCGAGATCGAGCGTTCCTTCTTCGCCTCCTGCAGGAACGGCACGGCGTGCGCCTCGGGGATGAGCAGAGCGCCGGTGAGGTAGTTCGTCTCGACGCGCTGGCGCAGGAACTCCGCGTACGAGGTCGGCTCGCGGTGTCCGAGGATGCGGCTCGACAGCGCCTGCAGCACCGCCGTGCGCGGGTCGCCCTTGGTGGCCAGTCGGCTCGACAGGTACAGCCGGCCGTTCTTGATGTCGGCGACCGACCGCGTCGTCTGCGGCAGGTCGGGCACGTAGTGCAGCGTGAAGCCGAGGTGTGCGGCGATGTCCGACGCCGTGCGCTGGGTCAGCGGGCCGCCCGGGTGATCGACCGCATCGAGGATGCGCCTCGCTTGCTCCTCGAGTTCGGCGAAGTAGTTGTTCTGCGTGCGCATGAGCTTGCGCAGCGCCACGTTCGCACGTCGCGCCTCTTCGGGGGTCGCGGCGCGCTCGTCGCGCAGCCTCTCGATCTCGCCCTGCAGCGCCAGCATCGCCTTGAGCGCCTCCGTCGGCACCGTCTTGCCGATCCGGAACGGGGGGATGCCGAGCGCCTGGAACGTCTGGCCGCGCATCGCCCGCTCGAGCGAGATCTCGAGCGTGGCGCGCTCGTCGAGCGGCTCGGACTCGAGGATCGCATCGATCGACGAACCCAGCGCCCGCGCGATCGCCTGCAGCAGCGTGAGCTTCGGCTCGCGGCGCCCGTTCTCGATCATGGACAGCTGGCTCGGCGCGCGGTCGACCGCGGAAGCCAGCTCTTCGAGCGTCATGCCGCGGTCGGTGCGCAGCTGCCGGATGCGTCGGCCGATGGTGAGGGGATCCACCTCACCATCGTCCGAGACTTCACCGCGCACATCCGAGGTCAACGTCGTCGTCATGCCGTGATTCTGTCACGAAAGCAGAAATACCGGAAAACTTCACACCCGTAATCGTGGGGTACACCCCGGAACTTCACCGCAGAGTGGTCTCACGACGAACCATCGATCCACCCAGAACGCGGATCACCGGATGCCTCGACCCGGCGCACACGCCGGGCAGCGGCAGCCCCCACACACTCAACGCGCAGTCCATCACAGGAAGGCAGGGACATGACACCTGCGACCGCCACCCCGATGCGTACGCGCACCGGCCCCATCCCGACCCAGACCCACGAGCCTTCGATCGAGATCGCCGGCCGCTTCGGCCCGCGCTACGACGAAGTCCTGACGCCCGAGGCGGTCGCGTTCCTCACCGAGCTGCACCACCGCTTCGGCGCCCGCCGCCACGACCGGCTCGCCGACCGCATGCGCCGCCGGTTCGAGATCGGCAACGGCCACGACCCGCAGTTCCGTGACGACACCCGGCACATCCGCGAGGACGCGGAGTGGAAGGTCGCCGGCGCCGGACCCGGCCTCGAGGACCGCCGCGTCGAGATCACGGGCCCGACCGACCCGAAGATGACGATCAACGCGCTGAACTCCGGCGCCAAGGTGTGGCTCGCCGACCAGGAGGACGCCACGAGCCCGACCTGGAAGAACGTCATCGAAGGCCAGCTGAGCCTGCGCGACGCGATCCGCGGCGAGCTCTCGTTCACGAGCCCCGAAGGCAAGCTCTACGAGGTCACGGCGACCGAGACGCCCACCATCGTGATGCGTCCGCGTGGGTGGCACCTGCCCGAGCAGCACATCCGCTTCACCGACCGCACCGGCCGCAGGATGGCCGCGTCGGGCTCGCTCGTGGACTTCGGCCTGTACTTCTTCCACAACGCCGAGCAGCTGATCGCGAACGGGCGCGGCCCCTACTTCTACATCGCCAAGCTCGAGTCGAGCGAAGAGGCGAAGCTGTGGGACGACGTGTTCACGTTCAGCGAGCAGTATGTCGGCATCCCCCACGGCACCATCCGTGCCACGGTGCTCATCGAGACGCTGCCGGCGGCGTTCGAGATGGAGGAGATCCTCTTCGAGCTGCGCGACCACATCGCGGGCCTGAACGCGGGTCGCTGGGACTACATCTTCTCGATCATCAAGAACTACCGCGGTCGCGGTGCACGGTTCGTGCTGCCCGACCGCAGCGAGGTCACGATGACCGTCCCGTTCATGCGGGCATACACCGAGCTGCTCGTGAAGACGTGCCACAAGCGCGGTGCCTTCGCGATCGGCGGCATGAGCGCCTTCATCCCGAACCGCCGCGACCCCGAGGTCACCGAGCGCGCGTTCGAGAAGGTGGCGGCCGACAAGAAGCGCGAGGCCGGCGACGGCTTCGACGGCACGTGGGTCGCGCACCCCGACCTCATCCCGGTGGCGCGCGCGGAGTTCGACGCCGTGCTGGGTGATCGCCCGAACCAGCTCGACCGGCAGCGTCCCGAGGTCGAGGTGGCGGCCGCCGACCTGATCGACGTCCACATCGGACGCCCGATCACGACAGCGGGGGTGCACGGCAACGTGTCGGTGGCCATCCGCTACATCGAGGCGTGGCTGCGAGGCCTCGGCGCCGTCGCCATCGACAACCTCATGGAGGATGCTGCCACCGCCGAGATCAGCCGCAGCCAGGTGTGGCAGTGGATCCACCAGGACCGCACCACCGAGGACGGCACGCCGATCACGCGGGAGTCGATCGAAGCACTCGTCGCGCAGGTGCTGGCCGAGGCGGACCGCCGCGAGGGCGACCGGTTCGACGACGCCGCGGACATCTTCCGCGAGGTCGCGCTCGGCCAGGACTTCCCGGCGTTCCTGACGCTGCCCGCCTACGCGAAGTACCTCGTCGAGACCGACTGATCCCCCGACACGAACAAGGAACGAAAATGACTGCCTATCAGGACGACATCGAAGCCATCCGGGCGCTCAAGGAGCAGCACGGCTCGAGCTGGGATGCCATCGACCCCGAGTCCGCCGCCCGCATGCGGGCGCAGAACCGGTTCCGGACCGGACTCGAGATCGCCCAGTACACGGCCGACATCATGCGCCGCGACATGGCCGAGTACGACGCGGACTCGTCGGTCTACACCCAGTCGCTCGGCGTCTGGCACGGCTTCATCGGGCAGCAGAAGCTCATCTCGATCAAGAAGCACCTCAAGACCACGAACAAGCGCTACCTCTACCTGTCGGGGTGGATGGTCGCGGCGCTGCGCTCCGAGTTCGGGCCGCTTCCCGATCAGTCGATGCACGAGAAGACGGCGGTGCCCGCCCTCATCGAGGAGCTCTACACGTTCCTCCGTCAGGCCGACGCCCGCGAGCTCGATCTGCTGTTCACGCAGCTCGACGACGCACGCGTCGCGGGCGACGACACCGCGGTCGAGTTCATCCAGTCGCAGATCGACAACTACGAGACCCACGTGGTGCCGATCATCGCCGACATCGACGCGGGCTTCGGGAATCCCGAGGCCACGTACCTGCTGGCGAAGAAGATGATCGAGGCCGGCGCGTGCGCGATCCAGATCGAGAACCAGGTGTCGGACGAGAAGCAGTGCGGCCACCAGGACGGCAAGGTGACTGTTCCGCACGAGGACTTCATCGCGAAGATCAACGCGGTCCGCTACGCGTTCCTCGAGCTGGGCATCGAGAACGGCGTGATCGTGGCCCGCACCGACTCGCTCGGCGCCGGGCTCACGCAGAAGCTCGCCGTCACGCACCAGAGCGGCGACCTCGGCGACCAGTACAACTCCTTCCTGGACGTGGAGGAGATCTCGGACGCCGACCTCGGCAACGGCGACGTCGTCATCAAGCGCGACGGCAAGCTGCTGCGCCCGAAGCGGCTCGCCAGCAACCTGTACCAGTTCCGCCCCGGAACGGGTGAGGAGCGCGTCGTGCTCGACTGCATCACGTCGCTGCAGAACGGCGCCGACCTGCTGTGGATCGAGACCGAGAAGCCCCATGTGGAGCAGATCGCCGGCATGGTCGACGCGATCCGCGAGGTCATCCCGAACGCGAAGCTCGTCTATAACAACAGCCCGTCGTTCAACTGGACGCTCAACTTCCGGCAGCAGGCGTACGACCTGCTGGCGGAGCAGGGCGAGGATGTCTCGGCGTACGACCGTGGCGACCTGATGAACGTCGCCTACGACGACACCGAGCTGGCGCGAGTGGCCGATGAGAAGATCCGCACATTCCAGCGCGACGGGGCGGCCCGCGCCGGGATCTTCCACCACCTCATCACCCTGCCGACCTACCACACGGCGGCCCTGTCGACCGATGACCTGGCGAAGGGCTACTTCGGGGACGAGGGCATGCTCGCCTATGTGAAGGGCGTCCAGCGTCGCGAGATCCGCGAGGGCATCGCCACGGTGAAGCACCAGAACATGGCGGGAAGCGACATCGGCGACAACCACAAGGAGTACTTCGCCGGCGACGCCGCCCTGAAGGCGGGCGGCCAGCACAACACGATGAACCAGTTCGGCTGAGTGCGGGAAACGACGGATGCTGCAACCCGGCCGGGTTGCAGCATCCGTCGTTCGCGTGGTCAGCGCTGGGCGAGCAGTCCGCGTTCCATGGCGAGGGTCGCGGCACGCGTACGGTCGGCGACGCCGAGCTTCTCGAACACCTTGAGCAGGTGCGTCTTGACCGTCGACTCGCCGATGCCCAGGACGACCGCGATCTGCTTGTTGCTGTGGCCGGTGGCGACCAGCCGCAGCACGTCGAGCTCCCTCGCGGTCAGCACCGTCTCGGGCTCCGGGCGGCGCATGCGCTCGACGAGCCGCACCGCGACCTGCGGCGACAGCGCCGATTGCCCCGCCGCGACCGAGCGGATGCCGGCGACGATCTCGGCCCGCGGTGCGGCTTTCAGAAGGTACCCCGTCGCGCCGGCCTCGATGGCCGCGAGGATCTGGTCGTCGGACTCGTACGTCGTGAGGATCAGCACGCGCGGCGGCGGGTCGCCCGCCTCGCCGCCGGCGATCCGGGCGGTGGCGGCGACGCCGTCTACGTGCGGCATGCGCAGGTCCATCAGCACCACGTCGGGGCGGGTCGCGCCCGCGAGACGCACGGCTTCGTCGCCGTCGGATGCCTCGGCCACGACCTCGAATCCGGGCTCGTCCGAGAGCAGGCCCGCGAGGCCGGCACGCACCACCGGATGGTCGTCGGCGATCAGCAGCCGGATCACAGGCGATCCCCCTTCGTCCGCACGGCCTCGGCCGTCGCAGCTTCCATCGTGGCGGTCATCACCGGGGCGGGCTCTCCGGCACCCCGCGCGTCCTGCGACACCGCCGGAAGCCTGACCGTCAGCCTCGCACCGTCGCCCGGCGCCGAGACGACGTCGAACGTGCCGCCCGCGAGCGCCACACGCTCGCGCATGCCGTCCAGCCCGAACCCGCTCGTGGGCCGCGAGGTGTCGAACCCGCGTCCGTCATCGATCACCTCGAGCGCCGCGGCGCCGTCGGGGGCGACCTCCACACGCACCGTCACCTCCGCCGCCGCGGCGTGCTTCGTCACGTTCGACAGCGCCTCCTGCAGGCAGCGCAGCAGCACCACCTGGGCCTCACGGTCGAGCTCGCCCTCCACGCCGGCGGTGTCGAGCGCGATGCGCGCCGCACCATGTTCCCGGAATCGTTCGATGAGGCGCTCGACCGCGGCGCCGAACGCCGGCTCGCGGGGAACGGCCGCCGTGCGGGCGACGAGCGCGCGGGACTCGGCGAGCGCGTCGCGCGCGACCTGCTCCACCGTCGCGATCGTGGTGGCGGCAGCATCCGTCTGCCCCTCCCGGGACTGGCGGCCTGCGCGCTCGGCGAAGATCACCAGCCCTGCCAGCGTCTGGGCGAGCGTGTCGTGGATGTCGCGGGCCAGGCGCTCGCGCTCGGCCGACGCGCCGCGCTCCCGGCTGAGCGCCTCGACCTCGGTCTGCGCCGCCGTCAGTTCGGCGAGAAGGCGCTCGCGCTCCTCGCCGTACTCGGCGATGCGGGCGATCCACAGGCCGATGGCGATCGCGAAGGAGAGGGAGAAGACCGCGGTGGTCCCGCCGGCGAGCAGGGACTCCATGTTCAGTCCGTAGCCGAAGCTCGCCCCGACGAAGACGCTCCCCGCAATGACCGCGGAGCCGCCGATCCCGCGACGTCGGGAGTCGCCGATGACCCACACCAGGGGGTACGCCAGAGTCTGGAGCATCGCCATGAACGGCGCCGCACCCGCGCCGATCCCCGCGGCGACGGCAGCCACCGACAGGAACGCGGGGTACCGCCACGCCGCGCGCGGCGGCTCGATCGCGTCGCGGCCGATCAGCGCATAGCCGAGCACGAAAAGACCGATCGCGCCGAGTGCGATCGCGGTGCGGACGGCGGTGGCAGGCGGAAAGAGGAAGACGAGCGCGACGGCGATGACGGCGCAGACGACCGACACGATCGCATCCCATCCGCGCTTGGTCAGCATCGTCCCTCTTCCCCTCGGCCCACCGGCAGGCTACGCGTCGCGTCGGATCCAGCGGAAGGTGATCCGCGAGAGCACCAGTCCCACGACCAGCCAGACACCGAGCGCGATCGCGACGCCCGCGAGGTTCCACTCGCCGTTCTGCTCGAGGGTCGCATAGGCGTCGGGCAGGAACACGGCCCGCATGCCCTGGGCCATCCACTTGAGCGGGAAGAGCCCGGCGACATTCTGCAGCCACTCCGGCAGCTGCGAGAACGTGAGGTACACGCCCGAGATGAACTGCAGCGCGAGAGCGATCGGCACGACCACGGCGGTCGCGCTCTTCGCGGTGCGAGGCACGGAGGACAGCGCGACGCCCAGGAGGGCTGACGTCGTGATGCCGAGGACGAACACCCACGCGAACGTCGCCCAGCGCGCCGGCTCCGTCGGCAGCTCGACCCCGAGCACCGTTGACGCGAACACCAGCAGCAGGGCGGACTGGAGCACCCCGGTGACCAGCACCTGTCCGATCTTGCCGATGAAGTAGCTCACCGGTGACAGCGGCGTGCCGCCGAGACGCTTCAGCATGCCGTCGGACCGCTCGATCGCGATGTCCATGGCCAGATTCTGGAAGCCCGACAGCAGCAGGCCCGCGGCGATCATGCCGGGCAGGTACAGCTCGGCCATCGAGATCGCCGGCACGCCCGGGGCGATCTGCACGTCGCCGTCCGAGCCGAACGCGACGCTGAAGAGCCCCAGCATGAAGACGGGGAAGAGGAACGTGAAGAACAGCGTGTCGCCCGAGCGGAAGTACTGCATCAGCTCGAACCGTGTGCGCCAGACGCCCACGCGCAGGACGTTGCTGCGTGCACGACGCGGACGGAGGCCGACCGCCCGCGCTGTCTCGACGGTGGCGCTCATCGCACCGCTCCCTTCTTCTGGACGGCCGCACCCGGGACCGCGTCGGCGGTCGTCTCGCCGACCAGCTCGAGGTAGACGTCCTCGAGGCTCGGCCGCACGATCTCGAGTTCGGCGGGCGCTGCGCCCAGCCGCGCAGCCAGGGCGGTCGCGAACGCGAAGGGGTCCTCGGAGCGCTCGTGCCGCGGCATCCCGTCCTCCACCCATCGCACGACCGGGACGCGCGCCGCATCGCCGCCGAACCCCGCGACGGGCCCGATCGCCTGCAGCCGACCGGCTGCGATCACCGCGACGCGGTCGGCGAGCTGCGCCGCCTCGTCGAGGTAATGCGTCGTCAGCACGATCGTCGTTCCCTCGGCCTGGAGGCGTCGGATCAGCTCCCAGAACTCGCGACGCGCATGCGGGTCGAAGCCCGTCGTCGGCTCGTCGAGGAAGAGCAGTTCGGGGCGACCGATGATGCCGAGGGCCACGTCGACGCGGCGCTGCTGGCCTCCGGAGAGCTTGGAGATGCGCGTCTTCGCCTGCGCCTCGAGACCGACGGCCGCGATCACCTCGTCGACGTCGCGCGGATCCGGATAGAAGCCCGCGAACTGCCGGAGCTGTTCGCGCACGGTGACGAGACCGGACTGGCCGGTCGACTGGAGCACGATGCCGAGCCGGGCCTTGAGGTCCAGCCCACCCGTCGCCGGGTCGACGCCGAGCACCTCGACGTCACCGCCCGTGCGGCGCCGGTACCCCTCGAGGATCTCGACGGTCGTCGACTTGCCGGCGCCGTTCGGCCCGAGCAGGGCGAAGGTCTCGCCGCGCTCGATCTCGAACGACACCCCGTCGACGACCGTGCGGTCACCATACGTCTTGCGCAGGTTCCGCACCCGCACCGCTTGTGTCTGCATGCTTCCAGCGTCACGGATGACGGATGCTGCGCCCAGTGGTCATCCGCAGGAGACGGCATCCCCCATTCGGTGGATGCCACGCCCACCGTGGGCGGTCGGCAAGCCCGAACGCTGATCAGTGCCGCGACGCGACCATCACCGGGACACGCACCGCTCGGGCATCGACCTCCGCACGCTGTTCCGCGCGGAGCATGCGCTGACCACGGATTCCCCCCGCCAGAGCCCAGGCGAGCAGCCATACCCCCGAGCCGACCGTGACGATGAACGCGACGCGCAGGCCGACATCGGGGTCGAGCAGCAGCACGAGACTGATCAGGGCGACGAGGCCGCCGAGGATGGCGCCCGTGGCGCCGATGATGGTCAGCACGCACCCGCGCGCCAGCCACCAGGCGATCCCACCGGCGATGACGAGCACGATGGCGAGCACGACGGCTCCCCAGATCCAGGCGTCCACGACGCACAGGCTACCGCCGCACCGGCCGAATCCGGAAGAGCGCTTACCCCGGACGTTCCGTCGTGTCGGCGGCGGATCGCGCACACGCGCGGGCCACGCGTGCGCGATCGGCGGCTGAAGCCTCCCGCCGCGCGGACTACGCTCGAACCGTGACAGAACGCGCTCCGCTCTCCCGCAAGCTCTCCGCCATCGCCGAGTCCGCGACCCTGAAGGTCGATGCCAAGGCGAAGGCGCTCCAGGCCGCCGGTCGACCGGTCATCTCGTATGCGGCGGGCGAGCCCGATTTCGCGACGCCGCAGTTCATCGTGGACGCGGCTGCAGAGGCGCTGCACAACCCCGCGAACTTCCGCTACACCCCCGCCGCCGGACTCCCGGTCCTGCGCGAGGCGATCGCAGGGAAGACGCTGCGAGACTCGGGTCTCGAGGTCGACCCGTCGCAGGTCATCGTCACCAACGGCGGCAAGCAGGCCGTCTACCAGGCTTTCCAGACCGTGGTGAACCCCGGCGACGAGGTCCTGCTGCCGGCTCCGTACTGGACCACCTACCCCGAGGCGATCGCGCTGGCCGACGGCATCCCGGTCGAGGTCTTCGCCGGTGCCGACCAGGACTACAAGGTGACGGTCGAGCAGCTCGAGGCCGCCCGCACCGACAAGACCACGGCGCTCGTGTTCGTGTCGCCGTCGAACCCCACCGGCTCGGTGTACACGCTGGAGGAGACCGAGGCGATCGGCCGGTGGGCCGTCGAGCACGGCATCTGGATCATCTCCGACGAGATCTACCAGAACCTCGTCTACGAGGGCACGCGCGCGGTGTCGATCGTGGAGGCGGTGCCGGAGGCGGCCGCCCAGACGATCCTCGTCAACGGCGTCGCCAAGACCTACGCGATGACCGGCTGGCGCCTGGGCTGGATGGTCGGCCCCAAGGACGCGATCAAGATCGCCGGCAACCTGCAGTCGCACCTCTGCTCGAACGTGAACAACATCGCGCAGCGCGCGGCGCTGGCGGCGCTCACCGGCCCCCAGGACGAGGTCGAGCAGATGCGCCAGGCCTTCGACCGCCGCCGCAAGCTGATCGTCGCCGAGCTGTCGAAGATCGACGGGGTCGAGGTGCCGACGCCGCTCGGCGCCTTCTACGCCTACCCCGACGTGCGCGGGCTCCTCGGCCGCGAGTGGGCGGGTGTCACGCCGACGACCTCCCTCGAGCTGGCCGACCTCATCCTCGAGAAGGCCGAGGTCGCCGTGGTTCCGGGCGAGGCCTTCGGCCCGTCCGGCTACCTGCGCCTCTCGTACGCGCTGGGCGACGACGCCCTCCTCGAGGGCGTGCAGCGCATGCAGCGCCTCTTCGCGTCGTAACAACCCTTTCAGAACGCGGATGCCTCGGCTCGAGGCATCCGCGTTTCTGCGTCTGTCGGCGGGTCGCTTCGGGGTTCGGGGCGCGTTCCGTGCCGTCGGGGCGCGCGCCGTGCGCCCCGAACGTTCGCCGTGCGCCCCGAACCGTAGGGGGGGACGGATGCCGCGGCCGGGGGCTAGAGCTCGACGTTCACCAGGACGGGTTCGGGCTGCAGGATCAGACCGAACTCGGACTGCACGCGACCCTGGATGAAGCGGGCGAGCTCGGCGAGCTCGGCTGCGGTCGCGCTGCCGCGGTTCGTCAGCGCCAGCGCGTGCTTCGTCGACAGGCCGGCGCGCGAGCGCGGCAGCCGGAAGCCCTTGCGCACGCCGGCATGCTCGATGAGCCAGCCGGCGCTCACCTTGACGTCGGACTCCACCGTCGTGGGCGCGGGCACGTAGCCGTCGAAGTTCGCGAGCGGGATGACGAGCACCGGGTCGAGGTCGGGGTGCACCGGCCAGCGCGGGCACGCCTCGGGAAGCGTCCGGGCGAAGGATGCCGACACCACCGCGTTCTGGAAGAACGACCCGGCGCTGTACGTGTCGGGATCATCGGCGTCGAGCACCATGCCCTTGGTGCGCCGGGTCTCGAGGATGCGCTCGCGCACCCAGGCGAGGGTCGCTTCGTCGTCGGGGCCGAGGCGGAGTGCCGTGCGGAGCTGATCCCCGGCGATGCGGCGGGCGCCCTGGCCGATCTCGGGCAGGTCCAGCGTCACCGACAGGATCACCGCGCGGCGCGCGGGCACCGAGCCGTAGTGGTGCTTGAGCACGGAGGTCCGAAAGCCCAGGCCCAGCTCGGCGGCGGGAACGGTCGACACCTCTCCGGTCGACTCATCGAGCAGCTCGACCTCGCTCAGGGTCTGCACGATCTCCTGGCCATAGGCGCCGATGTTCTGCACCGGGGCGGCGCCGACGGTTCCGGGGATCCCCGACATCGCCTCGATGCCGCCGAGCCCTTCGGCGACCGCGAAGCCGACGAGGTCGTCCCAGTCATGACCCGCCTGGACTCTGAGCCGGACGCGTCCGGACAGGGGCGACGGCATCCGTTCGATGCCCTTCGTGAGCACGCGCACGACCGTGCCGGCGAAGGACTCGTCGCCCACGAACAGGTTCGACCCGCCGCCCAGCACGAGCCACTCGTCGCCGGAGGCCCAGACGTCGCGCAGGGCGTCGACGAGCTCATCGGTCGTGTGGGCGTCGATCATGCGCTCCGGCGTGCCGCCGGTGCGCAGCGTCGTGAGCCGCGCGAGCGGGATGGGGGTGATGTCGGGCATGCGTCAGACGGTCCGGACGCGCACCTGCGCCTTGACGAGCACGGTGACACCCTCGAACGACACGGTGAGGTCGATGCGGGCGGACTCCTCGTCGACCGCCCCGACCTTCGCGACGACGGTGACGTCGGCCCCGGTCTCGGGGTCGACGACGACGGGCTTGGTGAAGCGCACACCGTACTCGAGGATGCGGCCGGTGTCGCCGAGCCACGACTCGATCGTGCCGACGGCGAGGCCCATCGTGAGCATGCCGTGGGCGAGCACGCCCGGCAGACCCACCGCCGAAGCCACGTCGTCGCGGTAGTGGATCGGGTTGAAGTCTCCGGAGGCCCCGGCGTAGCGCACGAGGGACTCACGCGTGAGGTGCACGGTGCGCTCGGCGACCACGTCGCCGACGGTCAGGTTCGCGAGCGCGCTCATGCGTCGCCCTCCCCCACGAGCAGGACGGACGTCGTGGTGACGACGTGGCCGCCCGCGGCATCCGTGATCTCGGACTCGCTCGTGACCATCGCGGCCGCGCCCATGGCACGGATGCCGGTGACCGACAGCTTCGCGGTGAGCTCGTCGCCCGCCACGATCGGCCGCGAGTAGCGGAACTTCTGCTCGGCGTGCAGCACGTTCTTCAGTACGATGCCCGAGTCGGGCTCCCCCAGCAGCTGCTGGAGCGTCGCGTCGGTCACCACGATCGCGAAGGTCGGCGGCGCGACGACGTCGGCGTAGCCGAGCGCCCGGGCGGCGATGAGGTCGGTGTGCTGCGGGTCATCGGCGAAGACGGCGCGCGCGAACTCGCGCACCTTCTCGCGACCCACGAGGTAGGGGGTCGTCGGCGGGAAGTCGCGGCCGACGAGCTCGGGGTTCACTGGCACCCGCCCATCCTACCGAGCAGCATCCCCCGGGCCGGCCGGGCCGGTCGTCGGGCGAGGGCGCCCGCGCCAGGCCCGCAGGCCCATCTGCACCGCGATGATCACGAGGTACGCCGCGAACAGCATGTTGCCGACGAAGGGATCGATGAGCGTCGCCGCCCACGCGCCGAGCGCCGTCGTGGTGCACGCCGCGACGCCGACGATCGCCGCCGCGACGAGGTCGACGTTTCGCCGCCGGATGTTGCCGACCGTTCCCGAGACGGCCGTCGGGATCATCATGAGCAACGACGTGCCCTTGGCCACGAGATCGCTCGTGCCGAACAGCACCATGAGCGCCGGCACCACGATGATCCCGCCGCCGACGCCGATCAGCCCCGACAGGATGCCGGTGACCACCCCCAGCACGACGAGCAGGACTCCGCTCACCCAGGTGAGGGAGAACTGGGCATCGCGGGACGGGATCACGATGAAGAGGCTGACGATCACTGCGGCGAGGAAGCCGACGAACGCCCATCGCAGCACCGTCAGCGAGAGCCGCGGCAGCAGCCACGTGCCGATCTGGGCGCCGACCACCGCGCCCGCGGCGAGCAGCAGCGCGGGGATCCAGGCGACCGAGCCGTGCACGGCGTACGAGATGACGCCCACCGTCGCGGTGGGCACGATCGCGGCGAGCGATGTGCCCGCGGCGAGCCGCTGGTCGAAGCGGAGGAAGAGCACCAGGAACGGCACGATGACCGTGCCGCCGCCCACGCCGAACAGGCCCGACAGGAGACCCGCAACGAGGCCGATGCCGACGCAGGTGAGGAAGAACCTGGCGTCGTGGAGAGGGCGCGCCGTCTCGGGCGGGGTCATTCGTACGACAGGTCGTCGATGACCCACTCGCCGTCCGACTGCACCAGCGTGTAGTGGTACACCGTGGCGCCGGGCGCGGGGTCGGTCGGCTGGCCGTCCTCGTCGACGAGCGCGGTGTACGTCTCGTTCGTCGTCACCGCGACCTGGTCGCCGATGGTCTCCACGTCGGTGACCTTGATCTCGTAGTCGTCGAAGTTCTCGTCGAAGGCGGACGCCTGCGATTCGAACGTCGCGCAGTCGAGCAGCCCGACGGTGTCGCGGAAGTTCTCGGACGTGGCGGCGGCGAACGAGTCGCAGTCGCCCTCCTGCCACGCGTCGTCGTACAGGCCCACGGTCGCGACGGCGGCTCGCTCGTCATCGGACTGGCCGGCGCTGTTCGCGGTCGACGCCGACAGGAGCAGCAGCGGGATCACGACGGCTGCGGCGATCACGATGCCGAGCAGCACCACGCCGAGCACGACCCACACGATCCAGAGCTTCGACGTTCTCCGCGGCTCGGTCGCCGCCGTGAAGCCGCCACCGGCAGGAGCGACGCCTGCCGGTGTTCCGGGGTACACGCCCTGCGGAGACCCCTCGACCGGCGCGTACCCTTCCTGCACCGGGTACGGCTGCGCCGGGTACGGCTGCGCCGCCGGGGAGACGGGCTGCGACGCGAACGCCTCCTGCTGGCTCTCCCCCGATGCCTCGGCTCCGGCGACGATCTCGGCCTCCGTCGGGGCCGGCGACGCCTCCGGGTCGGGCTGAGCGACGTGCTCCGTCCACTGCGTCCCGTCCCACCAGCGCAGCGCGCCGTGACCGTCGTCGTACCAGCCGGGAGGAGTCGTCATCCTCAAACCCTATCTCCGCGACCTCCGGAGGCACGGATCGCGGATGCTGCGCCCCGGCGCCGGGGCGCAGCATCCGGTCCCCGGAGTCAGCGGTCGAGGACCGCGCGGGCGCTCCGTTCCGGGCTGAGGTCGAGCCGGCGCAGCAGCTGCGCGTTGAGCGCCACGACGACCGTCGACAGCGACATGAGGATCGCGCCGACAGACATCGGCAGCACGAAGCCGATCGGGGCGAGGATTCCGGCCGCCAGCGGGACCGAGATGAGGTTGTAGCCCGCGGCCCACCAGAGGTTCTGCGTCATCTTGCGGTAGCTCGCGCGAGACAGCTCGATCACCGACAGCACCGAGCGCGGATCGCTCGACGCCAGGATGACCCCCGCCGACCCGATCGCCACGTCGGTTCCGGCGCCGATCGCGATGCCGACGTCCGCCCGCGCGAGCGCGGGGGCGTCGTTGACGCCATCGCCCACCATCGCGACCTTGAGGCCCTCGCTCTGCAGCTCCGCGACCTTCCGCTCCTTGTCCTCCGGGCGCACCCCGGCGAACACGCGACGGATGCCGAGCGCCTCGGCGACGGACCGCGCGACGGGCTCGGCGTCGCCCGTGATCATGACGACCTCGACGCCCAGCCGGTGCAGCGCGTCGACGGCCTCGCGGGACTCGGGGCGGATCTCGTCGGCGAGCGCGAGGCCCCCGACGACGGAGCCGTCGCGAACGACGTGGAGCACGATCGCGCCCTGGTCCCGCCAGGCACGCGCGGCCACGATGTCGACACGGCCGATCTCGTCGAGAAGGCGAGGGCCGCCCACCCGCACGACATGCCCGTCGACGGTCGCGGTGACGCCGACGGCCGGCGACGACTGGAAGCCGGACGCGGGGGCGACCGCGAGACCGCGCTCCTTCGCAGCGCGCACGATGGCCTTCGCGAGCGGGTGCTCGCTGTCGGCCTCGGCTGCCGCGGCGAGCGCGAGCACGCCGTCGGCATCGATCGGGTCCTCGCCGGTCACCGCCACGGATGCGACGTCGACCACCGTCGGCTCGCCCTTCGTGAGGGTGCCCGTCTTGTCGAACAGCACAGCGCCGATCGTGCGCATGCTCTCGAGCGCCAGACGGTCCTTGATCAGCACGCCGCCGCGCGCGGCCCGTTCCGTGGCGATCGACACCACGAGCGGGATCGCGAGGCCCAGCGCGTGAGGGCAGGCGATCACGAGCACGGTGATGGTGCGCACGACCGCCTCGTCGGGCAGTCCGAGCATGGTCCACACGATCGCGGTCAGCGCAGCGGCGCCGAGGGCGAGCCAGAACAGCCAGCCGGCCGCACGGTCGGCCAGGCGCTGCGCACGCGACGTCGAGCTCTGCGCTTCGGCGACGAGCCGTCGGATGCCGGCGAGCGTGGTGTCGTCGCCGGTCGCGGTGACCTCGACCCGCAGCCCCGAGTCGGTGGCGACCGTGCCGGCGGTCACGTGATCGCCGACGCCGCGGACGACGGGCCGGGACTCGCCCGTGACCATGGACTCGTCCATGTCGGCGCCGCCGTCGACGATCCGGCCGTCGGCGGGAACGCTGCCGCCGGGGCGCACCACGACGACGTCGCCGAGCCGCAGCTCGGACGGTGCGACCGTGAAGATGCGGTCGCCCTCCACACGCTCGGCCTCGTCGGGGAGCAGCGCCGCGAGCGAGTCCAGCGCTGAGCTCGTCTGGGCGAGTGAGCGCATCTCGATCCAGTGGCCGAGCAGCATGATCACGATGAGCAGGGCCAGCTCCCACCAGAACTCGAGCTCATGGTGCAGCAGCCCGAGGCTCGCACCCCACGACGCGAAGAACGCGACCGTGATCGCGAGGCCGATGAGGAGCATCATGCCGGGTTTGCGGGAGCGCAGCTCCGATGCGGCGCCCGAGAGGAAGGGCCAGCCGCCCCAGAAGTACATGACAGTGCCGAGAAGGGGCGAGATCCAGCGGACCCAGGGGGCGTCGGGCAGCGTGTAGCCGAGCACCATCGCGAACATGCCCGAGAACGCGACCACGGGCACCGCGAGGGCGAGGTTGATCCAGAACAGGCGGCGGAAGCGGGCGACGTGGTCCGCGCCGTGGCCGGCGTGGCCTCCGTGACCCATGTGATCGGCGTGATCGGCGTGCGCGGCGTGATCGGCGTCGGTCGTGGCGGTCGCGCTCATGGCCCGATGAGCGGAGTGGTCGTGGTCGTGCCCGGAGTGGTCCTGGTCGCGATGCGGATCGGTCACGGTGATCTCCTCGTCGAAGTACGCTTTTGTTATACCCCCTAGGGGTATCAGGTTCAATCGACCCCGCGAACGCGCTATTCCCCTTCGCGCCGAATCCTGGCGGATGTCGGCGGAGCGCGCGACACTGACATCACCCTGGAGTCGCGAGGAGCACGAATGGACATCATCCTGGTCGCCGGCCTGTGGATGGGCGGATGGGCGTGGTACGAGGTGGCGCCGGCCCTCGAGCGTGAAGGGCATCGGCCCGTGCCGCTCACCCTCCCCGGCATGGGATCGGCCGATGCCGACCGCTCGGCGATCACCCTGGCCGACCACGTCGCGGCTGTCGTGGCCGCCATCGACGAGGCGCCCGGCGAGCGGGTCGTCCTGGTCGGACACTCCGCGGGCGCGGGCATCGTCTACGCGGCGGCCGACGCGCGCCCCGATCGTGTCGCGCGTCTGATCCTCATCGGAGGCTTCCCGACGGCCGACGGCGACCCCCTGCTCGACGGGTTCGCGACGGAGGGCGGCGAGCTGCCACTGCCGCCGTGGAGCGAGTTCGATGACGCCGATCTGCGCGATCTCGGCGACGGCGGCATGACGGCGTTCCGCGCGTATGCGATCCCCTCGCCCGCCGGCGTCGTCACGGGCATCCAGCGCCTCGGCGACGACCGCCGCCTCGACATCCCGGTCACAGCCATCGCGACCGAGTACACGGTCGCCGACCTGCAGAGCTGGATCGACGCGGGTGCGCCGCCGGTGCAGGAGTTCGCGCGCCTGCGCGACGTCACCTACATCGACCTGCCGACGGGGCACTGGCCGCAGCTGACGCGTCCGCAGCAGCTGGCCCGCATCATCCTCGCCCAGCCACCGCTCGGCGACGGCACCATCGCCCCGGACGTCGAGACGATCAGCCCCGTGGCCTTCCACGCGTCCGAGGGCGTGGCGGACTGGCGGGTCCTCTACTGGGGCGCGCACGCCTTCTTCCGCGCCGAATCGCTCTCCCACGGCGCACGTCTGGTGGCGGAGGTCGCCGCGATCGCCGAGGGTCTCGATCACTATCCCGACATCGACCTCCGGCCCGAGGGCGTCTTCGTCAAGACCTTCAGCCGTCGCGACGGGGCGCTGAGCCGGAAGGATGCCGAACTCGCCGCATCCGTGTCACGTGCCGCCGGCGAACTCGGCCTCGAGGCCGACCCGTCCGTGCTGACCGTCGTCGGCATCGCCGTCGCCCAGGGACCCGACGCGCACGTCCGGCCGTTCTGGAGCGCCGCGCTCGGTTACGACCCCTTCGGCGCCGAGGACGCGATCGACCCTCTGCGCCGCAACCCGCACGTGTGGTTCCATCCTCTCGACCCGCCCAAGCCGGGCCGCGGGCGCACGCACATCGACATCTCCGTGCCGCGCGATCAGGTCGAGGCGCGCGTCGCGGCGGCGCTGGCCGCGGGCGGGCGGATGGCCGACGACTCCCACGCGCCGGAGTGGTGGACCCTCATCTCACCCGACAACCACGGCGTCGACATCGCCGCCTGGACCGACGACTCGGACTTCTCGGGCTGAGACCCTGTGACGCAGATCACCTCAGCATGCGCAAGTCGATGATCGACGGCACCATCGGGTCTGTCTGCTCGGCGCCGTCGAAGTCGAACCCGTTGCGCCGGTAGAACGCGATGGCGCGGGGGTTCTGCTTCGCCACCCACAGCACAGCGGGCCCCTCGTCGAGCACCGCATCGAGCAGCGCCTGCCCAGCTCCCCCGCCGTGATCGGCGGCCGCGACGTAGAGCATGTAGAGCTGGCGCTCGCAGGGCGGCGGCGCGCCCTCGAACTCCTGGCCCGGTCCCGAGGTCGCGAAGCCGATGATGCGGCCCTCGCTCTCGGCGATCCAGACGCGCCATTCGTCGCGGGGGTCACCGAGGATGCGGGTCCACATGCTCTGGCGCCCCTGCACGAAGTCGTCGTCGAAGAAGCCGGCGGGCAGGAGGTGCGTGTACGTCTCTCGCCACGTGGCCACGTGGAGCGCTGCGATCTCGGCCGCGTCGCGTGGCTCGGGCACGCGCAGGGTGAACGTCATGCCGTCATCCTGCCAGCGGGCGCGACGCGCGCGCACAGGGTGTTACCCGGCCGAGCCGTATGCCGCGAAGAAGCGGTCGCGGAACGCATCCATGCGCCACACCGGCGACGCGTCCGACGGGCGCAGTCCGGGAGTCCAGTTCCAGTCCGTGATCGCGTCGAGGACCGCAGGGTCCTTCGCGATGACACTGATGGGCACGTCGCGAGTGGCGCCATCGCCGCTGACGATCGCGGCCGGCTGGTGGTCGCCGAGCATGACCACGACCAGGTTCGGATCGTCGACGTTCTCGAGGAACGACAGCATCGACCCGAGCGTGTACTCGACGGACCTCCCGTAGTAGCGCTGGACCGTACGCGGGTCCTTCCAGACCTCGCTCGCCTGCTGACTGCGTGCAGGCTGGTCGTCGTAGATCGAGCCGTCCCCCACCTCGCCCCACGGCACGAGCTCGGGAAGCGGCGCCCACGGCGTGTGGGACGACACCAGGTCGAGCTCCGCCATGACGGGTCGGTCCGAAGCAGCGAGCACCCGGTCGGCGAAGTGCTTGAGCGTGTACTGGTCGGGGACGCGCGCGTATCCGAACGAAGGGCCGCGGTAGTCGACGTTCGTCGCGTCGAGCAGCGTGTCGTAGTGGTAGAACGACGTACCGACGTCCCACGGGTGCCGGTTCGACGGCACGTCGCTGACGGTGCGCCAGCCCGCGCGGCCGAACGCCGCGCTGAGGGTCAGCCGGTCGGTCCGCACCACCAGGTCGTACACCGCCTGGGAGTCGACCCACACCCCCGTCTGAAGGGTCGAGTGCGCCAGCCAGCTCACGCCGCCGTACGTGGGCGAGGTCAGCCAGGCGCTCCGCGTCGCGTACCCGTGGGCCCCGAGCGTCTCGTCGCCACGGCGCAGGACGTCGTTCACCCCCTCCGAGATGCGGTCGCCCTCGAGTGCGACGCGCCCATAGCTCTCGACGAACACGAACAGCACGTCCTTGCCCTGCAGTGAGGTCAGCAGGTCCGCCGCAGGCAGCGTGGCGAACGGATCCTCGACGACGTCGCGGGCGACCCGTGCCCTGGTCTCGAGCGCCGACACGGTACGCGACACCGCGGAGCCGACGGATGCGGCGGATGCCGCAGCCGCGACCGGGTCCTGGATCCTCAGGGGCGGCGCCACCGCCGCCATCACGATCCAGGCCACGGTGACGGTGGCGAGAGCGCTGCGTCCGCCATCGCCTCGACGTCTCAGCGCAGCGTCCACGCGGAGCGCACCCCAGCCCGCGGCGATCCCCACGGCCACGATCACGGCGACGGCCGCGGTGAACACGGCGCTGGCCGGACCTGGCCCGATCGCCGAGGCGACGACCCCGTACGCGTCTCCCAGCTGCAGCCAGTCGAGGGGAACGAAATGGATGCCGAGCGCCGCCTCGTAGCCGCGATCGATGCTCGCCAGGAGGACGGCGACGGCCACGAACACGGCGAAGGCGGTCGCTACGGCGAGGCGCAGCATCCGCCACGGAATCAGCGTCAGGACCAGCAGCACCACGATCGATTCGACCGGGATGCGGACGAGGTCGACGACCGACCCGGTCGCGAGAGCCCCCGGGATGAGGGGAAGGACGACGAGGGCGGCGATCGCACCCGCGAGGGCGAGCCGTCTGCGCCAGACCGGGGCGACCCGCTGGCCGGACATCGTGCTCACGGGCGTTCGACGGCGATGCGTCCGGCTCCTGTCGGCTCTGGATCAGGGTCGAGCATGCCGAAGCGGTCGGACAGCGCGTAGCGCAGCAGGACGACGTCGCCGATCTGGCGGGTGTCGGCGAGGTGCGCGCGGCGCGAGGCCGTCCACGGATAGGCGGCGGGGCCGACCACCCGCGGGGCTGCGGTCTCGCCCACGAAGAACGGTGCGACCACCAGGTGCAGCTCGTCCACGAGGTCGGCGCCGAGGAACTGGGTCAGCACCGTGCCGCCGCCCTCGACCATGAGGCTGCGTACCCCGTGGTGGGCTCCGAGGTCGTCGAGCAGAGCGTCCATCGTGACGCATTCGTCGCCGATCCCGACAACGACCGCGCGATGGCCGAGCCGGGCGGAGAGCTCCGCCGCGCGCTCGCGCGGGCAGTAGACGATGCGGGGCCCCTCGCCCGTCGTGAAGAACGCGGCGTCGGCCGACAGGTCGCCGCTCGCGGTGACCGTCACCTTCGCCGGGGACTCCTGACGCCCCGCAGCCCGCCGTCGCGCGCGGCGCGCGGCATCCCTCACCAGCAGTCGGGGGTTGTCGCGTCGCACGGTCGATGCGCCGACCATGATCGCGTCGTGAAGAGCGCGCACGTCGTCGACGCGGTCGAGGTCGGCGGCGTTCGACATCGCGAGTCGGTGCGGCTCGGCACTGTCGAGATAACCGTCGATCGACATCGCGCAGCTGAGGGTGACGTACGGGCGCTCGCTCATGCGGATCTCCTCTTCACGATGATGCTCCTCGCAGGCACCGATCGGAAGCGGTCGGCGACCAGCGCGAGCGCGCCCGGCAGGACGGCGACCACGGTGAGCACGCCGAACGCGGTCGACACCGCGACACCCGCTCCCGCGCCGAGTCCCGCGAGAGCGAACGCCGAGGCGGCGACCGCCTCGCGCGGCCCCCAGCCGCCGATGCTGACGGGGATCGCGGCGGCGCCGAGCACGATCAGCGCCACGACGGCGAGCTCGTCCGCGCCGGCGTGCACCCCCGCCGCAAGCCCCGCGACCACGAAGGTGGCGGCGTGCGCCGCGACCACCACGATCGATGCGGCCGCGATCGCGCACAGCGCGGCCGGCCGCGTCAGGACGGGGCGCAGCATCCGGTACTCCCGCAGCAGAGCGGCGCGTCCGCGGCGGGTCGCCGCGACCACTCCCACGAATGCGATCGCGAGCACGACGATCGCACCGCTGATCCATGCGAGCGGCGCCAGCGGCGACGCCAGCCCCAGCGGCAGCAGGATCGCGAGCGTGAGCACGACCTGGACGAGCTGGCCCGCGACCCGTTCGGCCGCGACGGTGCGAGCGGCGAGGTCGACACGCTCGTGGTGCTGACCGTGGACGTAGGCGCGATGCACGTCGCCGACCACCCCTCCTGGCAGCACCGTGTTCAGGAACTGCGAGCGGTAGTACGACGTGAACGCCTCGGTCCACGGGAGCGGGAGCCCGAAGCCTGCCGAGACGATCCGCCAGCGCCAGGCCGCGGCCGCCGTGGCGACGGCGGCGAGCGCCACGGCGACCAGGATCGTCGCCGGCGAGATCGACGCCAGCCCCTGCAGGAAGGGCCCGACGCCCACAACGCCGATCGTCCCGGCCACGACGGCCAGCGCCGCGGCGATCCGCAGCAACGACCGCACGCGCGGGGGGATGCCGCTCAGCGCGGCCATGCCAGCAGGTCCTCGTGCGAGACGGTCACGCGCAGGCGCGCGCCCGCGGCCTGCGCCAGACGGCGCTCGCGGTACTCGCCTGCGGCGGACGCGAGTTCGGGACGCTGCTCGAGCGCGGCGGCGATCCAGCCGTCCAGCCATTCGCCGATGAGCGCCGTCTCGCGATGCGCGAGGCGCCATGGCGTCGCCGCCGTGCGCACGATCCAGCCGGCGTCGGCGAAGAGGCCGGCGACCACGGGCACCGCGTCGGGTCCCAGCATCCGTCGCCCCGACGCGTCCCGACGCTGGTGGTCGTTGAAGGCGGACTCGATGGCGCGCTCGAGCGCGTCGGGCCGCTCGGCGGGGCGAAGCCGCGCCGAGCCGGTCACCGAGAGGCTGAACAGCGCCGGCGTACCTGCGGCGACGCAGGCGGCGACGACGTGGGCGGCCTCCGCTTCGGTGAGTACATCGAGGAGAGCGGATGCCGTCACCGCCGCCGCACCGCGGAAGGCGTCCAGCGGCAGCGAGGCCAGGTGCTCCACGACCACGTCCGAGGTGATGGGACAGTCGGCCGCGTCGAGGACCGTGCGCAGGTCGAGGTGCTCGACGATGTCGGCGTCGCCGTCGCGGAGCACCCACTTCTGAGGTCCTGGCAGTCGCGGAGCGAGCCACCGCGTCATCGAACCGGTGCCCGCGCCGAGGTCGTGCAGCACGACCGGCGCCGACTCAGAGCCGGGCGCGATCAGCCGCGCCAGGTCGTGGGCGAGATCGGAGGAGCGCGCGTCGTCGTCAGCCGGCGCCCGCAGCGCGAGCCACCCGGCCGTCGCCGTCGAGATCGCGGTCATGCCGCCTCCAATGCCGCGGCCACGCGGCTCACGGTGTCACGCCACGTCGGCAGGGTCGCGCGCGCGGCGAGCGCCTCGCGGCGCAGGCGCGCCCGCAGTGACGGGTCGGAGAGCCAGGTCTCCAGCGCCGCGGCGAGCGCGGCCGGGTCGCCGGGTCGCACGAGCAGGCCTCCCCCGCCGGCGAGCGCGTCGGGAATGCCTCCGGCGTCGGCGCCCAGCACCGGGATCCCCCGGGCCCGCGCATCGGCGATCGCCATCCCGGAGCTTTCGACGCGGGAAGGGGCGATCAGCAGCGCGCAGTGCCGGTACTCGTCCGCGAGAGATCGTTCGTCGAGCACGCCGGAGAGCCGCACCCTGCCCCCGAGAGCGTGGGCCTGTCGGGCGATCCCCGCCGCGAACTCCGGGAACACCTCGCCGGACCCCACGATCGTGCAGGTCCAGTCGTCGGCGCTCAGCCGGGCGAGCGCGGCGAGCAGCGTGTCCTGCCCCTTGTGCGGGGCGATCACCCCGATGCACAGCAGCTCGCCCTCCCCGGACGGCGTCGGCGGCTCCGCCTGGCGGGCTCCCGGAACGGCCACGAGCGTGCGAGCCGAATCCGCGAGTCCTCGTCGGGCGAGCTCGTCCGCTGTCCACTCGCTCGTGACGAGCACGTCGTGCGCCGACGCGAGGGCCCGGCGTTCGGCGTCGATCGCGGCATCCGTGGCATCCGCGAAGGCCGCCGTCACCATGTGGGCGAGCACCGTCAGTCGCACCCGCCCCGCCGCCTCCTCCATCGCGGCCGGCGCCCATCCCGCCACGAGTCCGTCGACGAGCACCCGCGACCCGTCGGGCGCGCCACGGAGGACGGATGCTGCGACCCCCGCGTCAGCCGCCTCGCACACGTCCACGTCCCAGCCGCGGTGGCGGAGTCCATCGCGGATGTGCCGGTCGTAGACGTTGCCGCCGCTCACACGTCGGGGGTCGTCGATCCCGGCAGGGACGACGAAGCGGAGGGACGGAGCATCCGTCACAGCATCACCTCGTAGGAGGCCCACGCGACGTGCGATTCGTGCAGCGTCACGACGATCCCGCTCAGGTTCGCCTCGCCGACGCCGCCCTCCTTCACCCGCGCGGCGAGACGATCGCCGATGATCTGGCACAACCGCTCGGTCGTGGTGTTCATCCCCTGCAGGTCGGGCTCTTCGTCGAGGTTGCGGTAGGTCAGCGCACTTGCGATGGAGCGGAGCACCTCGCTCGCGCGACCGATGTCGACGACGACACCATGCCCGTCGAGCTCGTCGGCACGGAAGGTCGCGTCGACGAGGAACGTCGCGCCGTGCAGCTGCTGCGCGGGGCCGAAGACGTCGCCGCGCAGGCTGTGCGCGATCATGATGTGGTCGCGGACGGTGACGCTGAAGCTCATTCGGCAGTCCAATCGATCGTGTGGCAGAGTTCGCCGGCGGTGCCGTCGGCGAGTGCAGCGGTGACCTCCGGCAGCTGCCGCCACGTCGAGGCCCCCGACAGAAGCTCGTCGAACGCAGGATCCTCCAGCAGTCGCAACGCCAGCGCAAGACGGTTGCGCGTCGTGCGGGAACCTCTCCGGCGCGCGGCGATCGCACCGACCTGACTCGGCCGGAGGGCGATGCGGCGGGAGTGGAAGTCCGCGCCGAGCTCCAGCGACACCGGGCGGCTGCCATACCAGCTGGCGACGATCACCTCTCCGTCCGTGGGCGCGATGCCGAGCGCGAGCTGCAGTCCGGCGCCCGCGCCGCTGGCTTCGATCACGACGTCAGCCGGCGCGATCTCCTCCGTCGCGAGGGCGAAGCCGACGCCGAGCGCCTCGGCGGTCGCCGCGCGCGCCGGGTCGACATCGACGAGGGTGACCTCGGAACCCGGGATGCTGCGCGCCACGCGCGCGATCGCGCACCCGATCATGCCCGCGCCGACGACGACCACGCGGTCGCCGACGACCGGGGCGGCATCCCACAGCACGTTGACCGCGGTCTCCACTGCGCCGGCGAGCACCGCTCGGCGCGGCGGGACGGCATCCGGCACGGGATGGAGCGCCTCCTCGGGAACGACGAAGTGCGACTGGTGCGGGAACAGCGAGAACACGGTGCGGCCCTGAAGCGCGTCCGGTCCATGTTGGACCGTCCCGACGTTGAGGTACCCGTACTTCACCGGGAAGGGGAACTCTCCGGCCTGGAAGGGGGCGCGCATGCGCTCGCGCTCCGACGTCGGCACCTCGCCGCGGGCGACGAGAGCCTCCGTGCCGCGGCTGACGCCGGTGAAGAGCGTGCGCACCGACGCTTCGCCGTCTGAGATGTCGGGCATCCGCTCGCGGCGGAACTCGCCCCGCCCGGCGCCGACCGTCCACCAGGCGGTCGCAGCATCCGGAATCTCGCGGTGAACCTCAGCGGGTCCCTGTCTCGTGTTCCCCGTGACCGCCATGAGGAGTACACGGAGCGCGCATGGGAAAAGTTCAGTGGGTGCCCTGGTGGTGGGTCGCGGCCGGAATCGCCGGGTTGGCGGCGACCGGGACGACGGTGCGGCTGCCCGCGGCGGCGTGGGCCGTGGGCGTCGGATACCTCGTCGTGTCGACGGCACTCCTGATGCGGGGCATCCGTCGCGGCGGAGTCGAGCGCTTCGGGCCCGCGAACGCGGTCACCGCGACGCGGTCCGTGCTCGTGGGACTCGTGACCGCCCTCGTGGTGGCTTCCTTCGCGGGCGAGGTGACGACGGCCCTGCTCGTCGGGCTCGTCGCCGTGGCGCTCGCCCTCGACGGCGTCGACGGCTACGTGGCCCGACGCACCCGGAGCGAGAGCGAGCTGGGTGCGCGCTTCGACATGGAGGTCGACGCGTTCCTGCTGCTGGTGCTGTGCGTGTACGACGTGCGATACGTGGGCTGGTGGGTGCTCACGATCGGCCTGCTCAGGTACGCGTTCGTGGTCGCGGGGTTCCTGCTTCCGTGGATGAGGCAGACGCTGCCGCCGCGATACTGGCGCAAGGTCGTCACGGCCGCCTGCGGCGTCGCGCTCGCCGTCGTCGCGTCCCAGCTGCTGCCGCCCCCGGTGAATGTCCTCGTCGCGGTCGGAGCGCTGCTGCTGGTGCTCGAGTCCTTCGGACGCGATGTGCTCTGGCTCGCGCGTTTGAACCTCGCCGGCGCCCCGCTCGTTTCCCTCGAGAAGGCGTCGACCTCGCCTCCGGAAGAGAGCAGGTAGGACCATGACCGAATCCAGCGGGCGGGCGCTCTGGACCATGCGCATCCTCAGCGCGATCGCCCTCCTCGCCACGGGCGGCATCCATTTCTATCTTGCTCTGAACGGCGTCGGGGGCCTGCTGGGGGTGATGTTCATCCTGAACGCCGTGGCCGGGCTCGTCCTGGCGGCGGGGATGCTGCTCCTGCGCGATCGGCTCCTGCAGCTCGTGACCGTGCTGAGCCTGCTGTTCCTCATCGCCACGCTCGGGGCGCTCGTCCTCGCCCTCACGGTGGGGTTGTTCGGAATCCACGAGACCTGGGACTTCACCCTCGTGCCCCAGACCGTGATCGTCGAGTCGATCGGCATCGTGCTCCTCGGGATCACGACCGCGATGGTGCTGCGCCCGCAGACTGTGCCGGGCATGCGCCGCACTCCGCAAGGCGCGTAGGCGACCCACGCCTCGCCGCCGTGTGGCGGAACGGCGGACCGCCCCGCCGCAGCGCGGCGAGGCGGTCCGGGTGGGCCTCAGGCGCCGACCGACTCCTTCTCGGCCGCCAGCTTCTCCTCGTCGAGACGGTCGAGCTCGTGCAGCGACGACGCCCTCGTCTCGCGCATGGAGATGACCGCGACGAGCGTGACAGCTGCCGCGATCGCGAGGTAGACGGCGACCGGGACGTACGAGCCGGTGCTGGCCAGGAGCGCGGTCGCGATGATCGGCGCCAGCGAACCGGCGACGATCGACGTCACCTGGTAACCCAGCGAGACGCCGGAGTACCGCATGCGCGTCGGGAACATCTCCGACATGATCGCGGGCTGCGGCGCGTACATGAACGCGTGGATGAACAGGCCGAGGCAGATCGCGGCGACGATGATCACCGGGTTGCGCGTGTCGAACATCGGGAAGGCGACGAAGCCCCAGGCCGCTGCACCGAGCGTGCCGATGAGGTACACCGGCTTGCGGCCGATCCTGTCGGTCAGCCCGCCGATGAGCGGGATGACGATCATGTGCACGATGTGCGCGATGACCAGGAGGCCGAGGATCTCGGCCGTGTCGACCTTGAGCGCCACCGCCAGGTACGTGATCGAGAACGTCACGACCAGGTAGTACATGATGTTCTCCGCGAAGCGGAGGCCCATCGCCGTCAGCACCCCGCGCGGGTACCGCTTGATCACCTCGAGCACACCGAAGCGCAGTGCCTTGGACTGCTCGACCTCCTTCTGAACCTCGAGGAAGATCGGCGCGTCGGTCACCCGCGTGCGGACGTAGTAGCCGATCGCGACGATCACGACGGACAGCCAGAAGCCGATGCGCCAGCCCCACGACAGGAACTGCTCCTCGGTGAGCGTGCGGCTGAGCACGAGCAGGACGACGGTCGCGACCAGGTTTCCGATCGGCACGGCGGCCTGCGGCCACGATGCCCAGAAGCCGCGCGTCTTGTTGGGCGAGTGCTCCGCGACGAGCAGCACCGCCCCGCCCCATTCGCCGCCGACGGCGAAGCCCTGCGCGAAGCGCAGCGCAACCAGGAGCGCGGGCGCCCAGTAGCCGACCATGTCGAAGGTGGGGAGGCACCCCATCAGGAAGGTCGCCACGCCGACGAGGATGATCGCGAACTGCAGCAGCTTCTTGCGCCCGTACTTGTCGCCGAAGTGGCCGAACACGATGCCGCCGAGCGGCCGCGCGACGAAGCCGACCGCGTACGTGACGAACGCCGCGATGATGGGGGCGTACGGGTCGTCCGACGGCGGGAACATGATCTTGTTGAAGACGAGCGTCGCGGCGGTGGCGTAGAGGAAGAACTCGTACCACTCGACGACGGTGCCCGCCATCGAAGCCGTGACGACCCGGCGCAGGCTCGACTGCTTCATCGAGGCCGGGGGTGTCTGGGGTGATGCCATGCGCTGGTACCTCCTTGTAGAGCGCGGAAGCGGCTCGGGGGGAACCGCCCTGCGGGACGTTACCTGACGAGCGATTCAGGTTTCAAGGGGGTTGACTCAGGCAGACGAGTGAAGTTCGCCGGATCTTCTCGCTTTCGACAGCCGGCCGGCTTGTCGCGGACCCCCGCTCACTCCCACGCGGCGACGAGCATCCAGTGGCCGTCGACCTCTTCGACGTCCATCACGCGCGTGCGGTGGTCGACATCACTGCGCGCCGTGAACCGCCAGCTCTGGAAGAGCCGGCCGCCGTCACTGCGCGTCGGGGTGTCGATGATGCGCCACCGCTCATGATCGACGACGAGTCGCACCGGCCGCCCGTGCTCGCACCAGACCTGAACATCTTCACGTGCCACCATCCGCATGATGCTCCTCCTTCGTCGAATCTATGTTCGATTCTAGGACGCAAGAAGCCCCGGCGCAACAGTGGATTCGTTCGGCCTACGCGCTTCGGCTGTCGGCCTCAGCGGCAGCATCCACCGCTGCGAGATGGATCGCCGCGACGCCGTCGCGCAGCGCCCCGACCGGCACCTCGACGGTCTCGTACTGGGAGGTGAATCCGTTCTCGTCGACCACCGACACGGTCACCAGAACGTGGCCTCGGCGCGGCAGACGCGACGCGGTGCGGGCGAGTCTCTTCGTCTTCATGTCCCCTCCGCCCACCACCGTAGCGACGACCTCCGACACGCGCGCGCCGCACGCGCGGACTCACCTCAGGTACGCATCGACGAAGAGCGCGCCCCGGATACCGCGCAGAGCGTCGAGGAGCGCCTCCCGGCTGCGCGTGGTCCACGCCGACATCACGACGTCGTGCGGACCGAGCCGCTCCAGCTTGCCCGTGCGCGCGCGGACCACCTCCCACCCCGCGGCGCGCACAGCCCGGTCCTTGCGCCGGTCGGCCTCCTCGCGCTTGCCGACATGCTCCAGCCCGTGCTTGCCTACGGTGTCGTATTCGAGCGCGACCCGGAGCTCAGGGAGGAGGATGTCGGGCCACACCTCGAGGTGATCGAAGAAGGGCCGCGGCGTCCGGATCGCGGTGAACCCCGGCGTGACCGCCAGCATCGCGAAGACATCGGCACGCATCCGCGCCTCGACCGCCGACGCCGGCTTCGGCGCGCACACGCTCACGAACGGCTCCCCCACCGGCAGATCCGGCGTCTTGGCGCACAGTGTCCGCAGAGGCTTGCGGCGCGGCGCGCGCTCCGCGGTGGGAGATCGGGCGACGATGCGAGGCGGCTTGGCCACTGCGGAGCACTCCGGGCACCACGCCGAGCGGCGCCGCTCGCGACCGGGCCGCTCGCGCTGCTCCGACGGAGTCGCGGCGAACGTGTGCCCTGCCTCGCACTGCCACAGCAGCAGCACATCAGCGGCAGGCGGCACCTGGGTGAGGGTGATGCCCGCGTTCAGATCGGGATGGTACTGCCGGATGAGCGCGGGATACGCCGCCCACTGCGTCCGGTAGGTGCCCACCGGGTACGGTACGTCGACGCCCTTCGAGAACTGGCGTCTCGCCCACCACAGTTCCACCCGCTCCGGCATGGGCGCACTCTAAGCGGCACCCCCGACACGCTCGCTGGCGGCGGCGACCTGACTGTGCAGTTCATCGTGGTCTTCAGCGGTCAGCTCCTCGTCGCCACCGAAGACGTACGGCGCGCCTTCGCCCGTCTCGATGCGCGCCTTGAGGCTGCCGTTCACGAACATCCCCCACGCGTTGGTGCAGATGTCGTAGCAGTCGTCGTCGGCGGTGAGCCCGTCGTGGGTGAAGACGACGCGGGTGCCGCCCTCCCCCTCGAGGATGTCGAACCGGACGGTCGTGCCGTTCCACTCCTGCTTGTCGGCGACGAAGTCGAGGTGGCTGCCGGTGACCAGCCACGCCACGCGGCGGCCCGGCACCAGCTCGGTGACCCGGAATCCGCTGTAGTGCAGGCCTGGGACCACGTAGACGAACTCGCCCCCCACCGCTGTGGTCGAACCGGTGGTCCGGCCCCACCAGCCCGAGACGTCGTTGATCGCGTCGAACGCGTCCTGCGCCGAGGCGTTCACGGTGATCGTCGTGGTGAAGCTCGCGGTCATGCTTCCTGCTCCTTTGCTCGCGATCCGATCGGATCGATGACTTGCGTGATGCAAGCGACCATAGTGCCGCAACTTGCATCACGCAAGTGATAGATTCGAGCCATGCTCGGCAGGACGTACGACACCCAGGTGTGCTCGATCGCACGCTCCCTCGAGATGGTCGGAGAACGCTGGAGCCTGCTCATCATCCGCGACGCCCTGTTCGCGCGTGTGACGCGATTCGGCGACTTCCAGCACAACCTGGGCATCGCGACGAACGTCCTCACCTCGCGACTGGAGGCGTTCGTGGCCGCCGGCATCATGCAGCGGGACGGCGCCGCCGACTACGTGCTCACGCCGAAGGGCCGGGCGCTGGCCGTCTCCCTCATCGCCCTCACGGAGTGGGGCGACGAGTGGGCGTCGCCGATCGATCCGCCGATCCTCTACCGCCACTCGGTGTGCGACAGCGCGATCCACGCCACCGCGACCTGCGACGCGTGCGGCTCCGTGCCGGCGGACGAGGTGGCGATCCGCATCGGGCCCGGCATGCCCGCGGAGTACCTGGCCGCGCGACGCGGCGGCACTCGCGCCCACTCATAGGCGCAGCATCCGTCTACGATCCGTCGCGCAGATCTGACAAGAGGGTCGCACGCAGACCGATCTGGCCGAACACCGCGGTGCAGGCATCCCCGAGCGGTGCCTGGACCATGAAACCCACCCGAACCGGCGCGGCGCCGTCGACCAGCGAGAACAGCCGGACGAAGTCCCACCGGACGCCGTCCTGAGAGGCGTGGAACGCCCACGCATCCCCGCCCAGGAAAGCGATCCGCAGCCACACCGCCCGGTCCGTGACGACGGCGGAGTTCACATCATCCGACAGGCCGCGCGTGACCACGCTGACGACCATCGCCTCGCCCTGCGGTGAGAACTCGAAGCAGAGCTTCGCCCAGTGATCGCTGTCGCGCCAGATCGTCAGGGCGCCGGCGTCGAACGTCGTGCGTTCGCCGACCACCTCGACACGCGCCTGCAGGGTGAAGGGCGAAGCCGGGGCGACGAAGGAGAGACTGGATGCCTCGTGCTGCGGCGGTGCTCCCGTCGCATCGTTCGTCCAGTCGACGCCGGCGGCAGAGGTCAGCTCGAGGGCACGGGCCTGTTCGTCGTACCGCGCCGTGGACGCGGAATGCGTCCACTCGAGTTCGGGCAGTCCTTCGATCCGGAACGTCGATGACATGGTGCCCTCTCTCGCGATCCGCCGCGGACCCCGCAGCGCCCATCGACACTAGCGGGTATCGGTGATCAGCGATCGCACGCGGAGGGCGGATGGCTGGATCGTCACCGTGAACGCGCGAGCGTCGCCGGCCTCCTCGCCGTCGATCTCGAACGCGTGCGCATCAGGAAGTGCGATGGCAACCTTGCGAGCGCGACCGTGCTCGGTCGAGTCGGTGCTGGTCGGTTCGTCGGACGTGTGGATGAGTCTCTTCAGCCCGTTGTCCCACACCATCGTCTTCAGCGTCCCCAGCCACTGCGCCAGCCCTTCCGCGCTCAGCACGAGATAGTCCAGCTCGCCATCTGACGGGTCTGCGTCCGGGACAAGCCGCATGCCGCCCTGGAGCGTGCCGCAATTGGCGACCAGGACAGTATGACCTTCCCGGTCCTGCGCCGCCCCGTCATCCGTGGTGATGGTGAACGGGATGACGTCGCTGGCCGACCATGCTCGTCCGAGCGACTCGACGTACGCGAGCCATCCCGCTTTGTCTTTGAGATCGTCGTCGGTCTCGGCGAGCATGTGGGCGTCCAACCCGAAACCCACCATGACGACGAACGCGTGCCGTTCAGGGCCCCCCTCGCGCTCGATCTCGACCCAGCCGACGTCGATCGGTCGAGCTTCACCCGCCAGAGCGAGCTCCAACGCCGCCGCGAGGTCGTTGATGGGGATATCGAGGTTGCGCGCGAAGAGGTTGCCGGTGCCGAGCGGGATGATCGCCATCTCGGCGTCGGCTGATGTGCTCGCGAGATGCTCGGCGACTGCCCGGACCGTGCCATCGCCACCGGCGACGATCAGCACCTCCGCACCCGCCGCGAGGGCCGCCTCGGCAGCACCCTGGCCGGGATCCTCCTCCGTTGTCTCCCACCACCGCACGTCCTCGATCGGGGCCTCCCCCCTGGCTTGCGCGAGTTCCGCTTCGAGGGTGTCGCGTTCGATCTTGGACGGGTTCCAGACGATCGCAGCCCGCATCTCAGGCGGCCTTCTTCGACTTGGCGGCACTGAGGTCGGCGGCGATGTCAGGGACATAGTTGAACTGGTCTGCGGGCGGTCGCTCGTAGCCGTCGCCATCCGGCCGATCGGGGATCGATACTTCGTCGAGCTCGAGCCGCCCGTGGGGAATGGCGCTGAGCAGGTGGCTGATCACGTTCAGCCGAGCACTCCTCTTGTCGTCGCTCTCGACGGTCCACCACGGCGATTCCTTGGTATCCGTCGCAGCGAACATCGCGTCCTTCGCACGCGAATAGTCCTCCCAGCGAAGAATCGACTCGAGGTCTGTCGGCGACAGCTTCCATCGACGCATCGGATCACCGACTCTGGAAGCAAAGCGCGCCTGCTGTTCGTCGTCAGAGACGGAGAACCAGTACTTGATCAGGATGATCCCGTCTTCGATGAGCAGATGCTCCACGACCGGAGCCTGGCGCAGGAACTCCTGGTACTTCTCCTCGGTGCAGTACCCCAGGACACGCTCGACCCCGGCCCTGTTGTACCAGGAGCGATCCATCAGCACGATCTCCCCCGCGGTGGGCAGGCGCTCGATGTAGCGCTGGAAGTACCACTGCCCGCGCTCCTTCTTGGAGGGCTTCGGCAACGCGACCACGCGCGCGTGCCGCGGGTTCAGGTACTCCATCACACGTTTGATGGCCCCGCCCTTGCCCGCTGCGTCGCGACCCTCGAAGAGGACGAGCACGCGGTTCCCTGACGAAGCGACCCACTGCTGCATCTCCACCAGCTCGGTCTGCAGCCGCTCCAGCTCCGCCTTGTACAGCCGCTTGTTCAGACGTTTCACGGACGACTTCTTGGCGCTCTTCTTGGTCACGGCCGAAGCGTAGCGAGTCCACCCTGCCCGGGGACAGGGGGTTCTCTCCCGCCGCGGAATGTGCATTCCGGACTCGGGTCAGGCGGCACAGCGGCACCCGCGACGTCGGCGCGGGCGAGAGGCCGTCGACGGACCTGCACAGCGTGCCGACCGCGGCAGACGAGCCCGAACTCACTCACCCTCTACCTTCGTCTGCCGCGATCGCGATTCATCTCTGCTCGCGCGTCTCCTCACGCACGACCGTGCCCGATGTCGAGTGCTGGCTTCGCGATCGGCGTGCCCGCACCGAACAGCAGCGCCGCCACCAGGGCGGCCCGGATGCCGGGGTTGCGCAGCGAGGTCACTCGCACGAATCCAGGCTGCGCGTGGCGCCTGGCGTGGTCGTGCCCGTCGATCTCGTGCTCGGCTTCCGGCCGCCCGCACCGGCCGTCGCCGTCGTGTGAAGCCCAGATGGCACCGCAGCAGGCATCAGCGATACAGACCAGCTTCACGTCATCTGCGTCGACGATTTAGCCTGGACCGGAGGAGGTGACATGTCGATGATCGCCCTCGCGCATCACCTGCGCCGCAGCCCAGGCGGGCTGCGCCGTTCCGTCTTGCTGCTCATCGGTGTCACCGCTGCGATCATCGTTGGGCTGCTCGCGATGCACTCCTTGAACAGCCACACTGCGCCCGCGGAACCGACGGCGGTGGTGTCCGTCCATGACGCGAATGCCACCGATCACGGCACCACCCAACCGGCGACGGAGGAGCATTGCAGCGACTGCGGCGGTCACACGAGCATGCTGGCATTGACTTGCGTCCTCGCCTTTCTGGTGGTCTCGCTGTTGCTCCTGTTGCCACGACTTGGCATCACCCGGACAGCGGCGCTACGCCGCGCCGGCCCCTCCCCGCTGTCCTGGGTGACACCGCTCTCGAAACCACCGTCTCTTCTCGTTCTCTGCATCAGTCGCACGTGATACGCCCTCGCTGACCCTTCGCAGGTCAGCAGAGCTTTCGCGCGCGATCACTCGGATCGTGCACGCCACCCAACGACTGAGGAGAACTCAAATGAAGATCCGTGCCGCGGCAGTTGCCGCAATCACGCTGACCGCCCTGATCGCCCTGGCCGGCTGCGCCAACACCACCAGCAATGGCGGCATGCACGACGACATGCCCGGAATGGGCGCATCCGCATCGGCTGCCGACGTCAACCAGACCGACATCCAGTTCACGATGATGATGATCCCCCACCACCGGCAGGCCATCGAGATGTCCGACGTGATCCTCGCCAAGGACGACATAGACGAGCAGGTGACCGCCCTCGCCGAGCAGATCAAGGCCGCTCAGGGGCCCGAGATCGAGCAGATGGAGTCGTGGCTCGATGACTGGGGCACCGGAATGGGTGACATGGGCGGGATGGGCGACGGCATGATGTCCCCTGCCGACATGCAAGCCCTCGAGGGCGCCACCGGCGATGAGGCATCCCGTCTGTTCCTCGAGCAGATGATCGAGCACCATCAGGGCGCGATCGAGATGGCGCAGAACGAAGTCGACAACGGACAGAACGCCGATGTGCTCGCGCTCGCGCAGAACATCATCACCTCGCAGACCGCCGAGATCGCCACCATGGAGGAGATCCTCGCGAGCCTCTGACTTGCCGGGGCCGGTCGGAATCCCGGCCGGCCCCGCTCGCAGAGCACGCCGGCATGGACGCTCACTTGCACCGCGCACTCACAGCTATCCGTTCGCCGGCGACGGTCAGGGATTTCTTGCCGCTGATCAGTTGTCTTCATCGACGATTGCACGTCCCGGTTCGGTCGAGCTCGAATGGGTACTGGTCAGTTGCCGTCATCGCTTTTGCGCTGATGCCCGGCCTTGCTGTCGTTCCCCTGCACAACCGGCGCCTCGCGGCCGCTGGTCAGTGTGAGCCCTCTCCAGGCTGAGCGATCGCCGCCGCGGAGGGTGCAACCTTCACCCAAATCGGCGGATGTGGTTTGCGGCGCTCGCGATAGAGCACAAACGCAAACGGGGCCCAGATGATCACCGCAAGACCGACTCCGACCAGCATCCCTCCAACCGTGTCGGATATCCAATGCGCTCCGAGGTAGGTGCGGCTCAGCATCATCAGAAGTGTGTAGGCGGCTCCCACGATCCATACCCAGGTCCGCCAGAAGATGATTCCCAGCGTTGTGGCGATGAGCGCTGCATTCGCGCTGTGGCCGGACGGGAACGAGCCGACGTCGGCCGCGACGAGGATATCCGTCGGACGCGGACGACCCACGAGGTTCTTTATGACGAGGACCACCAGCGCGCTCGCGATCGAGGCACAGACGAAATAGAGCGCCGCCCACGGCCGTCGCCAGATGAGCAGCCCGGCGATGATGACCAGCGGAACGATCGCGACCCCGCTGATGCCCCCGCCGATCCAATTCAAGGCCAGCGCGGGGACCGTGAACACCGGCGCGCGAGCCTCGACCAGTTCTCCCATCCACTCCACCTCGAAACCGAACGGCTTGTCCGCCTGGCGATAGAAGATCACCGCACCGAGCAGAACGACAAGCAGCAACGCGCCGGCCGCCGACACCACCCACCACAGGCGAGCGATCTTCACCGGCGCTGGAGCTGCGCCGTCAACCAGCTCCGAGACGTCTTCGTCATCCATCTGCTGATCGTACGTTCAACGGTCGTGGGGAGGGCCGGCGAACACGGGCGACGGTCCATCCCACGACGTCCCCGTTACGCGGCGCGGAAGCATCGTCCCGCGCGCTGCGGGACGGCTTCTGACCCGCGGATCCTCAGTCGGCCATTGGGGGGTTTTGTCGGTGAGGACGATAGCCTGTCGCCCACTCTGGCCAGCGCTATGGTCGAGACAAGACCCATGAATCGAAGGAATCTACCGTGCCTGTTATCGCGATCATCGGAGCTGGACCGGGACTCGGAGCGGCCGTTGCTCGAAGGTTTGGGCGCGAAGGCTTCTCGATAGCCCTGATCTCGAGGAACCAGTCGAAGCTTGACGCGATGGCTGCGGAGCTCAACGCCGGAGGCGTGATCGCCCGTGGGTACGCCGCGGACGTTCGAGTGCCGACCGCGCTTGGGGAAGCCCTTGCACGGGCCGCGGCGGAGTTGGGACCCATCACCGCGTTGCAGTACAGCCCCCTTCCGGCGCGCGAATACCTGAAGCCGGTCCTCGAGATGACCCCGGAGCTGGCACTGGAAGCATTGCAGTTCTCGGCCCTCGGGCTCATCCACGCAGTGCGTGCGGTGCTGCCGGCAATGCGCGAGGCCGGAGAGGGCAGCATCATCCTGATCAACGGCGGAACATCGGTGAAGGCACGCGCCGACTTCGCAGGCACATCGGTCGCGTTCCCGGCCGAGAGCGCCTACGGTGAGATGCTCCACGACGCACTCGAGGGTGAGGGCGTCCGAGTCGCGCAACTCGTGATCCCGGGATCGATTCCCAAGCTTCAGCTTGTCAATGGCATCGACGACGTCGCCGATCGCATCTGGGACCTCCACGCCGTCGCGGGTCCGTTCCGCACCATGCTCATTCCCCTAGAGGACGGCAGAGAGTAGGACACGCTCTTACGGCTGACCGTGCAGTCGTCGACCTCGGGCCAGCACGCTGAACGGGCCGCCGCTCCGAGCTGGCGTTGGATCATTGCCCTCCGCTTGCCGCTGTCACCGCTCTCGACGTTGCGGCGATCGGTCCGCCTTCCAGGCAGGCTGTCGCAGTGAACGACCCATCGCCGGGCGGCGATGGGCGGGTTCGGTGCAGCCCGCCTGGCTCCGGCGTCTGACGTGCGATGGGTGTCGCGTTCGCTCGGTAGAGTTCGAGCATGGAGACGAAGTCGGTCGGCGCTCTTGCGGCGTGTGTCGCGGGTCTCGCCGTTGTTCTGTGCGTCCTGTCGGTGGCGTTGGCGTTGCCGATGGCCGTTGAGATCGCCGTGATCACTGGAGCTCTCGCGCTGCTGGCATCTGCGGGTGGGTTGATCGGGGCGGCTTTGGCGGCGCAGAAGAAGTCGGGCGCGTAGCGCCGACGCCCGGTGGCCCCTGGGCAATGCGTGCGTCAAGGGCGCTTCGAGCGCGTTGACGACCGGCGTAAGTGGGCTGGGTCTCGGCAGTTACTCCCCCTGGGCAGTACAGCTGGCCGGCCGGCGGCTTTCAACACCAGGTCTTCGAGTCCGTGACCGGAATGTGGGCGAGGACGAGCCTCACATGCGTCGTCGCCGAAGGCTCGGGAACGCAAGACGAAGTGCTCAAGCTCCTGCGCCGGAGGTCTGACACGACGAAACCCCCGGAGTTCCGGGGGTTTCGATCTGTAGCAGGAGCGGGGCTTGAACCCGCGACCTCACGATTATGAGTCGTGCGCTCTCACCAACTGAGCTACCCTGCCATACGCATCCAACGGTCACGAAATGGATGCCGCGAGCCCCGAGTCAGGATTGAACTGACGACCCCTTCCTTACCATGGAAGTGCTCTGCCACTGAGCTATCGGGGCGTGCTGCCTGCAAGCAGGCAACTAGAAGAGGATACCAGAGGCGTGGCACCCTTCCGAACCACTCAACCCACCGTGTGGGTCCCGTCGGTGTACTTCTGAAGCCACGGCCACGGGTCGATGGCGGTGGTGCCGTTGTCGAGGATCTCGAAGTGCGTGTGGGCGCCGTACGAGCGGCCCGTGTTGCCGGTGCGGCCGATGACCGTGCCGACAGTGACGTGCTGGCCGGGGCTGACCTGGAGCGAGCCGTACTGCATGTGCGCGTAGTGGCTCGAGACCAGCTGCCCGTCGACGATGTGGTCGATGATGACGTGCACGCCGTAGGCGCCGCCCGCCTCCGAGGCGACGCGCACGGTGCCGTCGGCGATCGCCTGCACGGGCGCACCGTTGCCGGGCGTGAAGTCGATGCCCTCGTGCATGCGGCCGGAGCGCATGCCGAACCCGTACGACATCGTGACACCGACCGCGAAAGGCCACTGGATGTTCGAGTTCGGGTTGTTGTGGAAGAGGTTCGAGAAGTTCTTGATCCCCGCCTCCGACGCGAGCTGCGCCGTGGTCGTCGTCGCGTAGTTCTCGGTGCGCTGGAGCGTGTCGCTCTGCGCGTCGCCGGGAGCGACGTATGCCTGGATCTCGGCCTCGTCCACGAGCGGCACGGAGTCGTCGCCCACGGCGAGAACCGAGAGCGAGGCTTCCGTGCCGTTGACGGCGGCGACCGCTTCGGCCGGAGTCGTCATGCCGACGGCCATGAGACCGACGATGCCGAAGACGCCGATCGAGAACGAGGCGGTGGCCACGCGCTTGAAGGCCGAGCCGCGACGGGCCTGCGCACGGCGGGGTGCTGCGTGCGGCGTCGACCCTGCCTCGGCCTCCGCCTGTGCCTCCGGCGCGGGCTGCTGGACGGGGGTCTCGCCGGTGAAGGCGAACAGGCGGGATGCGGCTTCGAACTCGTCGACTCCGGATGCTGCCGGCGCGGGGATCGGGCCGGTCAGGGGCTCGATGCGCTCGGTGCGAGGGCGCTCGGTGCGCGCGCGCGATGCGTGCGGCTCGGCGGGCTGCGAGGCACCGGCGTCGACGTCCGACTGGGCCGTGGTCGCCGTCTGCGACGGCGCTGCGACCCGGGGCGCGGCCGTCATCTGCGGCTCGGCCAGCTTCGAGGCGGGCGCCGGTGCCGGGGTCGGCTGCGGCGCGGCGGCCTCGACCTCGGCCGCCGTCGTGGCCACCGTCTCAGCGGCGTCGGCGGTGAGGAGGCTCGCGAAGGAGTCGGCCATCCACGTGGAGGCGCCTTCAGCCGGCGTGGCACTCGAGGCGGGCGCCGCAACGGCAGTGGAGGAGGCCGGCGACTCGGCGATCGCGACGGGCTCGAGAAGCTCGAACGGCTCGGCGGGAGCGAGGACGGCGTCAAGCAGCGGTGCCGGCTCTTCGCGGGTCGGCAGTCCGGCCTCGAACGCCGCGGCCGGACGTTCGGGCTCGGCGGGAGCGACAGGGGCGATCGGCGGCACGACGGCCACGGGCTGCTCGGCGGTCTGGGAGCGGCGCGAGCGCCGGCTCACCTGCTCGGCAGCGGGCGCGGCGGAGGCGGCGACAGAGGAGCGGGCTCGTGCGCGAGGCGCGACGGCGTCGATGACGGCGCCGGAAGCGGCCGGAAGCTCGACCGACGACGGCGCCGGGGCCACCGGCTCGACAGGCGTCGCGACCGGAGCCGGAGCCACCGGAGCCGGAGCGACGGGAGTCGCCGGAGCTGCGGCCGCTGGTGTCGAGGCGACGTACGACGTCGCCTCGGGCTTCACCGCGGGGGTGGCCGCAGCGGCCGGCCGCTGCGATTCGATCGGACGACCCCACACGACCGCGGGACGCTCGGGAGCGGTGCTCGCCGCCTGCCGCCGTGCGGTCGCACGGCCTGCCCCGGGAGCCTCCGGCGTCGCCTGAGCAGGCGCTGCGGAGGGTCGGCTGGAGCGGCGCGTGGGCACAGATCCGGCCTGGGGGGCGTCGAAAGGCAAAGCGGAAGCGGGCTCTCAGGTCGTGCCGCGAGGGGGGTGTTCGCGACAAGGCGGTCTTCGGGCAAAGGACCCCTCCGCCGTTCGGGTGGCGAAGGTAACGATCGGGTAAACCCTACCCCGGGCGTCCTGGGAATGCCATGTGCGGCTCGGATTTCATGACGCGCGTTTCGTGAGGATTCGATGAGAGGCGCGTCATCACGCGAGTCCCGCGGCCTCGGCGAGGCGATCGAAGATCGCCGGAGTCGCAGCCACGACGAGGGGTGCACGTGGACCGCCGTCGGGCTCCGCCCGGCCGAAACGCCCCCCAGCCTCGGTGACGAGCAGCGACCCCGCCGCGAGGTCCCATGGGGCGAGCCCACGTTCGAAGTAGCCGTCCAAGCGGCCGGCGGCGACGAATGCGAGGTCGCTCGCGGCCGATCCGCCGCGGCGCAGGTCTCGTGCGGGCACCGCGGGCATGACGCGGCCGATGAGCTCGATGTCGCCGGGCCGGGTCGCCGGGTCGTAGCCGAACCCGGTCGCGAGGAGAGCACCGGCTCCCCCGACCTCCGGGTTGACGGAGAGCCGGTTCACGCCCAGCCACGCGCCCTCGCCGCGGGCGGCGTGGAACATCTCGCCGAGCGCCGGGGTGTAGACGACGCCGGCCAGCGCCTCCCACTCGCCGGGCGTGGGCTCGCCCCGCACTGCGGCGATGCTGACGGCGTACGAGGGGATGCCGTAGGCGTAGTTGACGGTGCCGTCGATCGGGTCGACGACCCACGTGACGCCGCTCTCGCCAGAGTCGCCGCCGGTCTCCTCCCCGAGGAAGCCGTCGTCGGGGCGCGCGGCCGTCAGCCGGGCGCGGATCAGGGCCTCGACCTCGCGGTCGGCCTCCGTGACGATGTCGGCGAGCGCGGTCTTGGTCGCGGCGATCGCGACGCCCGCCTCGCGGCGGGTCCGCGCGAGCTCCCCGGCTTCGCGGGCGATGTCGATGGCAAGGGATTCGAGGTCGTGCTCGAGGCTCATACCTCCACGGTAACGAAGCGGCGCGCGGCCCGAGCAACCGCGTGGGTAGCGTGGAGCCCATGGTCGCTGCCGCCCAGTCCCGCCGCTTCGACGTCGCCATCGTCGGCGGCGGTCACAACGCCCTCGTCGCCGCCGCCTACCTGGCCCGGGCGGGACGGTCCGTCGTCGTCCTCGAACGGCTCGACCACGTCGGCGGGGCCGCGGTGTCGGAGCAGCCGTGGGCGGGCGTCGACGCCCGGCTCTCGCGCTACTCCTATCTCGTCAGCCTGCTCCCGCCGAGCATCATCGACGACCTCGGGCTCGGCATCCGTCTCCTCCGACGCCGCTACTCCTCGTACACGCCCGACCCGGCGGCTCCGTCGCGGGGCATTCTGATCGATACCGCGGATGCCGCGGCCACCGGCGCGTCGGTCGCGCGCGTCACCGGGACCACCGGTGAGGCGACGCGCTTCGGCGACTTCGCCGACCGGATCGAGCCGATCGCGCGTCTCCTCTTCCCCTCCATGACGCAGCCGCTGCATCGAGAGCGAGACGTGCGGGCGGACCTCGGCGACGGCCGGCTCTGGTCCGACCTGTTCGAGCGCCCCCTGGGCGACGTGATCCGGTCGTCGTTCGACACCGACATCGCCCGCGGCATCGCGCTCACCGACGGTCTCATCGGCACCTTCGCCTCCGCCGACGACGAGAGCCTCCGCCAGAACCGCTGCTTCCTCTACCACGTGATCGGCGGCGGGACAGGGCACTGGGACGTGCCCGTGGGCGGCATGGGCCGTGTGACGGGCGAACTGTCGCGCGCCGCGGCCGAGGCTGGGGTCGAGCTGCGCACGCGGACCGACGTGACCGCCGTGACGCCGGACGGGGAGGTCACGCTCGCCGGCGGTGGCGTCGTGCAGGCGCAGCTGGTGCTGAGCGGCGTCGGCCCGGCGGTTCTCTCGCGACTGCTCGCGGCCGGCGGGGCAGGCGCCCCTCTCGCCGACGCGCCGGCACCCGAGGGCGCGCAGCTGAAGGTCAACATGCTGCTGAAGCGGCTGCCCCGTCTTCGGGACGACAGCGTCGCTCCCGAGGCGGCGTTCGCCGGCACCTTCCACGTCAACGAGACCATGACCCAGCTCGACGACGCACACCGCGCGGCGGTGGGCGGCAGCATCCCTGATCCCCTCCCGGCCGAGATCTACTGCCACTCCCTCACCGATCCGACCATCCTCGGTCCCGAGCTGCGCGCATCGGGCGCGCACACCCTGACGCTCTTCGGCCTCCAGGTGCCGCACCGCCTCGTCGACGGACGGGACACGGATGCTGCGCGCGCTGCGCTCCTCGACGCGGCCCAGCGCTCGCTCGACACGGTGCTGGCCGAGCCCATCGCCGACTGCCTCTACGAGGCTCCCGACGGCACGATGTGCGTCGAGGCGCGCACCACCGCCGACCTGGAGCGATCACTCGGCATGGTGGGCGGCGACATCTTCCATGGCCCGCTCTCGTGGCCGTGGGCGGGCGACGACGAGCCGCTCGACACGCCCGCCGAGCGCTGGGGCGTGGCGACGCAGCACTCGAACGTGCTGATGTGCGGCTCGGGGGCGCGCCGCGGCGGCGCGGTCAGCGGCCTCGGCGGGCACAACGCCGCCATGGCCGCGCTGGAGATGCTCGGGCGATGACCTGCCATGCCGTGGTCGGGTACGCAGCGTGTGAACGCGCTTCGACAGGTCAACCGCGGCTCCACAGCAGGAATCGGCTCGAACTCTCCTGCAGAACCCCGGTTGACCTGTTGAGCGAGAAGGAGTCGGATGCTGCGACCCGCAGCGGGTCCGGCGCTCAGGGGCGCGGCGGCAGCGGCGGGGGTGGCGGGTAGCCCTCGTACCCCGGCGCCGTCGCCGGCGGCTGGGGGGTGGCGGGCTCGGCGAGCGCGGGAGCCTGCGGGCCAGGCAGCTGCGCGGACGGAGCCGGCTCGATCCGCGTGAAGACGTGCGCGCCCGGCGACGGGTACCCCGTGTAATACGCGTTCCAGTCGGGCGAGCCGTCAGGCAGCATCGGCAACGGCGTGACGCCGTCGACGTACGTCGGCCACGGGAGGAGCTCCTGCGGGGCCGGAGCGCCGCCCGGCGCGGTGATGGCTGCGGGGGCGACCGGTGCGGCGAGGGCCGGGTAGGCGACGTGGGATCGGGGCTTCTTCGGCGCGAGCAGCACGTTCACGAGCGGCAGCAGCGCCGTTCCGACCGCCGCCAGGATCGCGACGGCGACCACGATGCGCCAGTAGAGGTCGGCGAGGATGAGCCACTCGCCGAACGCCAGCGGAATGATCAGCAGGGCCGCGAGGCCGACCACGAGGGCGATCGTGATGACCGCCACGGTGCGGGTGAACGGCGTGTCGTGACGGTGGAGCGCCTTCATATACAGGCGGACATGCAGCAGGACGAGCTGCAGGATCAGCACGATCAGCAGGAACTGGACGAACTTCGAGAATCCGATCCAGTAGTAGCGCTCCGGCATCCAGATCATGATGGCGCCGAGCAGGAGCGCGATGATCCACGAGGCCATGCTCGCGAGCGCGAACCAGGCCGGACGCCGCGGCGCGAGGTGGGCGTCGAGGATGGCGACCCCGGCGAACGCGACGAGCAGCAGGATCGTCAGGAACGCCCGTCCGATGAGGCCGTTCTGCCCACCGATCAGCACCCAGACGACGCAGACGAGCGCCGCGGCGATGAGGGCGCCGATCGCGACCCAGATGGCGATCCGCAGCAGCGGCGAGGGCGAGGCATCCGTCTGCCCTGCTTCCCCTCTCGGAGCGGGCGTCGCATACGGGTCGGGCGCGGTCATGGCGTTCCTCTCGTGACGCGGGCGGAGTGCCTGCACCGCCCATCCTGACATGCCGCCCGGCGGCGCGCTCGGGCGGATCCGCGTGGGCTCGACCCTCGATGATCCCGCGCATGGTTCCAGGCGCCGGAGCGGGTGCCCCGGCGCCTCGAACGAGCCGCCTCAGCCGCGGCGCGGGTGGGCCTTGAAGAAGTCCCACATGATCTGCGAGGCGCTGATCTCCTGCGAGACGGCGCCCAGCGGCGAGAGGTCGACGTCGGTTCCGGGCCAGGTGTGGCCCCCGTCCGCCACCTCGTAGAGCACGACGTCGGCCTGCTTGGCACAGTTCGACCACGAGTAGGCGGTGATCCCGGCGCCTGCCGGCGTGACGACCGGGCCACGACGGCAATCGTTCAGCGCGGCCCAGCGCTGGGCGGCCAGCTGGACGGTGTATCCCCAGCGGGGGTCGGCGTTGCCCGGGTACGGGTTGACGAAGTCGGCGGTTCCGTGGAAGGTCACGACGGCGACCGGCCTGTCAGGGGAACAGGAGTCGGCCACGGGCCCGGAAAGCGCTGCGGGGTCCGGACGCCCGGCTCGAAGACCGGCGACCGGTGCGATCGCGGCGAAGACGTCGGATGCCTCGCACGCGAGCGCCGACGCCATGCGGCCGCCGCCGGAGAAGCCGGTGGCGAAGACGCGGCGTTCATCGACGCACCCGGCCGCGTCCACCGCGTCGACGACGGCGCGGAGGAAGGCGACGTCGTCGCGAGACCCGGCGGGAGGGTAGGTGCCGGAGGTCAGCGGCACGCCGGGGACGTTCCAGGCCCAGTTGCCGTCGGGCAGCGTCCGTGGGAACTCGATGTCGCCGGTCGGGCTGACGACGATGAAGCCCTGGGCGGCGCCGATCTCTCCGAGATCCGAGATATCGGCCTGCACGCCGCCGTTCGCGTTCGACCCGTGGAGGTCGACGACGAGCGGCAGCTCGCGACGCAGCGGCGCGTCGGGCACCTGGACGAGGACGCCATAGGTCTCTCCCGCGAAGGACACCTCCAGCGTGGATGCGCCGACGGGTAGGGTCCGCGCGCAGGACTGCGCCGGGCCACCGGCTGCTGTGGCGGGGGCCGCGCCGAGGATGATGCCTCCCGCCGCGAGGGCGAGGGCCACTCCCGTGGCGAGCATCGCACGTGCTCGTGTTCGCGTCGTCGCGATCATCAGAACTCCTTCGTTCTCGAATTCCGAGCGCTCGCTCGGTTTTCGAATGCTAGCAGTGCTCGAAAATCGCGTCGATCGCGCACTCGGAATATGACGGGCGCCTCATCGTCACCTTCAGTGAGCGCATCGGCCACTGCGCGGGAGCCGAGACCGCTCGCGCGCTGCCTCGTCGGCTGATCGACACAGCTCTCGGACTCGGCACGGTCGTGCTGCTGACCACGGACGCGGGATCGATCCTCGGCGTGGGGCCATGAGCGGTCGACGACGCGACTTTCGGGACGAAGGAAGGAAGCGGCCGACGTCACTCACTGAGCCGGCCCCCGCGCGCCTCCTGCGTCGCCGTCGCAACAACAGCGAAAGCCCCCGGTGGACCCGGGGGCTTTCGATTCACGGTGGCGAGTGAGGGATTCGAACCCCCGAAGTCGATGACAGCTGAGTTACAATCAGATCCCTTTGGCCGCTTGGGTAACTCGCCAGGTGCGCACCCGTCCGACTTTTCCAGACGACCGGAGGCGCGATCCACCATATTACGCGTAGATGCCCGAGGTCTGAAATCGGCCCGCTCTACGTGCCGATGTGGTCGAGGTCGAGGCCTTCGAGCGCGCTCGGCGTGCGCAGCAGCGCCCCCTCGAAACGGCACGTCGCGGCCGCCGCGTCCATCGCCGAGACCAGCACCGTGTCCCAGTCCTCGGCTCCGTCCGGCGTCCTCGCGACGAGCGCGGCGACAGCGGCGGCGAAGGCGGCGTCGCCCGCGCCCATCGTGTCGACGATGCGGCCGGGCAGGTTCGAGATCGGCCGTGTCACCACGACGTCGCCGGCCTCGATCGTGGCGCCGGCAGCACCTTCGGTCGCCAGCACGGCGCGGGCACCGAGGTCGATCAGGCGGGCGCGCACGGCGTCGAGCCGGTCGTCGTACAGCAGCGCGGCGTCGTCCTCGCCGACTTTCACGAGCGCAGCTCCGGCCGCGAGGGCCTCGAAGCCGCGCACGAACTCGTCCTCGTCGTGCATCATGCCGGTGCGGGGGTTGGGATCGATCGCGACGGACACTTGGGCTCGTCCCCCGCTCAGTGCGAGTGCCTCGGCCCCGGCGATCGCGTCGGCAAGCTCCGTGGCCTGCTCGGCGTCGTCGAAGGCGAAGCAGCTCACGACCACGAGGTCGGCGTCCGCGAAGGCCTGGCGCTCGGCGTCGCCGAAGCGGATCCGCCGGCGCTCTGACGCCTCATTGAACTCGTACACGGGCTCCGCCGCGCCGGAGCGCGTGCTCACGGCGCGTGCGGTGCCCAGGAGCGACGGCGTCGCGAGGAGCCCGACGCCGAAGTCGGCGAGATAGCGCCGCACGCGCGAGGCGGGCTCGTCGTCGCCCAGCATCGCGACGAGGGTCGCCGGTACGCCGAGCCGCGCGAGGCCGACCGCGACGTTGAGCGCGGCTCCTCCGACGAACTCGCGGACGCCATGGTCGTCGCGCAGTTCGTCGATGAGCGCGTCGCCCACCACGACCACCGTCATCGCGGCACTCTCGCGGCTTCGAGCACACGGCCGACGAACGCCTCGGTGCGCCGGCGCGTGCCGTCGATCTTCATGTCGACGCTCGCCCTCACCTCGTTCGGCGCGAGCGGCGGCGCGAGGCGAACATTTTCGTGGCATGACAGGTCGGCGCAGATGTACGTGCCCACGCTGTTGCCGTGCATGCCCGCCTCGCCGGCCTTGCGTGCCGTGTACATGGTGACCTGATCGGCGGGCTGCATCGTGTGGCACAGGTTGCACAGCGCCGCGCGCGCGTGGGACGAGCCCTCCGCGCCGCGCAGCACGATGGCGGCGGGTTCGCCGTCGATCTCGGCGACCAGGTAGCCCCGACCGCGGGTGCGCGGGTCGCGCCACGCCAGGAAGTCGAGGTGATCCCAGTCGGTGAGCACGAAGTCGTGAGGCAGGGTGACGAGACGCAGCTCGTCGGCGGAGGCGTTCACGAATGCGGAACGCAGCTCATCTTCGGTCAGTGGGCGCATGGCACCTCCTCGCCCGCCCAGTCTACGAAGGACGACGGATGCCGCCACCCCGCGTGTCGTCGGCAGACCCTCCGCACTCAGCCTCCACCGTGAGACGACAGTCACGCGACGAGACAGTGGGGTTCACCCGGGGTCTCGTCCTGCAGCTGTCGTCTCACGGCCCGGGGAGGGCGGGGTCGGGCGCGGTCGGAGCGCCCGGGGTCAGCGTGCCGCGGGCTCGGCCACGTCGTCCACGGCGTCGGGCGACGGCTCCTCGGCAGCGCCGGATCGGCCGCGGATGAGGAAGCCGAACCCGAACGCGATGAAGAACATCAGCACGCCGTACACGGCTGCCGGCAGCGACAGCTCCACGGAGCCGAGCACGGTCTGCGCGATGACGATCGCGAGCGTCGCGTTGTGGATTCCGATCTCGAACGACGACGCGATCGACTGCCGCTTGCCGACCCTCACCAGGCGCGGCGCGAAGTAGCCGACCGTGAGGCTGATCAGGCAGAACACGATCGTGATGAGCGAGAGGCGGCCGAAGTTCTCGAGCAGCAGCGCCCAGTTCTGCGCGACGGCGCCCGCGATCACGACGACGAGGATGATGACCGACGCGATGCGCACCGGTCTGTCCATCGCTTCCGCGAAACGCGGCCAGAAGCGGCGCACGATCATGCCGAGCGCCACGGGCAGCAGCACGATCGCGAAGACCTCCACCGTCTTCGCCCACTGCAGTCCCAGCTGGTCGTCGAACGGGTTGAAGTAGAGGATGGCGAGGTTGGTGATGAGCGGGAGCGTGAACACGGCGATCACCGAGTTCACGGCCGTGAGCGAGATGTTCAGGGCCACGTCGCCCCGGAACAGGTGGCTGTAGAGGTTGGCTGTGGTGCCGCCCGGCGACGCCGCGAGCATCATCATGCCGACCGCGAGGATCGGCGGCAGCTGGAACGCGAGCACCAGCCCGAAGCAGATCAGGGGCAGCAGCAGCAGCTGGCACACCAGGGCGATGATCACCGCCTTGGGCTGCTTGAGGACGCGGGCGAAGTCGCCGATGGTGAGGCTCAGGCCGAGCCCGAACATGATGATTCCGAGGGCCACGGGCAGGCCGATGGTGGTCAACGCTGACATGGGACTCAGTGTGTCAAACGATGCGACTGCGTGTCACGGTTGTCCACAGCCCGCAGCGGCGTCGTCAGGCGGACTCGACCTGCTCCGCGGGAGTGGTCTCGTCGGCCGACACCACGCCGCGCGACACTTCGTCCGCAGTCGCGGACCGAGGCTCCGGTGCGGGCACCTTGACGCCCGAGAGCCGCCACACGGCGAACGCGGGCCCGTCTGCCGACAGCAGCACCGCTCCGTCGTCGGCCACCGCGAGGGTCGCGTCGCCGACGAGCGCCTCAGCCGAAGCGGCGCCCGGGAGCGCACCCGCGGGGATCTCGGCATCCGCGTCGCCCTTCGCCGCCAGCACGAGCAGCGTCTCGTCGGCGGCCTCCCGCACGAACACGACGGACTCGTCGTCGACGTGCACCCACCGAAGCCCTCCGGTCGACAGGACCGGGTGCGCGTGGCGCAGCGCGACGAGCTCGCGGTAGAGCGCAAGCCGCTCGGCCACCTCGGGCTCGCTCTCGGTGCCCCACGGGATCGGTGTGCGGCTCGCCTCGCCGTCGACCCCGACGAGTCCGAACTCGTCGCCCGCGAAGATCACGGGCAGGCCCGGCAGCGTCATCATGAGGCCTGCCGCGACCGGCACCGTCCCCGGCGCCGCGTTCGTCGCGAAGCGCCCGGTGTCGTGCGTGTCGAGCGGCTGCATGTTGCCGAGCCGCACCCGCCACGGGATGCCGGCGGTGAAGCGCACCACGGCGTCGACGAACTGCCGCGCGGAGTACCGCGGGATGCCGCCGATCGGCTGGGTGAAGAACCAGGGCTCGGTCGCCTCACGGCCGTCGTACGTGAGGTAGGCCGCGTGGGTCGGCTCGGACAGCCACCCCCACACGGGCCGCGTGAACGACGGGTACGTCATGGCGCCGTGCCAGCCGTCGCCCTGCAGGTCGCTCGCGGCGTCGTTGGTCGACTCCCCCAGCAGGATCGTGTCGGGGTTGATCTCGATCATCGTGCGCCGCAGCAGCTGGCGCACCTCGGCGTTGAGGTCGACGGACCCGAGGCGCCCGGTCATGTTGGCGACGTCGATGCGCCAGCCATCGGCCGAGTACGGCGGCTTGAGCCACTTCGCGACGACGGAGTCGGGTCCCTCGATGAACCGGTCGCGGAGCTCCTGCGACGCCCAGTTGAACTTGGGCAGGCTCGGCACGCCGAGCCACGACGCGTACTCGGTGTTCGCGTCATCCGTGAAGTAGTAGAACTCCTCCTCCGGGGCGCCGGGATGGCCGAGCGCGGCCTGGAACCACTCGTGCCGATCACCAGAGTGGTTGCTCGTGAGATCGCCGATGACACGGATGCCGCGGGCATGGGCGGCCTCGATCAGCCGGACGTACGCCTCATCTCCGCCGAGCAGTGGGTCGACGCGGTCGAAGCTCGAGGCGTCGTAGCGGTGATTCGAGGCCGCGGGGAAGATCGGCGTGAGATACAGCAGGTTGACGCCGAGCGAGACGAGGTGGTCGAGCTTCTCGATGACGCCGCCGAGGTCGCCGCCGTAGAACTGCTGCGACCGCGCCGGCACGACGGGGTCGACGGGGTCGTCCCAATCCGCCGGGATCGCCCAGTCCGGGGTCGGATGCGCATCGGCCTGCGCCGACCGCGCGAAGCGGTCGGGGAACACCTGGTACATCACGGAGTCGGTGAGCCATGCGGGCGGGGCAGGGGACGCGACGAGGGCGAAGTCCTCGGCGTCGAGGGTCTCGATCGTGTGCAGGCCGGTCTGGTTCAGCCACTCCACCCGCCCGTCACCACCACAATCGGCACTGTGCACGAGCACCCAGCGGTAGCCGTGCCGCGGGTTGCGCACGGTGACGGGTGCCTCCCACCACTCCCAGCCGTCGGACGAGCCGAGGGGCGCAGCATCCGTCCATTCCGGCTCGTGATCGGGATTGGAGCGCGTGCGCACCGCCGCGAGCGGGCCGTAGCCCGCCGGCACGCGCAGCCGCACGGTGACCACGTCGCCGAGCTGCGGCGCCAGGTCGGACACGTGCAGCGGCGAGCCGTCGTGGTGAGGGAGGACGGTCGTCATGGCTCGGCCTTTCGTCAGGCGGGCGGTGGCGGTGCTCGCCTCGATCATCGCAGAGCGGAAGTTCCGACGGGCTCCAAGGAGTGGCGCCTTCTCGCATCCGCTCTGCGATCAGCTGTGCTTGATCAGCCCTTCGTGGCGCCGGCGGTCAGGCCCCCCACGATGTACTTCTGGAGGAGCAGGAAGACGATGACGACCGGGATCGCGGCCATGACCGCGCCTGCGGCGAAGCCCGACCAGTCGGCGTATCGCGGGTTCGACACCAGCTTGGTGAGACCGACCACGAGCGTCTGCTTGTCGGGATCGATGAGCAGGACACTCGCGATCATGTATTCGTTCACGATCCCGATGAACGAGAGCAGTCCGACGACGGCGAGGATGGGCGCGACCAGGCGGAGGATGATCGTGAAGAAGATGCGGGCGTGGCCGGCGCCGTCGATCTTCGCCGCCTCGTCGAGTTCCTTGGGGATCGTGTTGAAGAAGCCGTACATCAGGTAGGTGTTCACGCCGAGCGCGCCGCCGAGGTAGATCAGGACCAGCCCGCTGAGCGTGTTGAGTCCGATCGCCGGGAACCAGTCGCTGATGGCGCTGAACATGAGGAAGATCGCCACGACGGCCAGCATCTGCGGGAACATCTGCACGACCACGATCGTGATGAGGCCCACGCGGCGCCCGGTGAAGCGCATGCGCGAGAAGGCGTAGGCGGCGAGGGCCCCGATGAACACCATCGTGAAACCGGTGATCAGCGCCACGATCATGGTGTTGAGGAACCACTGCGGGTAGGGGATCTGCGGGTCGGTGAGGATGCGCACGTAACTGTCGATGCCGACCGCCGAGAACAGCTGGTTCGTGCCCGTGAGGGTGCCGCTCGGGTTCAGCGACGCCGACAGCACGTACAGCAGCGGGAAGATCGCGAACGCCGACACCACGATCGCGACGACGTGGCGCCAGCCGGTGTCGGCGAACCACCTGCCGAACGGGCGACGGCGAGCCGGTCGCTCGGCACGCGGCGAAGGCGCCATGCCGGGGGCCGCGGTCTCGAACTGCTCGGCGGCACTGCCGCCCGCGACGGCCAGGGTCGCATTCTGCGTGACGGTCTTGTCGGGGTGGGCGAGACGGTCCTGGGATTCCGACATGTCAGTTCAGCTCCTCGAGGGCCTTGGTCTTGCGGAAACTGATCACAGCGATCACCGCGACCACGATGAAGATCAGGATCGTGAACGCCGAGGCGAGGCCGTAGTCGCGGTTCTGCCCGGTGAACGCGACCTTGTAGACCATCGAGATCAACAGGTCGGTGTGCCCGGCCGGTATCGCCGTGTCCTCGAATCGCGGCCCGCCGCCGGTGAGCATGTAGATCAGGTTGAAGTTGTTGAAGTTGAAGGCGAACGACGCGATCAACAGGGGCGCCACCGTCACGAGCAGCAGCGGCAGCTTGATGCGACGGAAGATCTGCCAGGGGCTCGCGCCGTCCATGACACCGGCTTCGTTGACCTCCTCGGGGATGCCCTGAAGGGCCCCCATGCACACGAGGAACATGTAGGGGAAACCGAGCCAGAGGTTGACGAGCAGGACCGAGAACTTCGCGATCCACGGGTCGGTCAGCCAGCCGATCTCGGCACCGCCCAGGAGCACCTGGTTGATGAAGCCGAAGCTCTTGTTCATCATGCCCGCCCAGATGAGGGCCGACAGGAACGCCGGGAACGCGTAGGGCAGGATCAGCATGATCCGATACCCGTTCTTGAACCGCATGCGCTTGTTCTGGAACAGCATTGCGAGCAGCAGGCCGAGGAAGAAGGTCGTGGCCACCGAGACGATGGCGAACACGAACGTCCATGCCGTCACCGCCAGGAGCGGGCCGCGGATCGTCGTGTCGGTCAGGGCGCGCACGAAGTTGTCGAAGCCGACGAAGACCTGCCAGCCGGGCAGCAGCTGCTCACCGGACTCGGAGGTGAAGGCGCCCTCGCCGGAGTCGGTGTAGACGGTGCCGGTGGCGGTGTCGGTCATCGTGTCGGCGGCGGCGTCGTACACGAGAGTGGAGGTGTACAGGTAGCCCTTCTGACCGTCCTGCGTGCGGATGGCCCCGTCATTGGGGTCGTCGCTGTACGGCACCGCGAGCTCTTCGACCTCGTTGCTGCGGGCGAGCACGTCCGCGAAGGTGAGCGTGGTCCAGCCATCCACCGCGACGGCCTTGCCGCCGTCCATCGTGGCGTCGACGGACTCGAGCGGCTTCTGGTTGGTGCCGAGCGACGCTTCGCCGTCGGTGGGGTCGGTCACCAGCAGGCCGAGCTCGCCGACGCGCTCGACGACGGTCACGTCGAACGTCGGCGAGTCCTCGACGCGGACGAGCGAGGATCGCATGAGGGACGCGATCGCCTGATCCTTGGAGCCGTTGTGGCCGGTTCCGTAGTTGGTCAGCCCGATGTAGGCGGTGTAGCTGAGGGTGAAGATCTGAAAGACGACCAGCAGGATGATGCCGGGGGTCAGGTACTTCCCGGGGATCTGCTTGCGAGAGAAGTAGATCCAATTGACGAGGATCGTCACGGCCGTCACCAGGGTGAGGACGAGCCACTCGTTGTGAAGGAAGAGGACGAAGACGGCGTACAGCGCGACGGCGTCCACGATCGCCAGCATCACGATCTTGAGCACGATCCAGCGCAGCCGGCCGCCGGCGGCATCCGCCGTGCGGGCAGCGCTGCGCTGCCGGGGCGTCTGCGGCGGGACCTTCTCGTCAGTCGCGGTCGAGAGAGTATCGGTCATCGATCATCCTCATCATCGGGACCGGGACGGATGCCTCGACATCCGTCCCGGTCGCCTGTCACGGTCCTGAGACCGCAGGGTGTTACTTGATGGCTGCGCTCACGTCGTCGGTGAGCTTCTGCCACGTCGCCGTCGGGTCGGCGCCATTGATGATCGCGGCCTCGGCGATGCCCCAGTACTGCCACACGGCACCCATCGCCGGGATGGCGGGCATCGGAACGGCGTCGGCACCGACGGTCTGGAAACCGGCGATGATGGGGTCGGCGGCAGCGGTGTCGGCAGCAGCAGTCAGGGCGGGCAGCACGCTGCCGGCCTTGAAGAGCTCGAGCTGAACATCCTCGGTGCCGATGTAGTTGACGAGGAAGTCGTTCGCGGCGACCTTGTTGTCGGACTCGGCGCTCACGAAGAAGCCCTTCACGCCCGCGAACGGCTGGGCGGGGGCACCGGTCGGGCTCGCGATCGGGTCGATCGCCACGTTGATACCGGCATCGGTCGCGGCGCCGACGTTCCACGGGCCGGTGAGCCAGAAGGCCGCCTCACCCTCGAGGAACTTGGTCTTGGCGATGTCGCCGTCGACGTCGGTGTTGAAATTGCCCGCGGCACCCTGCGCGCCGAGCCAGCTGGCGAACTGGAAGCCGCCCTCGTTGCCGATCTGCAGGTCGGCCGGATCGTAGTTCCCCTCGGCGTCGGTGCCGAACACGGGAGCGCCGAACGCGGTCTGGAACGGGTAGAGGTGGTACGGGTCGCCCTCGACACCCTGCTGCACGACGAACGGGGTGGTGAGGCCGGCGGCCTGGCCCTTCGCGATCATGTCGTCGAAGCTCGTGGCCGGCTCGGGGATGATGTCGGCGTTGCGCAGGATGGCGATGTTCTCGACCGCGTACGGAAGCATGTAGGTGGTGCCCTCGTAGGTCGAGGCCTGCAGCGCGACCGGGAGGTAGTCACCGGCGGTGTCGCCGAGCTCGATCGGCGCCACGACGCCGTTGGTCGACAGCTCGCCGAGCCAGTCGTGGGCGCCCATCACCACGTCCGGGCCCTTGCCCGTCGGGGCCTGCTGGATGAAGTCGTCCTTGATCTTGCCGGTGTCCTTGCCCACCAGGTCGACCTTGACGCCGGTCTTCTCGCTGTACGCGTCGGCGGCGCCCTTCAGCGCGTCGACGCGCTCGGAGTCGACCCAGACGGTCAGGGTCGACGTGGCGTCGCCCTCGTCGCTCGAACCGGTGTTGTCACCGCTGCCCGCGCAGCCCGCGAGGACGATCGACGCGACGGCGAGACCGCCGAGCGCGAGCCAGCTCTTCTTGTTCACCTTCATCGGTGCAGTGCCTCTCTGGAGTGCTGAGTGAGTCCGGCCGCACTGTCGGTCGCGACGGTGCGGGTTCGACTCATACCTGCGAAATGCAAGCGCTTACATTTGTAACTCAGCAGACGCCATATGGCAACACCGGGATCGGATCGATACCTCGCCGTGACTTTCAGCGTCTGCGTGGAATCGCTTGCACACCTGACGGCGACGGGAACCGCTTGCAGCGGCGTCCGTTCTCCCGCGCCGCGCGACAGCCGCCGATAGACTTCCGGCCATGGCAGATTCTTCGTTCGACATCGTCAGCAAGGTCGACCACCAGGAGGCGGAGAACGCCCTCAACCAGGCCCGCAAAGAGATCGAGCAGCGCTACGACTTCAAGGGCACCGGGGCGTCCGTCGAGTGGAGCGGCGAGTCCGTGCTCATCAAGGCCAGCACCGAGGATCGCGCGAAGGCGGTTCTCGACGTCTTCCAGTCGAAGCTCATCAAGCGCGGCATCTCGCTGAAGAGCCTCGAGTCGGGCGAGCCCTTCGCCAGCGGCAAGGAGTACCGCATCGTCTCGACGATCAAGGACGGCATCTCGTCCGAGAACGCGAAGAAGATCTCCAAGATCATCCGGGACGAGGGTCCGAAGTCGGTGAAGTCGCAGATCCAGGGTGACGAGCTGCGCGTGCAGTCGAAGTCCCGCGACGACCTGCAGGAGGTGCAGCGCCTGCTGAAGGCGGCGGACCTCGACGTCGATCTCCAGTTCGTCAACTACCGGTAGCGCTGGTCCCTGATGGGGCTGGGGCTCCGCTTCAGCCTGTCACGCTCGCGAGCCGCCGCACCGCCTCGGTGATCGTTTCGGGCGCGCAGGCGAGGTTCATCCGCGCATGCCCCGCGCCCTGCCGACCGAACCTCGGTCCGCTCGACAGCGCCACACGTGCGTGCTGTTCGGCGAGGACGGCGGGGTCGTCTCCCCAGCCCAGAGCGGACATGTCCAGCCACGCGAGGTAACTCGCCGAGGGACGCCGAAGTCGCACCGCGGGCAGACGAGCGGCGAGTTCGGCCTGGAGAAGGTCGGCATTGCGCTGCACCGCGGCGATCGTGCCGTCGAGCCAGTCGCGGCTGTGGGCGAACCCTTCCCGCGTCGCGATCAGCCCGAACTGCCCCGCCCGGAAAGTGACCTCCTCCGGCAGCGAGCGGATGAGGTCGGTCATGCGGTCCGACTCCGACACGAACAGCGCGGTCTTGAGCCCGGCGAGGTTGAACGCCTTGCTTGCCGACTCGGCGGCGATCCCGTGGGCCCGCGCCTCCTCCGAGACGGTGAGGTACGGCGTGAACTCCACGCCGTGATGGGTCAGCGGTGCGTGGATCTCGTCCGAGATGACGAACCCCTTGTGGCGCGCGACGATGCGGGAGAGCTCTTCGAGGGTCGCCCGGTCGTGGACCAGCCCGACGGGGTTGTGCGGGCTGCACAGCAGTACGCCCTTCGCGCCCGTGGCCAGCTCCCGGTCGATGCCCTCGAGGTCGAGCGCGTACGAAGATCCGTCGTCGTGCAGCGGCACTTCGGCGACGACTCCGCCTGCCTCGGGGACGAGGTCGTAGAACGGCGGATAGATCGGCGGCGTGATCACGACCCCCTCGCCGGGCTCGATCATCCGGCGCAGCGACTCCACGATCACGACGCTGACATCGGTCGTGATGCCCATCCGCTCGATATCCGGCTCCCATCCCCACGCGGCCGCGGCGTAGTCTCGGAACGCCTTCCGAGCCCCGGGATCCAGTGGATTGACGTACCCGGTGTCCCCCAGGTCGATCGCCTCGTGCAACGCCCTCCTGATCGCCGGCGCCAGCGGGAAGTCCATCTCGGCGACGAACATCGGCAGCACGTCGTCGGCGTAGACGCCCCACTTCTCGCTCGTGCGTCGGCGGAGAGTCTCCATGGCGTCGGCCGACGTGGGGGTGATGGGCATCGTCGTCGCTCCTCAATCGCGGTGGAGACTGACCCTACACTCGGGCCATGCGCTTCCTCCGGGCCGTGTTGTCGGCCGTCGTCGCGACGCTGCCGGTGCTGGTCGTCCTCCTCATCCCCTCGCTCGTGCGCAGCGACGTCGACGGGGGCTCAGCAGCCGGTGTCGGCACCGCGATCCTCAACGCCGCGTTCATCGCAGCGGTCATCCTGATCCCCCGGGTGAACGGGTGGCTCGACCCCGAGGTGCCGGACTGGACGTCGACGACCGCGATGGCCGCGGCCGGCCGGGTGTGGCGCAGCCGCATCTGGCTCGCGCTCCTCGCCGTGCTGGCGCTGCTGGCGATCCTGGCCGCCGGCCAGACGGCCGCGTACCTGCTGAGCCAGAGCTCGCCGGCGGTCGCCGAAGGAGCACTCGACTACAGCCGCTTCGTCGCGCAGGAGCTCGTCGTGTACCTGCTCGGGTACGTCCTCTCGCTCACGACCTACGTCCTTCTCGTGCGCGTGCTCGCCCGCCGCGCGGAGTGACCGACGCGGCCGGGAACGATAAAGGCCCCGGGTGCTGGGGACACCCGGGGCCTGTCGTCGTCTGCTCTCGCACAACCAACCCCCCGGTTAGCGGCGCGTGACGACGGATGGGAAGGATTCTTGGGGAGGGCCTTCCCTGAGATGCTGGGGACATCTCCCCTACAGCTTAACCCGACTGTCCACAAGAGCGCTGTCCCCTCTTCGGGGGACATTTTCGTCCGGTACGACGTACGCGCGAGCCCAGCGGTCGAGAGCATCGTACGCGATCGCGCGAGGGGCGGGGCGCGAGAGGAAGACGTCGTGGATCGCACCCTCGACGCGGGCGATCGTGACGAGCCCGCCGATGCGGGTCGCGGCGCGGGCGATGTCGTCGACCACGAGCACGGAGTCCGTCGACGTCATGGACTCCTTCCACGACAGCGGCGTCGTCGAGGCCACCGACAGCAGCACCAGCGCCGGGCATGCCACGTCGACGCCGGCCGCGATGCGGCGGTGCCCCTCCATGACGGCCGACAACCACCCCGGCGCCGTCGGGAATCCCCGGTCGGGCCGCCAGACGGCGCGGTGATCGTCATGCGGCAGCGTGCCGATCTCGTGCTGCGCGCGCGTGTAGAACCCGAAGTCGACGGCGGGCTGCGTTCCGCGCGGGTCGAGCCTCGCCCGCATGTCCACCAGCGGTGCCAGTGCCTGGCGACCCAATGTGCCCAGCTGGAGCTCGAGCCACGGGCTGTTGAGCACGATCGCGTGCGCGCGGCCGGGGTGCCGAGCCGCCCAGAGCGTGAGTGTGAGGCCTCCGGTCGAGTGGCCCATCAGGACGAGCTTGCGGTGGCCGCCGCGCGTGTCCGGTTCGGAGGGCGATGCTTGTCCGGCTGGATCCGCGGCGTGTCCCATCGCGTGCAGCGCGGCCGCGATGTCGACGTCGTAGTCCTCGAGGGAGTCGACGTACCCGGGCGCCTGCCCGTCCCTGAGGCTTCGCCCGTAGCGACGCAGATCGAGCGCGTAGAAGCGCGCACCGCGCCCCGTCCAGAACCGCGCGAGGTCCCGCTGGAAGAAGTAGTCCGACCAGCCGTGCACGTAGAGCACGTCGACCTCGCGCAGCGGCGCGAACAGCGTCAGGAGCGGATTCGGGATGCTGCGCACCAGCGTCGCGACCAGCGGCCCGTGCTCGCCGTCCAGGCCGAGCGGCAGCGTCAGCTGCTCGAACGGCTCCCCCAGGATGTCGGGGACCCAGGTGAGGGATGGCCCGGCCATGCCCTCAGCCTAGGGGCGGCGTCCCGACGAGCTCAACGATCGGGGGTGCTGCGGGAGATCGTGACCATCTCGTCGCGGGGCACGACCTTGATGCGCGCCCGCTCGTGCGGTGCGCCCAGGGCCATCTCGTGCTCGTCGAGGCGGTGCCAGCCGTCGAGGTCGGTCCAGGCCACGCCGCGCTCGGCGAGAAGTGCGGGGATGGCGGCCTCCGACGGGTCGGCAGGCTGCCACCACGTGCCCTGGTCGTTGATGAGGTGACGGATCGTCTCCATCGCGTCGGACTTCGTGTGGCCGATGAGGCCCACCGGGCCGCGCTTGATCCAGCCGGTGGCGTACACGCCGTTGACGCGCTGGTTCGAGTCCTTGCTCAGCACCTGGCCCTCGCGGTTCGGGATGACGCCGTGGCGCTTGTCGAAGGGCACCCCCGGCAGCGGCGATCCGAAGTATCCGACGGCGCGGTACAGCGCCTGGATCGGCACCTCGCGCAGCTCGCCGGTGCCGACGACACCGCCCTCCCCGTCGGGACGCGTGCGCTCGTAGACGAGAGCTGACACGCGGCCGGAGGCATCCGTCTTCACCTCGATCGGCTTGGCGTAGAAGTGCAGGTGCAGCCGGCGCGACGCGGAGCCGCCGGCGTTGTTGACCGAGTCGCGCTTGCGCCAGGACTGCAGCACGCGGTCGATGACCATGACCTGCTTGTTGCTCGCGATGGCGGCGCGGGCCGCGTCGTCGTAGTCGAAGTCCTCGTCGTACACGACCATGTCGACGTCGCGCAGCTCGCCCAGCTCACGGAGCTCGAGCGGGGTGAACTTCACGTTCGCGGGTCCGCGACGGCCGAACACGTGCACGTCGGTCACTTTCGAGGCGACCAGGCCCCGGTGGACGTTGTCGGGGATCTCGGTCGGCAACAGGTCCTCGGCGTGCTTGGCCAGCATGCGCGACACATCGAGCGCGACGTTGCCGTTGCCGATGACGGCGACGGATGCTGCCTCCAGCGGCCACTCGCGCGGCACATCCGGGTGCCCGTCGAACCAGCTCACGAAGTCGGCGGCACCGTACGAGCCGACCGCGTCGATACCGGGGATGTCGAGATCGGTGTCGCGGATCGCGCCGGTGGCGAAGATGACCGCGTTGTAGTGGCGCTTGAGGTCGTCGAGGGTGATGTCCTCGCCGAAGCGCACGTTGCCGAAGATGCGGATGTCGCCGCGATCGAGCACCTCCCGCAGGGCCGTGATGATGCCCTTGATGCGGGGGTGGTCGGGGGCGACGCCGTAGCGGACCAGCCCGTACGGCGCGGGCAGCTGCTCGAACAGGTCGATCGACACGTCGAACTTGCGCTCGGCCTTCAGCAGGATGTCGGCGGCGTAGATGCCCGCCGGTCCTGCGCCGACGATCGCCAATCGGAGCTTGGTCATGGTGGTCCTTTCGGGCGTTCCGTCTCGCTCGTTCATCGCTCGCTCAACGGCCGGGATGCCGGAGGCGGAGAAGAACTCGGACGGGGATCAACTTGAGCGGTCGGCGACGGCCTGGGCGAAGCGGGTGAGGGCCTCCCGCACCGCGCCGTCGGGCAGCGGCGCGAGCGCCTCGATCGCCTCGGTCGACCACGCGTTGGCGAGGTCGAGGGTCGCCTGGGTGGCCTCGTGGTCGCGCAGCTGCGCGAGCGGGTCGTCGAGGATCGCGGGATCGGCCCCGTCGGCGATGCGCGCCACGCCCTCGTCGATGCGCGTGCGCAGGTCGACGGAGGCGGCATCGGTCCGCTGCCCGAGAACGAGGTACGGCATGGTCGGCACGCCGGCCCGCAGGTCGGTGCCGGGCACCTTGCCGGTCTCGTCGGGGTCGGCCGACAGGTCGATGACGTCGTCGAGCAGCTGGAACGCGACACCGGCCTTCTCGCCGAACGTCACCATCGCCTGCTCGAACTGCTTGGGCCCGTTGGAGAAGACGATGCCCGACTGCGCGGCCGCCGCGATGAGCGAACCCGTCTTGTCGGAGAGCACCTGGAGGTAGAACGCGACGCGGTCGTCGTCGTCGGACGGGCCGACCGTCTCGTGCATCTGCCCGAGCACGAGCCGCTCGAACGTGTCGGCCTGCAGCCGGATGGCGTCCTCACCGTGGCGTGCCATGATCTGGCTCGCGCGGGAGAACAGCAGGTCGCCGGTGAGGATCGCGACGTTGTTGCCCCACACCGCGTGCGCACTGGGAACACCGCGACGCTTGTCGGCAGCATCCATCACGTCGTCGTGGTACAAGGATCCGAGATGCGTCATCTCGAGCGCGGTCGCGGCGTCGATCACCGCGTCGGTGGCGCCGTCGCCGAGTTGGGCGGTCAACAGCGCCAGCATCGGGCGGATGCGCTTGCCGCCGGCGTCGTACAGATAGCGGCTCGTCGCGTCGGCGAGCGTGTCGGCCACGCGCAGCTCGCGCTCGAGGGCGCTGTCGACGCGCTTGAGCCCCGCCTCGACGGTCTTGAGCAGGCCGCGCGATCGCGCGCCCGCGAAGATGCGGTCGCTGAGGCCCAGCTTGCCCGCGATGTGCGAGCCCGGCGCTGTCGGTGTCACACGCCCAGCCTACCGGGGGCGCGTTTCGTCGCGGTCCGCCGCACGTCGACCGACGACGCTAGGCCCGGGGCTTCGTGGCGCGGTGCAGCGCGACGATGCCCATCGACAGGTTGCGGTGCGCGACGTCGGTCCAGCCGGCCTGGCGGATCCACGCCGAGAGCGTGCGCTGGTCGGGCCAGTCGCGGATCGACTCATTCAGGTAGTCGTAGGCCTCCGCGTTGGAGCTGACGGTCTTCGCGACGACGGGCAGCACACGGTCGTTGTAGAAGCGATACAGGCCGTTGAACGTCTTCGACGGCGGGTGCGAGAACTCGCAGACGACGAGGCGCCCGCCGGGCTTCGTGACGCGCAGCAGCTCGCTCAGCGCTTTCTTCGGCTCGTTCACGTTGCGCAGCCCGAACGACATCGTGACCGCGTCGAACTCGTCGTCGCCGAAGGGCAGGTCGGTCGCGTCGGCCTGCACGAAGGAGAGATTCCGGATGCCGCTGTGCCGGCGTCGCCCCTCGGCGATCATGCCGGGCGAGAAGTCCGCCGCGACCACCGTGGCGCCCCGGCCCGCGAGGGCGACGCTCGAGGCGCCCGTGCCCGCGGCGAGGTCGAGGATGCGCTGCCCGGCGCGCGGGTTCACCGCGCGCGTCGTCGCGGCGCGCCAGAACCGGTCGTTGCCCATGCTCAGCACGGTGTTGGTGCGGTCGTAGCCGGCCGCGACCTGGTCGAACATGCCGCTCACGCGCGACGGGTCCTTGTGGAGGTCGGCGCGGTTCGGCTCGGGATCGGAGGGGTGGGATGCCACGGCTTCGAGTCTAGGCGGCGGTGCCGTCTGTGCCGTGGCCGCCGTCACCCACGGCCGCGAAGGAGACGGGTGGGGGCGGCGCGACGGCGTCGTAGGACGCGAGCCGGGCGAGCCACGCATCGGGCGTCGCGTCATCGAACGGCGCCTCCGCCGCCGCGACGCGGCGCTCGAGGGCCACGGCGAGCGCCTCGAGCTTGTCGACGAGGTCGAGCGGATAGCCGTACGCGACGCGGTGCTCATCCCACTCGTCACGGTCGTCGATGAACAGGCCGCGCCCGTCGATCGCCTTCACGACGTCGAGGTCCATGTCGATGCCGCGGGGCTCGTGGCCCTCCCAGCGGATGTCCCACGCGACGTCGATGTAGATGCGCACGCGCCGCGGCGCGCCGTGGACCGTCATCGCGTAGTCGCCGCTCGGCGGGATGAGGGTGACGTTGGGTCCGTCGGCGACGAACTCGAGCCCCGGACGGACGTTGCGCCAGCCGGAGGGCTGACCGACCCAGTCGCCCCACCGGTCCCTGCCGAGGTAGATGCAGTCGTTGACCCAGTGCGGGCCGCCGTCCCACTTGCGCCAGCGGAACTGGAGCGGGGCTCCGGGCTCGGGGCGGTCGGAATCCGGGTGACCTGGGAGGTGCATCGGGGTCGGCACCCGCCTCAGTGTAGGGCTGTATCAGTCTCTTCCCGCCATCCCTCCTCCACGGTGGCCGCAACCTCGCGGCCCTTGAGGAGAGAAGTCCGAAAATGGCTGCAACATCCGGCGGCTCGTCGCGAAAGCGCACGTCCGCTCCTCGGGCGGAACTGGGTGCCTCCGCTCCGCTCTACATCGACGGCGACGACGTCATTCCCGGCGAGGTCATCGTCACGCTCAAAGCCGACGCCGCCGATGCGATGACGGCGTCCGTGCCCATCCACCCCGGCGGCCGCGGCGTCTCGATGGCCGATTCGCTGGGGGTGTCGGGCGTCGACGCCGTGCTCGCGAGCCTCGGTGCCTACGACATCACCCGGCTCGCCCCGCCCTCGCAGGGCATCGCGCGTTCCGCGATGGCCCTGGACGGCGTGCCCGAGCCCGAGGAATCGATCCTCGGTCGCTCGTTCCGTGTCCGCATCGACGCGAAGGTCGCCCCCGACAAGGCGGCGGCTGAGCTCGACGCCCTCGATGAGGTCGAGGTCGCCGAGCCGAACCGGTGGCGGGAGGCCAGCGTCATCCCTGACGACCCGCAGTTCGGGGCGCAGTGGGGGCTGACCAAGATCAACGCCCCGGACGCGTGGGACGTCACGAAGGGATCCGCGAGCGTCGTCGTGGCGGTCATCGACTCGGGCGTCGACCTCGACCACCCCGAGCTGGCGCCGCTGCTGGTCCCGGGGTTCGACATGGTCGATCTGGGTCCGAACCCGACGCCGAACCCGGGGTGGCGCTTCGAGGGCGACTTCGCGGGGCGCGACGCGATCCCCGAGGACGAGGTCGGCCACGGCACGCACGTCGCGGGCACCATCGCCGCCGTGTCCGACAACGCCGTCGGCGTCGCGGGCGTCGGGTGGCAGACACGGATCATGCCGATCAAGGCGCTCACCCGGGTCGTGCGCATCAGCGACGGTCGCGTGAGCGGCACGGGCTCGTCGGCCGACGTCGCCGCGGCCATCCGGTACGCGGCCGACAACGGCGCCCATGTCATCAACATGAGCCTCGGCAGCCCGTCCTCGACCTCGGTCGAGGCGAGCGCGGTGGCGTACGCGGTGAGCAAGGGCGTGGTCGTCGTGGCCGCGATGGGCAACGACGGCAGCTCTTCGCCGAGCTTCCCTGCCGCCTATCCGGACGTGATCGCGGTCGCCGCGATCCAGTCGAACGAGTCGCGCGCGGCGTTCTCGCAGACCGGACCGCACATCGACATCTCGGCGCCGGGTGTCGGCATCCTGTCGACGTACCTCGCAGGGGGCCTCGCCACGATGGCCGGCACGTCGATGGCCTCGCCGCACGTGGCGGGTGTCGCGGCACTCGTGAAGGCGGTCAAGCCGAGCCTGACGGCGACCGAGATCGGCGACATCCTCCGTTCGACGGCGAAGCCGCTCCGCGACGTCGCGGGCGATCCCGTGCCGAACGACCGGTACGGCTGGGGACTCGTCGACGCCGCTGCGGCGGTGCTCAAGGCGCGAGGGCCGATCGTCATCAAGCCGACGATCACCGTCAAGCTGCGCACTCCTGTGGTGGCCTGCGTACCGAGGACGATCACCCTCCCGGAGTGCGGCACGATCAAGACGGTCCTTCCGCTGCAGTGCAAGAAGATCAAGTCGATCCACATCGCATGCCCCGTGACGACGACGGTGACCAAGGTCCCGACGACCGTGACGGGCCCGGGACCCGGACCCCAGCCTGGCGGTGCCGACCCGTTCGGCGTCGAGCAGGGCGACTACGAGGCCGGCTTCGCCGCCGGCTATGCCGCGGCGATCGAGGAGCTCCAGTCCGGCGGCGGCGACGCCTACGGCGAGGGGCTGTTCGACGAGTGATCGCCGACGCGACCATGGTGCGGACGGATGCGGGCACCACCCCGCATCCGTCCGTCACCGCCCTGCGCGCGGTGGGGCTGCTCGGTCCCACCGAGCTGCTGCGCGCCGAGCCCACCGACCTGTCCCGCGCCCACGGCGTGTGGGCCGTGCACCTCCCGGACGACCGACGCGTGGTCGTCAAATCCGGCGCCTTCACGCCACCCGCCGACGGATCGACCGGCTCTGCCCAGGAAGGACTCGGCGCGGAGCTGTTCGTGCAGCGCATGGCGCGCTGGTGCCTTCCCCTGCAGGACGCGATCCCGTCGCCCGCGGCCGTCGACGAGGAGCACGGCATCCTCGTCGTGGAGGACCTCGGAGCGGGGCATCCGGCGTCCCTCGCCCTCGTCTCTGACACGATCGGCGACGAGGACGCCTTCTTCCGTCTCCTCGGCGCCCGCGTGGGCGCCGTGCATCGCGCCACCGCCGGGCTGCCGCTGCCGTCGGCGCGCCCGCCGCTCGTGCTCCACGTGCTGCGCACGGTCGAACGCGCCGACTCGCTCGGCCTCGCCCTGACGACGCGCGACCTCATCGCCTTCCTTCGCGCGCAGCCCGCCCTGATGGCCGCAGCCGCGCGCCTGCGCACGCCTGCCGGGCGCGCGCTCGTGCACCACGACCTCAAGTGGGACAACGTGGCCGTCGCACCCGGTCCCTCCCCCGTCATCGTCGACTGGGAGCTCGCGGGGGCGGGCGATCCGGCATGGGACCTCGGATGCCTCGTCGCCGAGCATCTGCTGCGCGGCAGGTCGGCGGCGGCCGGGCTGCCGTCGACGGGCCGTGAGCTCGTGCGCGGTTACGGCGAGGCCGCGCGGATCTCGTCGCGCGCCACAGGACTTTTCGCGGAGCGCGTCGCGCTGACCGCGGTGCTGCGCCTCGCGCAGTTCGCGCTCGAGGTCGCCGAGCGGAGCGAGCACGGCGACGAGGAGCAGTCCCACGAGCTCGCGGGCCTCGCGATCGGACACCAGGATCACCTGTCCGCACTCACGGAGGAGCTGCGCTCATGCCTCGCGCGATGACCTCCGTCGCCGCGGCCGGGGCGGCGGTCGCCCGCGGCGAGCGCGCCGCCGAGGCGACACTGCGTGCGCTGAGCCGGGCGCTCGCGCTCGTCGAGGGCGCGGACGAAGCACGAGGATTGCGCGCGGGCGCTCCGACCGGGGTCGAGATCGAGAGCCCGCTCGCGGAATGGCTCTACGCGAACTGGTGGACCGGCCCGTCCGGCGATGCCCCCACACCGTCGGAGCGCACCCTCGGCGCTCCTGCCGCGTTCCCCCGCGTCGGCCTGTTCGAGGCGATGCGACGCCGCGCGGCAGGCACGTCCGAGGCATGGATCGTCCTGGCCGTGGGTGACGGCACCGCCACGGTCGTGGCATCCCGTCCTCCTTCCTCCGCCCCACCGGGCCACGTCCGCATCGCGATAGACCGCGTCGTCTCGTCCTCGCGGCCCGGCTGCCACCCGGCGCCGGGCGATCTGGTGACGATCACCCGGGGGTCGTCGGGATGGGACCGCGGGTCGGGATGGTGGTGGGCGCACTCCGGCGAGGGCGTCCCCGACGGCCCCCTCGACCGCTGGTACACGCACTCCCGCTCGCCGGAGGACTCCGCGGCCCTGCTGCCTCCGCTGATGGGCGCGTTCGCAGACGCCGGGAGCGCCTTCTCGCTCAAGTGCCTGCCTGCGCCCGCCGGCTACGGCCGGCCCGACGCGCTCGTCGTCTACACGCCTCGGGTCGTCCGGGCGCGGGTGGCCGCGGCGCTTCGTCGCCGGGCCATGGACATCGCGCCCCACGTCGATGCGTCGATCCCGCCGACGACGCGACGCATCGCCCGGGGCATCGGGATGTCGGAGGATCCCGCCGACGGCACCAGCTTCGGTCAGCTGCGGACGGCCCAGGTCGCCGCGATCGCGGCGATGACCGCGCATACGGATGCTGCGCCGCACCGTCTGCGCGAGGCCGCCGGCACGGTCGGTCTCGACGTGACACGACCCTGGAGGGCGCGGCCATGACCGCCGTCGCCCCGGCCCTCGCTGCGTCGGCGCCGGCGGTGCGGTCGCCCGGCGAACTCGGAGCCGCGGCGATCGCGCTGGCCCACCGCCTCGCTGCCGACGTGGTCGTCGACGACCGCGGGGCGCCGGAGTGGATCGGCGACGAGATCGACCTCGCCGCGAGTGCCGACGGATCCGTCCTGAAGACGGGGCCCGTCGACGATGGCCTCCTCACCGGGCGGGCGGGCATCGCCCTCGCTCTCGCCGCGGCGGCACGGCACGCGCGCGATGAATCCCTTGCGCTGCTCGCCCAGGCGACCCTCGCGGACGTTCTCGACCGCCGCCGGGCCGCGCGGCGCGGACAGCTCGGCTGGCAGAGCGGAGACCTGGGGATCGCGATCGCCGCGGAGCGGATCGCGGACCTGCTCGGCCGGCCCGACCTCGCCGACGGAAGCCGCCGGCTCGCTGCCCGGGCGGTCGCGGCGCTCGCGACGGCGGACGACTCGTGGCTTCCCGGGTACGCCGATCTTCTCGACGGCTCAGCGGGCCATCTGCTCGCGGTGCTCGCCGCCGCACTGCCGGCGAGCGCCGAGCGGCATCGGGCGACGGCCGCCGAGCGGCTCGTGCGCGACCTGCGCGCTCGCGCCGTCGTCGACGTCTGCGGCGCACGCTGGCCGATGGCCGACGGCGACCGCGCGGTCACCGGCCTGGCGCACGGCTCGTCGGGCATCGGCCTGGCGCTGCTCGCCGCGCATGCCGCCGGCGTCGCCGGTGCGGACCGAGCGCTCGCCGATGCCGCGTGGACGTGGGAGGACGCGGGTTACGGCGCCGAGGACGGCGGCTGGTACGACCTGCGCCTGGATGAGCCGGCGATCGGTCTGGCGTGGTGCCACGGAGCTCCGGGGATCGGGATCGCGGCGGCGCTCCGCTCCCGCATCGACAGGGACGGTGCCCTCGAGAGCGAAGCGACCTACCTCCGTGCGCTGCGCTCGGTCCAGCGCGCCCGGCGGGAGATCCCCGACGAGGCGGAGGACGACGCCACCCTGTGCCACGGCCGCTCCGGCATCGTCGAGCTGCACCTGGCCGGCGCCGAGGCGGAGTGGTCCACCGATGCCGCATCCCGCGAGGAGCACCGGCGCGCGGCACGGTACGAGGCATCCGTCGTCGCCGCCGGCATCGATGCCGACGGGAGCACGAGGTTCAGACACGGTGTGCGGGGCGGCCGATCACCGGCGGTCCTCGACGGCACGGCGGGCGTCGTGCTGACACTGCTGCGCTGCGCCGGCCCCTCGGCAAGCGTCGCGCACCCGCCCCTGCGGCTGCGGTGACTCAGCGCATATCGCCGGCGGGCGGCTCCCCGAAGGGCTCTTCGACGGGCATGAGGCCGATGTCGCGCGTCTCGGTGCCGCCTTCTCCCCCGAAGCCGACCCACGCGTCGGGCTCGGCGACTCTCACTCCGGACACCGCCTGCGCGCGATCGGCGTAGTCGGCGACCGACTCGTCGACCGTGGCGATGAACACGTCGGGAAGCTCCGGCGCCGGCGGCGCGACCGACTCCGCGCCGGCGTCGCGAAGGCCTGCCTCGACCGAGCTCTGGTCGGCATCGGGGTCGACGGTGATCAGATAACGCACGCTCACGCGGCCATCCTCACCCCGCGCCGCGGCACGCACAAGGGCAGCCGCGACCGGCATCCGGCCCGGATCCGCGAGTCTAGGCTGGACTCGTGACACCTTCGCACCGCCCGCCTGAGCTGGTGGTCGAGACCCGCGAGATCGAGCACATCGACGACCTCCTCACCTATGCCTCTCCCGACGAGCCTCTCGCCTGGCTGAGACGCGGCGACGGCATCGTCGGGATCGGCTGGCTGGGCGGCTACGAGCGCGGACCCCACTCCGCTCCTGGCGTCGATCCGGCGACGCTGCCGTCGGCGGCCGAGACGTGGCGGCAGATCGCCGCCACCGCGGAGATCGATGACCCCGTCGGCCTCCCCGGCACAGGGCTGGTCGCGTTCGGCACGCTCGTCTTCGACGAGAGGTCGTCTGCCACGAGCCGCCTCCTGATCCCGCAGGCGGTCATCGGTCGCCACCGCGGACGCTCGTGGGTCACGCGCATCCGACGCGTCTCGGCGGAGGTGGACGACGTCATCGTGGAGCCCAGGCCATATGGGTCGTACTGGTCGGCGACGCTCGGACCCGGCACACTCGATCCCGCCGGCTACCAGGCGGCCGTGCGCGGCGCCATCGACGCGATCGTGCGCGGAGAGCTCGAGAAGGTCGTGCTCGCGCGTGACCTCGTCGGCACGATCCCGGCCGGCGCCGACCTGCGACGGCTCGTGCGCGCCCTCGCCGACGACTACCCCGACACCTGGACCTTCGCCGTCGACGGCCTCATCGGCGCGAGCCCCGAGACGCTCGTGACCGCCGCGCGCGGCGTCGTGACGGCGCGCGTGCTCGCGGGGACGATCCCGCGAGGAACCGACGCGCACGACGACACCGCGGCATCGACCTCCCTCGCCCACAGCGCGAAGGACCTCGACGAGCATCGCTACGCCGTGCAGAGCGTGCTCGCGAGGCTCGGGCCGCACGTGCGTCATCTGCGGGCCGATCCCGAGCCGTTCACCCTCAAGCTGCCCAATCTCTGGCACCTCGCGACCGACGTCGCGGGCGACCTGGCCGACCACGCCTCCGCCCTCGACCTGGTCGCGGAGCTCCACCCCACAGCGGCTGTGGCCGGGACGCCGACGGATGCCGCGCTCGACCTCATCCGCCGGCTCGAGCCGTTCGACCGCGGCCGCTACGCCGGTCCGGTGGGCTGGATCGACGGCGACGGCAACGGCGAGTGGGCCATCGCCCTGCGCTGCGCGCAGATCGGCGGGGAGCCGCCCCGCAACGTCGCCGAGTACAGCGCGACGATCCCCGTCGTCGCGCACGCGGGCGCGGGGATCGTCGCGCAGAGCAACCCCGACAAGGAGCTGCTCGAGACCCGGGTCAAGTTCCGCCCGATCGTCGACGCGCTCGCCTGAGGTCGCGGCGGCGGCCGACGTGAGCCGGGCTCGGGGCGCACCGCATACGTTCGGGGCGCATCCGTCGCGCCCCGAACGCGCCTTCCGCGCCCCGAAACCCGAGGTCACGGACGGCGACCGTCACACCGAGCGCTGGTAGGCGCGGATCGACCGCATCGCCCAGATGAACGCCAGGGCCGCGAGCACGGCGAGTCCGCCCAGCTGCCACCAGCCGTTCGACGGGTACTCGCCCGACAGGCCGCCGCGGCCGAGCTCGACCGCCCACGTCATGGGGTTCCAGCGCGAGACGTCCTGGACCCACTCGGGCATGAGGTCGGCCGGCATCATCGTGGTCGACAGGAACGTCGCCGGAAGCACGACGAGCTGCGACAGGCTGATCAGCGCGATCTGACTCCGCGAGACGAGCGCTACCGCCGTCGATGCGCAGCAGAAGATCGTCGCGAGCAGCGTCGCGATGCCGAGGGCGGCGAGCGTGCCTCCCGCCCCGCCCGGATACCGTGCACCGGCGAGCCAGCCGATGCCGAGGACGACGAGCGACTGCGCGAGGTTGATGATCAGCTGCTGTGCGAGCTGCCCCGTGATGATCGCCGAACGCGACACCGGCGAGGTCAGGTACTGATCCATGACACCGGAGTTGATGTCGTCGATGTACCCGGTTCCGGCCCAAGCCCCCGAGTAGAGGACGGTCATCATGAGGATGCCGGGCACGAGGTAGTCAATGTAGCCGGCACCGCCGAACTGCGGCAGCGCGCCGAGCGACTGGAAGACCTGTCCGAACAGCACGATCCAGATGACCGGCTGGATCAGGGACATGACCGGTCCCCACACCTGGCGCAGGGTCGCGATCAGCCAGCGGCGCAGCACCTGGCCGGCCTGCGTGAACCAGCCCGCGCGGGGCGCTGCGCCGGTGAGAGCGAGAGTCGTCATGCTGCGACTCCTTCCGTGAGGGCGGGCACTGCGGCGTCGCCGAAGGTGTGGCCGACGAAGTGGAGGTACACGTCGTCGAGGGTGGGGTGGGATGCCGCGACCTGGCCGAAGCGGATGCCCGCGGCATCCAATGCTCCGATCACGGCCCCGACGGCCGCAGAGGCGTCGTCGGTACGCGCAGCGAGGACGCCGTCGACACCGGACGCCTCGATCACGACGTCCCGCAGGCCCGCCACGCGCCCGATCGCCGCGCGCACGGCAGCAGGGTCGGGCTCCACGAGCGACACCCTCAGCGAGTCGCCGTGCAGCGCCGCCTTGAGCTCGTCGGGCGTGCCCTGCACGACCGCGCGACCGCGATTGACGATGAGCAGCTCGTCGGCGAGGCGGTCGGCCTCCTCCATGTAGTGGGTCGTGAGCACGACCGTGAGCGCCTCCTCGCCCGAGAGCCGCCGGATCTCGGCCCACATCGTCGCGCGCGCCTCGGGGTCGAGCCCCGTGGTGGGCTCGTCGAGGAACAGCACGCGCGGCCGGTGCACGAGCGCCGCTGCGACATCGAGACGCCGGCGCATGCCCCCGGAGAATGTGCCGACAGGACGACGGGATGCCTCGGCCAGCCCGAACTCGTCGAGCAGGCGCGCCGCGCGGCCACGGGCCTCCCCCGATCCCACGCCGCGCAGCCGCGCGGCGATCTCGAGGTTCTCGCGCGCGGTGAGGAGCGGATCCGTGCTCGCCCCCTGGGACACGTAGCCGATGGTGGCGCGCACCGACGCCGGGTCGGTCGCGACGTCGTGCCCTGCGACGACGGCGGTTCCGCTCGTCGGGCGGGACAGCGTCGTGAGGATCTTGGTGGTCGTGGACTTGCCGGCGCCGTTCGGGCCGAGGAGGCCGAACACGCGGCCGGCCGGAACCGAGAACCCGAGGCCGTCGAGGGCGCGGACCGCGGGCCTGCGGCCGCGACCCGGATAGACCTTGACGAGATCGGTGGCGACGATCGCGCGATCACCGGTGATGGAGTTTTCAGGCATGGCGAAGCATCCCTTCCTGCGAATGGGTTGTTGAGGGGTCGGGGGGGGCGCGGCGCCCCCCCCCCGTTGAAGGGGAAATATAGGGGGGGGAAATCAAAAGGGGGCGGGGCAGAAAAAAACTCCCCACACACCCCCCCCAAGTAACCCCCGCCCCCCCCCCCCCC
>NZ_JAVDXD010000006.1:0-381678 GCF_031457705.1 Microbacterium sp. BE35
GTTCAACCATGACCAAAAACGAATATCAAACTGACATCCATGAATTGATCCAAAAAAGACCCCCACCAACCAAAAAATGGTCGACAGAGAAAAAATTGGCATTTGACAAGTGCACGCTGTTGAGTTCTCAAAGATCGGACGCACCAACGATCCGGCTTCACAGCCATCACCGCAGGGCAACTTCACCATCTTACACATCCGGTTCTGCTTGTCAACTCGACTCAGTCAGGCGCAAGACCTCACCGCAGCCGGAGGCCAGCAGTCACAGAAGTGGAAGAAACCCATCCTAAACCGGAACCCGGCTCGCTCGCCAGGAGCAGTTCGGATGGGGTGGTTCGCTACTTGAGGGGAGACAGACCCTGAGGCCTTCCGCTCTACCCTTTGGGGCGAACAGCAAGAAGATTACGCGGATCCCACCCGGCGGTCGAATCAGCCCCACATCCCGGGCGTGTCGCGCCGCTCCTCGCCCGGAAACACGCGGAACTTCAGCTGGCCCCGCGCGCTAGCGTTGAAGGCATGACCGATGAACGATGGGTGTGGGGCGTCGGCCTCGCGACGACCGCCGAAGACGGAACCGTGCTCGACACGTGGTTCCCCTCCCCCGCTGCCGGACGCATTCCACTGGGCTACGACCCTCAGATGCCGCCGGACGAACTCGACCGCCTCGCTGTGGCCGACGAACGACGCGCCGTCACGGCGGAGGTCGTCGCGATCGAGACGGACCTCGATGCCGCGCCGACCTCGACTCCGGACGCGTATCTGCGCCTTCACGCACTCTCGCACCTGCTCGTGCGACCCAACGAGGTGAACCTCGACGGGATCTTCGCGCACCTGCCGAACGTGGCGTGGACCAATGCGGGACCCATCCATCCCGACGCGCTGACGCGTCTGCGTCCGTTTCTCGCTCGCGAGGGCATCCAGGTGCAGGGACTCGACAAGTTCCCCCGCCTGCTCGACTACGTCACGCCGCCCGGCGTCCGCATCGCCGACGCGTCCCGCGTGAGGCTCGGTGCATACCTGTCGCCCGGCACCACGGTCATGCACGAGGGCTTCGTGAACTTCAACGCCGGCACCCTGGGCCAGAGCATGGTCGAAGGACGCATCTCGCAGGGGGTGGTCGTGGGCGACGGCAGCGATATCGGCGGCGGCGCCTCGATCATGGGCACGCTCTCCGGCGGCGGCACCCACAAGGTGTCGGTCGGCGCCCGCACGCTGCTCGGCGCGAACGCCGGCATCGGCATCTCGCTCGGCGACGACTGCATCGTCGAGGCCGGGCTCTACGTGACCGCGGGCACCAAGGTCGTCCTGGCGGACGAGCCCCGTCGGGCCGACGGGACGCTTCCCACGGCGAAGGGTGCGGACCTGTCCGGCAGCGATGGGCTGCTCTTCCGCCGGAACTCGCTCACCGGAGCGGTCGAGGCCGTGCGCCGCGCAGGCGTGGGCGTCACGCTCAACGAGGCGCTCCACGCCTGAGTCCTGCACGCCGAGACCGCTCCGTCACCCACGACGGGGCGGTCTCGTCGTTGCGGGCACTGGTCGACACGCACGCACGTGGGCCGGACACCTCAGCGGCGGATGGCGTTGATCGCGAGATTGAGAACGCGTCGGCGCTGAGCCTCGTCGTCGAACGAGGCTACCGCCGCGACCCCGGAGACGAGCTTCACCACGTCGCCGATCGAGATGTCGGGGTCGACGTCGCCTGCCGCCTGCGCCCTCTCGAGCAGCGGCTCCCCTGCGGAGAGCATGATGGTGCGGCACTCCGCGAGCACGGGTGAACGTCGGTTCAGCCCATCGAGCAGCGCGTGTTTGGTGCCGACGTACGCGACGAACCGGTCGAGCCACGCGCGCAGCGCCTCCCACGGCTCGAGGGCGGAGACCTCGTCGGCGGCCCTGACGAGCGCGTCGACCTCGCCCAAGTAGAGCGTCTCGATGAGGTCGTCGCGGGTCGGGAAGTTGCGGTACAGCGTCCCGATCCCGACGCCGGCCCGGCGGGCGATGTCTTCGAGCGACGCACCGGATCCCTCTTCGGCGAACGCCTCACGTCCGGCGGCCACGAGCGCATCGAAGTTCCTGGCGGCATCGGCCCTCTGCGGACGACGTGCATCCAGCGCAGACACCCCTTCGACCACTGCCATGACTGCACCATTCCGATCTGTACCCGAGCCGCGCCCTCCGGCGTCGGCGAACCTCGTGGTTGCGAAACGGAGGGCCCCTCCGCTAATGTCAAAAAGCGGAGGCATCCTCCGTTCGGAGACCTCCCTCCACTTTATCCCGCATTCATCGGATCCGCACCCATCGGAAGGCCCGTCGATGCCCACCGTCCCGTTCACACCACGCGCGGCGTTCGCGGCGATCGCTCTCAGCGTCGCGTCACTCGCACTGCTCCAGAACCTCGTCATCCCCGTCATCCCCCTCATCGCCGCCGACTTCGGCGTCACGGCGGATGCGGCATCCTGGACCAACACGTCCTGGCTCATCGCCGCGGCCGTCGCCACTCCCCTGCTCGGACGGATCGGCGACCTCCGTGGCCGCCGCAACACGTTCCTGGCGGTCCTCGCCGTCGTCGCGATCGGCGACGTCGTCGCATCGTTCGCTCCGACCCTCGAGGTGCTCATCCTCGCCCGCGTGCTCCAGGGCGTCGGCGGCGCGCTGTTCCCGCTCGCGTTCGGCCTGCTCCGCGATGTCATGCCCCGCCACCAGCTCACCGGCGCGATCGGCGCCACCAGCGCCATCATCGGCATCGGCGGCGCGGCGGGCAGCGTGCTCGCAGGCCCCCTCGCCGAGCTCCTCGGGTGGCACGGGATCTTCGCCGTCCCGTTCGTGGCAGCGGTCGCTGGCATCGTGCTCACCATGATGCTCGTCCCGCCGGCGGGCCTGCGGGCAGTCGGCCGCGTCAACGTCCTGTCGGCCGTTCTGCTGTCGGGCTGGCTCATCGCGCTGCTCGTTCCGCTCAGCTCCGGTGCACGCTGGGGCTGGACCGCGCCGCTCACCCTGGCGCTGTTCGCTGCGGCCGCGCTCCTCATGATCGCGTGGGTGGTCTCCGAGCTCCGGTCTTCGGAGCCGCTCGTCGACCTGCGTCTGATGGCCTCGCGCGCGATCTGGCCCGTCAATGCCGCCGCGCTCCTCATCGGCGCAGCCGCGTTCGGGTTCTGGGGCTACCTTCCCCAGTTCCTCGAGACGCCGGTGAGCTCGGGATGGGGTCTCGGCCTCGGCGTCCAGGGCGCCGGAGTGGCACTGCTCCCGCTCCTCATCGGAATGTCGAGCGTCGGATTCGCAACGGGTGCGATCGCCCGGGTCATCCCGCTGCGGCTCATGATGGGACTCGGTGCGCTGCTCATGGCGGGCGGCGTCGTGTTCGCCGTCGTCGACCACCAGACCCTTGTCACGCTGGCGATCGCGGGCGGCGTGTTCGGGCTGGGCATCGGCCTGGCGTACGCGTCGACGGCGAGCATCATCGTCGAGAGCGTGCCCGCCGACCGGACTGGGATCGCGACCGGCGTCAACGCCAATCTGCGCACCATCGGATCGGCGATCGGCTCCGCGTTCACGACCGCCGTAGTGTTCGGCGCGGTCGAACCCGGCGGCACCCCCGCGCTCGACGGCTACGCCGTCGCCTGGCTGACCCTGGCCGCGGGAGCGGTGGTCGCCGCGGCCCTGGTGCTGACCGTTCGGCCACGTGCACGGACGGATGCCGCGGCCCAGGGCTCGCTCGAGAACGCCGACGAAGCGGCGCTCTCCGAGGTCGGCTGACTCACCGGATCACGACCCCGCTCGACGACGATGCCGCGCCCCCACTCGGGGGCGCGGCATCCGTCACTTCCTGGTCAGGAAAGACCCGGGTAGTTGCGCTCCGCTGCGCCGATGTACAGCTGCTGCGGGCGGCCGATCTTGGTCTGCGGGTCGCTCGCGGCCTCGCGCCACTGCGCGAGCCAGCCGGGCAGGCGCCCGATGGCGAACAGCACCGTGAACATGCGTGTCGGGAAACCCATCGCCTTGTAGATCACGCCGGTGTAGAAGTCGACGTTCGGGTACAGGCGGCGGTCCTGGAAGTACGCGTCGTTGAGCGCGATCTCTTCGAGCTCCTTCGCGAGGTCCAGCAGCGGGTCGCTCACGCCGAGAGCCGACAGCACCTCGTCGGCCGACTCTTTGACCAGCTTCGCGCGCGGGTCGTAGTTCTTGTAGACGCGGTGCCCGAAGCCCATGAGCTTCACGCCGTCTTCCTTGTTCTTGACCCGCTCGACGAAGCGCTGCACGCTCTCACCGGAGTCGCGGATGCGCGCCAGCATGTCGAGCACGGCCTCGTTCGCGCCGCCGTGCAGCGGACCGTAGAGCGCATTGATGCCGGCCGAGATCGACGAGAACTGGTTCGCACCGGTCGAGCCGACGAGGCGAACCGTCGACGTCGACGCGTTCTGCTCGTGGTCCTCGTGAAGGATGAGCAGGCGCTCGAGAGCACGCGACATCACCGGATCGACCTCGTAGACCTCCGACAGGACGCCGAAGTTGAGCTTGAGGAAGTTGTCGACGAACCCCAGCGAGTTGTCGGGGTACAGGAACGCCTGGCCGATGCTCTTCTTGTGCGCGTACGCCGCGATCACAGGCAGCTTCGCGAGCATGCGGATCGTGTTCAGCTCGACGTGCTCGGGATTGTTGGGGTCGGACTGGTGCTCGTAGTACGTCGAGAGCGCGGAGACCGCCGACGACAGCACCGACATCGGGTGCGCGGTGTGCGGCAGCGCCGAGAAGAAGCGCTTGAGGTCCTCGTGCAGCAGCGTGTGCCGCCGGATCTTCTCGTCGAACTCGGCCAGCTGGTCGGCGGTCGGGAGCTCGCCGTAGATGAGCAGCCACGCGACCTCGAGGTACGTGCTGTTCTTCGCGAGCTGCTCGATCGGGTAGCCGCGGTAGCGCAGCACGCCCTCGTCGCCGTCGATGTACGTGATCGCGGACTTGGTCGCCGCGGTGTTCACGAAGCCGTAGTCGAGAGCCGTGTAGCCGGTCTGGCGGGTGAGGGTGGAGAGGTCCACGCTCGGTGTGCCGTCGGTGCCCCGCAGAAGCGGGAACTCGGCGGTGCTGCCACCGATCGTGAGGGTGGCCTTCTCCTGGTGGGTGCCCGCGTCGCTCACGGCGCCTCCTCGCGATTTCTGGTCGTACCGGGGGTGTCGTCCAGTCCTGTGCGGCGCCATGGAACGGGCTGCAGCAGAACGGAGGGGCGGGACGGGGGATGCCGCGTCGCCGCGTTCTTACAGCCTAGTGCGCCGCCGCGCCTACTGTTGACACGGCCAAAGGCCTGCGGCATCCGATAGAGGAATCCTCAGATCGAGATGTCTGATGCCGCGCGCAGGCGTTCGGCGGCCGCGGCGATGCGTTCGTCGGTCGCCGTGAGGGACAGCCGGACGTGCTGCGGGAAGTGCGTGCCGTAGAAGTGGCCGGGGCCGGCGAGGATGCCGAGATCGGCGAGACGCCCGAGGCTCTCCCACGCGTCGCGCCCCTCGGTCGCCCACAGGTACAGACCCGCCTCGCTCGCGTCGATGCGGAATCCGGCCGCCTCGACCGCGGGGCGCAGCACGTCGCGTCGCCGTCGGTACAGCTCCTTCTGCGCCGCGACGTGGACGTCATCGTCGAGGGCGGCGGTCATCGCCGTCTGGACCGGGAGCGGGAGCATCAGTCCGAGGTGCTTGCGCGCCGTGAGCAGGCGCGCGATCACGACGGGATCGCCGGCGAGGAACGCCGCCCGATAGCCGGCCAGGTTCGACTGCTTGCTCAGCGAGTAGACCGAGAGGATGCCGCGCAGGTCGCCTCCGGTCACGCGAGGGTCGAGCGCCGAGGGCACCGGTTCGGCGTCCCACGGGGCATCCCACCCCAGTTCTGCGTAGCACTCGTCGGACGCCAGCACGGCCCCGAGCTCACGGGCACGTCCCACCGCCGCGCGCAGGGTGTCGACGTCCAGCACGCGGCCGTCGGGATTGCCCGGGGAGTTCACCCACACCAGACGGGTGCCCTCGGGCCACTCCGCGGGATCGTCGGCGGCGACGGGCGTGGCGCCGACCAGCCGCGCGCCGACCTCGTAGGTCGGATAGGCCGCGCGGGGATGCACGACGACGTCGCCGGGCCCGAGGCCCAGCAGCAGTGGGAGGAGCGCGACGAGCTCCTTCGATCCGACGGTCGGGAGCACGTTCTCGGGGGTCAGCCCGGGGACGCCACGGCGACGGTCGTACCAGTTCGCGATGGCCGCCCGCAGCGCGGGGGTGCCGACCGTCTGGGGGTACGCATGCGCGTCGGTTGCGGCGCGAAGCGCGTCCGCGACGACGGCGGGCGTCGCATCGACCGGTGACCCGATCGACAGGTCGACGAGGCCGTCGGGGTGGGAGCGCGCGCGGGCGGCATACGGCGCCACGGCGTCCCAGGGGTAGTCGGCGAGGTCAGCGACCCCCACGTCAGTGTTCCTGCGGCGGGAGCGCCTCGATGATCGGGTGATCCTTGTGGATGACGCCGACCTTGGCGGCGCCGCCCGGGGAGCCGATGTCGTCGAAGAACTCGACGTTGGCCTTGTAGTAGTCCTGCCACTCGTCAGGCAGGTCGTCCTCGTAGTAGATCGCCTCGACGGGGCAGACGGGCTCGCAGGCGCCGCAGTCCACGCACTCGTCGGGGTGGATGTACAGCGATCGGTCGCCCTCGTAGATGCAGTCCACGGGACACTCGTCGATGCAGGCGCGGTCCTTGACGTCCACGCAGGGAAGGGCGATCACGTACGTCACCTGGCCAGTCTAGCCGCGACCTCCGATCAGGATCCGCCGTGCGACGAGCTCACTCCGTCCGGGGGATGCGATCCGGCCAGGCCACGGCCAGCGCCACGAGGATCGGAACCGCGATCGTCCACACCAACCCGAGTTCGGACTGCGGCACGACGACCGAGCCGCCGGGGCCGCTGCCCGAGAAGACGAGGGTCGACAGCATCATTCCGGCGCCGGTCGCAAGGGTCGCCCAGCGGTCGGAGGTGAGCAGACGGACGGCGACGAGCAGGGCGCCGGAGCCGATCACAGCGAGGATCAGGCCCAGGGGGAACCAGCCGATCGCGTACGCGTGGGCGACCGTGCCGGCGACGCCGTACACCAGTCCCACCAGCAGGGCGACGATCCAGCTGCCGATGCGGGCGGGGACGGAAGGGCGCATGCCCTGATCGTACCGACCTCACCTGTGCGCCTCTCCCCTCTCGACGGCGATCGGGGCCGAGGCGCCCGCTACGCCGCCCAGCCCCAGAGGCGCAAGAGTGCCGCGACGAGCGCCGCTGCGACCACCACGACGAGGAAGGGCGCCCGAAGCATCAGCAGACCGGCGGCGACGAGCACCGCGGGGACGCGTGCATCCACCACCACCGCCTGCCCTGCGCCGAGGGTCTGCACGGCGACGAGCGCGGCGAGCAGCGCCACGGTGAGGAGATCGGCGATGCGCATCGGCGTGGGGGCCTCGACCCACCTCGCGGGAATGAGGTACCCGACGGTCTTGAGCGCGACGCAGATGATCGAGGCCACGAGGATGGCCGTCCACATGTTCACGGCAGCCCCTCCCTCTCGGCGACGTCGTCGGGTTCGGACTCGACCCGGTCGTCCTTGCCGAGCCAGTTCGTCCAGCCGACCACGATTGCGACGAGGGCCGCGATGATGACCGGGAGACCGGGCATGAGCACGGGCGTGAGGACGGGCGCGACGACAGCCGCTGCCACGCCCACCACGATGGGCTGGCGGGCGCGCAGGCGCGGCCACAGGAGGGCGAGGAACGCCGCCGCGGCGGCGGCGTCGAGTCCGTACGCCCGGACGTCGCCGAGCACGTCGCCGAGCAGCGCGCCCGCGAGCGTCGACAGGTTCCAGCCGATGTAGATCCCGATGCCCGTCACCCAGAACCCCAGGGTCCGGGCGTGCGGTGAGCGCTGAGCGAGCGCCACCGCGGTCGACTCGTCGATGGTGAACTGCGCCGCCGCGGCGCGGCGCCACAAGCCCGCACCGATCACCGGAGACATCCGGATGCCGTAGGCGACGTTGCGAACCCCGAGGAGCGCCGCGGATGCGATCGCCGCGGGCACGGCGGCCAGTCCTCCGGCGCCCACGATGCCGACGAAGGCGAACTGGGATCCGCCGGTGAACATCACGAGGCTCAGGACGCATGTCTGCCAGACATCGAGCCCCGCCGTGACCGCGAGAGCGCCGAACGAGATGCCGTACGCACTCGTCGCCAGCGCGACACCCAGCCCCTCGCGGACGGCCCTGCGGCCTTCGCCGACGCTGGGGGCATCGTCGAAGTGCGGGTCGAGGGTCACCTCGTCATGCTACCGACCGTCCCACACGGGGCGCCGGGCCGCGCTCGGGTCGGTGGCCTCGTCTGGCGGGACGGCCGCCCACGGGGAACTCTCGGGGACGCAGCATCCGGGGATTGCGCTTTCCGATTTGGCTTGCCATGCTGGGCGGTGAACCGCAGAAAACGCTTCCTCAGCTTCACAGCCGCCCCGCGTCGTCCTCATCACGGATTCTGCACAGGACGAGGGAGTCCCATGCGAACACCGTTCCCCCTGCCCGAGCGCGCCGCGCCGTCGCCCTTCCGACGACCGCGGGCACTCTCCGTCGTCGCCGCCGTGGGCCTGGCCGCAGCGCTCGCGCTGCCCGCCTCACCGGCGACCGCTGCAGCCGCGGAATCCGGTACGGCACCGTCCGTAGACCTCGGCCGTCAGGTCATCGCGCCCGACGATGGCTGGGCCTCGTGGAGCGGCGACACGTACCCCGAGCGCGCACAGCGCCTCGCCGCGCCGACCACGGGGGGCTCCGCCGCCTCGCCCGCGGACGTGTACGTCGCCGGCACGTGGCAGGAGCTGCGCGACGCCCTCGCCGGCAGGGCGAGCGGATCGCAGAACGACGCGCGCTACAACACCGTGCCGCGCATCGTTTACATCACGGGCACGCTCGACCCGTGGCTGCGCTCCGACGGCACGCGGACGACCTGCGACGACATCGCCGCGCAGATCACCGTCGCGGGATCCGGCGCGCCCTTCTCGATGGACGACTACATCGCCGCGTTCGGACCCGGGGTCGATCCCTCCGGCCCTCTCGAGGCCGCTCGCGTAGAGGCCGCGGCGCTGCAGGCGAGGCTCACGCTGCAGCACATCGGCTCGAACGTCACTCTTGTCGGCGTCGGCGACGACGCGCATGTCGTCGGAGCGTCGCTGCGAATCCGCGACGCCTCGAACGTCATCGTGCGCAACCTCTCGCTGTCCGACGCGTACGACTGCTTTCCCCAATGGGATGCCAATGACGCGGGCGGCAACTGGAACTCGGCGTACGACAACCTCTCGGTGTGGACATCGACGAGCGTGTGGATCGATCACAACACGTTCGGCGACGGCGACCACCCCGCGGCGAGCCTCGACACGGTCTACGGGCGTCCGTTCGAGGTGCACGACGGGCTCGTCGACATCACCCACGGCTCCGACCTCGTCACCATGTCGTGGAACTGGCTGCAGCATCACGACAAGACCGACATCATCGGCTCGTCGGACTCGCGCCTGCAGGATCGGGGCCAGCACCGCGTCACGCAGCACCACAATCGGTGGACCGACATCGGCCAGCGCGGCCCGCGCGTGCGCTTCGGCGACGTGCACGTCTACAACAACCTGTACGAGCAGACGGATGCCACGACCCGGGGCTCGTCGGAAGGCTACGACTTCTTCCAGTACTTCTGGGGAGCGGGTCGCGAGAGCAGCATCGTCGCCGAGTCCAACGCCGTCGAGCTGATCGACCCCGCGAGCGCCTCGCGGATCATCGCCGGCTGGGGCGGCACCGAGCTGTCCGCCACCGACACGCTCGTGAACGGGGAGATCGTCGACGTGCTCGCGGCGTACAACGCCGGCGCCGCCGCCCCGCTGTCCCCCGCGGTTCGGTGGGATCCCGCTGACGCCTACGCGTACACGCTCACACCGGTCGGCGACGTCGCCGAGACGGTGCGTGCGGGAGCCGGCGCGGGCGTGCTCGCCTCGGGCACGCCCGTCGCCACCGGCGCGCCGGGCGCGTTCACGCTGTCGCACGACAGCGGCTGGGACACGGGCCTGCGCGACGGCGACTACCGGGTGACGGCCGACCTCTGGTGGGGTCAGAACGCCACGGTGGTCAAGCTCTACGAGAACGGCACGCTCGTCGGCGCGCAGTCGATGGCCGGGGCGTCCCCCGCCGCGCAGCGCACCGCGTTCGACATCGCCGGCAGGACGAACGGCATGTACGCGTACGAGCTCGTCGCGCTCAACCCCCACGGCGAGTCGCGGTCGCGGAAGCTCACGGTGACGGTGACGGATGCCGCACCCGCCATTGCGGCACTGAGCGTCTCCGGCGTCCGGACCGGCGACGTCACGATCACGGCGAACCTGTGGTGGGGCACCAACGCGAGCGAATACGTGCTGTTCCAGGACGGCGTCGAAATCGATCGTCAGGCTCTCACGACCGCGACACCCAACGCCCAACGCGCGACGACGTCGCTCGGCGCACTGTCTCCCGGCACGTACGAGTTCACGGCGGTGCTGTCCAACGCCGCGGGATCGACGACGGCGCGACCGATCACGGTGACGGTGAAGGGCTGACAACGACGGATGCCGCGACCCCGCGCATCGAAAAGGCGCAGGGCCGCGGCATCCGTGTCACTGCTTACGCGTTGGCGTCCTGGCGCTTGAGGCGCGAGGCGGCGCGGCCGCGCTCGGTGGCGTCGAGGATCACCTTGCGGATGCGCACCTTCTCGGGCGTCACCTCGACGCACTCGTCGTCGCGCGCGAACTCGAGGCTCTCCTCCAGCGAGAGCAGGCGCGGCGGAGTCATCGACTCGAACGCGTCAGCGGTCGACGACCGCATGTTCGTGAGCTTCTTCTCCTTGGTGATGTTCACGTCCATGTCGTCGGCGCGCGAGTTCTCGCCGACGACCATGCCCTCGTAGACCTCTTCGGTGGGCTGCACGAAGAAGCTCATGCGCTCCTGCAGGGCGATCATCGCGAACGGCGTGACGACACCCGAGCGGTCGGCGACGATCGAGCCGTTCTGGCGGGCGACGATGTGGCCTGCCCAGTCGTCGTAGCCGTGCGAGATCGCGTTGGCGATGCCGGTGCCGCGCGTCATCGAGAGGAACTCGGTGCGGAAGCCGATGAGACCGCGCGAGGGAACGATGAACTCCATGCGCACCCAGCCCGTGCCGTGGTTGACCATCGTCTCCATGCGGCCCTTGCGCGACGCCATCAGCTGGGTGATCGCGCCGAGGTACTCCTCGGGGGCGTCGATGGTGAGGTGCTCGAAGGGCTCCTTGATCTTGCCGTCCTCACCCTTGCGCGTGACGACCTGGGGCTTGCCGACCGTGAGCTCGAAGCCCTCGCGGCGCATGTTCTCGACGAGGATCGCGAGGGCGAGCTCACCGCGACCCTGCACCTCCCACGCGTCGGGACGGCCGATGTCGACGACCTTGAGCGAGACGTTGCCGATGAGCTCGCGGTCGAGGCGGTCCTTCACCATACGGGCGGTGACCTTGTGACCCTTGACCTTGCCGACCAGCGGCGACGTGTTCGTTCCGATGGTCATCGAGATGGCGGGGTCGTCGACGGTGATCGCCGGGAGCGGGCGGACGTCCTCGGGGTCGGCGATCGTCTCGCCGATCGTGATCTCCTCGATGCCGGCGATGGCGACGATGTCACCGGGGCCGGCCTCTTCGGCGGGGTAGCGCTCGAGGGCGCGGGTCTTGAGCAGCTCGGTGATGCGGGCGTTCGAGTGCGTGCCGTCGTGACGCACCCACGCGACCGTCTGGCCCTTCTTGAGCGTGCCGTTGAAGACGCGAAGGAGGGCGAGGCGGCCGAGGAACGGGCTCGAGTCGAGGTTCGTGACCCACGCCTGCAGCGGCGCCTCGTCGTCGTATGCCGGAGCCGGAACGTGCTCGAGGATCGCCTCGAACAGCGGCTCGAGATCGGCGTTGTCGGGCAGCTCGCCATTGGCGGGACGGGTGCGGGATGCTGCGCCCGCGCGCCCGCTCGCATACACGACGGGCACGTCGAGCAGGGCGTCGATGTCGAGGTCGGGCACATCCTCGTGAAGGTCGGACGCGAGGCCGAGCAGCAGGTCGTGAGCCTCTTCCTCGACCTCGGCGATGCGCGCGTCGGGGCGGTCGGTCTTGTTGACCAGGAGGATGACGGGCAGCTTCGCTTCGAGCGCCTTGCGCAGCACGAAGCGGGTCTGCGGGAGCGGGCCCTCGCTCGCGTCGACGAGGAGCACGACGCCGTCGACCATCGACAGGCCGCGCTCGACCTCACCTCCGAAGTCGGCGTGGCCGGGCGTGTCGATCACGTTGATCGTGACCGGGACGTCGGTGTGGGCGCCGTTGTAGGTGATCGCGGTGTTCTTCGCGAGGATCGTGATGCCTTTTTCGCGCTCGAGGTCGTTCGAGTCCATCGCGCGCTCTTCGACGTGCGCGTGCTCGCCGAACGAGCCGGTCTGGCGGAGCATCGCGTCGACGAGGGTGGTCTTGCCGTGGTCGACGTGAGCGACGATAGCCACGTTGCGGAGGTCCGGACGGAGGGCGCGCGCCATGAGGGAATCCTTGAAAGAGAATGGGGATGCCGGAATGCCGGCATCCCCATTCTATTGGGCGCTGCTGTGTATCGCCTTTCGGCGGCGGATCAGCCCTCCAGGCCCGCTTCGAGCAGCGCTGCACGCGCCTCGCGGCGCACGCGCTGCTCCTCGGGGTCGGGCACCGGGATGGCGGCGATGAGGCGACGCGTGTAGTCCTCCTTGGGCGCGCGGAGGATCTGCCCGGTCGCACCCTGCTCGACGATCTTGCCGTGGTGCATCACGATGATGCGGTCCGCCAGCGAGTCGACGACCGCCAGGTCGTGGCTGATGAACAGGCACGCGAAGCCCATGTCGGCCTGGAGCTGGCGAAGCAGCTGCAGCACCGTCGCCTGCACCGACACGTCCAGCGCCGAGGTGGGCTCGTCGGCGATGAGCAGCTTGGGCTGCAACGACAGGGCGCGCGCGATGCCGACGCGCTGCTTCTGACCGCCCGACAGCTCGTGCGGGTAGCGGTTGCGGTAGGAGCGCGGGAGCTCGACCGAGTCCAGCAGCTCCTGCACACGCACGTCGAGCTGGCGGCCCTTCGCGACGCCGGCCAGCAGCATCGGCTCCCCGATCGACTGGCCGATGGGCAGACGCGGGTTGAGCGACGACGACGGGTCCTGGAAGACGATGCCGACATCCTTGTGCACCTTGTGGAGGAGGCGCCGGTCGGCCTTGGAGATGTCGGAGCCGACGACCTCGGCCCTGCCTTCCGCGATCGGCAGCAGGCCGATGGCGGCGCGACCGACTGTGGTCTTGCCCGAGCCGGACTCGCCGACGAGGCCCGTGACCTCACCCGGGTAGATCGAGAAGTTCGCATGCTCGACCGCCCGGAAGGCGGGCACGCGCCCGCGCTTCGGGTAGTCGATCGCAACGTCCTGGAAGTCGAGCACGGGGGCGCCCAGGCCCTGGCGGCGCTCAGCGTCCTGGCGCGCGGCGACCTCGGCCAGGCGGATCACCGACGTGTCGCCGGCGAGGGCGGCCGTGGTGTCGATCGACTCCCCCTGCGCGTCGCCGATGCGGGGCACCGCTGCGAGGAGCTGCTGCGTGTAGGGGTGCGTGGGGCGGTTGAACACCGCATCGACCGAGCCGCGCTCGACGATCTCGCCCTTGCGCATCACGACGATGTCGTCGGCGATATCGGCCACCACGCCCATGTCGTGCGTGATGATGAGGATCGCCGAGTCGAGGCGGTGCCGGAGGTCCCGCATGAGGTCGAGGATCTCGGCCTGCACGGTCACGTCGAGGGCCGTGGTCGGCTCGTCGGCGATCAGCAGCTGAGGATCGCACGAGATCGACTGCGCGATCATGGCGCGTTGACGCTGACCACCCGACAGCTGGTGCGGATACGAGTTGAACGCCTTCAGCGGATCGGGCAGCTCCACCATGTCGAGCAGCTCCAGCGCGCGGGTGCGCGCGGCACTCGGCGTCATGCCCTGGTGGATGCGCAGGGTCTCGATGATCTGGAATCCGACCGTGAACACAGGGTTCAGCGCGGTCATCGGCTCTTGGAAGATCACCGCGATCTCGCGGCCGCGCACACGACGCAGGTCGTCCTTGCGGAGGCCGAGGATCTCGCGCCCGGCGAGCTTGACGCTGCCGGTCACCCGGGCGTTGGACGGCAGGAGCCCGAGCATCGCCATCGAGCTCGCGCTCTTGCCGGAGCCGGACTCGCCGACGATCGCGAGGGCCTTGCCCGACTCGACGGAGTAGTTCAGCTTCTTCGCTGCCGGCACCCAGTAGTTGTCGACGGCGAAGTCCACGGACAGGCCGCTCACTTCCAGCAGCGGACTGCCGGTCACGGGAGTGGGGGACGCGTTCATTTCATGGTCCTTGTGGGATCGATTGAGAGAATGAGGGGGTGACCGACCGTGCGATCCGCATCGACTCCCGTTTCAACCGCATTGCTGCCGTCATCGTCTGGAGTCTTGCGGCGCTCGCAGTGATCACCGCCGTATGGAGCGCGGACCCGCGGCTGACGTGGGTCTACGCCGCAGCCCCGCTGGCGGCTCTGCTCGGCTGGATGGCGCTGTGGCGCCCCTGCGTCGAGGTGTCGGATCGCGGTGTGCGCATCGAGAACGTGAGCCACGACGTCGATGTGCCGTGGGAGGCCCTCGTGCACGTCGAGACGGCACGCGCACTGACGCTGCACACGCCGTCCGGCAGCTTCACTGCCTGGTCGGCGCCGGCGCCCGGCTTCTTCACCACGATGATGGGCAACGCGAGGGCCCGCCGCGAGGCGAGCGCCGCCGGTGGCGACGCCCGCCCGAGCGACCGCATGGGCACCGACTCGGGCAACGCGGCTCTCGTCGTGCGAGAGTCGTGGCGCAGCCGCCTCGATGCCGGTCAGGTGGAACTCGGCGTGGCCGATGAGACGCCCGTCAAGCGCCACTGGCACGTGACGTTCCTCATCGCGTCGATCGTGCTCGCCGCGGCGTCGATCGCGCTGATCATCGCCACCGGCTGAGAGCCTGGCGCGCATCATCCGCGGCGATCCGGGTCGGGCGCGATCTCGTCGTCGAGGACATCGTCGGGGCGGTCGCTCGTGACGCCCTCGACGATCGCCGCACCGCCGGCCGTGACCAGCGCACCCTCGGGCACGTCGGCGGTCGTGCCGGCCACGATGACCGCATCCTCCGGGAGATCCTTGACCTTGCGGAAGACGATGCGCTTCTGACGCGGGTCGAACGCATCACGCAGGCCGTCGCCGACGAAGTTCACGAGGAGCGACAGGATCACGATGAACGCCGCCGGCCACCAGAACAGCCACGGGCGCGTCTGGAACGCCGACTCGTTCGCCGAGATCAGCAGACCCAGCGACACGTCCGGCGCGCGCACGCCGTACCCGAGGAACGACAGGGACGTCTCGAGGATGATCGCTGCAGCGATCAGCAGTGTCGTCGCCACGATGACCACGCCGATCGCGTTCGGCAGGATGTGCTTGAAGATGATGCGGACATCCGATGCGCCGGCCACGCGTGCCGCCTCGACGAACTCGCGCTCACGAAGCGTCAGGAACTCCGCGCGCACGAGTCGGGCGATTCCCGTCCAGACGAAGAATCCGAGGAACAGCGCCAGCAGCAGCGGACCGAGGTTTCCCACCGCCGATCCGACGACCGCGCCGATCACGATCACCGGGATCACGATGACGATGTCGGTCAGGCGCATCAGCACCGCGTCGACCCACCCACGGTAGTAGCCCGCGAGAGCACCGACCACGACGCCGAGGAAGGCGCCGATGAGGCCGATGATGAACATCATGTAGGACGAGTTGACGAGGCCGCGCATGACCATCGCGAAGTAGTCCTTGCCGACCGTGTTCTGGCCGAACGGGTGATCGCCGAGCGAGAACGGCCAGAGCGTCAGCGTGGGCTTGCCGCCGTTGCTGATCGGGATCAGCTCTTCGTAGTTCCACTTCCACCAGCCCGGGATGGGGCCGATGCCGGTCGCCGAGATGGCGAAGCCGACGATGAGGACGAAGAGGATCGCGCTGACCACTGCCGGCTTGTGGGCGATGAAGCGCCGGAACGTCAGGCGTCCCTGGCTGATGCCGCGTTCGTCGGCGGTCTGGACGTGCACGCCTCCGTCGGAGGGGGCGGTAGGTGGCTCGAGGGCCGGATCGATGGGGATCGACATTACTTGACCCTCACTCTCGGGTCGATCGCCGAGTACGCGAGGTCGGCGAGGAAGTTGAACGTGATGGCGAACACTGCGATGACGACGAAGTACGCCATGACGGGGTTCGGGTCGGCGTGCTGCAGACCCTGGTTGAACAGCGCGCCCATACCGCTGAACGCGAAGATGCGCTCGGTGATGATCGCACCACCGATCAGCGCGCCGACATCGGCCGCGACGATCGTGGTGATCGGGATGAGCGAGTTGCGGAACGCGTGGCGCACGACCACGGTCCGTTCGGGGAGACCCTTCGCGCGAGCCGTGCGGATGTAGTCCTGGTTCAGCGTCTCGAGCATGCCGCCACGCGCATAGCGCGTGTACGCCGCGAACGAGATCAGCATGAGGCTGATGGTGGGCAGCAGCAGGTGGGTGAAGGTGTCGATGCTCTGAATCCACCAGTCGCCCTGCAGGTTGGGCGTCTGCGAACCGATGGTCGCGATCGGGCGCCCGTTCACCTTCGGGTTGTTGACGTACGAGTTCCAGTTCTGCATGAACTGATCCAGGACGATCACGCCCATACCGAGCAGACCCGAGAGCACGCCGATGCGGATCGCCTGGCCCTTGTCGTACTCACCGAGGAACCAGCCCGCCGCCGCGCCGACGAGAGCCGCCGCCACGAACAGGGCGAGGACCCCCCAGCCGTTGAACGACTTGAGGAACGGCTGCAGCACGAAGTACGCCGCGATGAGCACGATCGCGGTGACACCGGCGGTGCGCCACGCGTAGCGCGCACGGGGTCCGGCGATGATGAGGACCATGCCCGCCGCGAACGCCGCGATCAGCAGCGGCGTGAGGATCGGTCCGAGCGACGGGTTGAGGAACCACGCCGTCACACTCATGCCGTAGAGCATCGCTCCGCTGGTCACCACGGAGGCGGCGAAGACGATCAGGCGGCGCTGCCTGGGTCCGCCGATGATCGCCTGCCAGAAGACGCCGGAGACGAGACTGAGTGCGATGATCCACGGCCATGTGAACACCGGACTGTCGAGCCAGTCGTTGAAGCCGAGGGCGAAGAAGACCTTGAGGAGAACACCCATCACGAACGACGGCAGCGAGTAGAACAGGAAGCTGGCGAACGTGAACGAGTAGTCGATCGCGCTGTACTGGCGAAGCGCCGACACGATGCCGACGAGCACGCCGAGGACGATGGCGAGGATCGTCGAAGCGGTGACGAGCTGGAGCGTCGCGCCCATCGCACGTGCGAGGACGATCGTCACCGGCTGGTTCTGGATGGTGACGCCGAGGTCGCAGCCGCCGAACGGGATGACGCAGCGTGCGGCGCCGAGCAGCCAGTTGAACCAGCGGACGGGGATGGGCTGGTCGAGGTTCAGCCACGCGATGCGCTGTGCGATCAGCGCGTCGCGGTTCGGGCTGTTGGAGGCGTACAGGTCCTCGAGCGGGTCTTTGGCAAGAGCCACGAGGGTGTACATCAGGAAGGATGCGGCGATGAGGATCAGGATCGAAACCCCGATGCGCCGCAGAACGAAGCTAAGCACTGGGCTGGCCCTTCATGCAGAAAAGGTAGCAGGCGGGCGACGACGGCAGCAGAGGCCGGGCGTCGGGTTCGCCGGCTGGGGACGGGAAGACACACGCACGGGGCGCCGGGCTGTTAGCACCCGACGCCCCATGGCGTGGTGTTTCAGATCGTCACCGGATTAACCGGTGACCGTCCACTCCCAGAAGTTCCAGAACACACCGGTCTGGTTGCCCATGAAGGTGATGCCCTCGACGCGGTCGGTGTGCGCCTCAAGGCCGGGGCCCTGGAAGAGCGGCAGACCGTACGCGTCGGAGAACAGCTCGGTGTCCGCCTCGATCGTCATCTCGTCGATCTTGTCGGTGTCGAGCGTCTGCGGGATCGTGCGAGCGATCTCGTCGACGGTGTCGTTGGCGTACTTGTTGAAGTTGCTGCCACCGAAGCTGGCGAAGATCTGCGGGATGGTGCCGTTGCCGACACCGGGCGAGATCCAGCCGAAGATGACGGCGTCGTAGATGTCCGAACCGAGCTGCGCGCTCCAGTCCTCACGGCCCACATCCTCGATCACGAAGCCGGCCTGCGAAGCCGAGGCCTGGATGGCCTCGAACGCCGCGACGCGGTTCGGGTTGTTGATGTTGTACATGAGGCGGATCGTCGGGGTCGCACCGGCGAGGAGCTCCTTGGCGCCCTCGATGTCGACGTCGGCGTACGCGTCCGAGCCGTTGGCCGCGACAGCGTCCTCGTACGGCTTCTGGGCCGGGATGAAGAGGTTCGAGTTGAGAACCTCAGCCTCGGGGTTGACGGGCTTGATGAGCGTGTCGACGAGCTGCTGACGCGGGATCGTCTTGAGGAACGCCTCGCGGACGTTCTTCTCGGCGAAGGGGCCGGCGAACGTCAGGTCGAGGTGGTCGTAGTTGAGCGCATCGCCCTGGAGGACCTCGACGCCGTCGATCGCCTGCAGCGCGGTGAGGGTGTCGCCGCTCGCCTGCGGGGCGATCACGTCGACCTCGCCGTTCTGGAGGGCGGTCACCTGAGCCTGAGCGTCACCGATGAAGCGGATGACCATCTCGGAGAACTGCGGCTTGAGGTCACCGGTGTACTTGTCGTTGAGCTTCAGCGTCATCGACTGCGTGGGCTCCCACGAGTCGATGATCCACGGGCCGCTCGAGAGGTACAGCGACGGGTCGTCCGGCAGCGACGTCATGTCGAAGCCCGAGTTCCAGAAGTCAGCCGCAGCCTTGAGCGTCTCGTTGACCGGAGCCGGAGCAGCGGCGTCGCCGCGCGGGCTGGTCAGGATCGTGTCGATGAGCTCCGCCTGGTCGACGCCGGCCTTCTCGGCGACGACGTGGACCGGCTGGTCGATGAGACCGACGATGTTCCAGTCGACGAAGGGGACGTCGTACTCGAGCGTGAGCGAGAGCTTGTCATCGGCGACATCCGTGATCGTCGAGGCGTTGACACCCTCGGTGCTGCCCGCGTACGCGAAGTACTTCGTGCCGCTGACCGGCTCACCCGACTCGGGGTCGAGCGTCGCGTCGTCGAAGATGCCCGAGGTCGCAGCCCAGCCGAAGATCAGGTCGTCGGTCGTGATGGGCTCGCCGTCGGACCACTCGAGGCCGTCGTTGAGGGTGTACTTGACCTGGAGGGGGTCCTCGCTGACGACCTCCATCTTGCCGAACGACTCGTCAGGGACGACCTCGTAGGTGTCGCTGACGTAGTAGAAGCCGGCGCGGGTCAGGTAGTTGACCTTGCCGTTGATGTCGAGGTTGCCGTTGTCGCTGTTCGAGTTCGTACCCGTGAACTCGTTCACCTCAGCGATGGTCACCGCGGCGTCGGCGGTGTCCCCGGTCTCCTCCGTCGCCGGTGGGGTCGTCGAGCAGCCGGCGAGGACCAATGCGGTCACGCCGACGCCCGCCGCGACTCCGAGTGCGCGCATGCGCCACGTCGTCTTGTCAGACACTTGTGTCTCCTCTGTGCAGGGTAATGCGCGCGGATCCGGCCGGAAGCCGGACCTGCGCGCGGATGGGAAAACGATAAGCACCGGTTGTGAGATGGTCAAAACGATCGGCGAAAACGTTACAGAGCCTTAACTCAATCGACGCGGAGTGTGACAATCTGACAAGATGACGCCGCCGAACCGGCCCACAGGTCAGAGGGATTCGACTACCCTTTCGCCCCTCACGCCGTATGACCGCCGACGCCTCACGTGGGAGGTCTGGATCGTCCTCGCGATCACGGTCGGCCAGTCCGCGCTGTACTCGGTGCTGTCGCTCGTGCGCAAACTCCTCGCGCCCGTTCCGCTCGGCCAGCAGCAGACCCAGGTGAACCCGTCGAGGGACGCGCAGGCGGTCTGGGATGTCGTGTACCAGGTGCTCGCCGTCTTCTTCGCGCTCGCCCTCGTGGCGCTCGTCGTGTACCTGCTGTGGGAGCCCGGCAGCAATGCGCTGCGCCGCATCGGGCTGGACTTCTCGCGGTTCGGCGGAGACCTCGGCCGCGGCATCCTCCTCGCCGCGGTCATCGGCGTGCCGGGGCTCGCGCTCTACGCGGCCGGGCGCGCGCTCGGGATCACGGTCGCAGTGGTCGCCTCTCCCCTCGACGCGGCGTGGTGGACCGTGCCGTTGCTGGTGCTGTCGGCACTGCGGGCGGGATTGACCGAAGAGGTGATCTTCATCGGCTACCTCTTCGACCGGCTGCGACGGTTCGGCTGGAACGACTGGGCCATCATCCTGACCTCCGCCGGCTTGCGCGGCGCTTACCACGCCTACCAGGGCATCGGTGCGATCGTCGGCAACTTCGTGATGGGCGTGGTCTTCGGCTGGTGCTATCGGCGCTGGGGTCGCATCATGCCGCTCGTGATCGCGCACACGCTCCTCGACGTCGTCGCATTCGTGGGGTATCCCCTGGCCGCGGCGCTGTGGCCCGGCGTCTTCGCCCCGATCCCGGCCCCCACCCCCACCCCGACGCCCACCCCGACCCCGACTCCTGTGTCCTGAGCTCTGCGCGAGCCCGGCCCCGCAGCATCCGTCCGCGCTGCCTCATCTCCGCGAGAATCCATCGGGAGGACGAGAGCTCGGGCAATGCCCACAGCTTCGTCCGCCCGTTGGATTCTCGCGCTGGGGGCGATGGTGCGCAGGGCCTCCTCCACAGGGGGCGGGGAGGCGGCGGGGGCCCACAGGTAGGCGTTCACCGGCGCGCGAGACCGCCGGGGGACGCGATCGTGGACGGATGCCGATAGTCGAGGGCGCGCTCGCTGCCCGGCCCAGTCCGGTACCGCTGTTCCGAACTGAGGAGGTGCCCCATCCGGAACGTGCGATCGCGCGGGGCGAGCTCCAACGTGTGCGGGCAGGGGTCTATGTGCCTGCCGGCGCGTGGGCCCAGCTCGCACCATGGGATCGTTACCTCGCCCGAGTGCACGCCGCGCTGCTCCAGCACCCCGGGCTGATCCCGACGCACGAATCCGCCGCCGCACTCTACGGCGCAGCGGTCTTCGGCGATCCCCTCGTCGTCCATGCTCTTGCGGCCTCGCGGACATCCTCGCGCCTGGTCGGCGGCATCCGTTGGCACACGACGACCGACGAGCGCGAACTCGCCGAGATCGGCGGGTTCACAGTCTCATCGCTCGCGGAGTGCGCCGTGGATCTCGCCCGCGCACGGCACCCCGCGATCGGTCTCGCGGTGGCGGATTCGGCGCTTCGCCTCGACTCCGCATTGGACCGGGCGGGTGTCGAGAGGCTCAACGAAGCGCGCGCGAGCAGCCGCGGCCGACGGCTCGCGCGTTGGCCGCTCTCTCGGGCGACGTCCTCGTCGGAGACGCCCTTCGAGTCGGTCAGTCGCGCGGTGATCGAGTGGCTCGGGTACCCGGCGCCAGAGCTCCAGCGGACATCGATGTCATCGTCAGGAATCGAAGACCGGGCGGACTTCGCATGGCCGATCGAGTCGGTCCTCGCAGAAGCGGACGGCGATCTCAAGTACGACGGCCGATTCGGCGACCCGCGTACCCTCCTCCGGCGTCAAGCAGCCAGGGACACGCGTCTTCGCGAGCAATGGCGCGTTGTCGTCCACTGGGGCTGGACCGAGGCCACCACCATCTCGCCGCTGCGCGGCATCCTTCGCGGAGCGGGCCTGCGACCGTGCGCCCCCGAGAACGCTGCGGCGCTGCTCTCGCTGAAGCGGGCCATCGCATCGCGCGCGCCTCACCCGACATCCCCGACCCCCGACGCCTGAACGCCCGCCCTCGCTCCGCTGCGCGGCCGTCGCCGTCGTCGTCGCCGTCGTCGTCGTCGCCGTCGTCGTCGCCGTCGCCGTCGTCGCCGCCACCGTCGTCGCCGCGAGAATCCATCCGGAGGACGAGACCTTGGGCGTTCTCCGAGGTCTCGGCAATCAGATGGATTCTCGCCGCCCGGGGGGGGTGGGGCGGACCCAGCGTGAGCGGGCGGGCCCGGTGCGCCGGTGCCCAGGCCCGGGCACCGGCGCACCGGCGGGCCGGCGCGGCGGAGGCGCCGGCGGCCGCCGCCCGGGCCCGAGCGGGCGGCGGGCGCGTGGGTCGGGGCAGGGCGGCGGCCCACGGCCCACGCCTAGGCACGGACACCGGTGGGAGGGCGCGAGCGCGAGGGGACAGGGGGACGACAGAGCGACGGGATGCCGCGGGCACCGGCATCCCGTCGCTCGGGGTTCGTCAGGCGAAGGCCTCGATGGGCGGGCAGGCGCAGACGAGGTTGCGGTCGCCGTAGGCCTGGTCGATGCGGCGGACGGGGGGCCAGTACTTCGTGCGGACCAGGGTGTGGATCGGGTACACGGCGGTCTCCCGCGAGTACGGGTGGTCCCACGAATCGGAGACGACAGACTCGGCGGTGTGCGGGGCGTTCGCGAGGGGGTTGTCGCCCTGGGGCCACTGGCCCGCGGCGACGCGGTCGGCCTCGGCCTTGATCGCGATCATCGCCTCGATGAAGCGTTCGATCTCGCCGAGGTCCTCGGACTCCGTGGGTTCGACCATGAGCGTGCCCGCGACCGGGAACGACATCGTCGGGGCGTGGAAGCCGTAGTCGATGAGGCGCTTGGCGACGTCGTCGACCGAGACGCCGGTCGCCTCCTTGAGTGGACGGAGGTCGAGGATGCACTCGTGGGCCACGAGCCCGTCCTCGCCGGTGTAGAGCACCGGGTAGTGGTCGCGCAGCCGCACCGCGATGTAGTTCGCGGCGAGCACGGCAGCCGCGGTGGCGCTGCGCAGGCCCTCGGCGCCCATCATGCGGACGTACGCCCACGAGATCGGGAGGATGCCGGCCGAGCCGTGCGGTGCGGCCGAGATCGGTCCGCCGTCGAAGACGCCGCCGGCGTGGTCCTTGCGCTGCGACAGCGGATGCGACGGGAGGTGGGGCGCGAGGTGCGCCTTCGCCGCGACCGGCCCGACGCCAGGACCGCCGCCACCGTGCGGGATGGCGAACGTCTTGTGCAGGTTGAGGTGCGAGACGTCGCCGCCGAGGTCGCCGAAGCGCGCGTAGCCGAGCAGTGCGTTGAGGTTCGCGCCGTCGACGTAGACCTGGCCGCCGGCGTCGTGCACGGCCTGCGTGATGTCGAGCACGTCGTGCTCGTAGACGCCGTGCGTCGACGGGTACGTGATCATCAGCGCCGCGAGCTCGTCGGCGTGCGCCGCGATCTTCGCGCGCAGATCGTCGAGGTCGACGTTTCCGGCCTCGTCGCACGCGACGACGACGACGCGCATGCCCGCGAGCACCGCGGACGCCGCGTTCGTGCCGTGCGCCGACGACGGGATGAGGCACACCGTGCGGTCGAGGTCGCCGTTCGCACGGTGGTAGCCGCGGATCGCCATGAGGCCGGCGAGCTCGCCCTGCGAGCCCGCGTTGGGCTGCAGCGAGACCGCGTCGTACCCGGTGACCTCGGCGAGCCACACCTCGAGCTGCTCGATCATCGCGAGGTAGCCGTGCACGTCGTCCTCGGGTGCGAACGGATGCACGCGCGAGAACTCGGGCCACGACACGGCGGCCATCTCGGTCGCCGCGTTGAGCTTCATCGTGCACGAGCCCAGCGGGATCATGCCGCGGTCCAGCGCGTAGTCGCGGTCGGACAGCTGGTTGAGGTAGCGCATCATCGCCGTCTCGGACCGGTGCGAGTTGAACACCGGGTGCGTGAGGAACTCCTCCACGCGGTGCAGCCCGGCCGGCACGCCCGCCAAGGGCGCAGCATCCGTGAAGGAGAGCACGCGCTCGCCCTGCTCGCCCGCACCGAGGAACTCGTTCTCGGGCAGGCCGAACGCCCACGCGACCGCGGCGAGATCGTCGGCCGTGGTGGTCTCGTCGACCGAGACCCCGACCGTCGCATCGTCGACCCAGAAGAGCTGGTAGCCGCGCTCCCGGGCGCGATCGATCACGCGGCGAGAGGCCCCCGGCGTGGCGACGCGGATGGTGTCGAAGAACGCGTCCGACCGCAGCGACAGTCCGTACGAGCGCAGCCGGGCGGCGAGCGCCTCCGCCTTCTTCGCGACATCGGTCGCGATCGCGCGGAGGCCGTCAGGGCCGTGGTAGACGGCGTACATCGAGGCCATGACGGCCAGCAGCACCTGCGACGTGCAGATGTTGGACGTGGCCTTCTCGCGGCGGATGTGCTGCTCACGGGTCTGCAGCGCGAGGCGGTAGGCGGGGTGCCCGGCGGCGTCCTGCGAGACGCCGACGAGGCGGCCGGGCAGCTGCCGCTCGAGTCCCTGGCGCACGGCCATGTAGCCGGCGTGCGGACCGCCGAAGCCGAGCGGCACGCCGAAGCGCTGTGTCGTTCCCACCGCGACGTCCGCGCCGAACGAGCCCGGCGAGCGCAGCAGCGTGAGGGCGAGGAGGTCGGCTGCCGCGACGACGAGCGCGCCGGCGACGTGGGCGGCGTCGACGACCCCGGAGGGGTCCCACACGTGGCCCGACGCGCCCGGGTACTGCACCAGCACGCCGAACAGCTCGTCGGGAAGGGTCGCACCCCGGGCGAGGTCGAGCTCGACGAGCTCGATCCCGACCGCGGCGGCACGATGCGCGAGCAGCGCCCTCGTCTGCGGCAGCGCGTCGGCGTCGACCACGAACACGTTCGAGGCGGACTTCGAGCCGCGCCGCGCGACCAGCATGCCCTCGACGACGGCGGTCGACTCGTCGAGCATCGACGCGTTCGCGGTCGCGAGCCCGGTGAGGTCGGTCACCATCGTCTGGAAGTTGATGAGCGCCTCCAGACGCCCCTGCGAGATCTCCGGCTGATACGGCGTGTACGCGGTGTACCACGACGGGTTCTCGAGCACGTTGCGGGCGATCACCGACGGCGTGAGCGTGTCGTAGTAGCCCAGCCCGATCATCGGCCGCGCGGCGCGGTTCTGCGACGCGAGCACGCGCAGCTCGGCGAGAGCCTCGGCCTCGGTCGCCGCAGGCGGGATGTCGCTCGTGGCACGGGGCTTCACCTGGATGGATGCCGGAACCGCCGCCTCGACGAGCGCGTCGACGCTGTCGTAGCCCAGGGCGTCGAGCATGATGCGCTGGGCCGCGGCATCCGTCCCGATGTGACGGTCGGCGAACAGGCCCGTCATTCGGCGCCGCCCGTGAGCGAGATGTACGCGTCGCGGTCGAGGAGGTCGGCCACGGACGCGGGGTCGACCGTGATCTTGACGAGCCAGCCGGCGCCGAACGGGTCCGCGTTCACGAGCGACGGATCGTCGACGACGGCGTCGTTGACCGCGACGACCTCGCCGGTCAGCGGCGCGTAGAGCTCGCCGACCGACTTCGTGGACTCGATCTCGCCGACGACGGTGGCCGCGGTCACCGAACTGCCCACGGCCGGCAGCTCGACGAACACGACGTCGCCGAGCTTGTCGGCGGCGTACGAGGTGATGCCGACGGTCGCGACGTCGCCGTCGAGGGCGACCCACTCGTGCTCGGCGGTGTACTTGAGGGCGGTGAGATCGGTCATTTGTTCCTCCGGTAGAAGGGCAGGTCGGTCACTGTCGCGGGGATGCGGGTCCCCCGCACGTCGATGAAGAGCTCGGTGCCGGGAGCGCTCGCGGCCGGCGAGACGAACGCCATCGCGATGGGATGCCCCAGGGTCGGGCTGAGCGCGCCGCTCGTGATCTCGCCCACCGGGGTGGCGGTGTCGGCGCTGTCGAACACGGCGTAGCCGGCGCGGCCGGCGCGGCGTCCCTCACCGGCGAGCCCGACGAGCACGGGGGCGTCGGATGCGACCACCGCGGACAGGCCCGCCTTGCCGACGAAGTCCTCCTTGCCGACCGCCACGACGCGGCCGAGGCCGGCCTGGGCGGGGACGATGTCGAGCGACAGCTCGTGGCCGTACAGCGGCATGCCGGCCTCCAGGCGCAGCGTGTCGCGCGCGGCGAGTCCTGCGGGGACGAGGCCTCGCGGCTCGCCGGCGGCGAGCAGGGCGTCCCAGAGCGCGGCCGCGGCACTGTTCGGCACGAGGAGCTCGAAGCCGTCCTCGCCGGTGTACCCGGTGCGCGCGATGAACAGGGGCTCGCCATCGAACGTCCCGGACGACCACGCGTAGTAGCCCAGGTCGGCGAATGCGGGGGCGACACCGGCGATGCCCGCCGTCGCCTCGACGATCTCCCGCGCGGCGGGTCCCTGTACGGCGATGAGGGACATGTCGTCGGTCTGGTCCTCGAGCTCGACCTCGAAGCCGTCGATGCGGTCGGCGAACGCCGCGGCGACGGCATCCCGATTCCCGGCGTTGGCGATCACGAGGAACCGGTCCTCGGCGAGGCGGTAGACGATGACGTCGTCGACGATGCCGCCGGACTCGGCGAGCACCAGCGAGTACTTCGCCTTGCCGACGCGCATCGGCGAGAGGGCGCCGGCGAGCGCGTAGTCGAGGAACGCGCCCGAGCCCGACCCGCTCACGAGGAACTCGGCCATGTGCGAGATGTCGAACAGGCCCGCGCCGGTGCGCACGGCGTGGTGCTCGGCGAGGTCGGAGCTGTAGCGCACGGGCATGAGCCAGCCGCCGAAGTCGGTGAAGGAGGCGCCGAGCGCCTCGTGGCGGTCGTGCAGGGCAGTCGTACGGAGTTCCGTCATGAGTTCTCCCGGTCGCGGACGGGCAGACGCCGAGCGACGTCTGTGAACTCCCCCTCTGTCATGGGCCTGAGAGTTTCACCCGTCCTGCGAGGGAGCGGGTTTTCACCGTCGGCGGATTCATCACGACGAGCTGGAGACGCGGAGCGCTCATCTCACGAGAGTGGTTTCGATGCGGCGCCGGGGCGCCTTACTCAACCGGATTCTCGCTTCGCTGGAATCACTTTCCAGAGTCGGCCTGCCCGAACGGTACGCGTACCTGAGAGATTGGCGGGGAGGCTTGCTCCTTCGGTGCTCGGCGATCACGCTGCCGAGGCTCTCCCGCCCGGGTGATGGGCCGTTATTGACTTGCGCAGCAAGCATACCGGTCGGCGCCGTCAGCCGACGCACGAGCCCGTCGACACGGTGTTCGTGAGCGAGGGAGCACGATCGGCGACCGGGGTGAGCTCGGCCATCGTCATGGCGTAGCCGACGTCGTCTTCGTCCTCGGCGCGCGCGAACACGACCCCCGCGACTTCGCCGTCGCCCGTCAGCAGCGGGCCGCCCGAGTTGCCCGGGCGCACGACCGCCTGCAGCGAATAGATCTCGCGCGGGTTCCACGATGTGTCGTACACGTCCGGCACGTTGGCGACACCCACCGACTGCACGCTCGCCGGCACCATCGTGAACGGGCCGCCGTAGGGGTAGCCCTGCACGACCGCGGCGGCACCCGCCGCGAGTGTGGGCGAGAACGGCAGGGCTGTTCCGCCGAGGTCGTCCACGGCGATCACCGCGAGGTCGTCGATCGGGTCGAAGTAGACGATGCGCCCCTCCCGTGCGGGCACCCCCGGCAGCTCGACGATGGGCGTGTCGACGCCGGCGACGACGTGGGCGTTGGTGACGACCCGGTCTTCGGCCACGACGAAGCCGGTGCCCGAAGATCCGCGCCCGCACGCGTACGCATTCCCCGACACGCGGGCGACGGATGCTGCCGCCCGCTGCAGCTCGGGATCGTCCAGGGCGACCGGGGGCGCGGGCTCCGCGGTCCCCGGTCCGAGCAGCAGCCCGAGCCCCGGCAGGCCGTCATCGAGCACGGCGCCGCGCAGCTGTGCGAGGGCGGCGGCGACGGGGTCGGGGGTGGCGGCCTCGATGCCGCGCAGGATGGCCGAGGACGCCACGGCCGACGAGATGACGGGGATGCCCGCCACCGCGATCGCCGGTGCGACGAGCGCCAGGGCGAGGATCGCCGCGACGACCGACGCGATGCCGCCGAGAAAGCGCTCGATCCCCCGGAGCTTCAGCCGGTCGGCGCCGGAGCGCAGGGCCGAGCCGATCGCCGAGCCGACCGCCGCGCCGGCGAAGACCAGCCCGAGGGCGGTGAGGAGCACGGCGGGACCGCGCCACACCGGCGACGGCACCCACGCGCTCACCAACGGGGTCAGCCAGAAGGCCGCGAAGGCGCCCGCCGCGAGGCCCGCCAGGGTGCCGATGCTGGCGAAGAAGCCACGCTGGACACCGGCTACGCAGGCGGCGACGAGGAGGAGGACGACGATCACGTCGACGACGATCATCCCCACCCCTTCCGCCCGACGGGATCCGTCTCGTCAGGCTACGCATCGAGGCTGGGAGAGGACCCCGATCGGCCGCCCGGGCGTGTCGGGAGCGCCAGCGCGCGAGGGCGGGTCAGCGGCGCTCGGCGGCGAGCTCCCTCCGCACCTCGTCGCGCAGCATCCCCTGGTTCTCGGGATCGGGCGCGGCGCCCAGGAGCGTGCGTGTGTACTCGTGCTGCGGATCGAGGATCACGTCGTCCGCGCGTCCTCGCTCGACGATGTCGCCGCGGTACATCACCAGGATCTCGTCGGAGAAGTGCCGGGCCGTGGCGAGGTCGTGCGTGATGTACAGCACCCCGAGATGGTCCTCGCGCTGCAGCTGCGCCAGCAGGTTCAGCACGCCCAGGCGGATCGACACGTCGAGCATCGAGACCGGCTCGTCGGCGATGATGAACTGCGCTCCGGGCGCGAGCGCCCGCGCGATCGCCACGCGCTGGCGCTGACCGCCCGACAGCTCGTGCGGACGCCGCTCGGCCATCTTGTCGGTGGGCGTGAGGCGCACCCTCTCGAGGAGCTCGAGCACGCGCTGACGCACCTCGTCCCTGCCCATCCCCGGGTTGTGGATGCGCAAGGGACGCTCCAGGTGGTGCTCGATCGAATGGAACGGGTTCAGCGACGCGAACGGATCCTGGAAGACCATCTGCACGTCGCCGCGATACGCGGCGACGTCACGGCTGCGGCCGCCGGCGGGTGTCCCGTCGAGCAGGATCCGCCCGCTCGTGGGCGTCTCGAGCCGGGCGAGCATCTTCGCGATCGTCGACTTGCCCGACCCGGACTCCCCCACCAGCGCGATGGTGCGGCCGGCTTCGAGCGTGAACGACACGTCCTTGACCGCGTGGAGGGTGGAGAACTTCAGGCCGCTGCGCAGCCGGAAGTCCTTGACCAGGTTCCGCGCCTCGAGGGTGCGCGGTGCCCGCGCGGCCGGGTGGTGGGCGCTCATGCGGCCCCTCCTTCTGCTGAGGCCGCGCCCAGCGTCGCCGAGATGGGCTGATGGCCGGTGCGCACGAAGTCGCCGCGGTCGCCGCGCAGGCTCGGGAAGCTCGACAGCAGCTTCTTCGTGTAGTCGTGCTGCGGCGTGCGGTAGATGTCGGTCGCGGTGCCGAGCTCGACGATCTCGCCCTGCAGCATCACCGCGATGCGGTCGGAGATCTCGATCAGCATCGGCAGGTCGTGCGTGATGAAGATGACGGCGAAACCGAGCTTCTCGCGCAGGCGCATGATCTCGCGGATGATGCCGCGCTGCACCACGACGTCCAGTGCGGTGGTCGGCTCGTCCATGATCATGACCTGCGGGTCGAGCGCGAGCGCCATCGCGATCATTACGCGCTGTCGCATGCCGCCCGACAGCTCGTGCGGGAAGCTCGTGAGCCGTTCGGGGTCGACGCCGACCAGTTCGAGGAGCTCCTCGCTGCGCCGCTGCTTCTCGCGCTTCGACATCCCCGGACGGTGCGTCGTGAACACGTCGAACAGCTGCGCCCGCACGTTGATGACCGGATTCAGTGAGTTCATCGCCCCCTGGAACACCATCGACACCTTGTCCCACCGGAACCGGCGCAGGTCCTCGTCGGCGAGGCCGACGACGTCGATGTCCTCGCCGGAGCGGTCGTGGAACACGATGTCGCCCGCCGTCATCAGCGCCGGCGGCTTGAGCAGCCGGTTGATGCCGTACGCGAGGGTGGACTTGCCACAACCGGATTCACCGGCGAGGCCGAGGATCTCACCGCGGTTGAGGGTCAGCGAGACGTCGCGCACCGCCTTGACGGGCGGATCGACCTCGTACTCGATCGAGACGTTCCTCGCGGTGAGGACGGCGTCGCCGCTCATGCCTCGGCTCCGTTCGTGAGATGGACAGACTCGACGCCCCGCCCGGCGCGCTTGGCCCTGCGCACCCGCCGGGCGTTCTCGGGTGCGAGCCGCAGCTTCGGGTTGATGATCTCGTCGATCGAGAAGTTGATAAGCGAGAGCCCCGCGCCGAGCAGCGCGATCATGAGGCCGGGCGGCACGAACCACCACCACGCACCGGTGCCGAGCGCCTGGCCGGTCTGCGCGTCGTTGAGCATCGTGCCCCACGTGATCGAGCCGGTCGGCCCGAGTCCCATATACGACAGGCCCGCCTCGCCGAGGATCGCGAAGATGATCGCGAAGAGGAATTGGGCCGCGAGCAGAGGCAGCAGGTTCGGGAGGATCTCGACGCGGATGATGCGCGCCGTCTTCTCCCCCGCGACACGGCTGGCCGCGACGTAGTCACGCGACCGCAGCGAGCGCGCCTGCGCGCGCAGCACCACCGCGGACCCCGCCCAGCCGGTGATCCCGAGAACGAGGGCCACCAGCACCCAGCTTCTGCCGGGGATGTAGGTGGCGATGACCATCACGAGCGGCAGACCGGGGATGACGAGCATGATGTTCGTGAAGAGAGAGAGGACCTCGTCCCACCATCCGCCCTTGTAGCCGGCGATGATGCCGAACACGATCGACAGGATCAGGGCGATCAGGCCGGCGACGATGCCCACCATGAGCGATCCGCGCGTGCCCCACGCGAGCTGCGCGAACACGTCGTAGCCGAGCTTGGTCGTCCCCAGCCAGTGCTCGGCGCTCGGCGGCGAGAGCGCCGGGTTGTCGGAGTCGGTCGGATCCTGGCAGAACAGCGGCGCGAGGATGCCGAACAGGGTGATGCCGATGACGATGGTGAGGCCGAGCGCGAGCTTCAGCGACATCCGCGGCAGCAGCTGGCGGAAGCCGCGGCGCGCGGCGCGCGCCTCGTCGCGGGCTGCCTCGACGTCGGCGCCGACCGGCGGCGACATCATCGCGCCCGGTGCGATGAGTGCAGGGTCGATCGTGCGGTCGGAGAGGGTCTCGGGGACGCTCTCGTAGTCGGTCGACGTGTCGGTCACTTCGAGCCTCTCAGACATTGTGGCGGGCCCTCGGGTCGATGAATCCGTAGACGATGTCCATGATGAAGTTCGCCGCGAGCACCGCGATCGTGATCACCAGGAAGACGCCCTGCATCAGCGCGTAGTCGCTGTTCTGCACCGACTGGATCATGAGCTTGCCGATGCCGGGATAGGTGAACACCTGCTCCATGACGATGGAGCCCGCCACGACGAAGCCGAGCGAGATGCCGAACCCGGCGATCGACGGAATCGCCGCGTTGCGGGTCGCGTAGGTGCGCAGGATGCGCACGGGCTTCAGCCCCTTGGCCTCGGCGGTGACGATGTAGTCCTCGGAGACCGTGGACACCATCATGTTGCGCATGCCGAGGAGCCACCCACCCACCGAGCTCAGGACGATCGTCAGGGCGGGAAGGAACCCGTGGTAGACGGCGCTCCCGATGAAGGCCCAGCTCCACTCCGGGCCTTCCGGGAAGGCCCACACGTCGTAGCCGCCGAAGATCGGGAACCAGCCCAGCGCGACCGAGAAGATCGCGACGAGCACGAGCGCGAGCCAGAAGTAGGGAATCGACTGCAGCACCGTCGTGAACGGCACGAGGTGGTCGACCCACGTGCCGCGGCGCCACCCCACCCAGGCGCCGATGCCGACGCCCAGGACGAACGAGATGACGGTCGCGAGACCGACCAGGATCACCGTCCACGGCAGCGCCGCGGCGATGAGGTCGGTGACCGGGGCCGGATACTTCGTGATGGAGACGCCGAGGTCTCCCTGGAGCATCCGGCCCCAGTACGCGAGGTACTGGTCCCACATCGACGACGAGTCGCCGCCGAGCAGGGTCTTGATGTTGCGGACCGTGGTCTCGCTGAGCTCCCCGCCGGCGCGCTGCATCTTCGCGAGCAGGATGTCGGCGGGGTCGCCGGGCAGAAGCCTCGGCAGGAGGAAGTTGAGGGAGATCGTCGCCCAGAGTGTCACCACATAGAACGCGATCCGCCGCGCATAGAACTTCATCGCAGCCCGCTCCTCCGTGCCGCGGCCTCTGCCCGGTTCCGCATTACTTCACCGGCTCCAGGTGCTGGAGGACGTAGCCGGCCGCCACCGAGCCCCAGGCCGGCGGGAAGGCGTACAGGTCGTCCTCGGTCGGCCAGCCCGTGAAGTCCTTCGTGTTGAAGAACGTCTGGGTGGCGTTGATCACCAGCGGGATGTACGGAAGGTCGCGCACGATCTCGGTCTGCAGGGTGGCGTACGCCTCCTGCTTGACGGCCTCGTCGTCGGTGGCGGCGGCCGCGGCGACGGCCTCGTTCACGATCGCGTTGTCGTAGCGGCTGAAGTTCCAGCGGCCCGCGGGGACCTCCTGGCCGACCTCGGAGGTCGACTCGCCGGCGAACCAGTCCTTGTAGATCTGGAACGGGTCGGCGACCGACGTGCCGATGACGCCGCCCATGATCAGCTGGTACTGACCGGTCTGGCGGGCGTCCGAGAACTCCTGCCACTGCACCGTCGACGCGTTGACCTTGATGCCGGCCTCTGCCGCCTGCTCGCTGATGAGCTTGGCGGCGTCGTTGTAGTCCGTCCAGCCGTCGACCGAGATGAGGCTCAGCTCGATCGGGGCGCCGTCCTTGCCGTAGAAGCCGTCGCCGCCCTTGGTGTAGCCGGCGGCCTCGAGGATCTCACCCGCGGCCGCGGCGTCGGGCGACTGCGGGCTGACCTCGGCCGTCGGGTCGGCGACCCACTTCTGGTCGCGCGGCAGCAGCGCGAAGGTGGGCGAGATGTCGCCGGTCAGGCCGACGAACGCCTTCTCCTTGATGGTCCCGCGGTCGATCGCGACGTTGAGCGCCTGGCGCACGGCCACGTCGGTCTGCGGACCCGTGCAGCCGAGCTCGGCGTTCGAGCAGGTGTAGAGCACGGTCGGGTCCTGCGGCGTGTTCAGCATGCTGATGACGCCGTTCGAGGTCACCGAGTCGGGGTTCGGCACGAACATGCCGGTCCAGTCGAGTTCGCCGGCGGTGAGCAGGTCCTGCGCGGACTGGTTGGCGTCGATGCCGATGTACTGCACCTTCTTGATCGCCGGCACGCCCTCGTCGCGGAACTCGTCGTTCGCGACCACCGTGTACGAGGCATCCGTCACCTTGTCGACCACGTACGGACCGGTGCCGACCGGCTCCTCGTCGGTGAAGGTCGTGTAATCGTCGACCTCCGACCAGATGTGCTCGGGCAGCATCCAGGTGGTGCCGAGGATCTGGAACTCATTCGTGAACTGCGGCGTCTCGTACGTGAGCACGACGGTGGTGTCGTCTGTCGCCTCGGCCGAGATGAGACCGTCGCGGTGGTTCGGCTCGTAGTTGAACGTGAACGCGGCGTCTTCGGCGGTGAAGTCCTCACCGTCGTTCCACTTGACGCCGTCCTTGAGCGTCACCGTGATGACGGTGCCGTCCTCGTTGTACTCGAAGCTCTCGCCGAGCATGGGCTCGGGCGCGTCGTCCGCGGTCTTGTTGTAGAAGAACAGCGGCTCGTAGATCGGGCCGAGCGCGGCGTGGAGGACACTCGGCGAGAACGGGTTGAAGTTCGCCTCGATGGGGGTCTGGCTTCCTGCCCAGACCCGCAACGTGCGGCCCTCTGAATCGCCGCTGTCGTTGCCGCCGCCGGTGGCGCAGCCCGACAGGCCGAGACCGAGGATGGCGGCCCCGGCGACGGCGATGAGCGCCGCTCGGCGCTTCGCGTTTCGAATCATCGTTGGTTCTTTCTCTCGTGCGGCATTGCAGGGAGGAGGTGCGCGGGCACCCGTGCATCCATTAAGTACTGAGTCTTAACAAATGTTTGAACGTAAACCTAACAAACATTCCCGCTCCTGCGCATCCTGGGAACCCGCTGTATACGTCACGTCTTGGCAACGGTTCAGGTGAGGACGGGCGCCCGAGGGGTGTTACGGCGGGGGTTTGGCTTCTGGTCAGAGTGACACTATGATCGGACCAGACAGTTAGAGTCACCATGACCAGAACAGCATCTGAACCCCACTCCCCCGGCGCCCCGGCCGAGACCGACACGATCCGCGTGGCGGTGTCGACGGTCATCTTCACGCTCCGCCGGCTCGCCGGAAGCGACGCCGTGCAGGTCGTGCTCCCGCTCGTGCGACGCACGCGCGACCCGCACGAGGGCCAGTGGGCACTCCCCGGCGGATGGCTCGACGCGACGGAGGGACTGGATGCCGCGGCATCCCGTACCCTCGCCGAGACGACAGGGCTGGCACCGAGCTATCTCGAGCAGCTGTACGCGTTCGGCGCCGTCGACCGCTCGCCCACGCGGGTCGTCTCGATCGTCTACTGGGCGCTGCTGCGCGCGGACGAGATCACCGACGGCTCGGTCGAGAACGTGCAGTGGTTCGACGCGGCCGCCCTTCCGGAACTCGCCTTCGACCACAACGAGATCGTCGGCTACGCGCTGTGGCGCCTGCGCAACAAGGTCGGCTACAGCCGCATCGCCCACGGCCTCCTCGCCGACGAGTTCACGCTCGCCGACCTGCGAGAGGTCTATGAGGCGATCCTCGGTCGGCGCCTCGACCCGGCGAACTTCCGCCGTCAGGTCGAGAACTCCGGCACCCTCATCCCCACCGACCGCTTCCGCACCGGAAGCCACCGCCCCGCGCGGCTCTACCGCTACAACCAGGACGTCGAACTCGCCGACCGCGGCCCGCTCGACGCCCGCCACTGACCCCCGAACGGAGCACCCGACATGCCTGCCGTGAACATCACCCTCCAGCCCCGCCCCGAACTGGATGCCTCGGTCGACCATGCCATCCAGGCGATCGTCGCGGGCGCCGTCGTCGGCGAGACCTGCAACACAGATCTCGCCGCCGGGCCCTGGGACTTCGACACCCGTCCCGGCTATGGCCCCGGCTCGTCGATGGGCGACGTCATCCCCACCGGGTCACCGCGCCAGGGCGAGCTTCTCCGCGAGTACCGCGAGGCGTCCGAGGCCGAGCTCGACGAGCGCATCCGCGCCGCGAAGGCCGCACTCGGCGACCGCGTCGTCGTGCTCGGGCACTTCTACCAGCGCGAAGAGGTCGTGGTCCACGCCGACTACGTGGGCGACTCGTTCCAGCTCGCGAACGCGGCGCTGGAGCACCCCGATGCCGAGGCCATCGTGTTCTGCGGCGTCCACTTCATGGCCGAGACCGCCGATCTGCTGTCGCGTCCCGAGCAGGCCGTGATCCTCCCGAACCTCGCCGCCGGCTGCTCGATGGCCGACATGGCCGACATCGATCAGGTCGAGGAGTGCTGGGAGCAGCTCGCCGAGGTCTACGGCGACATGGATGCGACGGATGCCGAAGGCCTCGTGCCCGTCATCCCCGTGACGTACATGAACTCCTCCGCCGCCATCAAGGGCTTCGTCGGACGCCACGGCGGCATCGTGTGCACGTCGTCGAACGCCCGGACGGTGCTGGAGTGGGCGTTCCAGCGCGGACGCCGCGTGCTGTTCTTCCCCGACCAGCACCTCGGCCGCAATACGGCCAAGGCGATGGGCGTGCCGCTCGAGCAGATGCCGATGTGGAATCCGCGCAAGCCCCTGGGCGGGGCATCCGTCGGCCAGCTCGCCGATGCCCGCGTCATCCTGTGGCACGGCTTCTGCTCGGTGCACCGCCGCTTCTCGGTCGACCAGATCGACAAGGCCCGCGCCGAGCACCCCGGTGTGCGCGTCATCGTCCACCCCGAGTGCCCGATGGAGGTCGTCGACGCCGCCGATGAGGCCGGCTCGACGGATTACATCCGCAAGGCGATCGAGGCCGCGACCGAGCCGACCACGTTCGCGATCGGCACCGAGGTCAACCTCGTGCAGCGGCTCGCCGCCGACCACCCGCAGCACACGATCTTCTGTCTCGACCCGGTCGTGTGCCCCTGCTCGACGATGTACCGCATCCACCCCGGCTACCTCGCGTGGGTGCTCGAGGGACTCGTCGCGGGAGAGGTGCGCAACCGCATCACGGTGCCGGCCTCCGTCGCGGATCCGGCACGCGTGGCGCTGGAGCGGATGCTGGCGGCCAAGCCCCCGGCGGCACCCTCGGCGGCGTGGGAGAACGCCTCATGACGGTGCACGAAACCGCGGGCGGGCCGGGCACCATCGTGGTCGGCTCGGGCATCGCCGGGCTCCTCACCGCCCTGCACGCGGTGGAGCGCGGCTGCCGCGTCACGCTCGTGACGAAGGACGTGCTCGAGCACGCCAACACCCGCTTCGCACAGGGCGGGATCGCCGGGGTGATGTTCGACGACGACCGTGCCGACGACCACGTGCGCGACACGCTGGTCGCGGGAGCCGGCCTGAGCGATCCGGCCGCGGTGCGCGTGCTCGTCGACGAGGGGCCCGCGCGGATCCGTGAGCTCATCGCTCTCGGCGTCGCGTTCGACCGCGACGACACCGGCGGATTCGTGAAAGGGCTCGAGGCCGCGCACTCCTACCCGCGCATCCTCCACGCCGGCGGCGACGCCACCGGCACGGCCATCGAGAAGGCGCTCGTCGCACGGCTGCGCGCCAGCGACGTCGCGGTGATCGAGCACGCATTCCTCGTCGACCTCGTCGTGACGGACGGTCGCGTCAGCGGCGTCGAGCTGATCGTCGGAGAGACGGATGCCGAGCCCGGTCGCCGCGAGATCATCACTGCCGCCGCGGTCGTGCTCGCGACGGGCGGCGCGGGCGAACTGTACGCGCACTCGACCAATCCCGAGGTGGCCACAGGCGACGGCATCGCCGCAGCCATCCGTGCCGGCGCCGACGTCGCCGACCTCGAGTTCTTCCAGTTCCACCCGACGGTCCTGGCGGTGGGCGACTCGTTCCTGGTGTCGGAGGCGGTGCGCGGCGAGGGCGCGACCCTCGTCGACGAGCGCGGCCGCCGCTTCGCGTTCGACGCCCACCCCGACGGCGAGCTCGCGCCCCGCGACGTCGTCGCCCGCGCGATCGCGCGGCAGATGGAGGCCCAGCAGGGCCGCCCGGTGTTCCTGGACGCGACCCATATCCACTCGGAGGACGCCGCCGAGCGCGCGGCGTTCCTCGCGCGCCGCTTCCCGACGATCGATCGTGCCGTGCGCGAACGGGGCCTCGACTGGGCGCGCGAGCCGATCCCGGTGACCCCTGCCGCCCACTACCTGATGGGCGGCGTCCGCACCGACCTGTTCGGCCGCACCACCCTGCCCGGGCTCTACGCAGTGGGCGAGGCCGCCCGCACCGGCGTGCACGGCGCCAACCGCTTGGCGTCGAACTCGCTGCTCGAGGGCGCGGTCTTCGGCGCGCGTGCCGGCGACGTGATCGCCAGGGATGCGGCTTCCGGATCCTGGCCGGCCGCCCCTGGGCGTCGCCCTGCTCCGCAGTCGCAAAGTGCGATTGCGCAGGCGACCGGCTCGCCATTCGTGACTGCGGAACGCCAGGACCGGGGCGTCGACGCGCCGGCGTTCTCGCGGGCGGCTCTGCAGGAGCTGCTCTGGGACGACGCCGGACTCATGCGGGATGACGCGGGCCTCGGGCACGCAGCATCCGTCATCTCGATCTGGCGGGCCACGCAGCGCACCCCGGTCACCGAGCACGACTTCGAGGACGAGAACCTGCTCCTCGTCGCCGAGCACCTCGTCGCCGCCGCCATCGCGCGCCGGGAGTCTGTCGGCGCGCACTTCCGCTCCGACGGCACGCCCGCCGAGGCTCCCGCACACCTCGCGGAGGTTCGCAGCGCGAACGCCGCCTCGCACTCCCCCTCCCCGCACCTCTCGAAGGAGCCCGTCGCATGCTGACCCGCGCCGTGATCGACCGCGCCGTCGCCGCCGCCCTCGAGGAGGACGCACCGTGGGGCGATCTGACCAGCGAGGCGCTGATCCCTGAGAACGCGCTCGCCCGCGCCGATCTCGTCGCGCGCGAGCGCGGCGTGTTCTCGGGTGGCGAGGTGTTCGCGGCGGCATTCCGGCTCACCGACCCGACGATCGACGTCGAACTCGTCGTCGACGACGGCGAGTGGTTCGAACCCGGCGCGGTGCTGGCGGTCGTCACAGGTCCGGCGCGCGGGGTGCTCACGGCCGAGCGCATCGGCCTCAACTTCGTGCAGCGCATGTCGGGGATCGCGACCCTCACCGGGACCTATGTGGCCGAGGTCGCGCACACCGGCGTCCGTATCGCCGACACGCGCAAGACGACGCCGGGGCTCCGCGCGTTCGAGCGCAAGGCCGTGCGCGACGGCGGGGGACGCAACCACCGCCACTCGCTGTCGGACGCCGTCATGGCGAAGGACAATCACCTCGCCGTTCTCGCGCAGAAGGGTGTCTCGCCGACGGCCGCGCTCCTCGGCGCGAAGGACCTCCTCCCCCACACGACGCACATCGAGGTCGAGGTCGACCGGCTCGAGCAGATCGAGCCCGTGCTCGCCGCCGGCATCGGCACGATCATGCTCGACAACTTCTCTCTCGACGACCTCCGCACGGGCGTCGCGCAGGTCGCGGGCCGGGCGACGGTCGAGGCGTCCGGCGGTGTGTCGCTCGAGAGCGTGCGCGCGATCGCCGAGACGGGCGTCGACGTGATCTCGGTCGGCGCGCTCACGCACTCCGCCCGCGCCCTCGATCTCGGGCTCGACGTGCGCATCGGCGCCGCCTGATCCACCCGGGAGCATCCGATGAGCATGCTGTACCTCGACAACGCCGCGACCACGCCGGTGCGACCCGAGGTGCTCGAGGCGATGATGCCGTACCTGACCCGCTGGTACGGCAACGCCTCGAGCCACCACACCGTGGGCGAGGCGGCCGCCGACGCCCTCGCCGACGCCCGTGCGCGCGTGGCGCGCGTGCTCGGCCTCCGCGCCGGCGACGTCGTCTTCACGTCCGGCGGCACGGAGGCCAACAACCTCGCGATCAAGGGCATCGCGATCGCCGCTGCCCAGCGCCGCGATGATCGTCGCGCACACGTCGTCACCACGCCGATCGAGCACGAGTCCGTGCTCGAATCGGTCGACTATCTCGAGCGTGTGCACGGCTTCTCGGCGACGCGCGTGCCCGTCGACGAGCACGCGCGCCTGTCGACGGACGCCGTCGCGCAAAGCCTTCGCGACGACACGGTCCTGGTGAGCATCGGCTACGCGAACAACGAGGTGGGGACGGTGCAGGATGCTGCGAGCCTGGCCGCCGTCGCTCGGGAGCGGCGCATCCCCCTGCACCTGGACGGCGTCCAGGCGGCGGGCTGGCTCACGCTGTCGGCGGACGAGCTCGGGTATGACGCGATCTCCCTGGCCGGGCACAAGCTCGGCGCGCCGAAGGGCTCGGGCGTGCTGGCCGTCCGCGGCAGGATTCCGCTGGAGCCCCTCATGCACGGGGGCGGTCAGGAGCGCGGCCGTCGCAGCGGCACCGAGGACGTCGCCGGCGCGGTGGGTTTCGCGACCGCGCTGGAGCTCGCCGAAGCCGAACGGGTCGAGGCATCCGCTCGCGTGTCGGCCGTTCGCGACCGTTTCATCGCCCGCGTGCTCGAACGGGTCCCGGCGGCGCGTCTCACGGGCGACCCCGTGCATCGCCTTGCCGGCACCGCGAGCTTCACGTTCGCCGGGACGAGCGGCGAGGCCGTGCTGCTCGAGCTCGAGCGCCGCGGCGTCGTGTCATCGAGCGGCTCGGCGTGCGCGGCGGGCAGCAACGAGCCCTCCCACGTGCTGTTGGCGATGGGCATCGCCCCGGAGGTCGCGCAGACCGCGGTGCGCTTCACCTTCCCGCGCTGGCTGAACGCGCCGCTGGATCTCGTCGCCGACGCGGTCGAGGCATCCGTCGCCGCCGTCAGCGGCACGCAGCACTGACGCAGCGGAGCCCGGCCGTCCAGGCCGCCCGTAGGATCAGGACGTGACCCCCGCCGTGACCGTCATCGTCCCGGGCTACGACGTGGCTCTCTATGCCGCCGAGGCGCTCGACTCCCTGCGCGCGCAGACGCGCGACGACTGGGTCGCGATCCTCGTCGACGACGCGTCGGGGGACGAGACGGGTGCGCTGTTCGACGCCGCCGCCGCGGCGGACGAGCGGTTCCAGGTCGTCCACCACCGCGTGCAGAGCGGGCTCGGCGCCGCGCGCAACTCCGCCCTCGACCTCGTCCGCACCCCGTTCGTGGGGTTCCTCGACGCCGACGACCGCCTCACCCCCACCGCGCTCGAGCGGCTCGTCGGCACCGTCGCCGGCAGCGGCAGCGACTTCGCGCTCGGCGCCTATGTGCGCCTGCGCCCCGACAGCGCCGGCGGTTATGAGGCCGGCAGCGTGCAGCCCTGGGTCGCGGCTGCGACGGATCCTGCACGCGTCGGCGTCACCCTTGAGCAGCATCCCGAGGCATCCGGCAACATCGTCGCGTGGTCGAAGGTGAGCCGCACGGACCTGTGGCGGCGCACCGGTCTGCGGTTTCCCGAGGGCAAGGCTTACGAGGACCAGATCGTCGCGCAGCAGATGTACACGCGGGCCCGTGCGTTCGACGTGATCCCCGACGTCGTCGTCCAGTGGCGCGAGCGCGCCGACGGATCCTCGATCACCCAGCACAAGGGCGAGCTCCCCGTGCTCCGCGACTACCTCGAGGCGCTCACCGGCGGCATCGCGGTGCTGGATGCGGCGGGCCAGCCGCGGGCCGCGGCATCCCGCGTCCGCCTCATCCTCGCGATGGACCTGCCACCGCTCGTCGACCTCGCGCGCGTCCACGTCGACGACGCCTACCGGCGAGAACTGGGCGCGTTCGCGCGCTCGCTGTCGTCGCGCGCGGACGGGGTCGCGCTGTCGGAGCCGGCCGCGACGGCGCTCACCGCCGCGCGGCTCTGGTGACGACGCCGCGGCCGGCCGCGCGGGAGCTCAGTCCTCGCGCCACTCCAGGTCGCCGACACTGCCGCGACCGGCAGCCATCACCTCTTCCGAGGTGAGGACGGGCGCGTCGGGCGGGCTGTCGGCTCGCCGATCGGGGTGGTCGGCGGGCGGCTCGGCGTCCTCCGCCTGGAGGATCCTCGTCGTCGCGAGCTGCTGAGCCGCGAGTTCGGCGTACAGTCCCCCTTCCGCGAGCAGCGAGGCGTGCGTGCCGGACTCGACGATGCGCCCCGCCTCGACGACGTGGATGACGTCGGCCGCGATCACCGTCGACAGGCGGTGTGCGATCGACAGCGTCGTGCGGCCTCGCGCGGCCGCATCCAGCGCCTCCTGGACGACGCGCTCCGACACGGTGTCGAGAGCCGACGTCGCCTCGTCCAGAAGCAGCACGGGCGGGTCCTTCAGGAGCACCCGCGCGATGGCGATCCGCTGCTTCTCACCGCCCGAGAGCCGATAGCCGCGCTCGCCGACGACGGTGTCGTAGCCCCTCTCGAAGCGCTCGATCACGTGATGGATGTTCGCGGCGCGGCACGCAGCCTCGACCTCGGCGTCGGTCGCGTCCGGCTTCGCGTAGCGCAGGTTCTCGCGGATCGTGGCGTGGAACAGGTACGTCTCCTGCGAGACGATTCCGACGTTGTCGATGATCGACTCCTGCGTGAGACGCCGCACGTCCTCACCGGCGAAGAGGACGGAGCCGCCGGATGCCTCGTACAGCCGCGGCGTGAGGTACAGCACGGTCGTCTTGCCCGCACCGGAGGGCCCGACGAACGCGACGTGCTGACCGGGCTCGGCCGTGAACGACACGCCCTGGAGCGTCGCGCGGGTGTCGGAGGCGGCATCCGGATAGCGGAACTCCACATCCCTGAACTCGATGCGACCGAGCGGGCCGGGGGCGTCGGCGACGTCGATGGCGTCGCGGGCGGCGCGGATGGCCGGCACGAGATCGAGGTACTCGAAGATGCGGGCGAACAGCGCCGACGACGTCTGCAGATCGAGCGAGACGCGCATGAGCCCCATGAGGGGCATGAGCAGACGCGCCTGCACGGTGGTGAACGCGACGATCGTGCCCGCCGTGATGGCGTCGGTGCCGCCGCCGATGAGGTAGCCCGACACGAGGTAGATGATGGCGGGCACGCTCGCCATGATGACCTGGACGACGGCGAAGAAGCCCTGGCCGCTCATGGCGCGACGTACCTGCAGCCGCACCTGGTTGACGTTCTCGTCGGCGTAGCGCGTCGACTCGGTGCGCTGGCGGTTGAACGACTTGGAGAGCAGGATGCCCGATACGCTCAGGGTCTCCTGCGTGATGGCCGTGAGCTCCGACAGCGACTCCTGCGTCTCTCCCGCTATGCGCGCGCGCACCTGGCCGACACGACGCTGCACCAGGATGAGGAACGGCATGAGCACGACGGCGATGATGGTCAGCCGCCAGTCGATGATGATCATCGCGACGAGCGAGGCGACGACCGTGACCGTGTTGCCCAGAATGCTCGTCACGGTGTTCGTGAGCACGCCCGAGACGCCGCCCACGTCGTTCTGAAGTCGCGATTGGATGACGCCGGTCTTGGTGCGCGTGAAGAATCCGAGCTCCATCGACTGCAGGTGGTCGAACAGCTTCACCCGGAGGTCGCCCGTGACCCGGTTGCCGACGGTGGAGGTGAGCCACGTCTGCACGACACCGACGGCCGCCGAGAGCAGGAAGAGCGCGATCATCGCGAGCACGAGCTTCCACAGCAGCGAGAGGTCCGGCGGCGAGCCGTCGACGGGGAACAGCGCATCGTCGAACACGCGCTGCACGAGCAGCGGGGGGATCACCGCGATGCCGGCGCCCGCGACGACGAGCACTCCGGTGATGACGATCGACCACTTGTACGGCCGGAAGAGGGCGACGACCCGCCGCCCGAGATCCGGGATCTGCGGCGCCTCGGCGTTCGCCCGCCGCTGGGCCTCGGTGTCGACCGGGCGGAAGCCGGGGTGTCCTCCCCCGCCCCCACCGCCGCGCATGCTCACGTGGCCAGCCTAACCAGCGCCGCCGACGCTAGGCTCGGGCCATGACCTCGACGCCCGACCTCCCCGAACACGACGGCAGCGACCTCGCGGAGCTCCGCGAAGAGATCGACGCCCTCAAGGCCATCCCGCACGAGGAGATCGTGAACCCCCTCCCGAAGAACCTCGAAGAGCGCGAGCCCGAGGCAGAGCCGACCGACGCGATCGGCTCCGAGAAGTGGGACGACGCGGAGCCCGAGCCCTCCGACAGCTGACCCTCGGGTCCCATTCCCGCCGATATCCGTTCCCCGAAGCGGGAATGCGATGTCTGAACCTGTGGTTATCCTGAAGGCTTGCCATCCTCGGGTGGTATTTCGCTGCCCATCCGAGCCTCGAGGAGACGACCTATGGCCGCCATCGAAACGAACCCCGGAACCGGCAGCATCCCCGCTGCTGCGGGCAATGCCGGCGCCGTCCCCACACTGCGCCCCGAAGAGAGCCGCGTCATCTGGCTGCTCCTCGCGGCCGCCTTCGTCGCCATCCTCAACGAGACGACGATGGGCGTCGCGATCCCGCACCTCATCACCGACCTCGGCATCACGGCGCTCGCCGCGCAGTGGCTGACGACCGCATTCATGCTGACGATGGCCGTGATCATCCCGATCACGGGCTTCCTGCTGCGCCGCTTCACGACGCGCACGATGTTCGTCGCCGCGATGGGGCTGTTCTCCCTCGGCACGCTCATCGCGTTCCTGTCACCCGGCTTCCCCATGCTGCTCGTCGCCCGCGTGGTGCAGGCGTCCGGTACCGCGATCATGATGCCGCTGCTGATGACGACGCTGATGACGGTCGTGCCCGCCGCCATCCGCGGCCGCATGATGGGCCGCGTCAGCATCGTGATGTCGCTCGCACCGGCGATCGGCCCGACGCTCGCGGGCGCCATCCTCAACAACTTCGAGTGGCGCTGGATCTTCGGCATCGTGCTGCCGATCGCCATCGTGGCGCTCGTCGTCGGCGCGCGCTGGATCCACAACCTCGGCGAGACCACGCGCGCCCCGATCGACGTGCTGTCGGTCATCCTGTCGGCCCTCGGCTTCGGCGGCCTCGTCTTCGGCCTCAGCCAGCTGGGCGGCGGTGGGCACGGCAGCGGAGCGGATGCCGCGGCCGCGAGCGCAGCGTCGACCACGACGCTCATCGTGTCGCTGGCGGTCGGCGTCGTCGCGCTCGGCCTCTTCGGCTGGCGTCAGGTCGTGCTGCAGCGCAAGGACGACGCGCTGCTCGACCTGCGCGTGTTCCGCAGCGCCAACTTCTCCCTTTCGATCGGCCAGATGGCGATCATGTCGATGGCCTTCTTCGGTGCGATCACCGTCGTCCCGCTCTACCTGCAGGACGTCCTGGGCGTCGACCCGCTGACCACCGGCCTGGTCGTGCTGCCGGGCGCCCTCGCGATGGGCCTCGCCGGTCCCTTCATCGGTCGCATCTACGACCGCTGGGGCACGACGGTGCTGCTCGTCCCGGGCGCCGTGATCACGAGCGCGATGCTGTGGTTCTACACGACCTTCGGCACCGAGACGCCGGTGTGGCTGATCGCCGTGGCGCAGACCGTGCTCTCGGTCGGCCTCGCGCTCTCGTTCACGCCGCTGTTCACGGCGTCGCTCGGCTCGCTCCAGCCGCGGTTCTATTCCTACGGTTCGGCCGTGGTCGGAACCGTGCAGCAGGTCGCGGGCGCCGCGGGCATCGCGCTGATGTTCGGCGTCATGGCGGCGGCCACCTCGGCCGCGGCGTCGTCGGGCGCCGACACCGTGACCGCCGGCGCCGCCGGCACGCACGCCGCGTTCCTCACGGCGGCGTTCCTGTCGCTGCCGCTGCTGGTCGGCGCGTTCCTCATCCGCAAGCCGGTCGACGCACCGATGGGCGCGCCCGCCGGTCACTGACAGAGGTATCACCCGGATGCCCCACCCCTCGACAAGGGGTGGGGCATCCGCGATTCTGGATGCGCCCGAAACCCGACGGGAAGGCAGCACCATGATCGTGAGCACTCCGGACCTCGACGCAGCCACCGGCCACGTCGCCGAGATGTACGACGGCGACCTCCGCAGCGACGGCTTCGTCTTCGGGCACACGCGCGCGATGGCGATCAACCCCGAGGCCCATGCGGCCTTCGAGACGCTGGTCCGGACCATCGTCCCGTCGATCGGGCTGCGCAACTACGAACTCGCCACGCTCGGCGCCGCGCGCGCGATCGGGTCGGATCACTGCCTCCTCGCACACGGCCGCAAGAGCCTGCGGGCCGGCCTCCTCGATGAGGAGGAGCTCGCCCGGCTTGCGCGCGAGGGCGCGGACGCCGGCCTCGACGAGACGGACACGGCGGTGGTCGCGTACGCCGAGAAGGTCTCGACGGATGCCGCGACCATGACCGACGCCGACACGCAGCGCCTCCGCGATCTCGGGTTCACCGATCGGCAGATCGTCGACATCACGCTCGCCGCCGCCGTGCGGAACTACTTCAGCCGGGCGCTGCTGGCCCTGGCGGTCCCCGTCGACGACGTACCGGGCCTCAACCCCGCGCTGGTCGCGGCCCTGCTCGCGCCGGCGCAGGCCGCACGCGGCGACGTCAGTGGTGGATGACGGCCTTCAAGAGGATGAGCACTCCGCCGAAAGCGGCGGTGATGAGTGCGCTCAGGATGCGCGGAAGCCAGTGCGTGCTCCAGCGCGCGACGGCGATCCAGCCCAGGGCGCCGAGCAACACGGTGTTGGCGATGAGCGCCGCCCAGAGCGCGGCGGTGTCTTCGATGACGCGCGTCGCACCCAGCAGCAGGATGATGAGCGGCGGCACGGACGCGATGAGCATGCCGCCGGATTGACGTGCGGACGCGCGGAGACTGGCGCGGAGCCCGGCATGACCATCGGTGGCGGCCAGGCGACCGAGAGTGCCGGCGAACACGTGAGCAGCGAAGAAGACGATCACCGTGACCGTGACGGTGACGAACGCCTCCCAGGAGGTGCCCCGCGCCGAGACGACGATCATCCCCGATACGAGGATCAGGCCGTAGATCGCCTCCTCCGACATGAGGATGCGGCCGACCCGCGGGGTGATGTGAAGCTGTTCGTCGGTCATCGCCGGCGCGTCGTGGCGTGAACGGGAGGGCGGGTCAGTCGATGCTGCAGCTGCCGCCGCCGCAGCACGAACCGGCGGACTCGACCACCGTCAGGAGGTTCTTCTCGTCGGGGACGGGTGCGAGGGTGATCGGGGCCGGCTGCTGCGAAGTCGTCATAGCGACCATGCTACCCACGGGAACACCGACGTCGGCCGCCCGGATCGCGGATGGCTCCCACTCAGAGCGGCACTCCCCCGTTCTGGCAGGTCGGGCAGTACTGCGCCGACGTGCCCGCGAACGTCAGATCGCGAATGATGTCGCCGCACACCGGGCAGGCCTCGCCCGTGCGACCGTGCACGCGCATCGCCGCCACCTTGTGTGCCTTGAGCTGGTCGATGGGAACACCACGGCGGGCATCGATCGCACCGCGAACGGTCGTCAGCGTCGCGTCGAACAGCCGGTCCGCCGAGCCATCGTCTAGAGCGGCCGCGTGCGTCACCGGCGAGACCTTGGCGAGGTGCAGGATCTCGTCGGAGTAGGCGTTGCCGATGCCGGCGAGCGACTCCTGCTCCTGCAGGATTGCCTTGATCTGCTTCCGGCGGCCGCCCAGCGCGCCGTCGAACTGGTCGCGCGTGAACGCGGAGTCGGCGGGATCCGGGCCGAGCTTCGCGATCGCGGGAACTTCACCGGCGTCGCCGACCACGAACAGTCCGAGCGACACCCAGCTGCCGGCGTCCGTCACCTGCAGGCTGCGGTCGCCCGACAGCTCGAAGGACGCCAGAGCCGGCGGCGCGTCAGCCGAGAGGGAGACCGCCTCGTCGGGTGCGGCATCGAGCCACCGCATCCATCCGTGGCGCCCCAGCGAGACGACGAGGCTCGCCTCGTCGAGCACGAGCTCCACATGCTTGCCGTGGCGGCGCGCACCGGTGATCGTGCGTCCAGTGATGCTCGCCGGGGGCGCGGCGCGCGTCTTGATCGTGCGGAACTCGAGCACATCGACTCCGCGGACCTCTCGCCCGGACGCCTCTTCAGCGAGGAACCGCGCGAGAGCCTCGACCTCCGGCGACTCAGGCATGGCCCCATCCTGCCATCGAGCCCCGACACGCGCGCCGTGGCACCCACCCATCCCCTCCTACGCCACGGACTTCTCGAGGGCGGGCGAGGCGGTCGCCGGCGGACCCAGCGGGTGGATCTCGTCGAGCTCGAGGATGAGGCCGGCGTTGGAGTTGGCCCCAGCAGCGAGGCGAGACAGCAGAGCGGGGTCGATCCGAGGCTCGTCGACGCTCTCGAAGGTGAAGCGGAGCGGGATCGACTGCTCCAGCCAGACGGACGAGCGTCCTGAGCCGTCGGTGTGACGCCACGACATCATGAAGCTCTCGTGGCGGCGCAGTTTGGTCGTGACGACCACCTTGACGTGCGCGAGGAGGTGCTCCGGGATGTAGATGGGGGTGCCTTCGGCACCGTAGGCGAGTTCAGCCATGTGGACCGCTCCTCTCGGAGACGTGCTTCCAGAATAGTTTGATATCTGACTTTTTACTAGTGAATCATTCATCATCAGACGTTGATTGCACTTACAGTTCGCTGACAGAAGGTTTCGTATGCAAGATTTCTGTGGTCGAATGAAACGCATCCTTTCGCTCTCCCGTGAGCGGGGGACGGACGAGGGAGTGCACTCGTGACGGAGATCGCGACGCCGTCGACGGCGACCGCCGATGGGCGCGGACCCGATGTGGCCGGGCTGCTCGAGCGCCTTCGACTCGCTGAAGCGAAGCTCGCGCGTCGACGCGAGCAGCAGACCGGCATGAATGAGACGGACCGGGCAGCGATGCGCTACCTGCTCGAGCAGGTGGAAACGGCGGAGATCACGCCCTCCATGATCGTGAGGGCGCTTCACCTCTCCCCCGCTTCCGGCACCGCACTCATCGACCGTCTGGTCGGACGCGGACTCGTCGTCGTGGAGGCGCACCCGCACGACCGACGCAAGAAGATCGTCCGGCCCTTCGATCGGAACATCGACCCGGATCGCCTCGACCCGCTCACGATGCAGCTGCGCAGCCTCGCATCTGGACTGCCGGCGAGCGACGCCCGCATCGTCGCCGGCTTCCTCGAGGACGTTCTCGCGATGGTCTCGGAGACCGCCCTCCCCGCGAGCTGACGACGCGGGTCAGAAGGCCACAGGCGCGAGATCTGCTCGAGTGCGTGGTGGATCGATCCGGACTCGCACCGCCGGGGATTCCGCGACCCACACCACCTGGACACGGACGAGCCGAGGAGGGCGTCTTAGGCTGATCCAGATGCGCGAGTTCATCAGAGGGGTCGGCCTGCTGGGTCATGGCTTCGCGCAATGGCGGCGCAGGCCGGGCCTCATGGCGCTCGGTCTCGTCCCCGCCGCGATCGTCGGGGTGCTGTTCCTCGGCGGGCTCATCGCACTCAGCGCCTCGTTGCCGGCGCTGACCGAGGCGATGACGCCGTTCGCCGACGGCTGGCCGGGCGTGTGGGCAGCGGTCTTCCGCGTCGCGGTGGGCACCGCGCTGCTCGGGGCCGCGCTCGTGCTGGTGGCCGTCACGTTCACGGCGCTCACGCTGCTGGTGGGAGAGCCGTTCTACGAACGGATCTGGAGAGCGGTCGAGGAGGATGCCGGTTCCCCGCAGCTCGACGGCGACTATGGGTTCTGGCGCTCGGTCGCGGACGGGCTCTCGCTCGTCGCACGCGGCGTCGGCACGGCGCTGGTCGCCGCGCTGATCGGCCTCGTCCCCGTGGTCGGAGCGGTGGCGAGCACCCTCTTCGCGGTGCTCTTCACCGGATGGCTGATCGCCGATGAGCTGAGCTCGCGCGCGCTGACCGCCCGCGGGCTGACGAGGCGCGCCCGTAGAGAACTGCTGCACCGCAGACGCTTGCGCGTGCTGGGGTTCGGCGTCGCGACACAGCTGTGCTTCCTGGTCCCGCTCGGCGCCGTGGCGACGATGCCGGCAGCCGTGGCGGGAGCGACGCTGCTCGCGAGGTCGCTGCAGGATCCCGTCCCTCCGCCCAGGCAGGCTCAAGCGTGACCTGAAGGCAGGCGACGCGACATCCCCTCCGCCTCATTCGGTCCGGTCGTGGTCCGCGGCCACCTCCAGGAGGTGCGGGATCGCACGGTCGATCATCGTCATGGTCGCCGTCAACGAGATCCGGAAATGATGCGGCTGCTCGAACAGGGAGCCGGGCATGACGTACACGCCCCGCTCCTCGAGGGCGTCGCAGAACGCCTGGGCGTCGCCGCCCGGCGCGCGGCCCCACAGATAGAAAGTTCCCTCCGGCCGCGTGACCTCGTAGCCGGCGCCCGCGAGTGCGCCGTACATCCGGTCGCGCTTGCGCGTCAGTTCGGCCATATCGAGCGAGAGGGTCTCCAACTCCGGTACCGAGTACTGCATGACCGCGTCGGGGAACCCCCAGCCGATGGCGAGCCCGAGGGGGAAGAGCGCGTCGCGCAGCTCCTCCCGCTCGACCGCGGGGATCAGGGGGGACAGCGCGAGGTAGCCGAGCCGCGCGCCGGGGGCGAGCAGGACCTTGCCGTAGCTGTAGTCGATCACCGTCCAGGGGTAATGCGCGGCGGGGCTCGTGAACTCGATGCCGTCGAAGCGGATGCGACGGTACGGCTCGTCCGACAGCAGCCAGATGCGGCGTCCCTGGGCATGCGACGCCTCCTCGAGGACCGCGCTGAGCGCCTCCCAGGTCGACCGCGGATAGACGCGACCGGTCGGGTTCGCCGGCGAGTTCACGACGACGATCCTCGTGCGAGCGGTGATCGCGCGCGCGATGGCATCGACGTCGAGGTCGAACGTCACGGGGGCGAGGTCCACGCCGACCGGGACGAGGTCCGCGGCGTGCAGCATCGGCGCGTAGCAGAACCAGCCGGGTACCGGGATCACGACCTCGTCTCCCGCGTCGGCCAGCAGCGCGAACGCGAGCGAGATGGCACCGAAGGCACCCTGCGTCATGGCGATGTCCTGGGGATCGAACTCCAGCCCCAGCTCTCCTGACAGCGCGGCAGCCACGACCTCCTGCGCAGACCGCTCGCTGCTCTTGTACGCAAACCAGTCGACGGTCAGCGGCTCGGCGTGCCTCTGGATCGCCGCCGGCAGACCGGGCAGAGCCATCTCATGCGGATTGCCGAACGCGAAGACCAGCGCCTCCGGGTCGGACGCGACGACCTGCATGCGGGAGAAGTAGGAGCCGACGACATCCACCGCCTCCTTCGCCGCCGTCGCCCGTGTCGACATCGCCATGGCAGTCACCTCTCGCCCCAGTGCCGATCCGTGATCCCGCCCAGGATCCCAACTGACGCGTGACGCGTCAATCTCCTCGGCGATCGGCACACGTCACAGGCGTTGCCCAACGCGCAGTGCTACCTTCGCCCCGTCGCAACGAGTGGAGGACGGATGATCGACGACCCTGAGCTGGGGCTCGTACTCGGTGGCGGTGGCGCATTCGGCGCCGCTCACGTCGGCGTGCTGCAGGTGCTGGCCGAGCGTGGCATCCGTCCCGGCATCGCGACCGGAACGAGCTCGGGAGCCCTCGTCGCGGCCGCCTACGCCGCAGGGCTGGAACCGCATGTCATCGAGCGCGCCGCGCGCGCGTTCCGCTGGAGCACGATCGCGCGTTGGTCGATGACGCCGCGCTGGGGTCTGCTCGACACCACCGCGATCGTCGATGCCGTCCCGCGTGCCCTCGGCGAGGACCCGCACATCGAGCACCTGCCCCGCCGGTTCGCCGCGTACGCCACCGACCTGCGCACGCGCCGCGGGATCATCCTCGACGAGGGACCGCTGAGCGCCGCCCTCCGTGCGACGGTCGCCGTGCCGGGTCTGCTCCCCCCGATCCGCCGCGGCGATGCGCTGCTCGCGGACGGCGGCATGATCGACAACGTCCCTGTCGCCGCGGCGCGGGCCCTCGGCGCCACCCGTGTGATCGTGGTGCGGCTGCACGCGAGGTGGGAGAACGTGCGAATGATGCGCACCGTCACCCGCACTGCGGATCTCGTCGCCGATCCGTCGGTCGTGCTGGTCCAGCCCGAGATGGAGGGCATGGCGCAATGGCGGATGACCGACGTGCCGCGCCTGATCGCAGAAGGGCGCCGCGCGGCGGCGGCGGCGTTGGATGCTGCGGCCCTGCGCGAGACCGCCCTCCGGTCGGGTGCGGGGCTGGTGGCCGAGTAGTCGCCCCGCGGTGCTCACATCCGTGCGTAGCGTGCGCGGGCGAAGCAGAAGACGCCGTAGATGATCAGTCCCGCCGCGACCACCCACAGGATGACCGATCCGAGCGGCAGGCCCGCCAAGGTGTGCAAGGCGCCGTCCAGTCCACCCGCCGCCTCGGGATCGTGCGTGAAGGCGGCGACCACGAACAGCGCTCCCGTCACCGCCACGGCGACGCCCTTCGCGACATAGCCGACGACGCCGAACGTCACGATTCCCTTTCGCGCAGCCCCGGCGGGGAGGTCGAGGCGCTTCTCGAAGGCGCGGGTGAATCCGCGCACGATGAACGCGATGCCGATGGCGAGCACGATGAGCCCGATCAGGATGAGCACGAACAGGCCGCCCGGGCTGTCCATCAGCTGCGCGCTCAGAGACTGCGAGGACTGCGAGGAGTCCGAGCTGCCCCCGAGCGCGTACACGAGCGCGGTGAACGCGATGGCGAGATAGGCGACCGCGGTGCCGATGTACTTGACGCGGTAGCCCCACTTCTTCTTGGCGTCGGAGTTCCGCTCGAGAAACGCCTCGGCGACCTGCCAGACGGCGAGCGCCGTGAGCCCCAGCACGATCGCCCACAGCAGGAGCACTCCGGCGGGGGTGTCGCGGATCTTCTCCATGGCACCGCCCTGGTCCGCTTCACCCGCACCGCCGGTGGCGACGGATACGGCGATGGCGCCGATCACGATGTGCACGATGCCGAGCACGACGTAGCCGATGCGGGCGATCGTCCGGAAGACGGGTGAGTCGGTCGCGGCCCGCGCCGCACCTTTCGCAGTGGTCATTCGCGAAGCGTATCTCCGGCGCAGCTGCGCGGGATGGGGCTTGCACTCGGGCGGGGAACCGTGCTCACGCAGCGGGCGGCGCGGACCGCCTGGCGCGCCGGATCCGATAGGCCTGGGCTGCGCTCCACACGAGGCAGGCCACGGCGATGCCCTCCAGCAGCCCCGCAAGCACGTCGCTCGCCCAGTGGGCGTGCAGGTAGGTGCGGCTCCACATCATCCAGGCGACCCAGAGCGCTCCGAGCGTCCAGACGTACCAGCGGCGCAGCAGCAGCCCGAGCGTCACGGCGATGGTCGTCGCCACGGCGGTGTGACCGGACGGGAACGAGGTGGCCACGCTCTCGGCGAGCGAATCAGCCGGCCGCACCCGCGCGATGATCGCGGCCATCGGTGCACCGATCGCCGTCACGGTCACGATGGCCACCGCGAGGGTCGCAGCTTCCCATCGCCGCCGCCGCCAGAGGAAGATCGCGATGATCAGGATCCCGACCACAGGCGCACCCACCACGCCGCCGATGACGGAGGGCACCCAGGCGATCACCAGCCCCACGTCGGTCAAGCCCGCGAGCATGACATCGTCCCACCAGAGGTCGACAGCGAGCGGATCGTGCCCGCCCAGCGCCACCGCGAAGCGCAGCATCACGAAGAGCACCGTGGCCACCACGCCGACCACCAGGACGGTCGCGCGGTGGGGGTCGGGGTGCGCAAGCGGCTCATCGGACGGCGCCGCGAGCGGCGCGGGACCGACCTGGGGTTCCTCGTTCTCGCCCACGCGACCATTGTGCGTGCGGAGCAGTCTTCGCCGCGCCCTCTTGCCGTGCACGGTCTCGGTATCGTATGGGGGCCATTGACGGGCCGCACGCGCACTGCTCTGATGAGCGCATGGAGGCGATCGTCGACGTCGACTACGTGGTCGTCGGGGCGGGGGCGATGGGGATGGCGTTCGTGGACGCCCTCACCACGGCCGCCGATGACGTGTCGGTCGCGATCGTCGACCGCCGACACGGGGCGGGCGGTCATTGGCTCGATGCGTACGGATTCGTGCGGCTGCATCAGGCGTCGGCCTTCTACGGCGTCGCCTCGACTCTGCTCGGCGGCGGGCGGCTGCAGGACGACGGTCCGGAGCGGGGACTTCACGAGCGCGCGAGCGCCGCGGAGGTATCGGAGTACTACGCTCGCGTGCTCGCACGACTCGTCCGGTCGGGCAGGGTCGCCTTCCACGGCCGCAGCGAGTATCTGGGTGATCGCCGGTTCGTGTCGCTGCTCAGCGGCGCGCGCTTCCATGCGCCCCGAGCCCGGCTGGTGGACGCACGGTACCTGTCCCCCGACATCCCGCTGCTCACTCCCCCGCCCTTCGCGGTCGAGGACGGCGCCGACGTCGTGGCCGTCAACGACCTCGTCCGCCTCGCGGAGGCTCCCGGCCACTACGTCATCGTCGGTGCCGGCAAGACCGCGACCGACACGTGCGTGTGGCTGCTGCAGAACGGCGTCGGCGCGAACGCGATCACCTGGGTCCGTCCGCGTGACCCGTGGCTGCTCAACCGTGCCGTCGTGCAGCCCGATCCGGCGATCTTCCTCGGCATGGCGGCCGACACGATGGCCGCCGCGGCGGCGGCTTCGGATCCCGATGACGTGTTCTTGCGGATGGAGGATGCCGGGATCATGCTGCGCTTCGATCCCGCTGTGACGCCGACGATGGCGAAGACGCCGACGCTCGCCACGTGGGAGCTCGACCTCGTCCGCACGATCGACGACGTCGTCCGCCGCGGGCACGTGCAGTCGGTCGGCCGTGGACGCCTGACGTTCGCAGACGGCGACGTGCACGTGCCTGCCGATTCTCTCGTCGTGCACTGCGCAGCCGAAGGGCTGAAGTACCCGGGCCTGCGGCCCATCTGGACCCCGGAGGCCATCACCCCGCAGCCGGTGCGCGTCGGCTTCCCCTGCTACGGCGCCGCGCTCTCCGGCTACGTCGAGGCGACCCGCGGCGACGACGCCGAGAAGAACCGTGTGTGCCGCCCCTCGCCGTACTCCGACACCCCCGCCGACTGGGCCACGATGCAGACGATCGGCGGCGACGCGTCGCTCGCGATGTCGAAGGAGACGGACCTGCGCGCGTGGTCGAACACCACGTCGCTGAACCCCGCGCGGGTTGCTCCGGAGCGGGCGGATGACCCGGCCGTGCTCGCCGCCGCGGCGAGGTTCAAGGAGAACATCGGCGCGGGGCGGGCGCGTCTCGCGCGATTCGCGGGGATCGCGTAGGCGGTGCGCCAGAATGTCGCCATGAACCAGACGACCGTCTACCAGCCCGGCGTGTGCAACATCGGTCCCGCCGAGATCCGCAGGCGCCGGGCGTCGGGGTGGTGGGGGCTCGCGATCGCCGTCGTCTTCCTGGGCGTCGCGTTCGCCCTCGGGTGGGCGGCTCCGTGGCGTCTGCTGGTCGCGCTGCCGGTGTTCCTGTCGGCCCAGGGGTTCCTGCAGGCCGCGTTCCACTTCTGCGTCGGGTTCGCCAGCCGGGGTCTCTACAACTTCGGCGACCTCGGCGGAGAGGAGAGCATCCAGGATGCCGAGTTCCGGCGGAAGGATCAGCGCAAGGCGCTGTTCATCAGCCTGCTGGCGTTCGCCATCGCGGCCGTCGTGGGCGTGGTCGCGTACCTGATCCCGATCGGCTGACGCGTCCGGACCTCAGTCCCAGTCGAGGTACTCCTCGACGATGACCGCCGTTTCGACGGGGTGAGTGAGCGGGAAGAGGTGACCGGCACCGTCGAGGTTCTTGACGCTCGCGCGCTCGGGCGCCGTCGCCTGCAGGCTCTCGCCGTTCGCGCGCGGGGTCACCTCGTCGTCCGCACCCTGCACGATGAGCACGGGGATCACCGGGGCGAGCGCGATGTCTTCGTCCTCGACGCCCAGCAGCAGCAGCCCGTTGACGCGATCGGGGTGCGCAGCGACCAGCGCGCGCGCGACGGTGCCGCCGCGGCCGTGGCCGCCGACCCAGGTGCGCTCGATTCCCAGCTCATCGATGACCGCCACGACGTCGTCGGCCTGATCGCCTGTCGACGCCGCATCGACGTTCGCGCGGTAGCCGACGCGGATGATGTGGAACCCCGCCTCTTCGGCGAGGTAGTGCCCCACCACACCCAGAGCGTCCTGCCCGGGTTCGGCGATCAGCACCAGGCCGATGGGCCCGTCGCCCTCGACGATGTACGGGATCGCGCGTCCGTCGGGCTCGAAGATCTGCGTGGTGTCGGTCATGGGAAGCCTTTCCGAGGAGCGTTCGTCAGACGTTGAAGCGGAACTCGACGACATCGCCGTCCTGCATGACGTAGTCCTTGCCCTCGAGCCGGGCCTTGCCCTTCGATCGGGCCTCGACGACCGAGCCGGTCTCGACGAGGTCGTGGAACGAGATGACCTCGGCCTTGATGAAGCCCTTCTCGAAGTCGGTGTGGATCACGCCGGCCGCCTGCGGGGCCTTCCAGCCCTTGCCGATGGTCCAGGCGCGGGCCTCCTTCGGGCCGGCTGTCAGGTAGGTCTGCAGCCCGAGCGTGTCGAAGCCGATGCGCGCCAGCTGGTCGAGACCGGACTCGTCCTGCCCGGTCGAGGCGAGCAGCTCCGCCGCGTCCTCCGGGTCGAGGTCGATGAGCTCCGACTCGATCTTCGCGTCGAGGAAGACGGCCTTGGCCGGCGCGACCAGAGCCTCGAGCGAGGCCTTCTTCGCAGTATCCGTCAGCACAGCCTCATCCACGTTGAAGACGAAGATGAACGGCTTCGCGGTCAGCAGGCCCAGCTCCTTGATCGGCGAGAGGTCGATGCCCGAGGCCGACAGCAGCACCCCGCGCTCGAGGGCGTCCTTCGCCTCGATCGCCGCGGCGAGCACCGAGGGGTCGAGCTTCTTGCCCTTGACCTCCTTCTCGTACCGTGTGATCGCCTTCTCGAGCGTCTCGAGGTCGGCGAGCTGCAGCTCGGCGTTGATGGTCTCCATGTCGCTCTGCGGGTTGACCGCGCCGTCGACGTGCACCACGTCGTCGTCGTCGAAGCCGCGCACGACCTGGGCGATGGCGTCGGCCTCGCGGATGTTCGCGAGGAACTTGTTGCCGAGGCCCTCGCCCTCGCTCGCGCCGCGGACGATGCCGGCGATGTCGACGAACGACACGGCGGCGGGCAGGATCCGCTCGGAGTGGAAGATCTCGGCCAGCTTGTCGAGCCGCGGGTCGGGCAGGTTGACCACGCCGATGTTGGGCTCGATCGTCGCGAACGGGTAGTTCGCCGCGAGCACCTGGTTCTTGGTCAGGGCGTTGAAGAGGGTCGACTTGCCGACGTTCGGGAGACCGACGATTCCGATGGTGAGAGCCACGGGCATCCAGTCTAGGCGAGGTGGGCCCCGCGCCTTGGCGGGACGGATGCCGCACCCCGCGGCATCCGTCCCTCCCAGGATCAGTCCGGATCGACGCGCCATCGCATCAGCACGTTGCCCGATTCCTCCCACGACCGGGTCTCGAGCAGCTTCAGGGCCACCGCCGGCCGTTCGTCGAACAGCGGCACGCCGGACCCGGCGATCAGCGGGAACGTGACGAGGTGCAGCTCGTCCACGAGCCCGGCGCGCATGAGGTCGTTCCACAGCACCCGGCCGAGGAGCACGAGGATGCCGCGCCCCTCGCGCTGCTTGAGGGCCGCGACCTCTTCCCGTGCGTCGGCGACCCGCACGATGCGGATGTTCTCGTACGACGCGATGTCGTCCGCGGTGATCGTGTCGGACACGACGACCTTCTCGACCCCGAGGATCAGCTCGGCGAACTGGTGACGGATGTCGGTCGCATCGGGGTCCGACCGGACGCCCGTCCAGTAGCCGAGGTTGCCGAGCGTCGATCGGCGGCCCGCGAGCAGCAGGGTGTCTGACGCGCGCAGGAGCGCCGTCGTGTAGTGGTCGAAGGTGTCGGCGCCCTGGTAGTCGGGATGCCAGTGCTCGAAGAACGAGCCGATGTCGTGATCGTCGTCCTCGTAGCGGCCGTCGACGGTGACGAAGTTGCAGACGGTGAGAGTGCGCACCCGCGCCACGGTACGCCGCCCCGTCGACACCGCGGCGCCGCGACGCTCGCCCGTTGCCGGGCGTGTCGTGCGACGCGATACTGAGCGCGTGGACGAGTGCTGCGCGCCGAGAGTGCCGGAGGGCTACGACCGGGAGTTCAACGCCCGGTTCGCCCGTCGGCTCGCGCGCCAGTACCGGAACGGCGGTCTCACGCCGAGCGCGGCGCTGGTGCTCGACTTCGCGGGCTCGGTCGGGCTCGAGGGGGCGTCTCTGCTCGAGATCGGCGGGGGGATCGGCGACATCCAGCTGGAAGCGCTCAAGCGGGGCGCGTCCCACACGACCAACGTCGAGCTGTCCGCGGCCTACGAGTCCGAGGCTGCGAGGCTGCTCGACGAGGCCGGCCTGCGCGATCGCGTGACACGGATGCTGGGGGTCGATCTCGCGAGCACGCCCGAGGCGGTGGAGCGGGCCGACATCGTCGTGCTGCATCGCGTCGTCTGCTGCTACCCGGACTACGAGCGTCTGCTCGGTGCGGCCGCCGGACGGGCCGACCGCGCCGTCGTGTTCAGTCACCCGCCGCGCACAGTGCTCGCCCGGTTCTCAGCGCGCGCGATCAACACCCTCTACGCCCTGACGGGCAATCCCTACCGGGCGTACGCGCACATGCCGGACGCCATGATCGCGGTGCTGAGCGGGCGCGGGCTCGAACCGCGCTACCGCGAGGCCAGCGGGCCATGGCACGTCGTGGGCACCGTCCGCGCGTGACCCGCCGAGATCTCAGGAACGATCCTCACGCCCCCTCGACGCAGCGCTGGCGCGCTGCGCAGGCCCTCGGGGCGCGTGGGCCCGGCCCCGGAACGCGTGCGTCACGTACGGCAGGTCCACGACCTCGGCGCCGGTCGCCTCGGTGACCCGGCGTTCGTCGAACAGGTCGCTCACCGCTGCCAGGATCTCCGTCCGGTCGGCGTCCGACGCGGTGATGACGTAGCTGCGCGAGGCGACCATGTCGATGAGTGCTGCACGCGTGATGGAGCGCGTCCATCTCCACGAGCGGGGCTCGAGTCCGTCGAAGGGCTCGGCGACCCGGGGGCCGTCGCCCGCGAGCATCTCCTCTGCGTGGCTGCCGTGCATCGCGGCCGTGAGACGAGCGACCCACGGATCCGTCTCGTCGCGGATGTTCCAGACGAGCCCGAGCACACCTCCCTCGCGAAGCGCCCGCCCGACCTCGGCCGAAGCAGCGACGGGGTCGACCCAGTGCCACGCCTGGCCGAGCAGCACGGCATCGACGGAAGCGTCGGGAAGCGGCATCCGTTCCGCCGTCCCCACGAAGGTCGGCACGCCGTGGACGTGCTCGCGGAGGCTCGAGAGCATGTCGGCGTCGGGGTCGATCGCCACGACCTCGGCCCCGGCTTCGACGATCGTGCGGGTGAGCTTGCCGGTGCCCGCCCCGACGTCGGCGACGCGCACAGCGCGGCCCGGCTCGCGGACCGGAGCGAGCATCCAGTCCACGGCTTCGCGCGGATAGTCGGGCCGGCCCGACTCGTACGCGCCGGCGGCGGCCCCGAACGAGCGCGACATCTCTTCGCGACTGGCCATGTCTCCGACCCTATGACGAGAGCGCGCGCTCGGCGCGCCTTCCGTCCGCGCAGCCGGGCCGGGGTGAGTCTGGGGATGTGCCTCTGGACTTCACCGCGATCGACTTCGAGACGGCGAACTCCAGCAACGCCTCGGCCTGTGCGGTCGGACTCGTGCGGGTACGCGATGGCGAGATCGTCGACCGGACAGGCTGGCTGATCCGCCCACCGGCGGGGCACGACGTGTTCTTCGAGCTGAACGTCCGCATCCACGGCATCCGGCCGGAGGACGTCGTCGACGCGGCGCCGTGGAGCCGCCAGCTCGCCGACATCGTCGCCTTCGCCGCAGACGACATCCTGGTCGCCCACAACGCCGGCTTCGACATGGCGGTGCTCAAGCGGGCGTGCGACGCGACCGGGGACGAATGCCCGCCGTACCGTTACGCGTGCAGTCTCCAGGTGGCCCGCAGGGTCTACCGTCTCGAGTCCTACCGGCTGCCGTTCGTCGCCGCGGAGGCCGGATTCGCCGACTTCCCGCACCACAACGCCACCGCCGACGCCATGGCCTGCGCGCACGTCATGATCGACGCGGCGCGGCGCGTGGGCGCCGGCGACATCGACGCCCTCGCCGAGGCGGTCGGCGTCCGGGTGTCGCAGATCGCGGCCGCCGAGGCTCCCGCGGTCTCATTCGCCGTCGCATGACGCGGAACCGGATGCTGCGGCCCGCCGCACGGGCGATGTCCGAGGCATCCGGCACCCTGGAGCCATGGACGCAGTCGTGATCAGTGTGGTGGCAATCGCCTGCCTCCTCGTCGGCGTGATGGCCGGCTGGGCGGCGGGTCTCGCCCGCGGCGCGGCACGGGCCGCACGCGAACAGGCCGACCTCACCGCGCGGCTCGCCGGCTCGGAGGCCGCGCGGCAGGGCGTGCAGGCCCAGCTGGAGCACCAGCAGGTGCTCTACCGCGAGCTCGCGAGCCAGGCGCGCCACGACCAGGCGGCCCGCGAGGAACGCGAGCGTCGCGAGCAGTCGGTGCTGCGGGCGCTCGCGCCCGTGCAGGAGACGCTGGCGGCCATGCACACGAAGGTCGACGATCTCGAGCGGGACCGGCACCTGCAGTTCGGCACGCTCGCCGAACAGCTGCGACGCGCACACGAGTCCGACGAGGCGCTGCGGGCGACAACCGAGTCGCTGGCCGGCGCCCTGCGTTCGGGCAGCACCCGCGGCGTATGGGGCGAGACGCAGCTGCGGCGCGTCGTCGAAGCCGCCGGGCTCACGCGCCACGTCGACTTCGACCTGCAGGCATCGATCACGTCGGATGCCGGCGCCGGCCGCCCCGACATGGTCATCCGCCTCCCCGGCGACAAGGCGATCGCCGTCGACGCCAAGGTCCCGCTCGACGCCTTCCTGGAGGCGAGCGCCATCCCGCTGACGGCGCAGGGAGCGGAGGCCGCCCGTCGGCGCAGCCTGCTCGACAAGCACGTCAAGGCGGTGCGGGCGCACGTCGACGCCCTCGCCCGCAAGACCTACTGGGCGGGGCTCTCGTCGAGCCCAGAGTTCGTCGTCTGCTTCGTGCCGAGCGAGTCGCTGCTCGCAGCCGCCCTGGAAGAAGACCCGTCGCTGCTCGACTACGCCTTCGGCAAGCGCGTCGCACTGGCATCGCCCGTCAACCTCTGGGCGGTGCTCAAGACGGTCGCGTACACCTGGACCCAGCAGGACGTCTCGCAAGAGGCCCGTGCGCTCTTCGATCTCGGCAACCAGCTCTACGAGCGGCTCGGCTCTCTCGCGTCGCACGCCGACGACCTGCGCCGAGCGATCGAGCGCACCGTCGACAGCTACAACCGGTTCGCCGGATCGCTCGAGACGCGTGTGCTGGTGAGCGCGCGCAAGTTCCCCGGCATCGACGCGACCAAGCTCGACGCCGTCAACGAGCCCGCCGCCATCGAGAAGAGCCCGCGCCGCCTCACGGCGCCGGAGATGCTCGACGAGACGCTCCCCGGGCTCGAAGAGCGGCGTGGGTCGGGCGCAGGCGACGACGTCGACCCGCCGCGTCGCTCCGCGACCGCGGAGCTCGGCGAGGTGCGCGCACGCATCGCCTCTCCGAACGAGTGAGGCTCAGGCGCCGCCGGGAACGAAGCTCAGGAGCACGATGACCGCGGCGGAGACGCCGACGAACGCGCCGATCATCCACCAGGCGCTGATCTCGTGACCCTCGTCACGACGGACCCGCAGGAGCACGTCCGGCCGGCGGGCGGGATCGATGGCGTTCGCCACCACCGCCTGCGCGCCCGTCTGGGGCGACGACGGATCGGCTGAGTACGCAGACATCGTCAACTCCTCGAGTAGGGAACACAGTCGTGTCTCCATCGACACCACTGAAGATTCTGCCAGAGTTCCCTCGGAGGCCGGTCACGAAACGGTCACGGCGGCATCACGTGTCGCACCACCGCGGCCGTTCAGCGTCAGACGGTCAGAGCCACTTCGAGACGAGGTGCTCCGACGAGATCCGGCGCAGCGTGCCCGACGCGCCGCGCAGCACGACGCTCTCGGTGTAGACGTACCCGCCCTCGCGTCGGACGCCGGCGACGAGCGCGCCGTCGGTGACGCCGGTCGCGACGAAGATCGTGTTGTTGCCCTTCACGAGGTCATCGGCCTCGTAGACGTAGCCGTCGAGTTTCAGGCCTGCGTCGATGCCGCGCTGCTTCTCGTCGTCGTCGCGGGGCCAGAGGCGGCCCTGGATGTGACCCCCGAGCGCCTTGATCGCGCACGCGGTGACGATGCCTTCGGGGCTGCCGCCCACGCCGACGCACATGTCGGTGCGGGCGTTGTGGCGCGCGGCGTTGATGCCGCCTGCGACGTCGCCGTCGCTCATCAGTCGCGTGCCCGCGCCGGCCTCGCGGATCTCTTCGATGAGGCGCTCGTGGCGGGGGCGGTGCAGCACGGAGACCACCAGCTCGTCGACGGGCTTGTCGAGGGCCTTCGCGAGCCGGCGGATGTTCTCGCCGATGGGCAGGCGGATGTCGACGACGCCCACGCCCGCGGGGCCGGTGACGAGCTTGTCCATGTAGAAGACGCTCGACGCGTCGAGCATCGTGCCGTGGTCGGAGACGGCGATCACGGAGAGAGCGTTGTTGCGCCCGGCCGCCGTGAGAGAGGTCCCGTCGATCGGATCGACCGCGACGTCGGCCTGCGGTCCACGGCCATTGCCGACACGCTCGCCGTTGTAGAGCATCGGCGCTTCGTCCTTCTCGCCCTCGCCGATGACGATCGTGCCGTCGAAGTTCACGGTGGTGAAGAAGGCGCGCATCGCGTCGACGGCCGCCCCGTCGGCCGCCTCCTTGGCGCCGCGGCCGATGAACGGCACCGCGCGGATCGCCGCCGCTTCGGTCGCTCGCACGAGCTCGAGTGCGAGGTTGCGGTCGGGGTGGAGGGGACTCATGTCCGCGGTCAGGCTCACCATGCGGTCAGCCTATGCCAGCATCCCGCCCGATTCACGGGAATTTCACGCGACGGAAAGCGAAGGAATCGCCTTTCTTTCCGCTAGTGCAGGGACGTGGTTTTCCCGCGATCGGCCGGGGGGGCGGCATCCGTTCCGACTTCCGGCCCTTGGGTAGAGTTTCCGTGAACCCCACTCGATCAAGGGAGCACTCATGCCCGTCGCCACCCCGGAGCAGTACGCCGACATGCTGGACCGCGCGAAGGCCGGTGGCTTCGCGTATCCCGCCATCAACGTCGCCAGTTCGCAGTCGATCAACGCGGTCCTCCAGGGACTGACCGAGGCCGGCTCGGACGGCATCATCCAGGTCACGACGGGCGGCGCGGACTACTTCGCCGGCCACACCGTGAAGAACCGCGCCGCCGGTGCGCTCGCGTTCGCGAAGTTCGCCACCGAGGTCGCCAAGAGCTACCCCATCACGGTCGCCCTCCACACCGACCACTGCCCGAAGCCGGCGCTCGCGGACTTCGTGCTCCCCCTCATCGAGGCGTCGGAGGAAGAGGTGAAGGCCGGCCGCAACCCGATCTTCCAGTCGCACATGTGGGACGGCTCAGCGGTCCCGCTCGACGAGAACATCGAGATCGCGAAGGACCTGCTCCCCCGCCTCAAGAACATCAACGCCATCCTCGAGGTCGAGATCGGCGTCGTGGGCGGCGAAGAGGACGGTGTCCAGCACGAGGGCTCCAACGAGGCGCTCTACACGACGGTCGCCGACGTGACGAAGGCCGTCGAGGCACTCGGCCTCGGCGAGAACGGCCGCTACATCTCAGCCCTCACCTTCGGCAACGTGCACGGCGTGTACAAGCCGGGCAACGTCAAGCTCCGTCCCGAGCTCCTCGGTGAGATCCAGGAGGGCATCGCGGCGAAGTTCGGCACCGGCCCGAAGCCCCTCGATCTCGTCTTCCACGGCGGCAGCGGCTCGACGGACGAGGAGATCGCGCTCGCGGTCGCCAACGGCGTGGTGAAGATGAACGTCGACACCGACACGCAGTACGCGTTCACGCGCTCGGTCGCCGGCTTCATGTTCTCGAACTACGACGGCGTCCTGAAGGTCGATGGCGAGGTGGGCAACAAGAAGGCCTACGACCCGCGCGCCTGGGGCAAGATCGCCGAGTCGGCGATGGCCGCCCGCGTCGTCGAGGCCACGAAGCAGCTCGGCTCGGCCGGCAAGAGCCTCGGCGCGTAGACAGCAGATTCGACGGATGCCTCGGCAGCGGCCTCGCGGGGCAGGTGCCGGGGCATTCGCGCATTCCAGGACCCCGAGGGTGGGCTCCCGCGCCCGAGGCTCCGTACGCGGCGCGAAGCGACGCGCACGGAGGCGTGAGGATTATTCGGGGTCGGCGTAGCGGTCGAGCAGCCCGGGAGCACCGTCGGGCCGGTGGACCACCACGATCTCGTCGCCCGCCTGCACGCGCCCGCCCCGGACGACGCGCAGATAGGGTCCGAGGCGGCGTTCGTTCGAGAAGCGCTTGACCCACCCGCGCGCGTCGTCGCCGCCGACCCAGCGCGCGAACGTCTGGCACGGAGTGCGGGGCATCGTGACCTCGACCTCCACGCGGTCGCCGATGCGCCACCGCTCGCCGATGAGCGCCGCGTTGACGTCGATTCCCTCGACCCGCAGGTTCTCGCCGAACCAGCCGGGCGGAAGCTCCCGGCCGAGCTCCGACTCCCAGAACGCGGCATCCTCGTCGGCGTACGCGTAGAGGGCCTTGTCGAAGCCCCCGTGGTGCTTGCGGTCGGCCTGCACGTCGGCGTACACACCGTACGGCCCGACGCGCACGGGTCCGTCCACAGGGCCTTTGTCGATCGCGGTGACGCCGACCGAGCCGGCATCGGGACGCAATCGTCGGACGGCGCAGACGGCGACCAGGCGAGGCATCCGCTCATCCTAGCGAGCGTCCATGCCCGCCACGCTCACTCCCCCGGCGGCGCGGGTTCGCCTCGCAGCAGCACACGGCCGTCCGAGACGGCCCGCACCTCGATCGACGCGATGTCGGCGCGGTCCAGCGCCGTGCCGGCGTCGAGGTGGGCCGTCGTCCCCGGCCCGGCTCGCCAGGAAGACAGCTCGCTCGTGGTGCCGTCGGTCGAGGTGACGACGAGCACGTACGGCCACTCCTGATCGGCCGTGTAGGGATCGCGACTGGGAGGGTAGTGGCACGTCATCGCGATGCGGGTACCCCATGCCACGTCGGTCAGTTCCACTTTCGCGGTCAGCGGCACGTCCGTCACGGCCTGGAGCGCGACGACCTCTTCGGGCACGCTCGCCGGAGCGACCGCCGTCGTCACCGCGAAGGCGATCACCACGGCGACGGCGGCCGCTGCCGCGAGGCCGCTGCCCCAGGCGATCATGCGGCGCCGACGGCCGTCGCGCGTGCCGCGGACGACCATGCGCTCGCGTGCAGCGGGATCAGGGCCGTCATGGTCCGACGGCTCGAGCAGCGTCTCGGCGCGTTCGGGTGCGACCCTCGCCAAGAGCCCCATCGTCGGCGCCAGGTCCGCGATCGCCTCGCGGCAGACGGGACAGCTGTCGAGGTGGGCCTCGAATCGACGGCGGTCGTCGAGGCTGAGAGCGCGCACGACGTATGCGGCGTCCCAATCGGCGAAGCGGCCGTGATCCGTGGTGGTCATCGCGTCACCCCCTTCTCCTGCAGGGTGAGCCGGAGGGCGCGCAGCCCGTAGTGGAGACGCGACTTGACGGTGCCCTCCGGGATGTCGAGTTCGTCGGCCATCTCGGCCACGGAGAGGCCGCGGTAGTAGGCGCGCACGACGACGGCGCGGTGGTCCGTCGTGAGCGTGGCCAGCGCCTCCTCCACGAGGATCGCCTCGAACAGCGCGTCGGTGGCGTCCGGCGCGGTGCGCTCGGGGACTTCGGCGACGTCGATCTCCCGCCGACGCCGCGCGCTGCGCGCCTCGTCGATCACGAGGTGGCGCGCGACGGTGAACATCCACGAGCGCGTGGTCGAAGGATCCTGCTCGAGGATCTTGGGCGTTCGCCACGCCCGCAGCAGCGTTTCCTGCACGATATCGTCGGCACCGGCGCGATCGCCGGTGAGATGCACGACATAGCGCCAGACCGGCGCCGCGTGTGCGTCGTACAGAGCGGCCAGGCGCGCGGCATCGCGTCCGGCGGCACTGTCTCGACGCTCCACGTCGTCGTGCGGCATCCATCACCTCCCGCAGGAGACACGAGACACACCACCTGCGGGTTCACGTGAATCCGCAGCACGCCCGTGTCGTCACCTGTGAGTATGGACCCGCCGTTGCGGGACATCGCGGCGCGCGATCCGCGCGCCGCGGAAGGTCAGAGCCGCGCGCTGTCGAGGAGCGCCTGCCAGACCGCGGGGTCGTTCGTCAGCGGCGCGACCATCAGCGCGCCCGCGATCAGCGAGAAGACGATGCCGCCCACCAGCGGGATCCACCATGTCAGGCGGGCGCGGCGGATGTTCCAGACCGAGAGGGCCGCCGTGACGCACCAGCCGGCCACGAGGACGAGCACTGCGGCGATCGCCCAGGGTTCTCCGGCGGCGGGATCCGAGAGCTGCACGTCGGCGCCCATCAGCCCGAGCATCGTCTCGGCGTACGAGCCGTAGTCGAGGAACGCCGGCACCGAGGTGATCACGTTGACGAGGCCGTAGGCGAGCAGCGCGAACGTCACGATGCGGTCGACGGGGTGCGGACGCTTCTCGGCGACGGCAGGAGCGGGTGGGATGCCGTCTGCCGGGGCATCCGTCATGATCGGCGCGATCGGCTCCAGCTGCCACGGAGCCGGCTCCTGGATGCGTGCCCGCTGCTCCTCCGGCGTCGCGTACTCGCCGAACTGGGGACGGGGACGCGAGCGCGGATCGGGCTGGGCGTCGACGGCGTCGCTCACGAGCGGGTCCGTCCACCCAGCGCGCGGTCGTCGCGCTTGCCGGCGGCATCCGTTCGCAGCTCCTTCGGAAGGGAGAACTGCAGATCCTCCTCGGCGGTGCGCACCTCTTCGACGTCGCGGTAGCCGGCCGCAGCGAGGTCGTCGAGCACCTGCTGCACGAGCACTTCGGGCACCGACGCGCCGCTGGTGACGCCGACGGTCTCGACCCCCTCGAGCCACGCCTGCTCGACCTCGTCGGCGTAGTCGACGCGGTAGGCGGCCTTCGCGCCGTGCTCCAGCGCGACCTCGACGAGTCGGACACTGTTCGACGAGTTGGCCGACCCGACGACGATCACGAGATCGGCATCCTTCGCGACCTTCTTGATCGCGACCTGGCGGTTCTGGGTGGCGTAGCAGATGTCGTCCGACGGCGGATCCTGCAGCTCAGGGAAGCGCACCCGCAGACGGCGCACGGTCTCCATCGTCTCGTCGACCGAGAGCGTCGTCTGCGACAGCCACACGACCTTCGAGGGATCGCGAACCTCGATGGTGTCGGCCTCCTCGGGCGAGTTCACGATGGTCACATGGTCGGGAGCCTCACCCGCGGTGCCTTCGACCTCCTCGTGGCCGACGTGGCCGATCAGGAGGATCTCGAAGTCGTCCCGCGCGAAGCGCACGGCCTCGCGATGCACCTTCGTGACGAGCGGGCACGTGGCGTCGATGGCGCGGAGACCGCGATCGGATGCCGCGTTCACGACCGCGGGCGACACCCCGTGCGCGCTGAACACGACGTGGGCGCCCGAGGGGACCTCATCCACCTCTTCGACGAAGATGGCGCCCTGTTTCTCGAGCTCGGTGACGACGTGGATGTTGTGCACGATCTGCTTGCGCACGTACACCGGTGCGCCGTAGCGCTCGAGCGCCTTCTCGACGGCGATCACGGCGCGGTCCACCCCCGCGCAGTAGCCGCGCGGGGATGCCAGGAGCACCCGCTTGTGTCCGGCCCCGGCGATATCCTTGAGCGGTTCGCGCCGCCGCGGGATCCGCGGGACGGGCATGCTCACAGGGGCCTGACTCGCTCGGGTCTGTCCCGCGGTGCTGATGCTCACCCCTCGATTCTACGGGCGGGCTCCTGAGCGCGGCCTCCGACCGGGAGCCCGCGGCGCCCGCCGGCCGACCGGCGAGAGCAAGCCCTTCCCGGGCACGAAAGGACCGCATGACGAGTTTCCAGCCCGCCACCGTCCCCGGCGAGCCGCCGCCCCCGGACTCGGTCGCGCCGCGTGACTCCACGGCGCAGGCGCCGACCTCCGTCGCCCGGCTCAACGACACGATCCGCGGTTTCGTCCAGACATGGGGCTCGGTCTGGGTCGAGGGCGAGATCACGGGGTGGAACCAGCGCGGCGGCAACGTCTTCGGCCGCCTGAAGGATCTGGTGACCGACGCCACCGTCTCGTTCCGCATCTGGTCGTCCACGCGAGACCGGCTGCCCGGAGACCTGAAGGTCGGCGACCACGTGATCGCGTGCGTAAAAGCCGACTACTTCGTGAAGAACGGCGACTTCAGCTTCGGCGTCTCGGCGATGCGTCACGTGGGACTCGGCGACCAGCTGGAGAAGCTGGAGCGCCTGCGCGTGCAGCTGCGGTCCGAAGGTCTCTTCGACCCGTCCCGCAAGAAGCCTCTCCCCTTCCTGCCCCACCTCATCGGCCTCATCACCGGCGAGAACTCGGATGCCGAGAAGGACGTCCATCGCAACGCCGAGCTGCGCTGGCCGCAGGTGAGGTTCCAGACGAAATACGCCGCCGTGCAGGGCGACCGGTGCGTTCCTGAGACGATCGCGGCTCTGAAGGCGCTGGATGCCGCACCCGACGTCGACGTCATCATCATCGCCCGCGGCGGCGGCGACCCGCAGACCCTGCTCGGCTTCAGCGACGAACGCCTGATCCGGGCGGTGGCGGCGGCATCCACTCCCGTCGTCAGCGCCATCGGCCACGAGAACGACCATCCGCTCCTCGACGACGTCGCCGACCTGCGCGCGTCGACCCCGACCGACGCCGCCAAACGCGTCGTGCCGGATGTCGCTGAGCAGCGCGCGCTCGTCGGGCAGCTGCGCGCCCGTATGAACACACGGCTCACGCAGCGCATCTCGCACGACATCGCCCAGCTCGAGCAGCTGCGTTCCCGCCCGGTGCTGCGCGACCCCGAGACACTGCTGACCACCCGCTCGCACGAGGTCGAGCTCCTCGCCGCGCGCGGGCGCGATCGCATCGACCGGTCGCTGCGCATCCAGGAGCAGCGCACGGCCGAGCTCCGCGCGACGCTGCGCGCCCTCTCCCCCGCATCGACGCTGGCCCGCGGCTACGCGATCGCGCACCTCGCCGACGGTGTCATCGTGCGCGACGCGACGCAGGCTCCGCCCTCCACCCCCATCGTCGTCACCGTCGGACGCGGCTCGTTCGCGGCACGCTCCGAGGGCGAGATCGCGGAGGACGAGGGCCGGGCGGGCGACGTCGTCTAGCCGAATCGGGCGGGGCGCGGGCCGGTCCTGCGTCCGAACGAGCGGCGCGCGGGGCGGACCCCGCAGCCGAATAGACTGTGACTATGACTGAGACGAGCGGCGCCCTCACGGACGTCGCGACCCTCTCGTTCGAGCAGGCGCGCGATGAACTCGTCCGCGTCGTCGCCGAACTCGAGCAGGGCGCCCCGACCCTCGAGCACTCCCTCGCTCTCTGGGAGCGCGGCGAGGCGCTCGCCGCTCGTTGCGAGGAATGGCTGCTGGGGGCCAAGCGCCGGCTCGAGGCCGCACGCGCCTCCGCCGATCGCGCGCAGGGCGAGGTGCACTGATGGCACGCGGACCACGGATCGTCGCCGAACTCGGTCGCCCCGAGACGCCCGAGGAGACCGCCGACCGCAAGGCCGAGTCGTCGCGGATCTACCGCTCGAGCCAGAACGTGCGCAATCTCATCGCGGCGCTGCTCGCGACGCTGGCGGTCGTGATCGTAATCATCGCCGCCGTGCCCCGCGGCACCCCGCCGCCGCGCGAAGCGATCGACGTCGCCTCGGTCGCAGCGGGCGTCGCCGCCTCCGAGGGGCGCACGGTCATCACTGCGGAGATGTCCGATGCGTGGATCGTGAACCGCGCCGGCATCGAGGGCAACGGCGGGGTCCGCGCGTTCACCGTCGTCTACGCCCCCGCCGAGGAGGACGAGCGCGGCTTCCTGCGCGTCGCGCAGGGATTCGATGCCGACGAGGCGTGGCCGGCCCGCGTGCTCTCGGGCTCCGCCCCGCAGGACACCGTCACGATCGACGGCATCACCTGGGAGCGCTACGAACTCGACCCCGACCGCACCGGGAACATCTCGGTCGCGCTCGCCACCGACGCCGGCACCGACACGGTGCTCATCTACGGCGCCGCCGGCGAGACCGCCCTCGAAGAGACGGCACGCTCCGTCACAGACCAGATCACCGCACTGCGCCAGGAGGCCGAGTGACCGATCAGCCCACCCCCGCGAAGGCCTGGCGGGAGATGCAGCGCGGCAACGCGCGCTTCGTCGCCGGCGAACCCCGCCACCCTCGGCAGGACGCCGACACCCGGCATGAACTCGCGGGAGGGCAGCGACCCCGCGCCGCCCTCTTCGGCTGCGCGGACTCGCGTCTGGCGGCGGAGATCATCTTCGACAAGGGCCTCGGCGACCTCTTCGTCGTCCGCAACGCGGGCCAGGTCGTCTCCGAATCCGTCGTGGGCAGCCTCGAGTACGCCGTCGCGGTGCTCGAAGTGCCCCTCATCGTGGTGCTGGGCCACGACGCCTGCGGCGCAGTCCGCGCGGCGATCGACAGCACCAGCCCCGACGCCGATCCGCTGCCCCCGCACATCTGGCGGCTGATCTCGCCGATCGTGCCCGCGGTGCGCCGCGTCCAGCGGGCGTCCGCCGTGGACGGCGTGTACCCCGACGTGATCGACGCCGAAGAGGTGGGTCGCGAGCATCTCCGCGACACCGTCGGCGAGCTGCTGCACTCCTCCGAGCTGATCAGCTCCGCCGTCGCCGAAGGGCGCCTCGCGATCGTCGGCGCCAACTACCGCCTCGGCGAAGGCACCGCGGTGCCCGACGTCATCGTCGGGATCACCGACACCGCCTGAACACAAAAAAGCTCTGCCAAGACACCCCTGTACCGACACGTGAGGAACAACGACGTGACCGACATCGAGTACCGCATCGAGCACGACACCATGGGCGAGGTGCGCGTTCCCAAGAACGCGCTCTACGCTGCGCAGACGCAGCGCGCCGTCGAGAACTTCCCGATCTCCGGCGACCGGCTCGAGCCCGCCCAGATCGTCGCGCTCGCGCGCATCAAGAAGGCCGCGGCGCTCGCGAACAAGGAACTCGGCACGCTCGACGGCGTCATCGCCGACGCCATCGCCGGCGCCGCCGACCGCATCATCGCCGGCGAGTTCGCCGACCAGTTCCCGATCGACGTCTACCAGACCGGCAGCGGCACGTCGTCGAACATGAACATGAACGAGGTGCTCGCGACCCTCGCCACCCAGGCGCTCGGCGCGACCGTGCACCCGAACGACCATGTCAACGCCTCGCAGTCGTCCAACGACGTGTTCCCGACCTCGGTGCACATCGCCGTGACGCAGGAGCTCATCGACGACCTGATCCCCGCGCTCGACCACCTGGCCGTCGCCCTCGAGGCGAAGGCCGACCTCTGGAAGACCGTCGTCAAGTCCGGCCGCACCCACCTCATGGACGCGACTCCCGTGACCCTCGGGCAGGAGTTCGGCGGCTACGCCCGCCAGATCCGCCTCGGCATCGAGCGCGTGCAGGCCGTACTCCCGCGCGTCGCCGAGGTCCCCCTCGGCGGGACCGCGGTCGGCACCGGCATCAACACTCCGCTCGGCTTCCCACAGCGCGTGATCGAGCTCATCGTCGCCGACACCGAGCTGCCGATCACCGAGGCCAAGGACCACTTCGAGGCCCAGGCCAACCGCGACGGCCTGGTCGAGGCATCCGGCGCCCTTCGCACCATCGCGGTGTCGCTGACCAAGATCAACAACGACCTCCGCTGGATGGGCTCCGGCCCGAACACGGGCCTCGGCGAGCTGCACATCCCCGACCTGCAGCCCGGATCGTCGATCATGCCGGGCAAGGTCAACCCGGTGATCCCCGAGGCCACGCTCATGGTGTGCGCCCGCGTCATCGGCAACGATGCGACCGTCGCATGGGCGGGCGCCTCCGGTGCCTTCGAGCTCAACGTCGCCATCCCGATCATGGGCAGCGCGGTGCTCGAGTCGATCGAGCTGCTCGCGAACACCTCACGGGTGCTCGCCGACAAGACCATCGACGGTCTGGAGGCGAACATCGAGCGCGCCGCGGCGTACGCCGGCATGTCGCCGTCGATCGTCACGCCGCTCAACAAGCTCATCGGCTACGAGGCCGCCGCCAAGATCGCCAAGCACTCCGTCGCGAAGGGCATCACGGTGCGCGAGGCCGTGATCGACCTCGGCTACGTCGAGCGCGGCGAGCTCACGCTCGAGCAGCTCGACGAGAAGCTCGACCTTCTCTCGATGACGCACCCGGGCTGATCCGCCCACCCCATGCCGCCAGCCGTGCGTCGGCGGGATAATCAGGTCATGGCCCGAACGCCCCGCCCGGTTCCCGCGCGCGTCAGGATCCTCGCCGCGATCCTGGCGGTCGCGTGCGTGGGTCTGGCGATCGTGGGCAGCGTCACGTTCCTGGTGCAGCGCGAACAGGCACTCGGCGACGTGAACGAACGTCTCAAGGACCAGGTGAAGGTCCTCGAGGACGTCGCGACCGGTGAAGCGGTCGACCCGACCGACGGTACCTCCGCGGCGGTGGAGGATCTCGACAAGAACGACTTCCAGAACGTCGACGATTACCTGAACGCGGTGGTGGCACGCTTGGTCCCTGCTCGCAACGAGGCGTCGCTCGCTCTGATCGACGGAGTTCCGCGATGGGCGCCGCAGACGTTGTCGGGCTTCAGCATCGCTGAGAACAAGCAGCTCATCGATCGGGTCGTCCGGGAGACTGCGAAAGGCGACACGAAGCGGGGCACCGCCGTCACCGACCAGGGTTCGCTCCGCTACATCGCGATCCCGGTGAGCATGGCCGGCGATCCGCGACAGGGCCTGTACGTCCGCGCGGTCGATCTGAGCGCGGAGCTGCAGCCGGTGACCTTCGCCATGACGACGTACGTCATCGCAGCGGTCGCCGTGCTGTTCGCGATCGGGATCGTGGGGTGGTTCGTCACCGGCCGGCTGCTGTCGCCGATCCGCCGCCTCCGCGAGACGGCCGACGCCATCTCGATCACCGACCTCTCGCATCGACTCGAGCCCCAGGGCAATGACGACATCGCCGACCTGTCGCGCACGGTCAACTCGATGCTCGATCGCCTGGAGGATTCCGTCGATGTGCAGCGACAGCTTCTCGACGACGTGCGCCACGAGCTGAAGACGCCGATCACGATCGTGCGGGGTCACCTCGAGCTCATGAATCCGCAGGATGCGGCGGACGTGGCGTCCGCCCGGGACATCGGCATCGCGGAGCTCGACCGGCTCACGCGGCTCGTCGAGGACATCGACCTGCTGGCCACCGCCGAGGCCGACTCCTACAGCCTCGGAACGGTCGACCTCGCCTCGCTCACCGAGCGGGTGGGCGAGCTCGTCGCCGTCATCCCCGGGCACCACTGGACGATCGAGGCCCGTGCCGAGGGCGTCACGGTCGGCGACCAGGACCGCCTGCTGCAGGCATGGCTGCAGCTCGCCGACAACGCCGCCAAATACACGCCCGAAGGCAGCCCCATCGAGATCGGCAGTGCCCACTCCGATGACGGCTCACGCCTCTGGGTGCGCGATCACGGGCCCGGCATCCCACCCGGAGCGCGGGCCAGGATCTTCCGCCGCTTCGACCGCGCGCACGTGAAGCGCTCGGTGGGCGGGTCCGGTCTCGGCCTCGCCATCGTCGATGCGATCGCGAAGGGCCACGGCGGGCACTGCGTCGTCACCGATACGCCGGGCGGCGGCGCGACATTCACGATCCACCTGCCTCCCACAGAGGCCGAACTGCCGGCACCGGTTCGTGCCGGAGACGTGCTGCAACGGGAGGCCGCCGGATGACCAGGATCCTCATCGTCGAGGACGAACCTCGGATCGCCGCGTTCGTGAGTCGCGGCCTCGAGGCCGCCGGCTACGAGACGCTCGTCTTCGAGGACGGCCCGGAAGGACTCGAATCGGCGCTGCGCGGGGATGCCGATCTCGTGCTCCTCGATGTCGGCCTGCCCACGATGGACGGCTTCGAGGTGCTGCGCGAGCTGCGGGCCCGAGGTTCCGCGGTGCCGGTGATCATGCTCACCGCGCGTTCCAGTACGCGGGACACGGTCACCGGGCTGGACGCGGGCGCCAACGACTACGTACCGAAGCCGTTCACGTTCGAGGAGCTGCTGGCACGCGTGCGCTCGCGCCTGCGTGAGAGCGTGCCGCAGCCCGGCGTCGCGATCTCGCACGGCGACGTGGTGCTCGACATCCTCGCCCGCCGCGCGACCGTCGACGGCCGCGAAGTCGATCTGTCGGCGCGCGAGTTCTCCCTCGCGGAACAGTTCCTGCGCAACCCCGGCCGCGTGCTCAGCCGGGAGCAGCTGCTGAGCCGGGTGTGGGGTCTCGACTTCGACCCCGGTTCGAACGTGGTCGATGTGTACGTGCGGTACCTGCGCGGCAAGCTCGGCGCCGACCACATCGTCACGGTCCGCGGCGCGGGCTACCGCTGGGAGTGAGCCGCCACCGGGTCAGCCATGATCCGGGGTGCACACGCGCCGCAGGCAGGAAGAAGCCCCCGGCGCTGGGGGACGCCGGGGGCTGTGAAAGGCCGGACTGGGGGATCCGGCCGTTGTCAGTCGCGCCTGTCTGGGGAATTGCGCGACTGGTCCTTCTTCCCGTCGTTGCCGGCGCCGTTGCCGTTTCCGACGTTCGATCCCGCGTGCGCGGGAGGCTTCTGACCGGTCCACTGCTGACCGGACTCCTTCTGCTGCTTCTGGGGCCGCTGCTGTGCGGGGACCTTATGCCCCGGTGCGGGAGCCTGGACGACGCCCTGCCGCTGAGCGGTGGAGTCGTTCGATTCACTCGAACTGTTGGCGCCGCCCGACTTGTTCCCCTCGTCCAGGGGGTTCTGGTCGGTGATCTCGCGCTCCAGCCGTGCGATCAGCGCATCGAGCCGGCCGCTGGGCCAGCCGTGCGAGTCCGCCCAGGTGCGCAGCGCGTCCCAGGTGCCTGCGGCCTTCGCGGCGGCGATGGCCGAGTCGATGTCGCCGGTCGCTGCGGGAGGTGCCGGAGCGGCGGGCGCATTCTCGGGCGCTGCGGTCGCCGGTGTGCGCGGGCTGATCGACGGGGGCGGCACGACCTCGACGGGTTCGGGCGCCTGGACCACTTCCGGCTCGGCCGAGGGGGTCAGGGCGTCGGGTGTCGTGGCCTGCGCAGGCTGGGGCGCCGCCGACGGGGCTCCCGCCGCGGGGACGACGACGCGCTTGGACGCGATGCTCGTGCCCGGCGAGTCGGCCAGGGCCGCGGTGTTCGCGAGGGCGACGGCGGTCACGACCGCGACGCTCGCCGCGACAGCGGTCATGCCGCCGATCACGAGCCCCGTGCGTACGTGCAATTCTCGCCTGCCCTCCCTGTGCGCGGAATCGTTTCCCCTCATCCATGGTGACAGACCGATCGCGCGGTATGCGCCGCCGGCGATGAGACTTTCCTCATGCGCGCACGACGCAGCGGGCCGGGATCCGGCACCCCGACCCGCTGCATCGTCAGCTGATGGCAGTGGCGCTCAGGCGAGTTCTCCCGCCTCCAGGAGGTCGGTGACGAGCGCGGCGATGGCCGACCGCTCCGACCGCACCAGCGTCACGTGGCCGAACAGCGCATGGCCCTTGAGCGTCTCGATGACCGAGGCGACACCGTCGTGGCGCCCGACCCGCAGGTTGTCGCGCTGGCCTACGTCGTGGGTGAGGACGACGCGCGAGTTCTGCCCGATGCGGCTCAGCACCGTCAGCAGCACGTTGCGCTCGAGCGACTGCGCCTCATCGACGATCACGAACGCGTCATGCAGCGAACGACCGCGGATGTGCGTCAGCGGCAGCACCTCGAGGAGGCCTCTTTCGACCACCTCGTCGAGCACGTTGGTCGACACGACGGAGCCGAGCGTGTCGAAGACCGCCTGGCCCCACGGGTTCATCTTCTCCTGCTGGTCCCCCGGCAGGTAGCCGAGCTCCTGCCCGCCGACGGCGAACAGGGGCCGGAACACGATGATCTTGCGCTGCTGCTGCCGTTCGAGCACCGCCTCCAGCGCCGCGCACAGGGCGAGCGCCGACTTGCCGGTGCCGGCGCGGCCACCGAGCGACACGATGCCGACCTCGGGGTCGAGAAGCAGGTCGATGGCGATCCGCTGCTCGGCAGACCGCCCGTGCAGGCCGAACACCTCGCGGTCGCCGCGCACCAGACGGTACTCGCCGTCACCGACCACGCGACCCAGCGCCGAGCCTCGCTCGGAGTGGATGATCAGGCCCGTGTTCACCGGGAGTCCCTGCACGTCCTCACTGGAGGCGACTTCGCTCTCGTAGAGGTCGCTGATGTCGTCGCCCGACACATCGAGCTCGGAGATGCCGGTCCAGCCGGAATCGACCGCCTGCTCGGCGAGGTACTCCTCCGCGGTGATGCCGAGCGACGCCGCCTTGACCCGCATCGGCAGGTCCTTCGAGACGACGGTGACCTCCTGCCCGTCCTGGGCGAGGTTCATCGCGATGGCGAGGATCCGGCTGTCGTTGTCACCGAGCCGCATCCCCGAGGGGAGGACCGTCGCATCGGTGTTGTTCAGCTCGACGCGGAGCGTGCCGCCCTGACCGACCGGAACGGGGAAATCGAGGCGTCCATGCTCGACGCGGAGTTCGTCGAGATGGCGCAGCGCCTGCCGGGCGAAGTAGCCGATCTCGGGATCATGCCGCTTGCCCTCCAGCTCCGTGATCACCACGACGGGGATCACGACGCTGTGCTCGGCGAAGCGGAAGAACGCCCGCGGATCGCTCAGCAGCACCGAGGTGTCGAGAACATAGGTCCGCAGATCCTGATCGGAATCGGCGACCCGCTCGAGGTCCTGACTGCGCTGCTCGTGTGGTGCTCGTGTGGTCACAACCCACTCCCGCCCCGGGTGCTTCACCCGGCAGTCACGAGTCGACCATGGGTCACGAGTCGCGATCCGGAAGGCCGACTCGACCGGGCTCCTTGCCCGATGCGCTCACGCTAAGGCCGCCCTGCGACAACGGACGCGCCCGACACGCAAGATCGCGTGACATGTTGGTTAACGGATGCTGCACACGCCGCATCCACGTCACCAGACGCGTGAGGACGAAAAGGCCGCGAGCGCGTCGCCGAACAGCCGCAGCGTGTCGGCACCGGTGCCGACGTGCGGGGCGACCCGGATGCGACCGCTGCGCGTGGTGACGGTCAGGCCGTGGTTCGCGAGCGAGGCGGCGAGCGGGGCCGCATCCTGCGCGGCGGGCTCCAGGGTCACGATGCCCGCGTGCCGCCCGGGTTCGCGGGGAGTGACCACCGGCACCTCGTACCGGTCGGCGAAGAACATGACGTCCGCAGCGCGCGCCGCCAGGAGCGCCTCGATCTCGGCGACGCCCACGTCGACCACCTCGCGAAGCGCCGTGGCCAGGCGTGCGGCAGCCAGCGTGTCGAGGCCTGCCACCGAGAACGCCTGGGCGGAGGCCGACGGAGCCGGCACTGCGTCGACGGGCAGTTCGCCGTCGACGCCCTGGAAACCCGACAGCACGGGCGCGATGCGCTCGAGCGCGCGGTCGCCGAACCAGGCGAACCCGGTGCCGCGGCCGGCGCGCAGCCATTTGTAGCCGTTCGCGCAGACCACGTCGGCAGCGAGGTAGTCGGCCTCGACCATGCCGAAGCCCTGGACGGCGTCGACGATGAGAAGGCGATCGCCGATCACCTCGCGGATCGCCGACAGGTCGGTGCGGTACCCGGTGCGGAAGTCGACGAGGCTGACCGCGACGGCGCGGGTGTCGTCGGAGAGTGCCGAGCGGATCGCATCGGGTGTCATGAAGCCGTCAGGCGGCTCGACCCACTGCAGCTGCACCGATCCGAACGCCTCCGAGGCGCGTGTGGCCGCGACCGTGAGACTCGGGAACTCGCCGCGACCGAGCATGAGCCCGCCGGCGAGCCCGTAGATCGCGTGCATGAGCCCGTACGTGGTGGATGGCTGCAGCACCACGTGCGAGGCATCCGTCCCGATCAGCTCCGCGACCAGCTCGCGGGCCTCACGCACGTGCTCGGCGACGAGCTCGATGCTCGTGCGGCGGCCAGAGCCGAGCAGCTCGGTGTCCCCCTGCGCCTCGCTGCGGACCGCAGGAGAGAGCGGCCCGAACGCCGCCCAGTCCAGATACCCCGGTTCCCCATCGAACGACGCCAGATATGAATCCAGATCCGTCACGCGGATCATTCTGGCAGAGGTGCGAACCCCGGTGTGACAGGCCGATCAGCCGCCGTATCGGCGGTCCCGCGAGGCGAAGTCGCGGATGGCGCGCAGGAAGTCCACCTCGCGCAGATCCGGTCCGAGCGCCTCGACGAAGTAGAACTCCGAGTGCGCCGACTGCCACAGGAGGAAATCGCTCAGCCGCTGCTCTCCCGAAGTGCGGATGACGAGGTCCGGATCGGGCTGGCCGCCGGTATAGAGGTGCTCGCCGATCTGCTCGGGCGTGAGACTCGCCGCCAGCTCCTCGAGCGACCCGCCACGCTCGTCATGCTGGGCGATGATGCTGCGCACGGCGTCGACGATCTCACCCCGGCCGCCGTAGCCGACCGCGAGGTTGACATGCATCCCTGCGTTGTCCTTCGTGCGGGTCTCGACGTCCGCGAGCACGCGCCTGAGGTCCTCCGGCAGTGGGTCGGCCCGCCCCACGTGCTTCACGCGCCAGTCGCGCTCGTGCGAGAGCTCATCGGCGAGCTCGGCGATGATCTCGATGAGGTCGGACAGCTCCCGCGAATCGCGTTTGCGCAGGTTGTCGTTCGACAGGAGGTACAGCGACACGACACGGATGCCCACGTCGTCGCACCAGCGGAGGAACTCCTTCATCTTGGCCGCGCCCGCGCGATGGCCGTGCGCGGCGGAGTCGTAGCCGAGCTGTTTGGCCCACCGGCGGTTGCCGTCGATCATCATCGCGAGGTGGCGGGGAACGGATGCCGGGTCCAGACGTCGACGGAGGCGGTTGATGTAGAGCCGATACAGGGGCCCCCTGCCCTCGTTCGTCTCGCCGCGCGCCACACGCCTACGCTACCCCGGTCGCGACGTCGACCCTAGCGTGCGACCCAGTACCGCTTCCCCCGCGACCGGGCATGTTCCCCTCGCGGCATGCACCCCCCTCTACGCTGGGCACATGAGCCGTCGTCGCAGTCTTCCCCGGGCCCCTGAGGTCCCCGTGCTGCCGCTGATGGATGCCGCGGCCGTCGACGCCTCGACGCCCGATCTCAAGCCGACGTGGCGCGGCTGGATCCACGCGGCGACCTTCCCCATCGCGATCGCGGCCGGCATCGTGCTCATCGTCCTCGCGCAGGGCGCGCCGGCGAAGTGGGCGTCGGCGGTGTTCATGGCCACCTCGCTGCTGCTCTTCGGCAACTCCGCGCTGTACCACCGGTTCGACTGGAAGCCGAAGACCAAGGCGATCCTCAAGCGCATCGACCACGCCAACATCCTGCTGCTGATCGCGGGCACCTATACTCCGATCGCGGTGCTCGCACTGCCACCCCAGCAGGGAGCGCTTCTGCTGGTCCTCGTCTGGAGCGGCGCGCTGCTCGGCATCCTCTTCCGCGTCTTCTGGATCCACGCCCCGCGTTGGCTCTATGTCGCCCTGTATCTCCTCCTGGGATGGGCGGCCGTCATGTACATCGTGCCGCTGTTCCGGGCCAGCGCGGCCATGATGGTCCTCGTCGCCATCGGCGGCCTGCTCTACACCGGCGGCGCCGTCGTCTACGCGCTCAAGCGCCCCAACCCGTGGCCCGGCCACTTCGGGTTCCACGAGATCTTCCACGTCTGCACGGTGCTGGCATTCCTCTGCCACTGGACGGCGTGCCTCATCATCGCGCTGCACCCGTACTCTCCGTCACTGGGGCTTGCGAACTGAGGACGAGACGGTCCCCGCGCCCCTCGGGCGCGCGGGTCCGGCTGCGGGCCGCAGCATCCGTCGCCGCCACCGCTCGGGCGGCTCAGCCCTTGGGCGGCGCCGCGGCGTCCCCGCGCCCCTCGTCGGCCGCCGGGTCGATGCTCTGGTCGTCGACCTCGGTGGCCTCCGTGGCGCGCGCCGCCTGCTCCTCGGCGTCCAGCTGCTCCTGGATGTCGGCGCGCACGCGGCCCCGGCGGATGCGACGCATCATGTCCCAGATCAGGAAGATCACGGCGATCGCGATGAGCGCGGTGAACAGGAATCCCACGACTCCCGGGCTCACGAGGTTCGGATCGACCGCGGGAGTGGGAGTCGGCGTCGGAGTCGTCGCGGCGGAAAGGAGTGCGACGATCGCGTGCTGCATGGGGTCCTCGCTCTGCCCGCGGGGCGGGCTGTGTCATCGGGGGTGCGCGCGAGCGCATAGCCTGGAGTTCCAGCCTAATCTTCCGATCCGACCCGACGAGCCCGAAGGAGCGGCATGACCACGCAGGACATGCTCGACGAGCGGTACGGCCGCCGCCGCTCCCCCGCACGGGCGTGGCTCATCGGCGCCGGCATCGTCGTCGCGGTCGGCGTCGTCGGCCTCTTCGGCTGGTTCACGGTGCGGGGGTCGCTCAACTCCGTCGACTCGGACACGACATCGTTCGAGGTCGTCGACGAGCACTCCGTGATGCTCGGATTCCAGATCAGCAATCCCCCCGGCGCCGCGGTCGCATGCGCGATCGAGGCGCAGGACGAGGAGCACGGAGTGGTGGGCTGGCGGATCGTCGAGCTGCCGGCATCCGACCTCCACGCGCGCGCTTTCCGCGAGGCGATCCCGACGACCGCGCTCGCCACCACCGGCTTCGTGAATTCGTGCTGGGTGCTGCCCGGATGAGTTTGTCCGAACAGGCGCCGTGACGTAGTCTGGCGGGACATCAGTAGAATCGCGCCCTGGCCGTGAGCCGGGGCGTTCGGTTTATGCCCGTACCGCTCCGGTCGGCAGCGGGCCCAACGAAGGAGTCAGCCGTGTCCACCGACGCCCCCGTGACCTTCCTCACCCAGGACGCCTACGATCGCCTGGCCGCCGAGCTCGAGCACCTCTCCACCACCGGCCGCGAGGAGATCGCCAAGCGCATCGAGGCCGCGCGCGAAGAAGGCGACCTCAAGGAGAACGGCGGCTACCACGCCGCCAAGGACGAGCAGGGCAAGCAGGAGGCGCGCATCCGCACGCTCCAGCACCTGCTCAAGACCGCGACGGTCAGCGAGGCGCCCGAGAGCAACGGAGTCGTCGAGCCCGGCACCGTCATCACCGCGATCGTGGCGGGCGGCGAAGAGGTCTTCCTGCTCGGCAACCGCGAGATCGCCGTCGGCTCGGAGCTCGACGTCTACAGCGAGGCTTCGCCTCTGGGCGTCGCCATCCTTGGCCGCAAGGAGGGCGAGAAGACGTCGTACACCGCCCCCAACGGCCGTGAGATCGCCGTCGAGATCGTCAAGGTCGAGACCTACAACGGGCAGTGACCCGACTGCGGCCCCAGCGGGTCCTCTGAGGCCGCCGGACGCGGCTTCGCCTAGTCCGGAACGACCGTGGGCGCGTAGCCCGCATCCTCGAGCACCGAGATGACATGCGCGCGGTGCTCCTCGCCGCGCGTCTCGACGCTCAGCTGCAGGATCACCTCGCTGATCTGGATGCCCTGCCCGTGGCGGGTGTGCAGCACCTCGATGACGTTCGCCCCGGCGATCGCCAGCAGCTCCGACACGCGCGCGAGCTGACCGGGGCGGTCCGGCAGCGGGATGCGCAGCGTCATGTACCGACCGGATGCCGCGAGCCCATGCGCGACGACGCGCTGCAGCAGCAGCGGATCGATGTTGCCGCCCGAGAGCACCGTGACGGTCGGACCGGTGGCGACGACCTTGCCGGCCAGGATCGCCGCGACACCCACCGCGCCCGCGGGTTCGACGACCTGCTTGGCGCGTTCGAGCAGCACCAGCAGGGCGCGGGCGATGTCGTCCTCGGTCACCGTCACGACCTCGTCGACGAGATCGCGGATGATCTGGAAGGGCAGGTCCCCCGGCCGGGCGACCGCGATCCCGTCGGCGATCGTCGGCGATGTCGGGACCTCGAGCGGATGCCCCGCCTCGAGCGACGCCGGATACGCGGCGGAGTTCTCGGCCTGCACGCCGATCACCCGAACCGTACGGCCCTCCGCCGCGGCGCGCGCCTTGACCGCGGCGGCGACGCCGGCGACGAGTCCTCCCCCGCCGATGCCGAGGACGACGGTGTCGAGGTCGGGCAGCTCGTCCATGAGCTCGAGGCCCAGGGTCCCCTGACCGGCGATGACGTCGTGGTGGTCGAACGGGTGGATGAAGACGGCGCCCGTGCGCTCGGCGAACTCCGCTGCAAGGCGCAGCGGCGTCTCGACGGTGGCGCCCTCCAGCACCACGTCGGCGCCGTACCCGCGCGTGGCGAGGAGCTTCGGCACCGGCACGCCGAGGGGCATGAAGATGGTCGCATGGATCCCGAGCGCCTTCGCCGCGAGCGCCACGCCCTGCGCGTGGTTGCCTGCCGAGGCGGCCACGACGCCGCGGGCGCGCTCCTCGGCGGTGAGCCGCGACAGGCGGTAGGTCGCCCCGCGGATCTTGAACGACCCGGTGCGCTGCAGGTTCTCGAGCTTGAGGTGCACCGGCACGCCCAGGACGTCCGACAGGTGCAGCGAGGCGTCGAGCGGGGTGTGCGCGATGACACCCTCGAGGGTGGCGGCAGCATCCTCGAAGTCCGCGAGCGTCGGAACGGCCGAGGCGAGCGCCGCCGGGGCGGGCGCGGTCTGGGCGGCCTGATCGGCGGATGACATGGCGGTGGTCACGAACGGACTCTCCTCTGCCGGGGGACGGTACTCCAGATGAGATCCCCGGTGGGTCTGGCGCCGGTCTCCCACGCGCGTTCGGCCAGGTAGACCGCCACGACGTTCACGAACGCGGCGAGCGGCACGGCGAAGAGGGCTCCCGGGATCCCTGCGATCATGGCACCGCCCGCGACCACGAGCACCACCGCGAGCGGGTGGACCTTGACGGCGGAGCCCATCAGGAGCGGCTGGAGCACATGACCTTCGAGCTGCTGCACGCCCAGGACGACCACGAGCATCCACAGCGCGATCCACGGACCGTTGTAGACGAGCGCGAGGAAGACGGCGACCGTTCCGGTGACCACGGCACCGACGATCGGCACGAACGCGCCGAGGAACACGAGCACGGCGACGGGGATCGCCAGGGGCACCCCGAGGAGCGCGGCGCCCAGACCGATGCCGACGGCGTCGATCGTCGCGACGAGAAGCTGCGTGCGCGCGTAGTTGACGACGGTGATCCATCCCGCGCGGCCGGCGCCGTCGGCGGCGGGTCGCGCCTTCTTGGGGAACAGCCGCAGGGTCCAGCGCCAGATGCCTGCGCCGTCGGCGAGCAGGCACAGCAGGATGAAGAACGCGAGCACGGCGCCGGTGACGACGTGGCCGATCGTGGAGCCGATGGCGAGTGCGCCCGACCACAGCAGCTCGGCCTGCTGCTGCAGGAAGGTCCAGCCCTGTGCGAGGAGGTCGTCGATCTGGTCCTCGCTCAGGTGGAGGGGGCCGTCGATGAGGTACTGCCGGAACTGCTCGATCGCCGCGACGGTGCTCGCCTGCACCGAGCCCCACTGCTGCATGATCTGCCAGACCACGAGCCAGAGCAGCCCTGACACGATCGCGATGGTGCCCACCACTGCGATGACGATCGCCAGCCAGCGCGGCACGCGGCGCCGCAGCATCCAGGTGAAGGCGGGCCACAGCAGTGCGGTGATGAGGATGGCGATGAGGAGCGGGATCACCAGCAGCTTCAGCTGTATGACGAGCCACACGCCGACCCCGATCGCGGCGGCGACGACGATGAGCCGCCACGAGTAGGCGGTCGCGACGCGGAGGCCGTGCGGGACCGCCGCGGACGTCTCGGTCGACACGACTCTGCTGCGGTCGCGGACGGCGTCGAAGAGGGAGCCGCGGGGCTTTTCGTCGGGGCCGCTCATTGACCCAGTCTAGGCGCGTCGCATTCCGCGCCGGTCATGAACGGCCGTCGGCGCGATGTCCGCGCCCCGGGCTACGCTGGCGCGCGTGAAGTCCTCACTCAGCGCCGCGGAGGCGCGCCGCGTCGCTCTCGCCGCCCAGGGGTTCGGGCGACCCCGACCCACCGCCGCCGGCACCCGGCAGCTGAACGGCGCACTGGCACGCATGGCGACGCTTCAGATCGACTCGGTCAACGTCTTCGCCCGTTCCCACTACATGCCGTTGTTCTCGCGCGTCGGCGCCTATGACACCGCCGCGCTCGACCGCCTGCTGTTCGCGCGGCGCTCACCCTACGTCGAGTATTGGGCTCACGTCGCCGCCTTCATCCCGGCCGAAGACTGGGGACTGTTCGATTTCCGCATGCAGGCCTTGCGTGCGAAGTACGGCAAGCCCGGTGGCTGGTTCGACGCGAACCGCGACATCGTCGACTGGGTGCGCGCCGAGCTCGCCGATCGCGGTCCGCTTCGCCCGGCGCAGATCGAGCACGACGCCAAAGAGAGCGCGCGCGGCCCCTGGTGGGACTGGGACGTCGTCAAGCAGGCCCTCGAATATCTCTGGATGTTCGGCGAGGTGGCGATCGCCGGCCGTCGCGGCTTCGAGCGACGGTACGGCCTCGCCGAACAGGTGATCCCACGCCACGTGCTGGAGGCGCCGGTCCCCCGTGATGACGCGGTGCACGAGCTCACCCGTCGCGCGGCGCGCGCGTACGGGGTCGCGACCGCCGCCGACATCGCCGACTACTGGCGTATCGCCGACCGCAAGGCCGTGACGACCGCCCTGGGCGACCTGGTCGACGCCGGCGAACTGCACCCGATCACCGTCGAAGGGTGGACGACCGCCGGTCGCCCGGCCAAGGCGTGGCTGCACGCCGACGCCGTCGTGCCCCGCAAAGTCGACGCCGCCGCGATCCTGACGCCCTTCGACCCGGTCGTGTGGTTCCGCGATCGTGCCGAGCGGCTCTTCGACTTCGAGTACCGCATCGAGATCTACACACCGGCACCGCGTCGCCGGTTCGGGTACTACTCGCTGCCCGTGCTCATCGGCGACGACATCGTCGGCCGCGTCGATCTGAAAGCCGACCGCGCCGCCTCGAGACTGCTCGTGCAGTCCGCGTGGTGGGAGCACGGCGGGCCTCCCGATGCTGCGCCTCGCCTCGCCGACGAACTCCGGCTCGCCGCAGCCTGGCAGGGCCTCGAGTCCCTCTCCGTCTCACGCTGGGGCGATGCCACCGACGACCTCGCCCGGGTCCTGCCCGAGGCGACGCGCCACGAGGCGGGTCCAGCGGAGCCGGTGCCGCTCGCCCCGGACGAGCCCGTCGCAGGCGCACGAGACCTCGACGTCGAGGCGCTCGCGGGCTGATCCGGCGATCGACCGGACTCAGGCGCCCGGACCGACCACCTCGAGCCCGAGCCAGCGGGCGAGGTCCTGGATCTCGGCGTCCACGGACTCTCTGACCTCGTCGGTGAACGGCTCGTCTTCGTGCACGGCATGCACGCGGAGCAGGCCCGCCCGGCGGTCGGCTTTGGCGTCGAGCTTTCCGACGAAGCGGTCGCCGTGAAGGATCGGCAGCGCGAAGTAGCCCCACCGCCGCTTCGCAGCCGGCTTGTACATCTCCAGCAGGTACTCGTAGCCGAAGAGCTCTTCGAGCCGCCGCCGATCGAACACGAGACGGTCGAACGGCGACAGCAGTGCGGTGCGCCCCACGAAGACGTCGGCCGCGGCCAGGGCGTCCGCGTCGACGCGCCAGACGCCGTCGACCCCGTCGACGACGGCTTGTTCGCCGATCTCACCGACGTCGATCGGTTCGAACGGCTGGGCGATGCCCTTCACCCTCGCGATCCCGAGCGACGCGAGCCGACGCTCTGCGCGCTCGCGCCCGGCGTCCTCGTCGGTCAGATGCGGCACTTCCCTCGGGTACACGCGATCGGCCACGTCGAACAAGCGGCCCCGGGCATCTCGCGACGACACGGCCACATCGCCGCACAGCACCAGCATCTCGAGGAGCTGCATCGAGTTGCGGTTGTTCGTCCAGCCTGACGAACGCCACGACACCTGCGCGGCGTCGGGGATGTCAGCCGCCCGCAGCGGCCCCTCGGCACGAAGTCGCGCGAGGACCTCGCGCCGGAAGGCCTCGTTCGCCGCGAGCCACTCGCGCGCCTGCGCGGATTCGGGTCGGCGCCGCATCTCGGGGATGAGCAGGGCGAGGTCGGTCATGGCGCGGTAGAAGCCGCCCCATTCGAACACCGCCCGGTCCTCTTCGCACAGACGCACCAGGTCGGCAGGCTGATAGGGCCACCCGAGCCGGCTCCACAGGATGAGGTCGGCACTGGGCGCGATCGCGGCGGTCGGCTCGATGTTCACCACGGTGAGCGCGTCGATCGTCTCGACGATCCCCGCCGGCCTCTCAGCCGTCAGAAGCTGCCCGCGCAGCGCGACGCGGCGCGCCTGCTCGCGGCTCAGCCGATGGACCATGTCCCGACGCTATCGCCGACGTCCGACGTCCGACGTGCGTCACGCGGTTTCGACCCGCTCCGCTCGCTCAACCTTGAATCGAACCGCATCAACGCTGCCTCGTCGCATTGACCCGGCCCCGACTCAGAACTGAACGCGCGGGGGCTCCGAGATCGCGGCGCCGTCGATCACCTCGAAGAACTCGCGCTCATGGAATCCCAGGTTGCGCGCGAACAGGTTGTTCGGGAAGACCTTGATCTTCGTGTTGAGCTCGCGGACGCCGCCGTTGTAGAACCGGCGCGAGGCCTGGATCTTGTCTTCCGTGTCGACGATCGACTGCTGCAGCTGCAAGAAGTTCTGGCTCGCCTGCAGCTGCGGATAGGCCTCGGCCACCGCGAACAGCGACTTCAGCGCCTGCTGCAGATGTCCCTCGGCGACGCCCGCCTCAGCGGGGCCCGACGCCGACAGCGTCTCTGCGCGGGCCCTGGTCACGTTCTCGAACACCGCCTTCTCGTGAGCCGCGTAGCCCTTGACGGCCTCGATGAGGTTCGGCAGCAGGTCCGCGCGTCGCTTGAGCTGCACCGTGATGTCGCTCCACGCCTCGTCCACCCGCACATTCAGCTGGACGAGCGAGTTGTACGTCGCCCAGAGATAGATGCCGACGATGACGACGAGCGCCAACACGATGAGGACTGGGATCAGCCATTCCATTGCCGAGGCTCCGTTCGATAGTGCCCTCATCCTACCGACGAGAAACCCCCTCGCACGTGGGGTATTCCCCGACTCTCAGCCGTTACCCACCGAGCACGCGATCGAGGTACGCGTTGCGGAACAGCCGCTCCGGGTCGAGGCGGTCGCGCAGAGCCACGAAGTCGTCGAACCGGGGGTAGCGCGACCGCAGGGCGTCGGCGCCGAGGGTGTGCATCTTGCCCCAGTGCGGCCGGCCGTCGAAGCCGAGCATGATCTCTTCGACCGCCTCGAAGTACTCGGTCGGGTCCTCGCGCCAGTACCGGTGCACCGCGATGTAGCCCGAGTCGCGGCCGTGAGCCGTCGAGAGCCAGCGGTCGTCGGCCGCCGCGACCCGCACCTCGATGGGGAACCCGATCCGCCAGCCGCGCTCGTCGACGAGTGCGCGCATCGCCTCGAACGCCGGCTTCAGGTTCTCGACGGGTACCGCGTACTCCATCTCGCGGAATCGCACGGACCGGTTCGTCGCGAAGACGCGGGCCGAGGCATCCGTGAATTCCCGATTCCCCCAGATCTTCGCCGAGAGCCGATTGATCGGCGGCACGAGCGCCGGGATCGCCGCGCCGGCCGCGCACGCGACCTGGTGGACGCCCGTGCCGACGAGGGTGTCGTCGATCCACTTGCCCACGGCGGGCAGCGGATGCCGTGGCGCGCTCTCGGGGAGCCGCGTATTGGTCTTGGTCATCGCGCGGTCGGTGTGCGGGAACCAGTAGAACTCGAAGTGATCGGCGGCCGCCGCGCGCTCGTCGAAGCCGCCGAGGACCTCTTCGAGGTCTTCGGACTGCTCGACCGCGTGCAGCACGAAGGCGGGCACGCACTGGATCGTCACCTCGACGAGGATGCCGAGTGCGCCGAGCCCGAGCGCCACTGCCGGCACGAGTTCCGGATTCTCGTCCTCGCTCACGGTGAAGAGGTCGCCCGAGGCCGTCACCAGCTTTGCGCCGACCACCTGGCCCGCGATGCCGGTGAAGCGCTCCCCCGTGCCGTGCGTGCCGGTCGAGATCGCGCCTGCGATGGACTGGCGGTCGATGTCGCCGAGGTTCTCCATGGCGAGGCCGAACGGCGCGAGGAGCGATGGGACCTCGTGCAGGCGCGTGCCCGCGAGGAGCGTCACCTGGGCGCGGTCTACGTCGACCGATACGAGCCCGCTGAGGTCACGGAGCTCGAGGAGTGCGCCGGGCGCCACCGCGATGCCGGTGAAGCTGTGGCCGGCGCCGACCGCCTTGATCGGCATCCGCTGCGCCGCCGCCGCGACGACGGCGCGCTGCACCGCATCGACCGTACGGGGGAACTCCGTGCGCTGGGGCCGCACCGACTCCGTGCGGCCCCAGTTGCGCCACACTGCTCCGGGGCGGGTCACAGGAACGCCTTACCCTCGCCGCGGTAGGTCGCCACCTCTCCCGCCCTGGCGTCGCCGTCGACGAGGTGGTAGCGGTCCACGCGCTCCGCGAGCTCGCCGCTCTTGGAATGCCGGAACCAGACCCGGTCGCCCGCTCGGAGACCGCGCGCGGCGTCGCCGCGAAGCGGCGTCTGCACTTCGCCGGCGCCCTCGCGGGGCGCCATGCGCAGGCCGGTGGGCCATACGGCGCGGGGCTGACGCGATTCGAGTGCCGGGCCGGAGGCGATCCATCCGCCCCCGAGCACGGTCGCGACATCGGGGGCCGGCTTGCGCACGACCTCCAGCGCGAAGGCCGCTGCCGGCGCGGGATCGAATGCGCGGTAGCCGTCGAACAGGTGGCCGGCGAGCAGGCCGCTGCCGGCGGTGACCTCGGTGACCGCCTGATCGGATGCCGTGAGCTCGAGGGATCCGGTCCCGCCGCCGTTGACGAACTCGAGCGGGGCGATGTCGCGCAACGACGCGACGATGGCGCCGCGCCGATCGAGGAGTTCGGCGGCCGACCGGCGCTGCATCCAGCGGATCACGGCATCGCCGGATCCGGTGGCATCGCCTTGGCCGGCGATCTGGGCTTCGTACATCATGAGGCCCACGAGGCGGAATCCGGGGCGGGCGGCGATCGAGCGCGCGAGCGCGGCCACCTCAGCCGCTTCGTGCACGGGCGAGCGGAGCACGCCGATGTGCCCGAGGGCGGGCGCGCGCCACGAGGCGTCGGCGTCGATCGCCACGCGGATCTCGGGCCGCGCGCCGGGTGCGGCGACAGTGTCGACCAGGTCGAGCTGCGCCAGGTCGTCGACCATGAGTGTGATGCGCGTCGCCGCGGCCTCGTCGGCGGCCAGGGCGGCGATCGCGGCGCGGTCGGCCGTCGGGTAGCCGAGCACGATGTCGTCCATCGTCTCGGCGAGCCACAGCGCCTCCGGAAGGGTGAACGCGAGGATGCCCCGGTAGCCGGGCAGAGCCAGGACGGCGTCCAGCACCTCGCGCACGCGGACCGACTTGCTGGCGACGCGGATCGGCACGCCGCCGGCGCGCACCACGAGGTCGAGGGCGTTGTAACGCAGCGCCTCGGCGCTGATGGCGGCGACCGGGCCACTCACGTCCGCCAGGGCATGGCTCATGGCGTCCCAGTAGGACGCGGGGTGGTCCCACGGCTTCGTCGCCGTGGGCGTGGACAGAAGATCGAGACTCATACGGCTCGCTTCGGGTGCGTGCACATCGCCCCAGCCTAGAGCGCTGGGAGCGGTTCCGATGACCGCATGTGGAAGGCCGTTCGCAGCCGATCGGGCCACGTTGTCCTGGGGTCAGTCCTTCGCCCTCGCGGCGCGCTCCTGCTCGACGTCGGATTCAGCGCCGTAGACCGCGATCGGCGGGGCGCCCATGAACAGCGCCGTGAACTTCCACCCCCAGGTGTTCTTCGGTGCGCTCGTGGCGGCCTCGCCCTGCCTGTCCGCGCTGTGCCCGCTCATGCCGGAATCCCCTCGCCGGTTTTGCCCAGGCTAGCGGGCCTTCTCGGGGAACGCGAGGGTCTGGCGGGAGTACCCCCGGTGGGATTCGAACCCACACTTGAGCGAGTTTAAGTCGCCTGCCTCTGCCGTTGGGCTACGGGGGCGGGTCGCGTGCCGCCGGGAACGCGGATGCCGCAGGCTCATCTTCTCAGACGAGCCTGCGGCATCCGGCGTTCGACGTCAGTTCGCGGCGACCTTCTCGGCGTCGGCCGCGACCTTCGCCGGAGCCTTGCGCGCGGGCGCCTTCTTGGCCGGCGCGGCCGCGGGAGCAGCCGTGTCGGCGGGCGCCTCGACCGGCTGCGGCGGTCGCGGGCGCGCGGCGAACTCTTCGAAGACGTAGCGCGGGTTCTGGACGGTCGACAGGTTCACCATGTCGCGGCCGAGCCAGAAGTTGTTCCACCAGCCCCACAGCACGCGCCACTTGCGCTCCCACGAGGGCATGGCCAGGCCGTGGTAACCGCGGTGGGCGAGCCACGCGATCCAGCCCTTGAGGGCGATGTTGCCGGACTGGAACACGCCGACCCAGAGGCCGAGGCCCGCGACAGCGCCGAGGTTCTTGTGGATGTACTCGCGGGGCAGCTCGCCGCGCAGGACCGCGACGAGGTTCTTCGCGAGGAGCTTCGCCTGACGCACCGCGTGCTGGGCGTTGGGCACGCAGTAGCCGCCCACACCGCCGCCTGTGAGGTCGGGCACGGCCGAGACGTCGCCGGCGGCCCAGGCGCCCTCGACGACCTCGTCCTCGGTGCCGACACGGAGGTCCGCGCGGGTGCGGATGCGACCGCGCTCCTCGACGGGCAGGTCGCCGCCACGCACCACGGTGGGGTTCGCCATGACGCCGGCCGTCCAGATGATGAGGTCGCTCGGGATGGTCTCGCCGGTCGACAGCTCGATGTTGCCGCCGACGGCACCGGTCACCTGCGTGTCGAGGTGCACCGAGGCGCCGCGCTTCGCGAGGTTCTTGAGCACCCACTCGCTCGTCTTCAGCGACACCTCGGGCATGATGCGCCCCATCGCCTCGATGAGGTGGAAGTGCGTGTCGTCGAAGGTCAGCTGCGGGTAGCTCTTGACCAGCGAGGAGGCGAGCGAGCGCAGCTCGGCGAACACCTCGATGCCCGCGAAGCCGCCGCCGACGACGACGACGGTCAGCAGACGGTCGCGTTCGGGACCGGCGGGCAGGGTCGACGCCTTGTCGAAGTTCGACATCAGCTTGTCGCGGATCGCGACAGCCTCTTCGATCGTCTTCAGGCCGATCGCGTTGTCCGCGATCCCGGGGATCGGGAAGGTGCGCGAGACGGCACCCGCGGTGACGACGATCTGGTCGTACTCGAACTCGTACGGCTCGCCGGCGATCGGCGTGATCGTCGCGACCTTGTTCGCGTGGTTGATGCCGGTCACCTTGGCGGCCACGACGTTGGTCTTCTTGAGGTGACGACGCAGTGCGACCACCGAGTGGCGGGCTTCGATCGAGCCGGCGGCGACCTCGGGGAGGAACGGCTGGTACGTCATGTAGGGCAGCGGGTCGACGATCGTCACGTCCGCTTCACCCTTGCGCAGATGCTTCTCGAGCTTCCAGGCCGTGTAGAAGCCTGCGTATCCGCCACCGACGATGAGGATCTTGGGCACGGTGTTGGTCACGGTTTGGAGTACTCCTCCTGTGTCAGCGGCTCGGCGCGCGGGACGCCAATCGGATGCGTCGGACAGCAGCGGTGACGCCGAGCGCCACCAGTATAGCCGTCGCAGTGACCAGCAGGAGCGGGAGAGTGCCGTAGATGACGGTGTCGCGATCGGGAAGAAGGGGGGATGCGGCGCGCGTCGCCGGATCGGCGTCCGGCAGCGGCGGAACCTCCACGGGTACGGCCGGCTCCTCCGGCAGAGGCGCGACCGGCGCCCGCCGGTACAGGCGCACCCAGTCCTCGAGACTGCCCATGGGGTTCGCGGTGACGCTCGGGATGCTCGCGGTGACGGCGGCCGCGGCATCCACCAGTCCATAGCCGTAGAGGACGTCCGGCACGTCCTTCGCACCCGCTGCGGGGTGAGCGGTCTTGATGATGCGGTTGATCACGTTGTTCGCGTCGAGCTCGGGGTGCGCCGCACGCACGAGCGCCGCGATGCCGGCGACGATCGGTGCTGCGCCGCTGGTGCCGTCCCACGAGACCAGCGTCGAGTCGGCGGACACCCCGATGAGCTCCTCACTCGGCGCGGTGACCCCGATCGTGATGCCCTGCGTCGACGCCTCGACGCTGGCCTTGCCCGATCGGTCGACGCCGCCCACGGTCAGCACGCCGGGGATGGTCGCGGGCGCGCCGACGCGGGTGGTGCCGCTTCCCCGGTTGCCCGCGGCGACGACGATCACGACGTCGTGCTCGAAGGCGTAGAGGAAGGCGTCGTCCCAGCTCTCAGGCCAGTCCGGCACGTTCGTCGTCAGCGACATGTTGATGACGCCGGCGCCGTTGTCCACCGACCAGCGGATCGCGTCGGCGATCTGGTCGGAGAACGGCCGCGGCGCCGAGGACCCGAACGCGACCGACACCGACAGCAGCTGCGCCTCGGGCGCGACGCCGATCATGCCGGTCTCCGGGCCGGTGCCCCTGCCCGCGGCGAGGGAGGCGACCCAGCTGCCGTGGTCCTTGTCGACGGCGCCGACGGGCGTGCGCCCATCGGACGAGCCGGCGCCCGAGACATCCGTCCCCCCGGCGACCGCACCGTCGAAGGCGACGGGTCCGCGGCCGATCCCCGTGTCGATGACCGCGATCTTCACACCGGCGCCGCGCGTGGTCTCCCACGCCTTCTCGATGCCGTAGTCGGTCAGCCAGTACTCGGCGCTGCGCACCGGGTCGTCGGCGGGGGCCGCCTGCGCGGCCGCAGGCCCGGCCACGACGAGGGTCGTCGCGACGGCGGCCGCGGCGACAGCCGCGAGCAGGCGCCGGATCATCCGCCCGATCCCGGCTGCGCGCAGACGCAGCGCTCGGGCGACCACGACGACATCGCCAGCGCGCGATCGCCGATCGGGTTGACGCCTGGGCCGGCCGCGAGCGCGTGGCCGGCGAGCGCGTGCAGGCACTTCACGCGCGTCGGCATGCCGCCGGCGGAGATGCCGGCGATCTCGTCGACCTCGCCGAACTCGGCGCGGTCCCGCAGGTAGGCCTCGTGCGCGCGCCGGTAGGCGGCGGCGACGTCCTCGTCGGCTGCCAGCTCGTCCGAGAGCTCGCGCATCACATGCTCGGCCTCGAGCACCGACATCGCGGCGGTCGCAGCGGGGTGGGTCAGGTAGTAGAACGTCGGGAACGGCGTGCCGTCGGGAAGGCGCGGCGACGTCGCCACCACCGTGGGGTTGCCGCACACGCAGCGCGCGGCGATCCCGACGACACCGCGCGCGGGACGACCGAGCTGTTCCCGGAGCACGGCGAGGTCGGCGTCGCTGACAGGGGGGTACGGCGGGGTCGTCACAGAGGTGCTCCTTGGTCGGGCCCAGGCTACCGGCGCCACCTGGGACGGTCCTGGGCCGCGCCGCGGGCGAACGCGCCGCCGTCATCCCGGCGGCGCGACGCTCACGGCGTCGGGGTGGTCGAGGGTTCGGGATCGGGCACGCCCACGGTCACAGGCGCCACGGTCTGCGCGAGCCCCGCCTCGGTGACCGAACGCACCAGCTTCGCCATCCAGTCCGCATCGGCGGCCCGGAGCTCGTCGCTCACCGGGGCCTGCTCCTGCGGCGCGAGCTCGGGCGGCAGATCGTCGTCGACGAGGTACACCACCTCGCCGGGCTTCACGTAGTACAGCCGCTCGCGCGCCTGCGTGGTGATGTACGCGGGGTCCTGCCAGCGGTCGCGCTGCGATTCGAGTTCGGCGACGTCGTCGCGGCTGACCTGCACCGCCGCCTCGAGGGCGGCGACCTGCTGGCGCTGGTCGACGTAGGTGCCGATCGTGGGCACGAGCACGAAGGCCGCGAGCACGACCAGGCCCATCATGATGACCATGAAGCCGGAGAGACGGATGCCTCCGAGCCACGCGCGCACATCGACCGGGCGTCGTGCGCTCACGGGGCGGCGACGGGGCGCACCGGCACCGGCACCGGCGCCCGCCGCCGGGGTACGAGAAAGGGGAGCCGTCGTCTTGGCCACGGCTCCCCCTCTCTTACAGCGTCTTCAGTGCATCAGCCCTTGAAACGGGGGAAGGCTCCGCGGCCCGCGAACACCGCGGCCTCGCCGAGCTCCTCTTCGATGCGCAGAAGCTGATTGTATTTCGCGACGCGCTCGCTGCGGGCGGGCGCGCCGGTCTTGATCTGACCCGCGTTGACGGCGACCGCGAGGTCGGCGATGGTGGTGTCCTCGGTCTCACCGGAACGGTGCGACAGCATCGAGCGGTAGCCGTTCTGGGTGGCGAGGGCGATCGCGTCGAGCGTCTCGGACAGCGTGCCGATCTGGTTCACCTTCACCAGCAGCGCGTTGCCGACGCCGAGGTCGATGCCGCGCTGCAGGCGCTCCGGGTTCGTGACGAACAGGTCGTCGCCCACCAGCTGCACCTTCTTGCCGATCTTGTCGGTGAGGTCCTTCCACGCGTCCCAGTCGTCCTCGGCGAGGGCGTCCTCGATCGTGACGACAGGGTAGTTCGCCACCAGGTCGGCGTAGTAGTCGGTCAGCTGCTCAGCCGACCAGGCCTTGCCCTCGACGGTGTAGACCCCGTCCTTGAAGAACTCGGTCGCCGCGACGTCGAGGCCGACGCCGATGTCCGTTCCGGGGGTGAAACCGGCCTTCTCGATGGCCTTGATGAGGAAGTCCAGGCCCTCGCGGTTGCTGGGCAGGTCCGGCGCGAAGCCGCCCTCGTCGCCCAGGCCGGTCGAGAAGCCGGCGGCCTTCAGCTCGCCCTTGAGGACGTGGTAGACCTCGGTGCCCCACCGCAGCGACTCGGCGTAGGTCTCCGCGCCGATCGGCGCGAGGAAGTACTCCTGGAAGTCGATGCCGTTGTCGGCGTGCTCGCCGCCGTTGATGACGTTGAACAGCGGCACGGGCAGAACATGCGCGTTCGGGCCGCCCAGGTAGCGGAACAGCGGCAGGTCGGCCGAGTCGGCGGCAGCCTTGGCCACCGCGAGCGACACGCCGAGGATGGCGTTTGCTCCCGTGCGCGACTTGTTCTCGGTGCCGTCGGTGGCGATGAGGATCTCGTCGACGAGACGCTGCTCGCTCGCCTCGACGCCCTCGATCGCGGGGCCGAGCTCGTCGATGACGGCCGCGACCGCCTTCAGCACGCCCTTGCCGCCGTAGCGGCTCTTGTCGCCGTCGCGCAGCTCGTACGCCTCGAAAGCGCCGGTCGACGCGCCCGAGGGGACGGCCGCGCGCTGGACGATCCCGTCGTCGAGCAGCACCTCCACCTCGACGGTCGGGTTTCCGCGCGAGTCGAGGATCTCGCGGGCGCCTACAGCCTCGATCTGTGCCACAGGGGGTCTCCTTGCTTGGTGGAGGGTGGTTCGTCGGAGCGTCGTCGGTCCGCCCACGAGTCTAGTGATGACGGATGCCGAGACCACAGGCATCCGTCATACGACGAGCGCGATCGCGATCCCGTCGTAGCCCTTGGCGTCGAGCGTCTGGATGGCGGTCGCGTCGAACCGCGGGTCGCGTCCGAGCATCTCGAGTCCGCGCTGCACACCGATGACCTGGGGATTCTCTGTCGCAGGGTTCGCCACCTCGCCGCCGCGGACGGTGTTGTCGACCATGACGACGGTGCCTGGCCGTCCGAGTCGGGCCGCCCAATCGAGGTAGATCGTGTTCGACTCCTTGTCGGCGTCGATGAAGACGAGGTCGAAAGGCTCGCCGCCCTCCAGTGTGGGCAGCACGTCGGCGCCGCGGCCGAGCCGGATCTCGACCTTGTCGCCGACGCCGGCGCGGTCGACGTTCGCGCGGGCGAGCTCCGCGTTGAGAGGCTCGGCCTCGATGGTGACGACCTGGCCGCCGGCGGGGATGCCGCGCGCCAGCCAGATCGTCGAGTACGCGCCGAGCGTGCCGATCTCGAGCACCCGTCTCGCGCCCGACATGCGGGCGATCAGGTGCAGCAGCTTGCCGTTGACCGGCGCGACCTCGATCGCCGGGAGGCCCGCATGGTTCTGGTCGGCGACCGCCCGCTCAAGACCGGGGTCGTGCCCGATCAGCAGCTCGGTGAGGTAAGCGTCGACGCGGCGCCAGGTATCGGGGGTTGGATCGGCCATGCCCTCAGCCAATCCGGCCACCCACCGGGCGTCAAGACCTGGCGGCCACCCGCGCGACGAGCGCCTCGAGGAGCGCCGCCCCGGTGCCGGCGTCGTCGACGGTCACGACGAACCGCTTGCCGCTGCGGCGGAGCACCTCGATCGCCTCCCCTGTGCGCAGCACGACGCCAAACCGGCGCCCGGTGCTGAGGCGAAGCCCCCAGCCGCCGAACTCCCCCATCGGGTTCACCTCCACGCGCGCCGCCGAGACGACGTCGGCGAGCGGCACGTGGAACCGCGGGATGCCGAGCACCGAGTCGACGTGCAGGCCGGTGTCGTCCACGCGGACGTGGAAGGCGAGCGTCGTCGCCGCCAACACCAGGAGCAGGAGCGCGATGCCGGTGACCAGCCACGCCACGAGCGGCTCGGCGCCGGTGAGCCAGGCGACGGCGGCCGCGACGGCGACGGCGAGCACGGCGGTGACGATGGCGATCGCTCCGCCCGTGTTCATCGCGGTCGCCCGCACCCACACCGCGCGCTCGTTCGCGGCGAGCGCGAGCGGAGCGCCGGGCACCGGCGCGGCATGAGCGGTCTGCTGCTGAGGCTGGACGAGCCAGGCGGCCACGCCGATCAGTGCTGCCGCTGCGAGCGCCGCGGCGAGCGCGGCCCACACGGCGGGCGCGTCGTCGGCGCTGTCCAGGCCCGCCTGCATCGCGAACGTGACGGTGAATGCCACCGTCGTCAGGGCGCAGGTCGCCGCCGCCGTCGCACCCATGAGCCGGTACGTCGCCCCGCGCTCACCGCGACGCAGTCCCGGCATCGTCGTCGCCGCGATCAGGAACGGGACGCCGAGCCCGAACCCCACGGTCATCAGCGGCTGCGTCCACGCGGGCGCGAAGCCGTCGGCCTCCCCCGCCGCGTTCCAGTGCACCGCGACCGTCGACGGCACCTGCGGGAGAAGCAAGAGCTGCACGCCGACCGCGAGGGCGACGAGTGCGACGGGCAGCCACACCGCGACGAGCACGAAGCGGCGGACGACCAGGTCGGAGCGGTCAGCGGGGGTGGCGTTCGTCATCGGCGGCGATCTCCTTCACGAGGGCGGCGAGTGCGTCGGACGGGAGCCCTGCCGCGCGCGCCCGCGCGACCAGGTCGTGGATGTCGTGGTGGAGGGACGCCAGGGTCGCGGCCTGTGCAGTGACCACCGCACCCCGTCCTCGCCGGAGCTCGAGGAGCCCTTCGTCGCGGAGGTCCTGATAGGCGTGCAGCACCGTGTGGACGTTGACGCTGAGCGCGGCCGCGATCTCACGGGCCGCGGGAAGGCGGTCACCCGTCTGCACGCGGCCGGCCGCGGCATCCGCTCGCACGGATGCGGCGATCTGCGCGAACAGCGGTGTATCGCTCTCTGGATCGATCCTCACCAACACACGTTAATTCTATGACAACTAGAACAAGTTCACGACCCGATTGTGGAGATCGACCAATCGAATACGACCCACCGGGCGAGGGCAGCGATGCTGATGCCCATGCGCGTGACCCCTCGACGCCTCGCCGTCGGCATGAGCCTGTGGATCCCCAACCTCTTCAGCGGCATCCGCGTGCGGAGGTTCGCCGAGGACTGGACGAGCGCCACGGTCGAGCTGCACGTCAACGTCTTCACTCGCAACTACGTCAGAACGGCGTTCGGCGGCTCGATGTCGGCGATGACGGACCCGTACTACTTCATGCTGGTGATGCATCAGCTCGGCCGCGACTACGTGGTGTGGGACACCCGCGGCGAGATCGAGTTCCTGAAGCCGGGTCGCGGAGTGCTCACGGCGCACTTCGCGGTGCCGCGCGAGAAGGCGGAGGAGCTCCGCGTGCGGGCACGCGGCGGCGCGAAGGTGCTGGAGTGGTTCGAGACCGACATCACCGATGCCGCGGGAGACGTCGTCGCGCGCGTGCGCCGCGAGGTGTACGTGCGCGAGAAGAAGCGGGTGACCACGGCGTCGGCGAGCGGCGCCTAGCGCTCACAGGTCGGCGCGGTAGTCCGTCGCCGTGAACCCCAGCACTGCGCGGAAGTCGTTCGCGAGGTGCGCCTGATCGGCGTAGCCGAGCTCGGCGGCGATGTCGGACAGCGGCGCGTCGGGGTCCTCGCGCACGCGCTGCGCCGCCTCCTGCAAGCGCCGGCGCCGGATCATCGCAGCCGGCGACAGACCGACCGTGCGGTGCGCGAGCCGCTGCAGGGTGCGCACCGACACGCGCAGGCGCTCGGCCGCGTCGTCGAGCCGGACAATCGTCGGGTCGCTCATCAGCAGGTCCGCCATCGCGTTCGCGAGGCGCGCGTCGGACGTCGGCGGCCCGACGCGTTCCCGGAGCCATCCCGAGACCGCGGCCACCGCCGCACCGAGGTCGGGCATGGCCGCCGACACCGCGACTTGCAGCTCCGGCTCGTCGAGGACGATGTGCGCATCGACCAGCTCGCTCGGCGCGCCGTGCAGACGGGCGAAGGCCGCGGGCTTCAGCAGAGCGCCCACCGCCCAGCCGCTTCTGCGCAGCTCGCGCTCCGAAGCCCGCGTCGTGGCGCCCCACAACGTGACGACATCCGGCTCGACGACGAGGTTCGCGGCCGGATAGCCCAGGACGGGCTGGTGCGACACGACGCCCTCGGGAAGTTCCCACTGCGGGATCCAGAACCACTCGGCGAGAGCGGATGCCTCGCCCTCGGGTCTGAGCCGCGTGAAGCTCGGCAGGCGCTGCGGGTAGAGCACCCCCCGCGTCGGATCGGTCACTCCGTCAAGGTAGTGCGCGGCTGGGACACCCGGGAACCGAGGGTGTCGCGTATCTCCAAGACCGCAGCATCCGTCCACCGCGAGCATGGGCTCATGAGCACTCAGAACACGACAGGCGCCACAGGCGCGCACACGACCGACGGCCGTCCGAACGGCGCGACCAGCCTCACCCCCTTCCTCGCGATCCGCGGGGCGAAGGAGGCGCTCGACTTCTACCGCGACGTATTCGGCGCGCGCGTGACCGACGTCACCGAGTTCGATGGGCTCGTCGTGCACGCCGGGCTGGACTTCGGCCTCGGCATCCTCCAGATCGGCGAACCGTCCCCCGCGTACGGGCTCGTCCCGGCGCCGGAGGGCGACGACGACTGCTACTCGATCGGCATCTACGTGCCCGACGCCGACGCGGTGACCGCTCGCGCCGTCGCCGCCGGTGCGACCGTGCGCGAAGAGCCGTCCACCTTCGTGTCGGGCGACCGCTACGCGAGCGTGCGCGACCCGTTCGGCGTGCGGTGGTCGATCATGACGCGCGTCGAGGATCTGTCGGATCAGGAGAGCGCCGCGCGCGTCTCGGAGTGGGCCGCCTCGGTCAGCGGGGGCTGACCGCATCCTCCCGCGCGGCGGCGAGCTCGGTGAGGAGCGCGGGCAGCAGCGCCTCGGCGGTGCGTCGGTAGCCCAGGGCGCTCGGGTGGAACCGGTCGAGGCTGAACATCTCGTCGGGCTGGGTCACGAAGAACGGCCCGACGGTCCGGCCGAGCGACACGGCACGCGCACCGGTTCGGGCGGCGGCGACGGCCTGAGCGTCGGCGAGCTGGCGGGACAGGCGCGAGCCCAACGCCCGCAGCGGCTGCGGCACCGGGCGCAGCGCACCGAGGTCGGGGCAGGTGCCGACGACGACCACGGCGCCGCGTGCGCGGAGGCGCACGATCGCCTCCTCGAGGTGGGCGACAGACGTCGACACGGGCACGCGGTGCGTGATGTCGTTGCCTCCCACGACGATGACGGCCGCGTCGGGGCGATAGCCGGCCGGAAGGGCGTCCACCTGAGCGGCCAGCACGGACGACTCCGAGCCCACGATCGCCGCGGTGCGCAGCCGCACCGGCCGGCGCTCGGCGCGCGCGAGGCCCTTCGCCAGGCGGGCGCCGAGCGTGTCCTTGCGCCGCTCCGCGCCGAGCCCGGCCGCTATCGAGTCGCCGAGCACGACGAACTCGATCGGCGGCCCGTCGAAGCGTCGGGCCCACACACGGTCGGCGTCGAGCGCCTCCTCACCGAGCGGCTTGCCGATGCGGCGCCTCGCGACCGCCGCCTGTCGCTTCAGCACCGCACGTCCGGCGAGCAGAACGAGCCCCGCGCCCAGCGCGATCGCTGCCGTGCCGACGACAGCGGACCGTGGCACCACGTCAAGCGAACGACCCATGACCCCCATGCGACAACAGCAGGGTGAACGGACTCTGACGCCCGACGGGCGCGCCGGTGCGGCGCGCCGTGCCCGATCCGACGCGATCGTTCACCGGGCCGGCCCGCCTCCGCGCACAAGCACAGCGCGAAGTCCGGACTTCGCAGCGAGACCCGCAGGCGGGCTGCGTAACCCGGACCGCAGCCGGGCGACCCTCTTACGAAGCGGAGACCTCGTCCACGGCGGCGGCGACGCGCCGCTCGCGGGTCTCGGGACGCTTCGCCTCGGTCACGCCGCGGGCGAGCTCCTTACGGCGGGTGAACGTCAGGGCGTCGAACGCGGCCCTCACCCCCGCAGCCTCGAGCGCGGCGGCCAGGTCAGCGGGAACCTCGACCTCGCGCTCGTCGGTGTCGAGATCGATGGTGGCGTCGACCTCGTCGCCGATCTCGACACCGAGCTCAGCACGCACGGCCTTCGAGAACCCGATGAGGTTGCGCCCGCCCATCACGCCGAGACGCACCCGCGCGGTGCGCCCGCCGATCCCGACGACGACAGCGGCGCGTTTGCCGCCGCCGAGCTCGGCGACCTGCTCGTCGGTCAGTTCGATGGCGGTGGCCGGGCCCATCGGCGCGAGCACGGTGTGGATCTGCAGCGTCATGGCCCCATCCTCGCGGGCGCGGGCGCCGCACGGGAACCCCGGACCGGCGGTTCTCCCCCGCGGGCTAGAGTTCGCCCGTGACCTCCCCCGCGCTCCAGCGCCGCCTCGGGCTCGGCGATGCCGTGTTCATCGGCCTCGGCTCGATGGTCGGCGCAGGCGTCTTCGCCGTGTGGGCGCCGGCAGCGGATGCCGCAGGCACCGGTCTGCTCATCGGCCTCGCAATCGCCGCCATCGTCGCGTTCGGCAACGCGACGTCGTCGGCGCAGCTGGCCGCCGCGTACCCGACGTCGGGGGGAACGTATGCGTACGGACGCGCGGAGCTCGGCCCCTGGTGGGGGTTCGTCGCGGGCTGGGGCTTCGTCATCGGCAAGATCGCGAGCTGCGCGGCGATGGCGCTCACCTTCGCCGCGTACGCCGCTCCCGCGGGGTGGGAGCGGCCCGTCGCCGTCGCTGCCGTTGGCCTGCTGACCGCCGTCAACTGGTTCGGCGTCACGCGCACCGCCGGCGCCGCGCGCGTGATCGTCGTGATCTCGCTCGGCGCGCTGGCCGCGGCCATCACCGCAGGCTTCTCGGCGGGCTCCGCCCCGGACTGGTTCACGGCCGAGACGGTATGGGCGGGCGGCGGCTACGGCATCCTGCAGTCCGCCGGTCTGCTGTTCTTCGCGTTCGCCGGATACGCGCGCATCGCCACGATGGGCGAGGAGGTGCGCGATCCGCGCCGTGTGATCCCGCGGGCGATCGTGATCGCGTTCCTCATCGCGCTCGCCGTGTACGCCGTCGTCGCCGTCGCGGTGCTGAGCACGCTCGGGCCGGACGCCGTCGCCTCGTCCACCGCACCGATCGCCGACGCCGCTGCGCAGTCGGGCTGGGCGTGGATCGACGTCGTGGTGCGCATCGGCGCCGCGGCTGCCTCGCTCGGCGCGCTGCTCGCCCTCATCGCGGGAGTCAGCCGCACCGCGTTCGCGATGGCGCGCGAGCGGGATCTCCCGGGCTTCCTCGACGCGGTGCACCCGCGATGGCATGTGCCGCATCGCGCCGAACTCGCCGCGGCGGCGGCCGTCGTGCTGCTCGTGGCGCTCGTCGACCTCCGCGGTGCGATCGGCTTCTCCTCGTTCGGAGTGCTGCTGTACTACTTCGTCGCCAACGTCGCCGCCTTCCGCCAGCGCGGCGACGCGCGGCGCTACCCGGTCGCGCTGCAGATCATCGGCGGGATCGGCTGCCTCGTCCTCGCGGTCACGCTGCCGTGGCAGTCCGTCGTTGCGGGCGTCGTCGTCGTCGCGATCGGCGTCCTGTATCGGGCGCTCCGCCTCCGCGGGCTCAGGCGAGCGGCTTGACCTCGAGCGACGCCGGCGTGGTTCCCTGCGCCACCGTGGCGAACGCGGTGTAGCCGTCGGATGCCGCGCGCTCGAGAAGCGCCTTCAGGTTCTTGGTCCGCTGCTCCAGTCGCACGCGCGAGCCCTCGCGCACGAGCGCGGCCTTGAGCGCGAGGAGCTCCCCCTCGGGCACGTCGCGGTCGTGGACGAGGACGACGGCCGGGGCCGCAGCATCCGTCCGCTCCGACACCAGGTCGACGATGCGCTCGAAGCCGATCGAGAATCCGACGGCGGGGACGTCCTGCCCGAGGAAGCGGCCGATCATGCCGTCGTAGCGGCCCCCGCCGCCGAGGGAGTAGTCGACCGAGGGGTGCGCAAGCTCGAAGATCGTGCCGGTGTAGTAGCCCATTCCACGCACCAGGAACGGATCGAAGACGAGCGGGATGTCGCCCTCGAGCTCGGTCGCCGAGCCGCGCGCCGCGGCCACCGCCGCACCGATGCCGACCAGGTGCGCGACGATGTCGTCAGGCGCGCCGTCGGGCAGTGCCTTGCGGATCTGCCGCTCGCCGTACGGGTTGTACTCGATGGTCGTCGGGCGGCGCAGGAACGCCGCGAACGCGTCGACCGCGCCGGCGGTCGCGCCGCGCTCGCGCAGCTCGGCGACGATGCCGTCGGGACCGAGCTTGTCGAGCTTGTCGATCGTGATGAGCACGCCGGGGCGCTCGTCGGACGTGAAGCCGAAGCTGTCGAGCATCCAGTCGAGGACGCGCCGGTCGTTGATGCGGATGCTGCCGCCCTCGAGCCCGAGCGCGTCGAGGGTGTCGAGCGTGGCCACCGCGAGCTCGGCCTCCGCGCGCGCGGACGCGTCGCCGATGATGTCGATGTCGCACTGCACGAACTGGCGGTAGCGGCCCTTCTGCGGGCGCTCGGCGCGCCAGACGGGCGCGATCTGGATGGAGCGGAACACCGACGGCAGCTGGCCGCGGTTGGTCGCGTAGAACCGGGCGAGCGGCACCGTGAGGTCGTACCGCAGGCCGAGGTCGGTGAGGGCCGCCGGGTCGCCGGCCGCGCCGCGGATCGCGTCGGCGTCGAGACCGCGCTTGAGCACGTTGTAGGCGAGCTTCTCGTTGTCGCCGCCGATGCCCGCGTGCAGCCGCGAGTACTCCTCCATGACGGGCGTCTCGATCTCGTCGAACCCGTGCGCGCGGTAGCGCTCGCGGATGACGGCGAGCACGCTCTCGCGACGGGCCTTTTCAGCGGGGAGGAAGTCGCGCATGCCGCGCGGCGGATTGACGGATGCCACGCACCTATCTTTCCAGGTCCTCCGGGGTGTCTTCGGCGGCACGGATGTCACGAGCGAGCCCGCGCAGGCGCTCGCGCAGCGCGCGCTCCGCATCCCACCCGTTGGCTCGGGCGATCTCGACGAGCGCGAGGAGCGCGTCCCCGAGCTCCGTCTCCGTCGCGGGTTCCCGGCGCCGACCACCGCGAGAATCCATCTGAGCGACGAGACCTTGGGCGTCACCCGTGGTCTCGTCGCCCCGTTGGATTCTCGCGGGGGACGCGGGGGACGCGGGGGACGCGGGGGACGCGGGGGACGCGGGGGACGCGAGGGACGCCTTCGACAGGAGCTTCTGGGCGAGCGCGAGGCTCGGCATCCGTTCGCTCACGCCGTCGAGGACCGAGCGGCGCTGGTGCTTCTCTGCGGCCTTCGCGGCGTTCCAGTGGATGAGCACCTCCTCCGGCGTCGTCGCGACGGCGTCGCCGAAGACATGCGGATGCCGCCGCACCATCTTGTCGGTGAGTCCCCGCGCGACGTCGTCGATGTCGAAGGGGTCGTCGTCGTCGCGTGAGGCGATCTCGGAGTGGAACAGCACCTGCCACAGGAGGTCGCCGAGCTCTTCGCGCAGCTCCTCACGTGAGCCGTCCTCGACCGCGTCGATCAGCTCGGCGCTCTCCTCGACGAGGTACGGCACCAGGGCGCGGTGGTCGATCTGCTGCGTCCAGACGCAGCGGTCGCGCACCGCGCGCATGACGTCGGCCGCCTCGCGGAGCGGATCGGGCGCACCCGGCGAGCGGGGTTCGGTCACGTCGTCACGGATGCTGCCGCCGTCCGGCGTCGATGGTGCCATGCCCGCCACGATACGAGCCCTGCGGCCAGGAGGAGCGAAATCACGGAACCTGCGAGCACACCCAGCGTCGCCTGGTCGCGGTACGCCTCATCGTCGGAGAACGCGAGCTCGGAGAGCAGGAGCGACACCGTGAACCCGATGCCGCCGAGGGCGCCGGCAGCCAACAGGTCCGAGAAGGCGAGCGGCGGCGCGCTCCCCCGGCCCCCGATGCGCAGCGAGATCCACCCGAACAGCGAGATGCCGACGACCTTGCCGACCGGCAGCGCGACGAGCACGCCCCAGAACGCCGGCGACAGCTCGGACAGCGGCACCGACGGGATCGGCACGAGCGCCGCCGAGAACGCGAACACCGGGAGCACGATGACGTTGACCCACGGCTCGAGCTCGTGCCGCACGCGCAGCGCCGGACGCTGCGCCATCGCGAGTCCGAGCGCCACGCCCGCGATCGTGGCGTGCACGCCCGAGAGGTACACCAGCACCCAGGTGGCGATCGCGAGCAGGGTGAGCAGGACGGCGAGCGGCATGCGGGCGCGCGTGTCGAGCTGTCTGCTCAGGATGCCGAACGCGACGACCGCGACCGCGGCTCCTACGAGCGCGGCGACGTTCACCCCGGTCGTGAAGAGCACCGCGATGAACACGATCCCGACGATGTCGTCGAGGATCGCGAGCGCGAGGAGGAACACCCGCAGCGCCGACGGCAGCCCCCGGCCGAACACCGCAAGCACTCCGAGCGCGAACGCGATATCGGTCGCGGTCGGGATCGGCCAGCCCGCCGTGGCGCCCGATCCCCACGCCATCGCGGCATAGATCGCGATCGGGATCAGCACGCCCCCGGCGGCCGCGATCGCGGGCTGCAGAGCCTTTCGCGCCGAGTTGAGCTGCCCGGCGGTGAGCTCGTACTGCAGCTCGACCGCGACGACGAAGAAGAAGACCGCGAGCAGTCCGTCCTTGATCCAGTGGGAGAGGCTGAGCTCGAACACGCCCGGGATGCCGAGGTGGGCGTGCATCGCGTCATCGACGGCAGGGCCCCACGCCGAGTTGGCGACGAACAGGCCGAGACCTGCCGCGACGAGCAGGATGATCGCGGGAAAACGAGCGGAGCGGAGAAGCGACATCTGGCCTCCGGGAGGGGATCGCGGGTCGACGAGGACGTGCCGACCAGACTTCCCGGCGCTCCACGGTCAGTGTAGCGAGCCGACTTGCGGCATCGCCGAGCGGGGCGCCCCGACCGATCGTCACACAGCGTCGACCGTCACTTCGGGGAAACACCGCGCCGTTAGCCTGGAGAGATGCGTGAACTCACCCACACCGAAGCGATCGACCTCGTCGGGCGGTACGAGGCGGAGCAGGCGATCCCCGAGCAGATGCGCGGCGACGTCCGCATGCTCGGGACACTTCTCGGTCAGGTGCTGCGCGAGAGCGGTTCGCCGGGACTGTACGAGGACGTGGAGCGTCTGCGCACGGCGACGATCCAGGCGTACACCGACGAGACGCCGGAGGCCTTCGCCCGCGCAGCCGCCATCGCCGACTCGTTCACGATCGCCCGCGCCGACGAGGTCGCCCGGGCGTTCACCGCGTACTTCCACCTCGTGAACCTCGCCGAGGAGCACCAGCGCGTTCGCGTGCTGCGCGAGCGCGACGGGCGCCCCGACCGCGAGCAGGCGACCGACTCGGTCGCCGCGGCGTTCGTGCGCCTGGCTGCCGAGGTCGGCGACGACACGGCCCTGAAACGCCTCCAGGGCATGCGGTTCCACCCGGTGTTCACCGCCCACCCGACCGAGGCTCGTCGCCGCGCGGTGTCGACCAGCATCCGCCGCCTCGCGACCCTCCTCGAGGAGCACGACGCGTCGCTGCGCGGCGGCGCGGACGAGCGCCGTGCCGAGCGCCGCATGCTCGAGGAGATCGACACGCTGTGGCGCACCGCGCCGCTGCGGCCCGAGAAGCCGGCCCCCACCGACGAGGTGCGCGCGGTCATGGCCGTGTTCGACGACACGCTCTACACGGCGGTCCCCCACGTGTACCGCCGCGTCGACGACGCCCTGCAGGGCCCCGCCGCCGGCGGCCGTGCGCCGGTCGTGCGCCCGTTCGTGCGCGTCGGCTCGTGGGTCGGCGGCGACCGTGACGGAAACCCGTTCGTCACGGCGTCCGTCACCCGCAAGGCCTCCGCGATCGCGAGCGAGCACGTGCTCATCGGCCTGGCGCGCACCACCAGCCGTATCGGGCGCACGATGACGCTCGACGCCTCGACCACGCCGCCGAGCGATGCCCTCCTCGCGCTGTGGCGGCGCCTCAAGGCGGCCGACGAGGACGCCGCGAAGGACATCGCCAAGCGCTCCCCCGACGAGCCGCACCGGCGCATCCTGCTGCTGATCGCCCGCAAGATCGAGGCGACCCGCGCGCGCAACGCCGACCTCGCGTACCGCGACCCCGAGCACCTTCTGGCCGACCTGCGCGTGGTGCAGGAATCGCTCGTGCAGGCCGGGGCCCCGCGTCAGGCATACGGCCACCTGCAGCAGCTGCTGTGGCAGGTCGAGACCTACGGCTTCCACCTCACCGAGCTGGAGGTGCGCCAGCACTCGGCCGTGCACGCCAAGGTGCTCGCCGAACTCGAATCGGGCGCGCCGCGCAGCGAGCTCGCCGAAGAGGTGCTCGACGTCATCCGCACCGTCGGGTTCCTGCAGGAGCGCTACGGCCCGCGCGCCGCCGGTCGCTACATCGTGTCGTTCACGCAGTCCGCTGAAGACCTCGCCAACGTGCACAAGCTCGCCGCCTACGCGGTCGGCCCCGACGGCACGCCGCCCGTGCTCGACGTCATCCCGCTGTTCGAGACGTTCGCCGACCTGCAGGCCGCGCCCCGCATCCTCGCCGAGATCGTCGAGCACCCCGAGTTCGCCGCGCGCCTGGAGGCCACCGGCCGTCGCCTGGAGGTCATGCTCGGCTACTCGGACTCCTCGAAGGACGTCGGCCCCGTCGCCGCCAACCTCGCGCTGTACGAGGCGCAGGCGAAGATCGCCGCGTGGGCTGACGAGAACGGCATCGAGCTCACCCTCTTCCACGGCCGCGGCGGCGCCCTCGGGCGCGGCGGCGGCCCCGCGAACTCCGCGATCATGGCGCAGCCGCCGCACTCCGTCGACGGCCGGTTCAAGCTCACCGAGCAGGGCGAGGTCATCTTCGCCCGCTACGGCGACCCCGCCATCGCCATGCGCCACATCGACCAGGTCGCCGCGGCGATCCTGCTCGCATCGTCGCCGTCCAACGAAGAGCGCAATCGCGCCGCGGCGGCGAGGTACGCCGACGTGGCCGCGACGATGGATGCAGCCTCCCGCGAGCGTTTCTTCTCGCTCGTGAAGGCGCCCGGCTTCGCGCCGTGGTTCGCCCGGGTGACGCCGATGGAGGAGATCGGCCTGCTCGCCCTCGGCTCGCGACCGGCCCGCCGCGGTCTGTCGGTCGAGTCCCTCGAGGACCTCCGCGCCATCCCGTGGGTGTTCGCGTGGACGCAGGCGCGCATCAACCTGGCCGGCTGGTTCGGCCTGGGAACGGCGCTGCAGGCCGTCGGTGACGAGCCGCTGCTGCAGCGGGCGTACCAGGAATGGCCGCTGTTTCGCACGCTCATCGACAACGTCGCCATGAGCCTCGCCAAGACCGACGACCGCATCGCGCTGCACTACCTCGAGCTCGGCGACCGCGACGACCTCGCGGCGCTCGTGCGCGACGAGATGCACCTCACGCGCGACTGGGTGATCCGCATCACCGGCGGCACCGAGCTGCTGGGCAACAAGCCGGTGCTCCAGCGCGCCGTCAAGATGCGCAGCCCGTACGTCGACGCGCTCTCGCTGCTGCAGCTGCGGGCGCTGCGGGCGCTGCGGGAGGCTCCGGAGGGCGCTCCGGTCGATCCCGAACTGCAGCGCCTGCTGCTGCTCTCGGTCTCGGGTGTCGCGGCCGGACTGCAGAACACCGGCTGACCCGGACGCCGCCGCGCGTCGCAACCGGGATCGCCGAGACCCCGGCGTACCGTGGCGCGCATGGCACGGATCGTCGTCGCCGAAGTCTGCCCCTGGTGCGGGTCGCTCGATGTGCGGGCGAGCGAACCACGGTGGTTCCGGATCGAGTGGGAGCGTCGAGGCCACCTCGACGACGGCTCGGTCGACCACCTCGAGTTCCGCTGCCGCGACTGCGGCCTCGCCTGGGACTGACGTCGAAGATCCACGGATGCTGCGGCCCGCGGCATCCGTGATCCTCGTCGTCCGGGCGGGCGGGTCAGTCGAGCCGGCGGTCGTCGGCGTGGCGCGCGAGGCTGCGGCCGTAGCGTTCGGTGAGCTGCACCATGAGGTCGGGGGTCTCGCGGTCGAGGCCGAACACGTAGCCGGGGAAGTCGAGCTCGCGCTGTGCGGCCCAGATCTCCTCGTGGCGGTCGGGCGGCAGGATCTGCACCGGGTCGCCGACGGCCACCCAGCCGATCGGCACCGTCGACTCGGCGGGGAGCGTCGTGCGCAGGTGCACGACGGCGTTGATGCGCACTTCGCTGCGGGCACCGATGTGCGCGCCGTTGAACACGCGCGTGCCGGTCGCCAGGAAGACCTCCTCCTCGACGACGGCGCCCGAGATGCTCGCCATCGGGCCGACCAGCACATGGTCGGCGATGTGCACCGGGTTGGTCGCGGTGGCACGCACGAGCGCGTTCTCCATCACGATGACGTTCGCGCCGAGGGTGATGGCGCCGCCCTCGGCCGTGATCACCGCGCCGTGCAGGATCTGGCAGTCGGCGCCGATCTCGACATCGCCGCTGATCACCGCGGTCGCCGCCACGACCGCGTCGGGATGGATGCGGGGCTGTGCCCCGAGGTGCTCGAACCGCATCGTTCCTGTCTCCCGCCTTCGTGGATGGGGCCCAGCGTAGCCCGCCGTCACACGTCCGATCGACGCCCCGACCGTGGATAGGGTGAAGGAGCGCCACCCCCGCGCACCGCTCCACCCCGAAAGCTCCACCATGCCCTCTGCGCCCTCGACCGCGTCCGCCACCGGATCCCTCACCTCGGCGGAATCCATCCGGCTCGTCCTCGACACCGTCGAGGCCCGCAATCCGAACGAACCCGAGTTCCTGCAGGCCGTGCACGAGGTGCTGGAGTCGATCTCGCCGGTGCTCGAGGCGCACCCGCAGTTCGTCGACGGCGGCATCCTGGAACGGCTCGTCGAGCCCGAGCGCCAGATCCTGTTCCGCGTGCCGTGGGTCGACGACGCCGGAGGCCTGCAGGTCAACCGCGGCTTCCGCGTGCAGTTCTCGTCGGTGCTCGGCCCGTACAAGGGCGGCCTCCGCTTCCACCCGTCGGTGAACCTCTCGATCATCAAGTTCCTCGGCTTCGAGCAGATCTTCAAGAACGCGCTCACCGGCCAGGGCATCGGCGGCGCCAAGGGCGGCAGCGACTTCGACCCGCACGGCCGCTCGAACGCCGAGATCATGCGGTTCTGCCAGTCGTTCATGAACGAGCTCTACCGCCACCTCGGCGAGCACACCGACGTGCCCGCCGGCGACATCGGCGTGGGAGCCCGCGAGATCGGGTACCTGTTCGGCCAGTACCGCAAGGTCACCAACCGCCACGAGTCCGGCATGTTCACCGGCAAGGGCGTGCAGTGGGGCGGCGCCGAGGTGCGCACCGAGGCGACCGGCTACGGCGCCGTGTTCTTCGTCGAGGAGATGCTCGGCGTCCACGGCGAGACGCTGCGCGGCAAGCGCGTGGGCGTCTCGGGATCGGGCAACGTCGCGATCTACGCCATCGACAAGGCGCGCCAGCTCGGCGCGACGGCGGTCACGGCATCCGACTCGTCCGGCTACGTCGTCGACGACGCCGGCATCGACGTCGACCTCCTCCGCCAGATCAAGGAGGTCGAGCGCGCCCGCATCTCCGAGTACGCCGCCCGTCGACCCGGCGCCCGCTACGTCGAGGGCGCGCGCCCGTGGGAGGTGCCCGTCGACGTCGCGATCCCCTCCGCGACCCAGAACGAGCTCGACGCCGACGACGCCCGTGCCCTCATCGCGAACGGCCTGCGCGCGGTCGCCGAGGGCGCGAACATGCCGACGACCCCCGAGGCGATCGAGCTGTTCCAGTCTGCCGGCGTGCTGTTCGGTCCGGGCAAGGCGGCGAATGCCGGCGGCGTCGCCACCTCGGCGCTCGAGATGAGCCAGAACGCCGCGCGTCAGCGCTGGAGCTTCGACGACAGCGAGGCCAAGCTCCGCGCGATCATGGCCGACGTGCACGCCGCAGCCTTCCAGGCCGCCGAGCGCTACGGCCGCCCCGGCGACTACGTCGTCGGCGCGAACTCCGCGGGGTTCGAGCGCGTCGCGCACGCGATGCTCGCACAGGGCGTCATCTGACCCTCCGCATGCGCTCCGAGATCAGGAGATCTGCGCACGGCGGGACGATCGCACACGAATCGTCCTGCCCCCGCCGGATCTCCTGATCTCGAGGAGAGCCCGGCTCAGCCTGCGGCGGCGGCAGCGGCATCCGCCTCGGTCTTCTTCTCGGGCCACAGCTGCTCGATCAGCTGCGCCACCCACGCGATGATCTCGTCGTCGCCCAGCGGTTCGCCGCCCGCCGACGGCAGCGGCACGACCATCGCCTCTCCCCCGGCGACGACCTTCGCCTTGGGGTGCAGGCGCTGCAGGCGCACGCGCATCGAGTCGGGAAGGTTCGCGGGTGCGATGCGCAGGTTCGGGCCCATCGCGACGACATCCGCCAGCCCGGCCTGCCCCGCCCTGCGCCGCAGGCGCGCGACCGCGAGCAGCCCCTCGACCTCCGACGGCGGCTCGCCGTAACGGTCGGTGAGCTCCTCGATGACGAGGCCGATCGCCTCGGGCGCCGCGGTGACGGATGCCGCGGCCGAGAGCTTCTGATAGGCCTCGAGACGCAGCCGCTCGCTGTCGATGTACGACTCGGGGATGCGCGCCTGCACCGGCAGCTCGAGCCGGAGCTCGGTCGGGCCCTCGGTCTCCTCGCCGCGGAACGTCGCAACGGCCTCGCCGATCATGCGCAAGTACAGGTCGAAGCCGACCCCGGCGATGTGGCCGGCCTGCTCGGCACCGAGAAGGTTTCCGGCGCCCCGGATCTCGAGGTCCTTCAGCGCCACCTGCATGCCGGACCCGAGGTCGTTGTTGACGGCGATCGTCTCGAGGCGGTCGGCCGCCGTCTCCGACAGCGGCTTCATGTCGTCGTACAGGAAGTACGCGTACGCGCGCTCGCGCGCGCGGCCCACCCGGCCGCGCAGCTGGTGCAGCTGGCTGAGGCCGTACTTGTCGGCGCGATCGATGATGATCGTGTTCGCGTTCGAGATGTCGAGACCGGTCTCGACGATCGTCGTGCAGACCAGGACGTCGGAGCGACGCTCCCAGAACGCGTCGACGACCTCCTCGAGCGCGTGCTCCCCCATCTGGCCGTGAGCCACCGCGATGCGCGCCTCGGGCACGAGCTCGGCGAGCTCGGCGGCGACCCGCTGGATCGACTGCACGCGATTGTGCACGTAGAACACCTGGCCTTCGCGCAGCAGCTCGCGGCGGATGGCGGCGGCGATCTGCTTGTCGTTGCGGGGGCCGACGTACGACAGGATCGGATGCCGATCCTCCGGTGGCGTCTGCAGGGTCGACATCTCGCGGATGCCGGTGACCGCCATCTCGAGGGTGCGCGGGATCGGCGTCGCGCTCATGGCGAGGATGTCGACGTTGGTCTTGAGCTTCTTCAGCTGGTCTTTGTGCTCGACGCCGAACCGCTGCTCCTCGTCGATGATCATGAGGCCGAGGTCCTTGAAGATCACCTTCTCCGTGAGGATGCGGTGCGTGCCGATGACCATGTCGACGGTGCCGTCGGTGAGCCCGGCGAGCACTTCGCGCGCCTGCTTGTCGGTCTGGAACCGCGAGAGCGCCTTGACCTTGACGGGGAAGCCGGCGAAGCGCTCGGTGAAAGTCTCGAGGTGCTGCTTGACGAGCAGTGTCGTCGGCACGAGCATCGCGACCTGCTTGCCGTCCTGGATCGCCTTGAACGCGGCGCGCACGGCGACCTCGGTCTTGCCGAAGCCGACGTCGCCAGACAGGAGCCGGTCCATCGGGATCGGCTTCTCCATGTCGGCCTTGATCTCGTCGATCGTCTGCAGCTGGTCGGGCGTCTCCGCGAACGGGAACGCCTCTTCGAGCTCGCGCTGCCAGGGCGTGTCAGGTCCGAAGGCGTGCCCCTTCGAGGCCATGCGCGCCGAGTAGAGCTTGACGAGCTCGACCGCGATGTCGCGTACTGCGCGGCGCGCCTTGCTCTTGGCCTGGGCCCAGTCGCTGCCGCCCATCTTGGAGAGGCTCGGCGCTTCGCCGCCGACGTAGCGCGACAGCAGATCGAGCTGGTCGGTCGGCACGAAGAGCTTGTCGCCGGGGTATCCGCGTTTGGAGGGCGCGTACTCGAGCACGAGGTACTCGCGCACGCTCTTCACCGCGTTGCGGCCGCCGCTGGACACCTCGCGCTGGGTGAGCTCGACGAACTTGCCGATGCCGTGCGTCGCGTGCACGACGTAGTCGCCGGCCTTCAGCTGCAGCGGATCGACGACGGCCTTGCGCCGCGATGCGAGCTTCTTCACGACGCGCGAGTCGCCGCCGATCGTGCGCCCGTAGAACTCGGACTCGGTGAGCACGGCGAGCTTCGCGTCGGCGGACTCGAACCCGCGCTCCAGTGCGCTGAGCACCACATGCGCGACGCCGGGCTCGGGCGCGTGCATCACCTCGTCGACCTTGCGCGCCGCAATGCCGCGCTCGGCGAGCACATCGCGGGCGCGCTCCACGAGTCCGGCTCCGGATGCTGCCACGACGACCCGCCAGCCGTCCGCGAGCAGTGCGCCCACGTGGTCGGTGGCGCCTTCGACGTTGCCCTGGAACGAGGGCACGGCCGCACCGGCAACCCGAATGGCGGCGGCGGCCTCGAGCGCGACGTCGATGTCGTCGTCGATGAGACCTTCCGCGGCGGCATCCGCGTGTCCGGAGTCGAACGCGCTGAGCGTCCACCAGACGCCGCTGCGATCGCGGGCCGCCTCGCGGAGCTCGGGCAGGGTCAGGAAGTCCCCGGCACCCAGGTCGATCGGGGTGCTCGCACCGGCGGTCGCGGCGCTCCACGCCGCATCGAGGAACTCGCGGTTGGTCTCGCCGAGGGTGATCGCACGCGTCACCGCGCGCTCGGGGTCGACCAGGGCGACCGCGGAGCCCTCGGGCAGATAGTCGACGAGGGTCACGAGGCGGTCGACGACGGCAGGCAGCAGCGACTCCATGCCCTCGACGGGGATGCCCTCCGACATCTTCTCGAGCATGCCCTTGAGGCCGGGGAACTCGTCCTTGAGCTGACGGGCGCGGCCGCGGACGGCCTCTGTCAGCAGCAGCTCGCGACTGGGCAGGAGGGTGACCTCGCGCACCTCGCCGGGGAGCGACCGCTGGTCCGCAACCGAGAACGCCCTCATCTCGTCGACCTCGTCGCCGAAGAACTCGACGCGGTACGGATGCGGCGCGGTCGGCGGGAAGACGTCGAGGATGCCGCCGCGCACGGCGAACTCGCCACGCCGCGACACCATATCGACGCGGTGATAGGCGAGCTCGACGAGGCGCGTCGACACGTCGCCGAGGTCGTGGCCACGGCCCCCCACGACGAGTTCGATCGGATCCACCGAGGTCAGGCCCGCGGCAAGGGGCTGGATCGCGCCGCGCACCGACGCCGTGATGACCAGCGGCGTCGCGGCATCCCAGCGCGCGATGCGCGTGAGGATGTCGAGGCGCGCACCGACCGTCTCGGCACTCGGGCTGAGGCGCTCATGCGGCAGTGTCTCCCACGCGGGGAAATGCACCACCTCGGCACCGGGCAGCAGCGCGCCCAGCGCGGGACCGAGCGACTCGGCTCGTCGCCCCGTCGGTGCGACGAGCAGCACGATCGGCGGCTTGCCCGCGGCACGGCGACGCTCGAGCAGAGCCGCGAGGAGGGGAGCGTCGAGTCCTTCGACGAGCGAGAAGTCGGCATCGACGGATGCCGCGGCCAGCGCGTCCCGGAAAGGCTCAGCCTGTTCGAGGGCGCGCACGATCCCGGGAACTGTCACCGGACGAGTCTACGACCCGCCACGGACACGGGGATCCGCCGTGGACCGGGCCCGCTCCTAGGATGAGGCTGTGAGCCAGCCCGACACACCCCAGAACCCGCCTGCTCAGCCCGCGGAGTGGGCGCCGCCGTCGGCCGCGCCGTTCGGGACGCCGACCGGCGAAGCCCCCGCCCCGGGGTATCCGGGTGCCGCGGCGGCGACCCCGCAGGGATGGGCGACTCCCCCGGCGGGCGCGTACGCACCGCCTCCCGGATACGCGCCCCCCGCGGGCTATCCGGTGCCGCCGGCCGCAGCATCCGTCATCGCGTACGGTGCTCCCGCTCCCGTCAAGCGCAGCGGCGCACTCGGGATCGTCGCGCTCGCGCTCGCACTCGTCGCCACGATCGGCGCGAGCCTGCTGGCCGCGATCGCAAGCTTCAACATCGGGCTCGGCGCCGGCCGCGAGATCTCGTCACGGCCGTTCACCGGCGACTTCGACTGGTCGGTCCTGACGCCCGTGCGCGACTGGGTGCTGATGGGCGAGGTCTCGTTCTGGGTCGGCACCGCGATCGGTGTGTGGGCTCTCGTACAGGGGATCATCGCGGTCGTGAAGGGACGCGGCCGCGGTGTCGGCATCGCTGCCGTCGTGGTCGCCGCACTCGGTCCCGTCGCCTTCGCCGCCGTGGTGCAGGGCTTCCTCACCGCAGGCCTCGCCGCCGGAACCGGCATCGGCGGCTGACCTTGAAGGACGCCCCCGTCTAGAGGCGGGGCGCGTGGTGCTTCTGCTGGGTGGCGAGCAGGCCCTCGGCCACCAGCTGCTCGACCGCGTCGGCGGCGTCGCCGACCAGGATCGGAAGGTTCTTCCGCTCGGTGGCGCCGAACGGGTCCAGTACCCAGTCGGCGGCGTCCTGGCGTCCGGGAGGCCGGCCGATGCCGACGCGCACGCGCGGGAACTCCGGTGTGTCGAGGGCCTTCGCCACGTCGCGCACGCCGTTGTGACCGCCGTGGCCGCCGCCGACCTTCAGCTTGATCGTGTCGAACGGGATGTCGAGCTCGTCGTGCACGACCACGACGTGGTCGGCGTCGATGCCGTAGAACTTCGCGAGCCCCGCCACGGGTCCACCCGAGACGTTCATGAAGGTGTTGGGCTTGGCGAGGATGAGCTTGGGTCCGCCGGGGCGCAGCCACGTCTCGACGACGCGGGCGTTCGCCTTGTGAGCTTTGAACGATTCGCTGCGCCGGCCGGCGAGCTCGTCGACGACCAGCTGCCCCACGTTGTGCCGCGTGAGCTCGTAGCGGGGGCCGGGGTTGCCGAGCCCCACGATCAGCCACGTGTCTGCCATGTCATCCATCCTGCCCGAGCCCGCGCCGCGTCGTCGGCGCGGACCCCTCGGCAAAAGCAGCGAGGGGGTGCGGCACCCGCCGCACCCCCTCGCCGGAAACGATCCGATCGCTCGGCGTCCGATTACTCGGCGGCGGCCTCCGCGGCCCCCTCCGACGCCTCCGACTGCTCGGCGGCGAGCTCGGCGTCGGCCTCGGCGATCTCCTCCTCGGCCGCGAGCGCAGCCGCGGGGACCGAGATGGCGACGATGAGCAGCTCGGCGTCGGCGATGAGGACCGAGCCCTTCGGCAGCTTCAGGTCGGCCGCGGTGATGTGCGTGCCGTCCTCGAGGCCTTCGACGTCGACCTCGATGTGCTCGGGGATGTGCGTCGCCTCGGCCTGCACGGTGACGGTCGTGTTGTCGAGGTTCGCGATGGTGCCGGGGGCGGACTCGCCCACGACCACGATCGGCACCTCGATCTCGACCTTCTCGCCCTTCTTCACGACGAGGAGGTCGATGTGCTCGATGATCTGGTGCACGGGGTCCTTCTGGACGTCCTTGACCAGCGTGAGCTGCGACTTGCCGTCGAGGTCGAGCTCGAGCACCGCGTTCGCGCGGCGGATGAGCAGCGAGACCTGGTGGCCCGGAAGAGCGACGTGAACGGGGTCGCTGCCGTGACCGTAGATGACGGCAGGGATCTTGCCGGCGGCGCGGAGGCGGCGGGCGAAGCCCTTGCCGAAGCTCTCGCGGAACTCGGCGTGGACCTTGGTGTCGGGCTCGTTCGACATGGGATTCTCCTTGGCGGGCGCGGTGCCCTGTTCTGAGTCGGCACGTGGCCGTTCCGAATCGGCCTGCGCGGTGGCGGGCCCGGGTATTGGGGATGTCTTCGACTCGAACGCACGCGCGTGAGGAAAGCCCGGGGGCCGGCATCACCGCGTCGATCACGGATGCCGCAGCCCGCCGCGATCGACAGGCGCGAGGCATCCCTCGCCGAAGTTCGGACATGAGTCTACCAGCGCCCCCGCTACGATGAGGAACGCACCTGCTTCCCGCTCACACGGAGGACCCTATGGACTACGGCTTCGCAAGCCACGCTCTTCTCTGGCTCATCGGCGCCATGGCCGCCGTGGGCGCTCTCGGCACGGTGCTCGCGTTCTGGAGCCTCGGCCGCCAGGGCTACCGCAAGGACTGACCTCGCCGCCCGGGTCCTGAGCGCTCGCGCTCCTCGGGCACTCCTGCGAGCTCGCCCGCGACGGCTTCGTCCATCGCGGCATCGGATTCGCTGACGATCCGCGACATCGCCTCGAATGCCGCATCCGCCTCGCCGCTCGCGACCGCGAACGCGACGTCGCGATGCCAGCGCACCGCATCGGGGTTCGCCTCGTGCGGCATCAGCGCGTGACGCGTTCGGCCTTCGAGAACCGCCTGCACCACTCCCCCGAGCACCCCGAGCATCGGGTTTCCGGATGCGCTGAGCAGCGTGCGGTGGAACTGCACGTCGGCGTCGAGGTACTCGGCCTCCGCGGCCTGCTGGTCATGACGCGCCATGGCCAGCGCCGCCGCCACGAGTTCCTGGCGCTGCGCATCGGTCGCGTTGGCGGCCGCAAGCCGCGCCGCGACCGGTTCGACCGCGCCGCGGAGTTCGCCCAGTTCGCGCAGCTGACGCGCGCGCCCGGGCCCGTCGAGACGCCACGAGATGATCTCGGGGGCGTAGACGTTCCACTGCTCCACCGGCAGCACCTCGATGCCCGCCTTGCGACGCACCTGGACGAGACCGAGGGATTCGAGGACCCTGACCGCCTCGCGCGCCGCCGATCGGGAGGCGCCCGAGGACTCCGCCAGCTCAGTGGTCAGCAGGCGCGATCCGGCGGGATGCTCGCCGTGCACGATCGCGGCGCCGAGCCGCTCGACGAGGGCGTCGTGAACGGGACTGCCGTGAGGTGTGTCGGCCATGGTCCGATTGTGCCGCACCACGCTCGTTTCGTCCGACATTCGAGCGTCGTGCACTTTTTATGTCGTACATATTGACAGCCACGGACGATCACGTCAGACTAAACAGCAGCCCGGGTCAAAGACCGACCCCGTTTCGATCAAGGACGCTCATGGATCTCTCCGGACTTCTCTCCCTCACCGCCGCCGCGGCCGAAGTGACGCCCGTCGGCCCGCCGTGGCAGCTGCTCACCGCCGCCGTGATCGGCATCGCGATCATCGTTGTGCTGATCACGTGGCTGAAGGTGCACCCCTTCCTCGCCCTGATGATGGGCGCCATCGCCACGGGGATCATCGCCGGATTCGAACCAGGCAAGACGATCGCCAGCTTCACGACGGGCTTCGGCGCGACGATGGGCGGCGTCGGCATCCTGATCGCCCTGGGCGCCATCTACGGCAAGCTCCTGGCCGACTCCGGCGGCGCCGACCGCATCGTCGACACCCTCGTCGCCCGCGCCACGCCCCGCAGCCTCCCCTGGATCATGGGCTTCATCGGTGCCATCATCGGCCTGCCGATGTTCTTCGAGGTCGGCCTCGTCCTTCTCGTGCCGGTCATCATCCTGGTCGCGCGTCGTTCGGGCCTGCCGCTGATGAAGATCGCGATCCCGGCGCTCGCGGGCCTGTCCGCGATGCACGGCCTCGTGCCGCCGCATCCCGGCCCGCTCGCCGCCATCGACATCCTCGGCGCCAACCTCGGCCTCACCCTCGCCCTCGGCGTGCTGATCGCCATCCCCGCGGTGATCGTGGCAGGCCCCTTGTTCTCGGGCCTCGCCGCGCGGTGGGTACGCGTCCCCGTGCCCGATCTGTTCGTCACCGCGGAGGACGAGGGCGAGCAGCAGACGCGGCGCCCCTCGTTCGCCGCCACGCTCGCCAGCATCCTCCTTCCCGTCGTGCTCATGCTCGCCCGCGCGATCGCGGACATCGTCGCGCCGGGCTCGACCGCCCCCGCCAAGGCCGTCGTCGACTTCCTCGGCACGCCCGCCGTCGCGCTCCTCATCGCCGTCATCGTCGGCTTCTTCGTGCTCGGCGGCGGAGCCGGATTCGGCCGCGCCGAGATCGCGAAGTCGGTGGGCTCGTCGCTCGGCCCGATCGCCGGCATCCTGCTCATCGTCGGCGCCGGCGGCGGTTTCAAGCAGGTGCTCGTCGACACCGGCATCGGCGACGTCATCGCGAACCTCATCGCCGAGTCGGGTCTCTCGATCCTCTTCCTCGCGTGGCTCGTGGCCGCCGTCATCCGCGTCGCCACCGGATCCGCCACAGTCGCCACGATCACCGCGGCCGGCATCCTCCAGCCGCTCACCGTGGGCCTCGACCCGGCGATGTCGGCACTGCTGGTGCTCGCGATCGGCTCGGGATCGGTCTTCCTCTCGCACGTCAACGACGCAGGCTTCTGGCTCATCAAGGAGTACTTCGGTCTCAGCATCACGCAGACGCTCAAGAGCTGGACGGTTCTCGAGTGCCTCATCTCGGTCGTCGGACTTGTCGGCGTCCTCGCCGTCAGCGTGTTCGTATGAGCGCCGAAGGGAGAACCCGGATGCTGTCGACCCCGCCGATCCTCGTCCTGATGGGCCCGTCGGGCACCGGCAAGTCGACCGTGGGCGCCATGCTGTCCGGCAGGCTGGGGTGGGCGTTCCAGGAGGGCGACGACCTGCATCCGGCCGCGAACGTCGAGAAGATGCGGCGCGGTCACGCGCTGACGGACGCGGACCGGATCCCGTGGCTCGAGCTCGTCGCAGCGTGGATCGACGAGCGCCGCGCGGCGGGCGAGCCCGGGATCGTCACCTGCTCGGCGCTCAAGCGCAGCTATCGCGACATCCTGCGCCGTGACAACGTCACGTTCGTGAACTTCACCGGAGACGTGGCGGTCGTGCGCGACCGCATGATGCGGCGACAGGGGCACTTCATGCCGCCGGCGCTGCTGGACTCCCAGTTCGCGACGCTCGAGGCGCCTGGGCCCGACGAGCAGGCGATGGACGTCGACATCGCGTTGCCGCCCGAGGACCAGGCAGCGCTCGTCGCGTCGGCGCTGCGGCTCGAAGGTTCATGACGCTCCGGCGGAGACCGACGACGCTCCCGGGCTAGGCTCGTCACGTCAGCCGCGAGCCGCCCCGCCCGAACCCCCACGCTCACAACCGGCCGCCTCGCGGCGTGAGCAGCCGGCCATGTCGTGTAACACGAACAGGTCAGACTTTAGGCTGAATAGCAACGAAGACAGGAGCTCGAGAGTGTCCGAGAATGCAGCGAACATCGGTGTGGTGGGTCTTGCGGTGATGGGGTCGAACCTCGCCCGCAACCTCGCCAGCCGCGAGGGCAACACGGTCGCGGTCTACAACCGCAGCCGGTCGAAGACCGACGAGCTGACCGCGGCGCACCCCGAGGCCGAGTTCGTCCCCGCCTTCTCGTACGAGGAGTTCGCCGCGTCGCTGCAGAAGCCGCGCGCCGCGATCATCATGGTCAAGGCCGGCCGCCCCACCGACGCGGTCATCGACTCTCTGGTCGAGGTGTTCGAGCCCGGCGACATCATCGTCGACGGCGGCAACGCCCTGTTCACCGACACCATCCGCCGCGAGAAGGCGGTCCGCGAGACCGGCATCAACTTCGTCGGCGCCGGCATCTCCGGCGGCGAGGAGGGCGCGCTCAACGGTCCGTCGATCATGCCCGGCGGCTCGGACGAGTCGTGGGTCACCCTCGGCCCGATCCTGAAGTCCATCGCCGCGGTCGCCGAGGGCGAGCCGTGCGTCACGCACGTCGGCCACGACGGCGCCGGCCATTTCGTGAAGATGGTCCACAACGGCATCGAGTACGCCGACATGCAGCTCATCGCCGAGGCGTACGACCTGATCCGCCGCGGCACCGGCAAGAGCCCCGCCGAGATCGCGGACGTCTTCGCCGAGTGGAACCAGGGCGAGCTCGAGTCCTACCTCATCGAGATCACCGCCGAGGTGCTCCGCCAGACAGACGCCGCCACCGGCCAGCCGCTGGTGGACGTCATCCTCGACCAGGCCGGCGCGAAGGGCACCGGCGCCTGGACCGTGCAGACCGCGCTGTCGCTGGGCGTCCCCGTCTCGGGCATCGCCGAGGCCACCTTCGCCCGCTCGCTCTCCTCCCACCCGGAGCAGCGCGAGGTCTCCCGCGACCTGCCCGGCCCCGAGGAGGGCCTGAAGGTCGACGACGCCGACTCGTTCATCGAGGACGTGCGCCTCGCCCTGTACGCGTCGAAGATCGTGGCCTACTCGCAGGGCTTCGACGAGATCCGCGCCGGCGCCGCCGAATACGACTGGACCATCGACCTGGGCGCCGTGTCGAAGATCTGGCGCGCCGGCTGCATCATCCGCGCCCAGTTCCTCAACCGCATCGCCGACGCCTACGCCGCCGAGCCCGAGCTGCCCGTGCTGCTCACCGCGCCGTACTTCGTCGAGGCCCTCGGCCGCGCGCAGGGCGCGTGGCGGCGGATCGTATCGGCCGCCGCAGGCGCCGGCATCCCGGCCCCCGCGTTCTCGTCGTCGCTGTCGTACTACGACGGCCTGCGCGCCGAGCGCCTGCCCGCCGCTCTCATCCAGGGTCAGCGCGACTTCTTCGGCGCCCACACCTACAAGCGCATCGACAAGGACGGCACCTTCCACACCCTGTGGTCGGGCGACCGCACCGAGATCGAAGCCGAAGACACCCACTGACTGACGCCTCGAGCGCGCGTCCGAGGGCGGATCCCCTGCAGGGGATCCGCCCTCGGCGTCTCAGCCCGCGACGGTTCGCTGGGCGCACTAACCGGTCAGCCGGCGTGACCGTTCGGGCCGGGCTTGACGTTGTGGTTGCGGCAGAACACGTTGCCCGGGTCCCATTCGCGCTTGACCGCGGCGAGTCGGGCCATGGTCGCCGGCGGGTACATCCGTTCGGCGAACGCGGCGTCGGTCGAGACGGTGAAGTTGCCGTACACGCCCGAGCCTTTCGCCTCGATCGCATCCCACTCCGCGATGACCTGCGCGCGGGTCGCGTCGTCGAGCATGCCCGGCACGTCGAAGGCGCCGGCCATCGCGAACCACGTCCCGTCGCGGGCGGGGAACGCCGAGTCGTCCTGCGCCACGTCGCCGTACGCACCGCCCAGCGAGCGGAGGAACGCGACGGACGCCGGGTGCTGCTCGCGGAAGGACACGAGCCTCTCGATCGCCTCGTCGTCGAGCACCGGCAACAGGGTGTTGCCGCCGACGAAGCCGGGCATCGGCTGCTCGGGGTCGAACTCGGGGGCCTCGAGCAGCACGTCGGGATACTCCTGCACCCCGAACTCGCGCTCGGTCACTCCGGGCGCCCCCGCCAAGGGCGCGAGCGCGCGACGCGCCGCCTCTTCGTCGGTACCGATCCACACCGCGGTGATCGAGGCGCCCGCGGGTGCGCTCGGGTCCATCGCGGGCACATCCATGTAGGTGACGGTGAGGCCGCGCGGGGCATCGGCCATCAGGTCGCGCAGCACGCGGATGATCGGGCGGGCATCGCCCTCGATGCCGTAGACCGCGTGCACCACCCCGTCGAGAGGGTGCGCCTCGAAGTCGAACCGGGTGACGACACCGAAGTTGCCCCCACCGCCGCGGAGTGCCCACAGCAGCTCGGGGTGGGAGGAGTCCGTCGCCTCGACCACGTCGCCGCGCGCGGTGACCAGCTGCGCGCCCACGAGCTGGTCGGACGCCAGGCCCCAGGCGCGCACCATCCAGCCGATGCCGCCTCCGAGGGTGAGGCCGCCGACCCCGACCGATGCGGTGTCGCCCGAACTGATGCCCAGCCCGCGCTCGGCGAGCGCGTGTGCGACGGAGCCCCACTGCGCTCCCCCGCCGACGCGGACGCGGGTGCCCTCGACCTCGATGTCGTCGAGCGCGGAGATGTCGAGGGTGAGGCCACCCGGCACCCCGCCCCAGGCGCTGTGACCGCCGCCGCGGATCATGATGTCGAGCCGCTCTGCTGTGGCGTAGCGGAGCGCGCCGCGCACGTCGTCGACGGTGGCGGCGCGGATGACGGCGGCGGGTGAGCCGATGCCGGAGTGGAAGCGGCGGGCGGATTCCCATTCGGAATCGCCCGGACGGATGACGGTGCCGACGGAGCCGGCGCTGAGGTCGTCGTTGCTCATGACGGCCAGGCTAGGGGTCGGCGCCGACATCGACCAGTGTTCAGCAGGCTGAGTCCCCGGGGCCGTGGCGCGTGGTCGGACCGGCGTAGGCTCGCGAGGGTGACGAGCATCCTCTACATCGGCGGCACCGGAACCATCAGCGCGGCGTGCGTCCGCCGCTCCGTCGCCCTCGGGCACGACGTCGCGGTCCTGAACCGCGGCGGAGCCCGGCGGCCCCTCCCGCCGGAGGTCGAACTCATCGGGGCCGACATCCGCGACGCCGTGGCCGTCCGCGCCGCGATCGGCGATCGGCGATTCGACGTGGTCGCCGAGTTCCTGGCGTTCTCGCCCGAGCACATCGCGACCGACCTCGACCTGTTCGAGGGGCGCACCGGGCAGTACGTGTTCATCAGCTCGGCCTCCGCGTACGTGAAGCCGCCGCGCCGGCTTCCGGTGACCGAGTCGACGCCCCTGCGCAACCCGTACTGGCAGTACTCGCGCGACAAGATCGCGTGCGAGGACGTGCTGGTCGCCGCCCACCGCGAGCGCGGCCTGCCCGTCACGATCATCCGTCCGTCCCACACCTACGACGAGCGGCTGCTGCCGACCCTCGGCCATTGGACCGACATCGCCCGTATGCGCGAGGGGCGCCCGGTCATCGTGCACGGCGACGGCACGAGTCTGTGGACCATCACGCACAGCGACGACTTCGCGGTCGCGTTCACGGGCCTGCTCGGCAACCCCGCCGCGATCGGCGAGGCGTTCACGATCACCGGCACGCACGCGCCGAGCTGGAACCAGATCTACGGGTGGCTGGCCGATGCGGCGGGCGTGGCGTCCCCCGACCTCGTGCATGTCGCCTCCGACACGATCGCCGCGTTCGAGCCCGAACTCGGGCCCACGCTCATCGGCGACAAGGCGCATTCGATGGTCTTCGACGTGTCGAAGGTGCAGCAGCTCGTCCCCGAGTTCCGCACCACGATCACCTTCGACGAGGGTGCGCGGCGCATCCTCGCCTACTACGACGCGACCCCCGACGCGCAGCAGATCGACGAAGGCCGCGATGCGCTCTTCGATCGCATCGCGGCCTTCGTCCGCTCGGCCGGCTGAGCGCCGATCGGGTCCTGATCAGCGTGTGATGTCGCGCACCGTGCCCTTGTCCAGGCGCAGGCGTCGCCGGGCTCGACGCGCGACGGCCGAGTCGTGGGTCACGACGATGAGGGTGAGCCCCTCGTCGCCCAGCGCCTGGAGCACCGTGAGGATCTCGTCGCGCATGCTCTCGTCGAGGTTGCCCGTCGGCTCGTCAGCGAGGAGCACGCGCGGCCGCTTGACGATCGCCCGTGCGATCGCGACGCGCTGCTGCTGACCGCCGGACAGCTCGCCGGGGCGGTGGTCGGCGCGCTCGGCGAGGCCGACGTGCGCGAGCGCCTCGGTGACCCGGGCGCTGCGCTCGTCCTTCGACAGCCCCAGCGGCTCCAGCGCCATGTCGACGTTCTCGTGAGCAGTGAGTGTGGGGATGAGGTTGAACCCCTGGAACACGAAGCCGATCTCGTGCGCGCGGATGCGGCCGAGCTCGCGGTTGTTCGCGGTCGCGATGTCGATCTCGCCCAGGTGCACCGAGCCGGCGGTCGGGCGATCGAGCGCGCCGAGCAGCTGCAGCAGGGTCGACTTGCCGCCGCCGGTCGGGCCCTGGATCGTGACGAAGTCGCCCGCGTCGATCGTGAGGTCGACGCCCGCGAGCGCCGTCACGACGCGGCCCTTCTGCGTGTAGGTGCGGGTGACGCCTTCGAGGCGGTATAGCGCCTGGGGCGCAGCATCCGCAGCCGCTGCCGGCTCGGTGTCGATCATGGTCATGACGTGCTCTCCCGTCGGTGAGGTGGGTTCGGGTTGGATGGGGATGGAGTCCGACATGGGATGCTCAGCCCACCGATCGCAGGGCTTCGGCGGGGCTGAGCCTGGCCGCGCGCCAGCCGCCGAACGCGCCGGCGACCAGTCCGCCGAGGACCGCGATGCCGACCGCCGCGACGACGACCCACAGGGTGATCGGCGCCGACAGCACGATGTCGGTGCCCGCGGCCTGCATGGTGTTGCCGAACGCACCGCCGCCACCGCCCATCGGGCCTGTCTGACCGCCGTCAGGGCCGAAGCTCTGCGCCGCGGGGGCCGTGGAGATCGTCGGCGAGATGAGGTTGATCAGGGCGATGCCGGCGAAGCCGATGACGAGGCCGATCACACCGCCGATCGCACCCTGGACGACGGACTCCCCTGCGACCTGGCCGACGACGCGGCCGTTCGACCAGCCGATGGCCTTGAGCGTGCCGAACTCGCGCGTGCGGCGCGAAACGCCCGAGATCGTGAAGAGCACGGCGAGCACCAGCGCGACGGCGAGCACGATCAGCGACAGCCAGGTGCCCAGGTTCGTGATGAGGGCCGAGGCGCTCGAGAGCGATCCCGACACCGTCGAGGCGAGGTCCGCCTGCGAGCTCACCGTGGCGTCCGGGAGCTCCTCCTGGAGAGCCGTCTGCACCGACGCGATCGCGTCGGAGGACTCGGCCTGCACGTACACGGTGGACACGACGTCGCCGGCGCCGGCGAGCTCCTGCGCAACGCCCAGCGGGATGTAGACGTCGGACGCGGTGTCGGCCTCGTCCGAGGTCGAGGCGACGATTCCCACGATCTCGAAGTCCTGGCCCCCGACATCGATCGTCTCGCCCACGGCCAGGCCGGCCGTCGACGCGTAGGCCGCATCGAGCACGGCGACGTACTCCCCCTCGTCGGACGACTCGAGACCCCGGCCGTCCGAGACCTCGACCGCCGAGAGCGGACCGACCGCGTCCGCCGACGGGTCGATGCCGAGCACGGTGAACGAGTCGACGCCGAAGGAGCCGCCGCCGAAGCCGCCGCCGCCGTCGCCCTGCTGCGGCGGCTGGCCCTGCGTGCCCGTGCCCGAGTCCGTCGCGTCATCGGGCCGCTGCGGCAGCTCCCCCGAGAACGTCATGTTGGTGAGGCTGAGTGCTGCGGATGCTGCGGACACGCCCTCGACGCCGGTCACGGTGTCGAGGGCCGAGGCGTCGAGCGTCGAACGCATGGGCTCGGTCACGAGCCGGGACTGGCTGAGCTCCGTGGTGCCGTCGTCGGTGGTCGAGCCGCCGTCCTGGCCGAAGTCGAACCGTGCGCCGCCACCCTCGCCGGGCTCCGCCTGGGCGCCGGTCACGGTGAGGTCGGTGCCGACCCCGTACACCGACTCGAGGGCCTGCGCCTGGGCCGCGCTCACCCCGGCGGCGAGGGAGTTCACGATCATCACGAGGGCGATCGCGATCGCGAGGCCGGCGGCCACGATGATCGTCTGCTTCTTGCGGCCGGCCAGCTCCCGCCGCAGATAGGTCACGTACATGGGTCTCCTCTTGGCGGGCGGAATGCCGGCCATCGACGTGACGCTACGAAGCGGCGTGATGCGCACCCTCAGCGCGACCTATGCACCCCTTATGAACGGTGAGACGACAGTCGCGGGACGAGACCCCGGGTTCTCCCAGGGTCTCGTCCCGCGACGGGGTCTCACACGGCTAGTCGTGCGAACGCTGGAAGTGGTGGGCGAGCTCCCAGGACGACACGCGCTTGCTGATCTGGACGCCGTCGTCCACCGCTGAGCGGAAATGAATGCCGCCCCAGACGCGAGCATTGCCGACCTCTTCGGTCAGATCGCGCGGGCGTTCGAACGTGCGATCGCCGAGTCCGGTCAGGCTGGGGACGGTGAAGTCGATCCGCTGCGTTCGGAGGAACTTCGCGACCACCTGCCCGCCCGCTGGCGTGATGCACGAATGCGCGCTCGGATACTCCGGGTGATTGGGCGTCGCAGGCAGCAGCGGTGACCACGACGGATCGCCGACGGTCCGCTGGTTCCCGTCGGTGTCGCCTGCGCGGATCGCGGTGATCGGACGCCAGAACGCGTAGTGGTACTTGGCGTCGAAGCAGGCGATCAGGGCATCCGCGTACGTCACCGAGACCATCGCCATGAATCGTGCGGCGTCCACCACGCCGAGCTGGTGGTCGAGGACGAAGGCGCGGAACGCGCCGCGGGCCTGCTGGACCGGCGGCTCTCCCCAGAACCGGGCGGCGAGTGTCTGATCGGGCGTCCGTGTGGTGCTGGTGCTCGATCCGACCGCCTTCGCCTCCTCGTAGTCGCGAGCCCATTTCCGACTGTCGAGGTCGGGCGGCCCGCCAGGGCGGAACTGGTCAGCGGACTCGAGTCCGAAGGGCTTCATCAGGCCGAGGTACGCGCCGATGGGCGGCGTCGGCGCGGTGGGGAGCCACACACCCGGAACGGGTGGGTCCGGCGGGGCGTAGGTCACCGCAACCCGGAACCCGTCGTCGGCGCGCTGGGCGATGAGCTCGCTCGCCACCTCCGCACCGGTCGCCACCCCGTCGGTCTCGGCCTGCCCGTCGGGAACCGCCACGAGTGCGGCCGTGTAGGCGGGTTCGACGATGGAGGCGGCCTGCCCCGGCAGGTAGTGCAGCAAGATGCCGCGCGCGGCGGCGGCCACGGCCGCCTCCGCCGAGGCGCCACCGGGGGCGTCCATGTCGACCGCGAACGCCTCGTAGCCGCCTTCCACGGCCATCACCGCGTCGTAGACCGCGATGGCCACGTACGCGAAGATCGTGTGCCCCTCCGCCGGCGACAGCCCGGCGGCCGTGAACGCCTGCGTGCCGACGGCGTCCCAGTATGCGATGGATGAATCCGGGGAACTGGTCGCCTCGGATCCGGGGTCGGCGGCCGCCGGTCCGGCGAGCCCGCTGATCGACGATGTCACGAGCACCGGCACGAGGAGCCACGCCGCGTTCGAAGCCTTCGACCTCATTGTCATCTCCTCTGTCTTCGAGCTTGCGCTGGTAGGTGTGCGATCGCCGTTGTGCCACATGCCGGTATCAGCCCGGTACCGGCGGCTGAAGGGACCCGGCAGTTCCTGCGACCGCGAGGGTCCGGCACGGAACCACCGCGGGTCGCCGTCGACCGCTGCACTCACAGCCGGCGCATAGCGGGCTCCATAGGAATCGCATAGGAAGGCCCGCACAATGGACGCATGACCAACCCCGCACCCGCCCTGCTGCGTCCCGACGGCTCGAACCTCCGCGTGCTCGTGGTCGACGACGAGCAGATGCTCACCGACCTGCTGTCGATGGCGCTGCGCATGGAGGGATGGGAGGTGCGCACAGCGGGCTCCGGCTTCGAAGCCCTGCAGTCGGCCCGCGACTTCGAGCCCGACGCGATGGTGCTCGACATCATGATGCCCGACCTCGACGGCATGGCCGTGCTGCAGCGGCTGCGTCAGGCGGGCGACGACGTTCCGGTGCTCTTCCTCACCGCGAAGGACGCCGTCAGCGACCGCGTCGCGGGGCTCACCGCCGGCGGCGACGACTACGTCACGAAGCCGTTCAGCCTCGAGGAGGTCGTGGCACGCCTGCGCGGGCTCATGCGCCGCGCCGGCACCGCGCACGCCGCAGGCGCCGAGCCGATCCTCCGCGTCGGCGACCTCACCCTCAACGAGGACAGCCACGAGGTCGAGCGCGCCGGCACCGAGATCGAGCTCACGGCGACCGAGTTCGAGCTGCTCCGGTACCTCATGCGCAACCAGCGCCGCGTCGTGTCGAAGGCCCAGATCCTCGACCGCGTCTGGAACTACGACTTCGGCGGTCGCTCCAGCGTGGTGGAGCTCTACATCTCGTACCTCCGCAAGAAGATCGACGCGGGACTCGAACCTCTGATCCACACCGTGCGCGGCGTCGGCTACATGATCAAGGCGCCGCAGTGACGGACGAGAGGACTCCCGAACCCACGATGATGGGGGCGACGGATGCCTCGACCGGCGCACGCGCGCAGGCCGAGGCATCTGCTGCACCCGTGGAGGACACCGAAGACGCGCTCCCCCGGCGAGCGCCGTGGACCCTCCAGCGCAAGCTGATCGTCACGGTCGTCGGAATCACGTCGTTCATCATGGTGCTCGTGGCCGTCGCGACGAGCGCGATCCTCGGACAGGTGCTGGAACAGCAGCTCGACGCCGAAGTGAAGGCGGAGCAGCAGAGCGTCAATTACATGAGGCCGCTCCTTGCCAATGGCCTCACCGCGGAGCAGATCCTGGAGGAGCAGCCCCGGCAGCTGGGATACTTCCTCGCAGTGCAGTCACTGCCGGGAGACGCCAGCGCTGCCGTCGTCGACCAGAACGGCGAGGTGGTCGCCCTGACCGATGACCAGATCGCCGAGATCAGCGGAAGCGTTCAGGGGCAACGGGGCCAGCTCGTTGTGACCATCGACGACCTCGGCACCTACCGCATCGAAGGCGTGTCGTTCGGCGGCACCACCATCATCGTCGGCCTGTCCCGCGCCGGGATCACCGAGACCCTCACGCGCATGCTGATCACGATCGGCCTGCTCACCGCGGGCGGCCTGCTGCTTCTCGCCGTCGCGACCGCGTGGACGATCCGCCGGGGCCTCGCGCCCCTGCGCGCGGTCGCCGACACCGCGGCACGCGTGTCGGCGCTGCAGCTCGACCAGGGCGAGGTGTCGATCGCCGAGCGCGTGCCGGTGCGGCAGGCCGATCCGCGCACCGAGGTCGGCCGCGTGGGCGCCGCGCTCAACACTCTGCTCGACCATGTGGACGAGTCCCTGACCGCCCGCCAGCGCAACGAGGAGCGCATGCGCAGCTTCGTCGCCGACGCCAGCCACGAGCTGCGCACGCCTCTGGCGTCGATCCGCGGCTACTCCGAGCTGTCGCTCACCGCACTCAGCCGCGGCCAGAGCACGGCCCTCGAGACGACCGAGGCGTCGCTGGAGCGCATCCAGGCGCAGTCGCTGCGCATGACGTCGCTCGTCGAGGACCTGCTGCTGCTCGCGCGGCTCGACGAGGGCCAGGAGCTCGTGTACGGCACCGTCGACCTGACGCGGCTCGCGATCGACGCCGTCGGGGACGTCACCCCGACCGGACCCGACCACGAGTGGGTGCTCGAGGTGGGCGACGAGCCGGTGCTCATCGCCGGTGACGCCGGGCGGCTGCATCAGGTCGCCGCGAACCTGCTCGCCAACGCCCGCACGCATACGCCGGCCGGCACGACGGTCACCGTGAGCGTCTCCCGCAACGGCAAGGACGCGATCCTCCGCGTGCACGACGACGGCCCCGGCATCGATCCGTCCCTCGAGGACGAGCTGTTCGAACGCTTCTCGCGCGCCGACCGCTCTCGTGCCCGTCAGACCGGCGGCACTGGCCTCGGCCTCTCGATCGCCCGGGCCATCGTGGATGCCCATGGCGGCAGCATCCGTGTCGCGAGCAAGCCCGGCGACACGACCTTCGAGGTCCGACTGCCGGCCCGCCCCGCCGACCCCGTGGCGAACTGACCCGCGAGGGCGCGAGTCAGTAGCCGCTGAAGGCGTCGGTCGTGATCGAGCGGGCCTTCTCGAGCGCGGGGGCGAGCTCGGCGATCAGCCCCGCCGGCCCGGAGATGTACGCGTGGCGCGCGGCGATGTCGGGGACGACGCGCACGAGGCCTTCGGCGTCGAGGCGGACCCCCTGCGCCCACACCCAGTGGGCGGGGAGGTCGGCCGGCCGGTCGCGCGTGAACACCACGACGCGGGCTCCGGATGCCTCGATCTCGTCGCGGTACGCGAGCTCCGACGAATCCGACGCGACGTAGACAAGGACCACATCGCGATCGACCCCGTTCGCCTTGCCCTGGGTGAGCTGCGACACGAACGGCGTGACACCGATGCCGGCCGCCACCATCAGGATCGGTGCCGCATCGCGCTTGGGGAGCAGGAAGTCGCCCCAGACGCCTGTGATGGCGAGCTCGTCGCCCGGCTCCACCAGCGCGAGCGCCTTCTTGTACGAGCTCAGCGGCTTCGTGGTCTTGCCCTCCTTGAAGGCGACCTTCACGAACGGCAGGTCGGCGGGCGCCGACGCGATGCTGAACTCGCGGCGGGTGCCGCGCGCGTCGGGGTGCCGGTGCGGCACCTCGAGCTCCAGGTACTGGCCCGGCAGGAACGCGAGCCGGTCGTGCACCCGGAACGTGAGCTCCTGGACGGTCGGCGTGGGTTCGGCGCGCGCGACCAGTGTGAGCCGCACGGCCGTGCGGACGGCGAACGCGAAGGCCACCAGGTTGCCGACGAGGAGTGCGCGCTCCTGGCCGAGGGTGATGTCGCCGATCGCGATCGGCCACCCGGCGAGCACGCCGACGACACCGGCGACGACGAACTGCTGCCACCGCCGGGGCGGGAGCGTCAGCGGCTCCGACAGCATGAACGCGCCGAGGAAGAGGAACGGCGACGACCACAGCACCGGCCACAGCAGATCGAGCACGTCGATCTCGAGGCCGGCGTCCTGGTACTGCACCGAGGTCCGGATGACGCCGACGGCCACGGCGGTCACGAGGAACACGAGGATGACGCGCACCTTCTCCGTGCGCACGAGCACGGCGAGGCCCAGCAGGATCACGGGTGCGGCGAGCGCGGGCGTGCCCACCCACCACGAAGACGCGCCAAGGTCGGGCCACGCCAGGCTCAGCAGGGTGAGCACGGTCGCGCCGACCGCCGCGGGGTTGAAGACATGCCGGCCGCGCCAGGCGAGGACGTACTTCGACAGCGACGCGACCGCGGCGGCGATCGCGATGCCGACCAGCGGGACGAACTCGTACGTCGGACGCAGCACGAACAGCAGGATGTGCGCCGTGATGAGCGACGATTCGAGGCGCCACGGGAGGTTCAGCACGCGCTGGGCCGCGGCATCCACCCCCACGCACACGGCCGAGAGCACGGCGAGCGTCGCGACCAGCTGCAGCGGGTCGGGACCGACCAGGTCGAAGAACGACAGCAGCAGCGCGACGGCGGCGAGGGCTGCGAGCGCGAAGTAGACGAGGCGGTACATCGACATGCGGCCGAGCACCGCGAAGACGCGGTTCCAGAGAGCGGTCAGCGATCCCATCCGCGTCACACCGGCTGCAGGGGCTCGAAGCGACCCGCGGGCGGGATGACACGGATGCTGTCGCCCGGGCGCACGACGCCGCCTGCGAGCACGACCGACATGACGCCCGCCAGACGCACGGTGGCGCCGCTGTCGTCGATGGAGACCAGTTCTTTCATGAGCCCTTCCGAGAGTCCGTTGATCTGCGCGCAGGGGTTGCGTAGGCCGGTGATCTCGATCACCGCGCCCTCACCCAGCTCGAGCCGCGTGCCGCGCGACAGCCCGAGCAGGTCGACGCCGGCCGTCGTGATGTTCTCGCCGAGAGCACCCGGAGCCACCTCGTGGCCGCGTTCGGCCATGTCATCGAACAGCTCGGCGTGGATGAGGTGCACCTGCCGCAGGTTGGGCGTCGTCGGGTCCCGCCTGATGCGGGAGAGATGCTGCACGGTGATGCCGGCGTGGGAGTCCCCCTCGACGCCGATCCCGGCTATCAGGGTGATGCTCTCGCGTGTCGGCTTGCTGAAGCGATGCGCGTCGTCGCGCGAGACCGCGACGACGTGTCCGGAGGGAGGCTCGGTCACCTTCCCAGGCTATTCGGTCGCGAAACCGGCGCGGTCACGGGTCCGACATCCGGGCGCACGAACAGCTCGGCGCGGCAGCCGGGCGACCACTCGACGCGGCCGTCGGTGGTCATGCGCACCCACTCCACGCCCCACTCATGTGCCAGGCGCGGGCCGCCGTCGAAGAACAGCGACGTCGCGATCGCGTCGGCGGTCATCGCGTCGGCCGCCACCGCCCAGGTCGCCGCGATCGCCCGGACCGGCTGTCCGGTGCGCGCGTCGAGCACGTGGTGCAGGGTCGAGCCCCTCGCGGACGGCCACGCGCGCCGGTTGATCGCCGACGCGCACAGTGCGGCATCCGTCACCTCCCAGACGCCGATCGCGCGACGAGGATCGAACGGATGCTCCAGCCCGATGCGCTGCGGACGCCCCCGTACGACGAGGTCGCCGCCGGCGTCCACGGTGAGGTCTCCGGACTCGGTGAGAATGAGGATCCCGAGCACGAGATCGACGAGGCGTCCCTTGCCGAGCGCGCCGACGTCGACGGTCGCCGGCTCGGTGAGGGCGAGCCGGCCATCCTGCCAGGTCAGACGCTCGCGCCAGTCGAACGGCGCGGCGAGCGGCCCCGCGTCGTCGAACGAGTACTGCGCGTCATAGCCGAGCGCGTCGAGCGAGTCCCCGACGAGCGGGTTCACGGCTCCCCCGGTGGCCTCCGACACGGCAGCGAGGGCATCGAGCATGGGCGCCGCGTCCTCGGGCGAGGGAAGAGATGCCGCACCGCCGGCCAGCGCACTGACGTCGGAGTCGTCGCGGAAACGCGACCACGCCCGGTCGAACGCGTCGATCCGCGTCGTCACCTCGCGCCGCACCTCCTCGGGCAGCGGGCGCTCGGTGACGATCTCCCACGTCGTGCCGATGGCGTCGAAGCGCCATGACGCCGGCACCGCGCTCATGGGCTAGCTCGCCGCTTCGGACTTGATCGTCTCGATCGCCTCGTTGAAGCCGCTGCTGGTGAGGGACGATCCGGCGACGCGGCTGACCTGGATGTCGTCGATGTCCTCCCCCACGACCACGTCGGCGATGCCCCCGATGAACTGGCCCTGGTACTGCTCGGACTCCCGCTTCTGCGGGTCGCCGGTCACCTCGACGGCGGTGATGACGTCGTTCTCGAGGGTCACCGTGACGTTGATCGTCTCGACCGACTCGGGCGTCGCGTACGAGCCGTCCGCCGAGTACGTGCCGTCGGCGTAAGAGCCAGAGGCCGTGCCGGAGTCCGTCGAGCCGGAGTCCGTCGACGACGCCCCGCTGTCGGTCGTCGTGCGTTCCTCGGCCTCGGAAGCTGTCGCCGCGCAGCCCGACAGGAGGGCGATGCCGGCGACGGCGGTGAGGGCCGCGCCGGCGCGGACGGGGCGGGAAGCGAGTGCGGTGCGGATCATGATGGTCCTCCTGGCTCGGGTCGGGCTCGTGGCGTCGACGCGATATCCGCGTCGGATTGGATCCTTTCAAGCCCGCCTATGAGCCGCCTTTGAGAGATGCGGCAGTGCGCGATGAGCCTCGCCGAGCCCGCAGCACCGCCTTCAGCACCTCCACCGCGAGGAAGATCCCGATCGACACGCCGATCGGGAGGATCCAGGATGCCGCGGGCAGGGGCCGCGACTCGAACAGCACGTTCATGAACGGCACGTACGTGTAGACGAGCTGCAGCCCCACCAGCGCCAGCGCCGACCACCACACCACCCTGTTGCCGCGCAGCACATCGAGGGTGAGGCTCGAACGGGTGAGGAACCGGCAGTTGAACAGGAACGCGAGCTGCCCGAACGCGAGCATCAGGACGGCCTCCGTGCGTGCCACCTCGAGGTCGGCTCCGGCCGCCGACACCCCGTAGAACACGCCCATCGCCGCGCCGCCGATGAGCAGCGACACGATGAGGATGAATCCGAGCTCACCGCGGTTGATGATCGGACCGCCGCTCGCGCGGGGCGGACGGCGCATGATGCCGCGCTCGGCGGGCTCGTACGCGAGGGCCAGCGAGAGCGTGACGGCGGTGACCATGTTCACCCAGAGCACCTGCACGCTGGTGAGCGGCAGCGCGAGGCCGAACACGACAGCGACCAGGATGACCAGCGACTGCGCCCCGTTCGTCGGCAGGAGGAAGACGATCGACTTGCGCAGGTTGTCGTAGATGCGACGGCCCTCGGCGATGGCGCTGCGGATCGTCGCGAAGTTGTCGTCGGCGAGCACGAACTCGGCCGCTTCCTTCGTCGCCTCCGTGCCCTTGATGCCCATCGCGATGCCCACGTCGGCGCGCGTCAGGGCGGGGGCGTCGTTGACACCGTCGCCGGTCATCGCCACGACCTCGCCGTGCGACTGCAGCGCGCGCACGATGCGGATCTTGTGCTCCGGACTGGTGCGCGCGAACACGTCGACGCCCTGCACCACCTCGCGCAGCTGCTCCTGGCTGAGCGCTTCGAGCTCCGCGCCGGTGAGCACCTCCGCGTCCGCGCCTGCCAGGCCCATCTCGTGCGCGATCGCGAGGGCGGTCCCGGCGTGGTCGCCGGTGATCATCTTGACCCGGATGCCGGCGGTGTGGCAGTCCGCGATCGCCTCGACGGCCTCGGGCCGGGGAGGGTCGACGATGCCCCACAGGCCGATGAACTCGAGGTCGACCAGGTCGTCGAGCGCGAACTCGTCCGTCGTGGGACGCACCGGTTTGCGTGCGGCCGCCAGGACGCGCAGGCCCTGGCCGCTGAGTCTGGCGACCGCGTCGTCCCAGCGCGCGAGATCGAGCGGCTCGGAGCCGTTCACGCCGCGCTGCGTGAGCGAGCGCTCGAGCAGGCGGTCGGGCGCGCCCTTCACGAGGATGGCACGTGACACCTCACCCGCCTCGCCTCCCGAACGCGCGCCCTCGTTCAGCGTCGCCATGAGCTTGTTGGCGGAGTCGAACGGGATGACGGCGACCCTGCGCCCTCCGGTGCTTCCGACGCCGCCCTTGATCGCGACGGCCTTGAGGGCACCCTCGGTGGGCTCGCCCACGAGGCTCCACGAGCCGTCGTCGGCTCGAACGATGTGCGCGTCGTTGCACAGGGTCGCGATCGCGAGGATCGCGGCGAGATCGCCCCCGCCCCCGGCAACCGGCTCTGCGTTCGCCGCCACGATCTCGCCTTCGGGCGCGTAGCCGAGGCCGGTGACGTCGTAGTCCGCAAGGGGGGTGACGATGTGGCGCACCGTCATCTCGTTCCGGGTGAGCGTGCCCGTCTTGTCGGAGCAGACCGTGGTGACCGAGCCGAGGGCCTCGACCGCGGGCAGCTTGCGCGTGATGGCGTTGTGGCGGGCCATCTGCTGCACGCCGATGGCGAGCGTGATCGTGACGAGCGCGGGAAGGCCCTCGGGGATCGCGGCGACGGCGAAGCCGATGGCCGCCGAGATCAGCTCGTCATACGGCATCCCGTGGAGGAACCGCCCGATCATCATCATGACCGCCGCCATACCGAGGATCACCACGGTGAGCACGCGACCGAAGCTGTCGAGCTGACGGGTCAGCGGGGTGGCCAGGGCGTCAGCCTCGTCGGCGAGGCTCTGGATGCGGCCGAGCTCGGTGGTCGGGCCGGTCGCGGTCACGACGCCCCGGCCCTGCCCGGCGCTCACGATCGTGCCCGAGAACGCCATCGACCCGCGGTCGCCCACGCCCGCGTCACCCGCGACCGGATCGGTCGCCTTGGACGACGGCACCGACTCGCCCGTGAGCGCGGCCTCGTCGATGCGCAGCTGGTTCGCCTGCAGCAGCCGGAGGTCCGCAGGCACCTTGTCGCCCGGCATCAGTCGCACCACGTCGCCGGGTACGAGATCGGCCGCCGCAACGGTGACCCAGCCGCCGTCGCGCCGCGCGCTGGCGTCGGCCGACAGCATGCCTCGGATGCCCGCGAGCGCCTTCTCGGCGCGGCCCTCCTGGACATACCCGATGACCGCGTTGATGATCGCGACCACCATGATCACCCAGAAGTCGAGCCAGTCGCCCATGAGCGCCTTGATCACCGCGGCACCCAGCAGGATGTAGATCAGGGTGTCGTTGAAGTGCGCGAGGAAGCGCAGCCACCCCGGCTTCCGCGCGGGCTCGGGCAGGCGATTCGGCCCCGCCACCTCGAGCCGTTCCGCGGCGTCAGCGGTGCTGAGACCCCCGGCGTCCGCTTCGAGATGCTCCAGCACATCGTCTGCGGGGACGGCCCACGGGCGCGCGACGGTCAGCCGGGCCTCCGTCAGCGGTCTGGACTCGAGCGGCTGCGACATTTCTGGATCGTCCTTCCGTCGCCGCCGCGGAGCCGGGGTCTCGACTCGGCGCCGGCGTCAGGCGGCCCCGTCGAACATGCTGGTGACGGAGCCGTCCTCGAACACTTCGTGGATCGCACGTGCGAGCAGCGGTGCGATAGGCAGAATCGTAAGCGTCGAGAAGCGCTTCTCCGCGGGGATCGGAACCGTGTCGGTCACCACGACCTCATCGACCGCGGGGCTCTGCAGGCGCTGAGCGGCCGGGTCGCTGAAGATCGCGTGCGTGGCGGCGACGATCACCTTGACCGCGCCGTTCGCCTTGAGCGCCTCGGCGGCCTTCACGATGGTGCCGCCGGTGTCGATCATGTCATCCACGAGGAGGCAGACCCGACCGTCGACGGCGCCGACGATCTCGTTGACCGTCACCTGGTTGGCGACGTTCGGGTCGCGGCGCTTGTGGATGATCGCGAGCGGCGCACCGAGGCTGTCGGACCACTGGTCCGCGACGCGCACGCGCCCGGTGTCGGGCGAGACCACCGTCAGGCGCTCACGGTCCTGAGCGCTCAGCGTGTTCTCGAAGTACTCGAGAAGCACGGGCTTCGCGAACAGGTGGTCGACGGGCCCGTCGAAGAAGCCCTGGATCTGCGCGGCGTGCAGGTCGACGCTCATGACGCGGTCGGCACCCGCCGTCTTGAAGAGGTCGGCGACGAGGCGGGCGCTGATCGGCTCGCGGCCGCGGCCCTTCTTGTCCTGACGCGAGTACGGGAAGTACGGCGCGACAACGGTGATGCGCTTCGCCGACGCGCGCTTGGCGGCGTCGAGCATGATGAGGGTCTCCATCATCCACTCGTTGACCGGCGGGCCGAAGCTCTGGATGAGGAACAGGTCGCACCCGCGGATCGAGACCTCGAAGCGGGTCAGGATCTCGCCGGACGCGAAGGTGCGGTACTCGGTCGGCACCAGCTCCGTACTCAGCTGCGCGGCGACCTCGGCCGCGAGCTCGGGGTGGGAACTGCCTCGCGCGATGACGAGACGCTTCTTCGTCTTGGCTACGAGTCCCGGGGCGATGTCATTCGCCCGGTCGAGTTCAACGGTCTTCTTCTTGCGCGCCATCGTCCGCCTTCTGTGCGCTGCGGGCCCTGGCGGCGACATCCGCCGCTCCGGTACCCGGTCTGTTCTTCTCGACCCACCCCTCGACGTTGCGTTGAGGGGCGACGCTGAGAGCGAGGGCACCGGCGGGTACATCCTTGCGGATGACCGCCCCGGCCCCGGTCTTCGCGCCGTCTCCGATCCTAACGGGCGCCACGAAGACGTTGTGCGAGCCGGAGTGGACCTCGTCGCCGATCTCGGTGCGGTGCTTCGCCAGGTCGTCGTAGTTCGCGGTGATCGCGCCGGCACCGAGGTTGACGTGCTTGCCGATCGTCGTGTCGCCGATGTACGACAGGTGCGGCACCTTGCTGCCCTCGCCGATCGTCGAGTTCTTGGTCTCGACGAACGTGCCGATCTTGCCCTTGTCGCCGAGGTACGTGCCGGGGCGCAGGTAGGCGAAGGGGCCGACGGTGGCCTTCGCGCCGATCACGGCGAGCGTCGCGTCGGTGCGGGTGACGGTGGCGTCCTCTCCCACCTCGCAGTCGACGAGGCTCGTGTCGGGGCCGACGAGGGCACCCGACGCGATGACGGTCGCCCGCAGGATGTGGGTGTTCGGCAGCACCGTCACGTCGGGTGCCAGCTTCGCGTCCACGTCGATCCACGTCGTCGCGGGGTCCAGGATCGTCACCCCCTCGAGCTGCCAGCGCCGCACGGTGCGCGCGTTCAGCACGCGAGCGGCCTCGGCCAGCTGCACGCGGTCGTTGACGCCCAGTGCGGCCGCGGCATCCGGAGCGGCCTGGGCCGCGACGAGGAGACCGTCACCCCGCAGCAGCGCCACGACGTCCGTCAGATACTTCTCGCCCTGCGCGTTCGCGGTGCCCACGAGAGCCAGCTCGGTGCGCAGCGCCTGCATCTGGAAGACGTACACCCCGGCGTTGATCTCGGTGACCGATGCCTCGTCCGCCGTCGCGTCCTTCTGCTCGACGATGCGCGACACGGCACCATCGGCGTCGCGGATCACCCGACCGTAGCCGGTCGCGTCGTCGAGCGAGGCGCTGAGCACGGTTGCGGCCACAGCGCGGTCGCGATGGGTGCGCACGAGCGCCTCCAACGTGTCGGCCTCGAGGAGCGGCACATCGCCGCTCAGGACGAGCACGTCGCCCGTGAAGTCGCCGAGGGCGTCCAGCGCCACCTCGACCGCGCGGCCCGTGCCGGGGATCTCGTCCTGGTCGACCACGACCACGCCCGGAACGGCCTTCACGACCGCCTCGGCGACGAGGTCGCGCTCGTGGCGCACGACGACGACGACGCGCTCGGGCTCGAGGGCGATCGCGGTGTCGAGCACGTGCCCGACGAGCGGACGCCCGCCGATGCGGTGCAGCACCTTGGGCACCGCGGACTTCATGCGGGTGCCTTGCCCTGCGGCCAGGACGATGACGGCCAGTGCGTTGTCGCGGGTCGTGTCGGTCATGCTCCGCCGCCAGGACTCGAACCTAGACCTCACAGCTCCAAAGGCTGTCGTGCTGCCATTACACCACGGCGGACCGCGGCGCTCCCGGGTGCCGGGCGCCGCCTGTCAAGTCTGCCAGACCGCACACCCGCCGCTGAGCCCGTCGAAGCGCCGCGCTCGGGATAATGGGGGCATGACGGCGCAGAGCGACGAGGTGGACCGCATCGTCGAGGCGTGGACCACGCAGCGTCCCGACCTCGACTTCTCGCCCCTCGGTGTGCTGTCCCGCGTGGACCGGCTGTCCCGGCACCTCGACCGCGCGCGCCGCGACGCGTTCAAGCGCAGCGAGCTCGAGCCCTGGGAATGGGACGTGCTGTCGGCGCTGCGGCGCGCGGGCGAGCCGTTCCAGCTCAGCCCGAAGCAGCTGCTGCAGCAGACGCTGGTCTCCAGCGGAACGATGACCAACCGCATCGACCGACTCGTCGGGCGCCGGCTGGTGCGCCGCGAATCAGACCCCGATGACGGCCGCAGCATCCTGGTCACGCTCACCGACGAGGGGAAGATCCGGGTGGATGCTGCGATCACGCGTCTCGTCGACGCCGAAGCGCTCCTGCTCGACGCCCTGTCACGGGGCGACCGCGACCGGCTCGCCGCCCTGCTTCGCAAGCTCAGCCTGGGATTCGACGCCGCGGACTGACCCGCGCTCAGCCGAGCTGCTCGGTGAGCTCGAACCAGCGCTCCTCAACGCCGTCGCGCTCCTTCTCGAGCTCGCCGATGCGGGCCATCTCGGCGCCGAGCCCGACGTAGTCCGACTGGTCGTGGTCGGCGAGCGCCGTCTTCGCGGTGGCGATCTGCGTCTCGAGCTTCTCGAGGCGCCGCTCCAGCGACGCGACCTCCTTCTGTGCGGCGCGCAGCTCCTGCCCCGACAACGACGGCGTGGTGGATGACGCGGATGCTGCGGCTGCAGCATCCGTCGCCTTCGATGTCGTCGGGCCGGCCGAGCGCTCACGCTCGCGCAGGCGAAGATATTCGTCGACGCCACCGGGGAGGTGGCGGAGGTGGCCGCCGAGGATCGCGTACTGCTGGTCGGTGACGCGCTCGATGAAGTACCTGTCGTGCGAGACCACCAGGAGCGTGCCGGGCCAGGAGTCGAGGAGGTCCTCGATGGCGGCGAGCATGTCTGTGTCGAGGTCGTTGGTGGGCTCGTCGAGGATGAGCACGTTCGGCTGCTCGAGGAGGATCAGCAGCAGCTGCAGGCGGCGCTTCTGCCCACCGGACAGGTCTTTGACGGGGGTCGAGAGCTGGGCGCTCTGGAATCCCATGCTCTCGAGCAGCTGGCCCGGAGTGAGCTCCTGCGCCTTCGAGCCGCTGCCGAAGGTGTATGTGGTGCGCAAGCGCGAGATGACGACGCGCACCGGGTCGTCGAGGTGCTCCTCGAGTTCGTCGAGGCGCTGCGTGAGCGTCGCGACCTTCACCGTCTTGCCGCGCTTCACGCGGCCGGCGGTCGGCTCCACGTCACCGGAGACGAGGCCGAGCAGCGTCGACTTGCCCGCGCCGTTGACGCCGAGGATGCCGGTGCGCTCCCCGGGAGCGATGCGCCACTCGACGGGATGCAGCACCTCTCGGTCGCCATACGAGACCGCGGCGTCGAGCAGGTCGACGACGTCCTTGCCGAGCCGTGAGACGGCGAGCGAGCGCAGCTCGGTGACGTCGCGGATCTCGGGCACGTCGGCGATGAGCACATTGGCGGCGTCGATGCGGAACTTCGGTTTCGACGTGCGCGCCGGCGCGCCGCGGCGGAGCCATGCGAGCTCCTTGCGGGCGAGGTTCTGGCGGCGCTGCTCGATGACGGCCGCCTGGCGGTCGCGCTCGACGCGCTGCAGGATGTAGGCCGCGTAGCCGCCTTCGAACGGCTCGACGATGCGGTCGTGCACCTCCCATGTGGTGTTGCACACCTCGTCGAGGAACCAGCGGTCGTGCGTCACGACCAGGAGGCCGCCCTGGTTCGCCGGCCAACGGCGCTTGATGTGCTCGGCGAGCCACGCGATCGCCTCGACGTCGAGGTGGTTCGTCGGCTCGTCGAGGAAGATGACGTCGTAGTCGCCCACGAGCAGCGCCGCGAGCGACACGCGTCGCCGCTGACCGCCCGACAGGCCCGTGACCGGACCGTCCCACGCCAGGTCGCCGAGCAGGCCCGCGATGACGTCGCGCGTGCGCGCGTCGCCGGCCCACTCGTGATCGGGGCGCGCGCCGACGACTGCTTCCCGGATCGTGAGGGCGTCGTCGAGGGTGTCGGCCTGATCGAGCACGCCGACGCGCACGCCGCCGCGGACCGTGACGCGGCCTCCGTCGGGCTCGAGCCGCCCCGCGAGCATCGCCAGCAGGCTCGACTTGCCGTCGCCGTTGCGGCCGACGACGCCGATGCGGTCGCCCTCGTCGATGCCGAGCGACACCCGGTCGAAGACGACCTTGGTCGGGAATTCCAGGTGAAGGGCCTCGGCCCCCAGAAGATGTGCCATGTCCCCTCAAGGCTAGGCGACCGGCAAGGACCGCTCCCGACGATTTCGCGCTTGATACCCCCTGGGGTATCGTAGATCTCTCGAGAACATACCCCTGGGGGTATCGAGGGAGGAGATGTCATGCGGATTGTGATCGTCGGTGGAGTCGCCGCGGGAATGAGCGCGGCGGCACGCGCGCGCCGTCACGACGAATCGGCGGAGATCGTCGTGCTCGAACGCGGCGAAGAGGTGTCGTTCGCCAACTGCGGCTTGCCGTACCACGTCAGCGGCGAGATCGAGAAGGCGTCCTCGCTCCTCCTCCACACCCCGGCGTCTCTGCGGGCGGCACTCAACCTCGACGTTCGCACGCGCCACGAGGTGCTCTCACTCGACGTGGACGCGCGCACCGTCACCGCGCAGTCACCGCGCGGCCTGGTGACACTGTCGTACGACGCGCTCGTGCTCGCCCCGGGCGCCGCGGCCGTGCGCCCGCCGATCCCCGGCATCGACTCGCCTCGAGTGCACACGCTGCGCACCGTGTCGGATGCCGTCGCCCTGCGCGAGCGCGTGACCGGCGGCGATCGCCGCGCCGTGGTGCTGGGCGCGGGATTCATCGGCCTGGAGGCGGCCGAGGCGCTTCGCGCGGCCGGCCTGGAGGTCGACCTCATCGAACGCGCCGACCATGTGCTGCCGCCGCTCGAGCAGGAGCTCGCGACCCTGGTGCGCGGCGAACTGGCCGGGCTCGGCATCCGAGTCCACGACGCCGTGGCCGCCGCACGTATCGAGGCCAGCGCCGACGCAGACACCGTGCATCTCGACGACGGCACGGTGATCGATGCCGACCTCGTCGTGCTGTCGGTGGGCGTCGCCCCCGACACGGGGTTCGCGCGCGACGCCGGCCTCGAGACGGCACGCGGCGCCATCCTCGTCGACGAGCGCGGTCGCACCTCCGCCCCCGGGGTGTGGGCGGCGGGCGATGCCACCGCGAGCCCCAGGGCCGTGACCGGCGCAGTCGCGCCGGCCGCGCTCGCCGGCCCGGCGAACCGGGCCGGCCGCCTCGTCGCCGACGACATCTTCGGCATCGCGGATGCGCGCCGGATCCCTGCCTCGTTCGGCACCGCGATCGTGCGCGTGGGCGGCCTCACCGCCGGGCTCACGGGAGCGAACCGCGCGTCCCTCGACGCCGCCGGCATCGCCTACCGCACGCTCCACCTGCACCCGAACCAGCACGCCGGCTACTTCCCGGGAGCCACCGCGCTGCACCTCGTCGTCCACATCGGCGCCGAGGACGGACGACTCCTGGGCGCACAGGCCGTCGGCGCGGAGGGTGTCGACAAGCGGATCGACGTCATCGCCACCGCGATGCGCGCCGGGTTCGCGGCATCCGATCTCATCGATCTCGACCTCAGCTACGCACCCCCCTACGGGCAGGCCAAGGACGCCGTGAACCTCGTCGGCATGGTCGCCGAGAACGTGCTCGCCGGACGCCTGCGGCTCTGGCACGCCGCCGAACTCGACGACGTCCGCACCGAGTCGCTCGTGCTGGATGTCCGGTCGGCGGTGGAGTTCGCAACCGGACACATCCCGGATTCGCTGAACATCCCGCACACCCAGCTGCGCGAACGGCTCGACGAGGTGCGGGACGCGGCCGACGGCCGGCCGGTGCGCGTGCTGTGCGCAGCGGGCGTCCGCTCGAACATCGCCCACCGCGTGCTCGCGAACAGCGGGTTCGACTCGGCATCGCTGTCGGGCGGCATCCAGACGCTCGAGCACTGGTACGGTGCCCGCATCGATCGGATCCTCACCCGCGAAGGAGCCCCCGCATGATGATCACCGGCACCCCCGAAGAGCAGGCCGCCACCCGCAAGCGCATCGCCAATCGCCTGAAGCGCGCGTACGGCCAGCTGGCCGGCGTCATCGCGGCGGTGGAATCGGATGCCTCGTGCCGCGACGTCGTCACGCAGCTCGCGGCCGTCACCAGCGCGCTGGATCGCGCGGGCTTCGCCATCGTGTCGGCGGCGATGCGCGACTGCGTCGCCGACCCCGAAGGCGCTGCGGGGGGCGAAGGCCTCACGGCCGACGAGCTCGAGAAGCTCTTCCTCGCCCTGGCCTGACGCCGGTCGCGGGATCATCCGAATCGAAAGGAACGACATCCATGTGCAGCAGGATCACGTGCACCACGTGCGGCAAGGCCACCTGGGCCGGTTGCGGCCAGCACGTCGAGCAGGCGCTCGCCGGCGTGCCGCAGACTCAGCGGTGCCAGGGACACGAGCCCGCGCCGCGGCGCGGCTTCTTCGCGGCGCTGCGAGGCCACTGAGCGGGCGCCATCGGAGTCACAGTTCGGGCATCGTCAACCGGACAGATTAGGCTAGGCATACCTTGGACTTGCGTCGGCGACTCTCCCCCGGCGGCGCGTCAGGAGAAAGCCACTCCCTCTATGACCGCGACTGCGCCCGCCCTCGGCCTGTCCCTCCTCGGAGGGGATCCCGACCACACCGCGCTGATCGCCAACGGCACGCGGCTCGACTACGCGGAGCTGCGCGATCGGGTGACGCGACGCCGTGACGAGCTCGGCGACGTGCGGCGGCTCGTGATGATCGCCGCGGGCAACGCCGTCGAGCCGATCGTCACCTATCTCGCCGCGCTCGAAGGCGGACACCCGGTGCTCCTGGTCTCCGGCGACGACGACGAGGCCGCGCGGGCACACCGCGCGTCGCTGATCGCACGGTTCGATCCGGACGTCGTCGCCCACGACGGGGCCTCGGGCTGGACGCTCGACGAGCGGCGGGCCGGCAGCCGCCACGAGTTCCACCCCGATCTCGCCGTCCTCTCGAGCACGTCGGGCTCCACCGGCTCGCCGAAGCTCGTGCGGCTGTCGGCCGAGAACGTCCGCAGCAACGCGGCGGCGATCGCCGAGTACCTTCGGCTGACACCGAGCGATCGGGCGGCGACGACGCTGCCGCTGCAGTACTGCTACGGACTGTCGGTGATCAACAGCCACCTGCTGACCGGGGCGAGCCTGCTGCTCACCGAGCGCTCCGTCGCCGACGACGAGTTCTGGGTCCGGGCGCGCGCGCACGCCGTCACCTCGTTCGCGGGCGTCCCGTACACGTTCGAGCTACTCGAAGCGCGAGGCTTCGACGGTGGCGACCTCCCGTCGCTGCGCTACCTCACGCAGGCCGGCGGACGGATGGCACCCGACGCCGTGCGGCGATTCGCACAGCTCGGCCGGGAGCGCGGGTTCGAGCTCTTCGTGATGTACGGGCAGACCGAGGCCACCGCCCGCATGGCGTACCTCCCGCCCGGCCTCGCGATGACGCACGCCGGCGCCATCGGACGCCCCATCCCCGGCGGCGCCTTCCGCATCGACGCCGTCGACGGTGCCGAGTCCGGCGAGCTCGTGTACGAGGGCCCGAACGTCATGATGGGGTACGCCCACGGACCCGAGGACTTCGCCCTCGGGCGCACCGTGACCGAGCTCCGCACCGGCGACGTCGCGCGGCTGCGCACGGATGGGCTGTACGAGATCGTCGGCCGCATGAACCGCTTCGTGAAGGTCTTCGGCCTGCGCCTCGACCTCGATCGCGTGGAGAACCTCCTCGCCGACGAGGGGATCGAGGCCCGCGCGGCGAGCGCCGACGAACGGCTCCTGCTGTTCGCGACCTCCGAGCGCGCGGCCTGCCGGGCACGCGAGCGCGCCGCCGCCCTCACGGGCGTCCCGGCGCGGGTGATCGGCGCGTACGCGGTGACCGAGTTCCCGCGGACGTCCAACGGCAAGCGCGACTATTCTGCGCTGGTGCGCTTCGCCGGCCCGCACGACCGCACCACGGCCGCCGCGGCGCCAGTGACCCCGGCCGCCGTCACGCCCGAGGCCGTGCGCGACCTGTACGCGTCGCTCCTCGGCGAGCCCGGCGCCGGTCTCGACGACTCGTTCGCCGGACTCGGCGGCGACTCCCTGAGCTACGTCGAAGTCTCCCTGCGCCTCGAGGACATGCTCGGCGCGCTCCCCCGGGACTGGCCGACGCGCTCCCCGCGCGAACTGGCGGCATCGCCCTCGCCGACCCCCGTCGCGAACGTGGAGACGGATGCCGCGCACACAGGTGCTGCGACGGCGACCGCCGTGCGCCCCTGGCGCCGCCGCCTCGCGTGGACGCGCCTCGAGACGCCGGTCGTGCTGCGGGCGGCGGCGATCTTCCTCATCGTCGCGACCCACGCCGATCTCTTCGCCCTCAAGGGCGGCGCGCACCTTCTCCTCGCCGTCGCCGGGTACAACCTCGCGAGATTCCAGCTGGCACCCGTTGCCGGAACCGCGCGCCTGCGGCGCCTCGCGCGCAGCGCCGCCCAGCTCGCGGTCCCCGCGGTGCTGTGGATCGGCGCGGTGGCGCTCGTCACCGGCCGATACGCGCCGACGACCGTTGCGCTCGTGAACAACTTCGTCCCTGACGACGGCCGGTGGAACGAGCAGTGGCAGTTCTGGTTCCTCGAGGCGATGCTCTGGTCGTTCGCGGGCGCCGCGGCGCTGTTCGCGGTGCGCCGCATCGATCGGCTCGAGCGCCGGGCGCCGTTCGCGTTCGCCCTCGTCGCGCTCGCGGTCGCGCTCGCCGCCCGCTTCGCGATCGCCGGCCCCACCGCGGAGTACGTGCAGCGGTACTCCGCCCCGGTCGTCCTGTGGCTCGTCGCGCTCGGATGGCTCGTGGCGCGCGCGGACACGACCGCCCGGCGGATCCTCGTCTCCGTCGTCGCTGTCGCGGCGACCTTCGGTTTCTTCGGCGAGCCGTGGCGCGAAGCGATCGTGGCGGGCGGGATCCTCGTCCTCGTCTGGGTGAGCGCCATCCCGCTCCCCCGCCCGGCGGTGCCCCTCGTCGTCACGGTGGCCGGCGCATCCCTGTTCGTCTACCTCACGCACTGGCAGGTGTATCCGCCGTTCGAGCAGAGCGCACCGTGGCTCGGCACGCTGCTGTCGTTCGTCGTCGGCGTGATCGCCTACCGCCTGTACGTCAGCGCCGGCGCGGGCGCCGCAACCGGGTGGGCGCGGCTGCGCCGCGCGACGACGCCGCTCAGCCTGCGGATGCGCCGCGCGTGACGACGCTTCCCGTCGCGGTGGTCTCACCCGCCGCGGCGTAGAGCACGACGCCGCCTTCGACGATCACACGCACAGCTGTGCCGGGCGCGAACGCGGCCGCGCGGTGCTGTGGCACGCGGTACATCAGCTCGGCCTCGAACTCACCGGTGCCGACGCGCAGCCGCAGGTCCGCGGTCGACCCGGCGGGACGCACCGCGACGACGGTGCCGTTGGCCACAGGGGCCAGCGTGGCTGCCGCCCCGTGTGCCGCCGCGGCCACTCGCAGCTGTGCGGGGCGCACCATCGCGCGCACGCGCGAGGCACCGCCCGACAGGTCGTGGCGCACGGCCAGCCGGCCGAACCCGCACTCGACACCGTCCGCGTCCGAGCGCGCAGGAACCACGAGCGCATCGCCGAGGAACAGCGCCACGCTCGCGTCGATCGGCGCGTCGTACACCGCCATCGGGTCACCCGACTGCACGAGGCGACCTCCGACGAGAACACCGACCTGGTGCCCGAACGACAGGGCCTCGTGCTGATCGTGGGTCACCAGCACGGCGGTGACGCCGCTGCGCTCCAGCACGTCGACGACGGCGTCGCGCGTCGCCGACCGCAGGCCCGTGTCGAGCGCGCTGAACGGCTCGTCGAGCAGGATCACCCTGGGATTCTGGGCGAGAGCGCGCGCCAGGGCCACCCGCTGCTGCTGGCCGCCGGACAGCTCGTGCGGCATCCGCGCGGCGAGGTCCGGGTGCAGCGACGCCAGCTCGAGCAGTTCGCGCACGCGGCCTGCGCGACCAGGTCCGCGCGGGAGCCCGAAGGCGATGTTGCGCGCCACCGAGAGGTGCGGGAACAGCGCGCCGTCCTGCGCGACATAGCCGATGCCGCGCCGGTGGGTGGGCACCGTCCTGCCGTGCCCCGACAGCTCGCGGCCGCCCAGGCTGATCACGCCGGCGTCGGGGTCGACGAACCCCGCGACCAGGCGCAGCAGCGTGGTCTTGCCGCTTCCCGAGGCGCCGACGAGCGCGAGACGCGTACCGCGGGGAACGTCGAGCGAGACGTCGCGCAGCACCGCGGTGCCGCCGTACGCCTTCGACACGCCCTCCAGCCGAAGAGTCATCTGAGGGTCCTCCCCGTCGCGTGCGTGAACATGAGGGCGACCGCGGGCACCGACAGGAGCACCAGGAGCACCGCGTAGGGTGCGGCGGTCGGGTAGTCGAGGGCGGACGCCGCCGACCAGAAGCTCGTGGCCACCGTGCTCGTGCCGGTCGGGGCGAGCAGAAGCGTCGCGGTGAGCTCGTTGGCCGCGCCGAGCGCCACGAGGGCGGCGCCCGCACCGATCGCCGGGAGCAGCAGCGGCACGGTGACCCGCAGCCGGGCGGCGGCAGGAGGCACCGCCAGGGCGCGCGCGGCCTCCTCGAGCGATTGCGGCACCTGCGAGAGTCCGGCGCGCAGCGGCACGAGCGCCCGCGGCAGGAAGATCACGACATAGGCCGCGACCACGGTGAACGCGGTCTGGTAGAGCGACGGCACGAAGGCGAGGGTGACCGCCACGAACGAGAGCGCCACGATGATCGCGGGGAGGCTGCTGGCGAGGTAGGCGGCGCCCTCGAGCAGCCGCGCCAGCCGTCCCGGATAGCGCACCGCCAGCCACGCGAACGGCAGGGCGACGGCGATCGTGCACAGCGCGCCGGCGAGCGCGAGGCCCAGCGTCTGCAGCGCCGCGACGCCGACATCGCCGAAGGCCGCGGCATCCGCCCTCAGGAGCCACCGGACGACGCTCGTCAGTGGCACCACGAGTGCGCCCGCGAGCACCGCGGCCACTGCGGCGAGCGCCGGGAGCGTCAGTGGGCCGAGCCCCAGGGTCTCGGCCGGGTGCGGAGAGCCGCCGCCGACACGGGCGTAGTGGGCGCGGCCGCGGGCGGCCGACTCGGCGCCGAGGAGGATCAGGCACAGGAGCGCGAGCACCAGCCCGAGGGCGGCCGCGTTGGGGCCGGCGAACATGCTCTCGTACGCGACGACGATGGCCGTGGTGAACGTGTCGAAGCGCAGGAACGCGAACGCGCCGTACTCGGCCAGGAGGTGAAGGGCGACCACGAGGGCCCCGCCGAGCACCGCCAGCCGCAGCTGCGGGGCGACGACACGGAAGAACACGGCCCACGACCCCATGCCGAGGGAGCGCGCCGATTCCTCGAGCGCAGGATCGAGACCCCGGATCGCCGCCAGGGCGGGCAGGTACACCAGCGGGAAGTAAGCCAGCGTCGCGACCAGCACCGCTGCCCACAGTCCGTTCATCGACGGGAGCGCGCTGGCCCAGCCGTAGCTCGCGACGAACGCGGGGATCGCCAGCGGGGCGGCCAGAGCGACCTTGAAGACCCCGCGACCCGGCAGCGTCGTGCGTTCGACGAGCCAGGCGCCGCCCACGCCGAGGACGACGGTCGCCGGCACGCCGATCGCCACCAGCAGCACCGTGTTGACGAGCAGCTCGCCGACCTTCGGCCTGAAGACGAGGGCCGACAGCTGGTCCCACCCCATCGCGAACGCCGCCTGGACGACGTATCCGATCGGGACCAGCGCGCCGAGGGCCAGCACCGCGACGACGACGACCAGCCCGGCGGGCGGACGCTTCTCGGTCGTGCCGCGCGCGGGTGTTCGCGCCTGGAGCTGGGTCAGAGGAGTCCGGCTTCCGTCATGAGTTCGATGACCGCGGGCCCGTTGAGCGTGGACGGGTCGATCACGGGTGCGTCGAGCTCGGAGAGCGGGGGCAGCTCGGGCTTGGCCGCGACGTCGGAGGCGACGGGATACTCGAAGCTGTAGCCCTCGCCGAGGATCTTCTGCCCCTGCTCCCCCGCGATGAACGCGAGAAACTGCTGCGCCTCGTCGGCGTGGGGCGCATTCTTCAGCACGCCGCCGCCGGAGATGCTGACGAAGGCACCCGGATCCTGGTTGCCGAAGTAGTGCAGCTTCGTGTCGGCACTGTCTTCGGCTGCAGCGTCCTGATCGCGGAACCAGTAGTAGTGGTAGATGATGCCCATCGGCACCTCGCCGGCGTTGACCGCCTTCATGGTGACGATGTTGTTGCGGTACTCGACCGCGTTCTCGGCCATGCCGTCCAGCCAGTCGCGCGCACCGTCCTCACCCTGGGTCGCGAGCACGGCCGACACGATGGCCTGGAAGTCGGCCTTCGCGGGCGCGGCACCCCACTTGCCTTTCCATTCCGGGTCGGCGAGATCGAGAAGGGATGCCGGCAGCTCGCTCTCCGAGATCAGCTCAGGGTTGTACACCAGCACCGTCGAGCGGGCCGCGATCCCGGTCCAGAGGCCGGACGCCGGGCGGAACTGCTCGGGAACGAGCGCCAGCGTGGATTCGTCCACGGGAGCGAAGAGGTCTGCATCTTCGACCAGCGACATCGCGGGCGAGTTCTCCGTGAGGAACACGTCGGCCTTGGATGCCTTCCCCTCCTGGACGAGCTGATTGGCCAGTTCGCTGTCGTCGCCGTTGCGGAGCACGACCTCGATCCCTGTCTCGGCGGTGAACGCGTCGGCCCACTCCTCGGTGAGCTGCTCGTGCTGCGCGTTGTATACGACGAGCGCGTCCGGATCGGCGGCGTCATCTCCTGCCGCTCCGCCGGCGCAGCCGCCCAGGGCGAGGCCGGCGAGCACGACCGGCACGACGAGGAAGCGGCGCAGGCGCGCGGAAGACGGGAGGCGTGAAGGCATGGGGAACCCCTCGAGTACAGACAGGTAAGGCAAGCCTAAAGCAACTGATCGGCGAGTTTCGTCCGGTTCCGTTCCCCTCGTGCTCCGGAGGGCTCAGTACCAGATGCTCAGGCGCGGCGCCGTGTGCCACGAGAGCACGCGCGCAGCCTTCGCCAGCGCATCGGATGCTGCATCCCCCGCGCCCGTCACCGTCACGCGTCCTGCCGCCGCCAGGGTCGCGAGCGACACACCGCCGAGGTACGTGGCCGAAAGCTCCGTCACCCCGAGCGTGACCGTGACCGCGTCGATCGTCTCGCCCTCGCCCAGGCTCCGCACGCGGGCGGCGCCGGCCTCGTCGGCTTCGAGAAGGTAGCGGCCGGCGGCGATCCCGAGCGAGTCGGAGACGTCGAGCACCAGTACGCCGGGGCCGCCGTAGCGGCGGGTCTCGAGCGCGGCGACGACGTCGATGATCCGCACGTACTGGTGGTCGCGCACGCTGACGTTCGCCGCGCGCTGGTCGGCGATCATCCACAGCAGCGGCTCGTCGACCGACAGCTCGGCCGCGTGCACCTCGGCCACGAGGTCGAGCTCGAGCAGGAACCGCCACAGCGCGGCGTATGCGTCGTCGGTCTCCGCCAGCAGGTAGTGGACCGAGACGGTCGCCTTCGTGAAGTCGTCGTGGTTCTCGCGGACCGCGTACACCGCGACCCCGCGCACGTCGCCGGCGGCGTCGGAGTATTGCACGGCACGCTTGTCGGCGGTCTTCTCGGCGGCGGGGTTGGTGCCGGCGAACCCGTCCCAGTGGCTGCCCGGCACTTCGATCTCGCCCGGGCGGCGGTGCCGCACCCGCTCGTGCAGGACCGGCAGGAGCTCGCGCACACGCTCGCGGCTGATGAAGTCGATCCGCCCGGCGGGCTGCGGGCCGATCCAGCCGGCGCGCTTCGTCTCGATCCGCCAGGAGGCTCCGGCTCCGGCGGGCGCGAACCCGTAGCGGCCGTACAACGGCGACTCGCTCACCGTGAGCATCGCCATCGGGATGCCGGCCGCCTGGGCCGCTCGCAGCTCCCCCTCGAGCATCGCGCGCGCGACGCCCTTGCGCCGGTGCGTCGGGGCGACCGTGACCGCCGAGATCGCGCACGAGGGGATCATCGCCTCGCCGGGCACCGTGAGCTCTCCGAGCCACGACGCGATGGTCGCGACGGGTGCGTCCATCGGCGACTCCGGGTCGAAGACGCCGGTGAGCCGCCGGTAGCCGCTGCGCTCGCGCGCGGCGGCGATCTGCTCGGCAGTGCGCTCGCCGTCCTGGAAGCCGCGCGCGACGGACTGCAGCCAGCCGGCGTACTCGTCGCTGTCGACGGCGATGCGTCGGTAGTCCAGCCCGTTCGTGGCGAGCCGGCTCGCCGACTCCTCGTCGACCGGACCCGCGCGGAAGGCGGCGCGTTCGGTCTCGCCGACGCGGCCGTATGCGGCTCGGGACGTGCTCATGGGATCTTCCTCTCCACGCCCGCGGGCGGGCTCAGGTGCGTACGCGACCGGTGACGGACCGACTCAGGTGACCACGCGCGCGCCGGCGACCGGCCCATGCACGTGGAGCGCCTCGTAGCCCGCGGCCGACAAGGTGATCTGCAGTTCGAGCGCCGACTCCGGGTCGACGGTCAGGAATGCCAGCGTAGGGCCCGACCCCGACACCATTCCCGCCAGGGCGCCGGACTCCTCTCCGAGCTCCAGCACCTCGCGAAGCTCGGGACGCAAGGACAGCGCCGCGATCTGCAGATCGTTGCGCGTGTGCTCGGCGAGCGCGATGGGGTCTGCGGCCCGCAGCGCGTGGAGCACACCGGGCGCCACCGCCGGCACGCGAGCGCCCGCGTTGATGTCGGGCCTCGCACGAAGCTCGTCGAGGTGCCGGTACACGTCGGGAGTGGAGAGCCCGGCGCCGGACGGCACCACGACCCAGTCGAAGCGGCCCTTCGCCAGCGCGGGGCTCAGCTGGTCGCCGCGCCCGGTGCCGACCGCCGTCCCGCCCATCAGGGCGAAGGGCACGTCGGCGCCGAGGCGGGCGGCGAGCTTGTGCAGCTCGGCGGTCCCGAGCTCGGCCTCCCACAGCGCATCGCACGCGACGAGGGCGGCAGCAGCATCCGCCGACCCTCCTCCCATGCCGCCCGCGACCGGCACGTGCTTCACGATGTCGAGGTGCACGCCGCCCGCGTGGCCGATGCGCTGCGCGACGAGCCGTGCGGCGCGGACGGCCAGGTTGCGGTCGTCGGCGGGAACACCGGTCACATCGACGGTGCCCGATATCGACACGGTGAACTCGTCGGAGGGCGATGCCCAGACGTCCTCGTACAGCGACACCGCCTGGTACGCCGATGCGACGTCGTGGTACCCGTCGTCCTGCGCGCCTCCGACCTCGAAGAAGAGGTTGATCTTTCCCGGCGCCCGCACCCGGACGCCGGAGGCTTCGAGAGCCTGACTCACCGGTTCGCCGATTCCGCCCAGAGGTCCACGTCGATGCCGTCCGACAGGGCGTCGATGCGCTCCTGCTCCTCCACCGTGAAGGACGGACCCTCGAGCGCCTTGAGGTTCTCGTCGAGCTGCGCGGGACGCGAGGCGCCGATGAGCGCGGACGCGACGACCGGGTCGCGCAGCACCCACTGGATCGACATCTGCGCGAGCGTCTGCCCGCGCTCCTTCGCGATGACGTCGAGCGACCGCAGCGTCGACAGCCCCTTCTCGCTCAGCGAGCCGTTCGGCAGCGACCCGCGCTGCTGCGCGCGCTCGGCCGAGCCGTCGCCGAGATACTTGTCGGTGAGCAGTCCCTGCGCGAGCGGCGTGAACGCGATCGCCCCCATGCCCTCCTGCTTGAGCACCCCCGTGAGGCCGTCCTCGACCCAGCGGTTCAGGATCGAGTACGCCGGCTGGTGGATGACGAGCGGGGTGCCGAGCGAGCGGGCGACGGATGCCGCGACCGCCGTCCGCTCGGCGCTGTAGGACGAGATCCCCACGTAGAGAGCCTTGCCCTGGCGCACCAGCGTGTCGAGCGCGCCCACGGTCTCCTCCACCGGGACATCGGGATCGACGCGGTGCGAGTAGAAGATGTCGACGTAGTCGATGCTCATGCGCTTCAGAGACTGCTCGGCGCTGGAGAGGAGGTACTTGCGCGAGCCGCCGTTGCCGTACGGGCCGTGCCACATGTCGTAGCCGGCCTTCGACGAGATGATGAGCTCGTCGCGGTAAGGGGCGAAGTCCTCGCGCATCATGCGCCCGAAGTTCGTCTCGGCGGTGCCGTAGGGCGGGCCGTAGTTGTTCGCCAGGTCGAAGTGGGTGATGCCGCGGTCGAACGCGTGACGCAGCAGCGCCCGCTGGTCGTCGAACGGGATGTTGTCGCCGAAGTTCCACCAGAGCCCGAGCGACACGGGCGGCAGCGTGAGCCCGGAGGTGCCGACGCGGCGGTAGTCCGCGCCGGCATAGCGGTCGGCGTCGGCGGCGTAAGGGCGGTGGAGGTCTCCTCCACGGGACAGGTAGCGCGCGTCTTCGGTCACCGGTCCAGGCTAGCGAGGTCGGCGCACGCGCGCAGGTGGCGCGACGCGGCACACGGACGTGCCCCGTGTCAAGGGTCTACGTCCGAAACGTGGTCGTAACGGACGCTCCCTATCGTGGCGACACGGGGGAACGCTCGCATTCGAGCGCGTCTGCCGACCCACGAAAGGAGGACCGCATGACCCTGCTGTCCGCATTGCCGCGCGCGACGGACCCGTGGAGCGTGCTCACAGAGCGAGGCGACGTGGTCGCCGACCGCGGCATCCTCCACCTCGTCCACGACGACGTCTCCCCGCACGAAGCCCGCGAGGCCGATCTGCTGCTCGTTGCGGACGCCCTCGCCGACGCCGGCATCGAGACCCTCCTGGTGCGTCACGACCACACCGTGCCCGCGCTGGTCGTCGACGTCCGCGACCGCGAGGCTGTGCAGGCGGCGCTCGCCGCCGTCTGCACGCGGGAGCCGCTGTACGTCAAGGCCAAGGGGCGCGCGCCCCTGCTCGCATGCGATGCCGCGGACGTGCCCGACGCGCCCACGGCGGTGCGGGTCTATCGTCCGCGGCTCAGCCGCACCGGCTCGCTGCGCTACGGACCGTCGTCGGGCGTCCACCTGGAGTTCTGGCGCTTCGAGGACGACGTGATCGAGGCACCCCGCGACAACGCCGTGCTGCGTCGCCGCACCGCGACCGAGGACGTCGCATACGAGCTCGTCGAACGTCACGGGCGCGCCTGGCGCACGATCTCCGGGATGTTCGACCCCCAGCCACTCGAGGTGACGGAAGACATCGACATCGTCTTCTCGTGGGTGGACGGGTCGTCGAGCGAGTTCCGGCGTCAGCGCGCGGCCCAGCTCTCCGAATACGTGGTGGGCGAGGGGGACGACGGACCGGCTCGCTACCGCCACGTCGACGAACTCCGCTACGCGTTGCGCAGCGTCCACATGTACGCGCCATGGATCCGTCGCATCTTCATCGCGACGGACTCCCCCGCGCCCGCCTGGCTCCTCGATCACCCGAAGGTCACGATCGTGCGCAGCGAGGAGTTCTTCGCCGACCCGTCCGTGCTGCCCACACACAACTCGCACGCCGTCGAGGCGCAGCTGCACCGCATCCCCGGCATCGCGGAGCACTTCCTCTACTCGAACGACGACATGTTCTTCGGGCGCGCCGTCGAGCCCGAGATGTTCTTCACCCCGGGCGGTGTCACCAAGTTCGTCGAGTGCGGGGTGCGCATCGGCGCGGGCGAGCCCGCTCTCCACCGCAGCGGCCACGACAACGGACTCCGGGTGAACCGCGCGCTGCTGCAGGAGCGGTTCGGACGCACGATCGTCCGCGACCTCGAGCATTGTGCGGCTCCGCTGCGGCGCAGCGTCATGGCCGAGCTCGAGCAGGCGTTTCCCGAGGAGTTCGCCCGGACCGCGGCATCCCGTTTCCGCTCGGCGACGGACATCTCGGTGACGAACAGCCTGTACCACTACTACGCCCTGCTCACAGGACGGGCGGTCGCCACTCGTCTCCCCCGCGTGCGGTACGTGCAGACGACGGTCGCCGCGGGACTTCGGCGCATGGAGCGACTCGAGGAACGCTGCGACGTCGACATGTTCTGCCTCAACGACGGCGGCGAGGTCGAGGTCGCCGAAGAGGTCCGCGTGCGAGCGATCCGCAGCGCCCTGGAGCGCATGTTCCCGGTGCGAGCACCATGGGAGCGGGACGAGGTCAGCGCAGCACGGCGATCGGCTCGGTCGGCGCATCCTTCCGCGCGGCGCTGAGAGGCACGACCCCCGCTTCCCGGAGCCGGCGGCGTGCCTCGTCCGCGTCGATGTGCTCGAGGGCGCGCGGCGCCTCCACCGGGACGACCGAATGCACCACGGTGTCGTCGTACACGTGCACGAGGTTGAACGCCTGCGCGCCGTCTTGAGGACGCGTGCCGCCGACGGGCACCGTGAGGTCCTGCGCATAGCAGGTCGAAGACGCCACCGACACCGGGATGCCGGCGAACGTCGCGAACGTCGAGTAGTGCAGGTGACCGGCGATGATGGCCCGCACGTCGGTGCCGCGCAACACGGCCGCGAGCCGGCGCTGGTCGTGCAGCTCGACGCTCGCCGCGAGCGGCAGCACGCTCGGCACCGGCGGGTGGTGCATCGCGAGGATCGTGCCGAGGGGCGCGGGGGTGGCCAGCACGTCGGCGAGCCAGGCGAGCTGCTCCTCGCGCAGCTCGCCGTGGTGGTGCCCGGGCACGCTCGTGTCGAGCGTGATCACGCGGAGGCCGTCCAGCTCGTCCACCCGATCGACGGGGCGCGCATCGGATGCCTCGCCGTACAGGCCCGCCCGGAACGCCCCGCGCTCGTCGTGGTTGCCCATGACCCACAGCACCCGTGCGCCGATGCGCTCGGCGAACGGGTCGACGAGCGCGCGCAGCGCGGCATACGCGCCCGGTTCGCCGAGGTCCGCGAGGTCGCCGGTGACGATGATCGCGTCGGGACGGATGCCGCTGGCATCGATCGCTCCGATGGTCTGCGCGAGCCGCCTCGCGCCGTCGACGGAATCGAAGAGGCGCGGCGTCGAGGGCGCGCGCAGGTGCGTGTCGCTCAGGTGCAGCAGAACGCGTTCAGGGTCCGGATACTCGGCGGTGCGCATGTCGGGTCACTCCGGTCCGCCGTGAGGCGAGGTGCCGTGGAACCGGACGGCGGACTCTGGAATGTTACCGGCATGTTTCGCACGACGGCCGACGGCACGGTGAAGATCTGCTGAATTTCAGCTTTCCGCCATGGTTCCCGAGGCTCGCGCGATGCGCACGTAGTCGTCGATCGAGAGGTCCTCGCCGCGGGCGGTGGGCGCGACCCCCGCGCTCTCCAGGATCACGGATGCCGCAGCCGCCGATCCCCCGAGCACGCCGGCCGTCGCCTGCCGGAGCATCTTGCGCCGCTGCTGGAACGCGGCATCCACGATCGCGAAGGTGCGCCTGCGCAGCTCCTCGTCGCCGCGCGGCTCGACGGCGCGATGGAAGCCGACGAGCACGCTGTCGACGTTGGGGACAGGCCAGAAGACCTGACGAGACACAGTGCCGGCAAGACGCCACGGCCCGTACCAGGCCGCCTTGACGCTCGGCGCCCCGTACACCTTCGACCCGGGCGGGGCGGCGAGTCGCTCCCCCACCTCGGCCTGGACCATCACGACGCCGCGGTCGAGCGCCGGGAAGTGCTCGAGGAAGTGCAGCAGCACCGGCACGCTGACGTTGTACGGCAGATTCGCCACGAGCACGGTCGGGTCGCCCGGCAGCTCGGTGACGCGCAGCGCGTCGGCGTCGACGACGGTGAGCGCACCGTCGGCGACCCCGTGGGCGGCCGCGGTGGCAGGCAGCCGCTCGGCCAGCCGGTGGTCGATCTCGACGGCGGTGACGGATGCACCGGCCTCGAGGATGGCGAGGGTCAGCGAGCCGAGACCCGGCCCCACCTCGACGACGCGATCGCCCGGCCGGACCTCGGCGACGTGCACGATCTTGCGGACGGTGTTGGCGTCGACGACGAAGTTCTGCCCGAGTTTCTTGGTCGGCGTCACGTCGAGTTCGGCGGCCAGCGCGCGGATCTCGGCCGCACCGAGGAGAGTCACGGGCATGCGTTCACTGTACCCACGGTGACGTCGCCTTCCGGTCCGGTGCGGGGACGCACAGCGTCGGAGGCTCCGGGCGACACACCGGTTCGGGATGCTGCAGACCGGCGTGTCGGGCGAGACCTCCGATCCTGTGCACCGCGTGCCCTCTGCCGCCGGGGCGACCCGAACGCTAGCGTGACCAGCATGAACTCGACCGGATCGATCCCCGCAGACGCGTTCTCACTCCGCAGTCCCTACGGGCGGCGGGCGATCGGCCTGTCGGTCGCGGCCGCCGTCGGCGGATTCCTCTTCGGCTTCGACTCGTCGGTGATCAACGGCGCCGTCGACTCCATCTCGAAGGATTTCGGGCTCAACGACGTCATCACGGGGTTCGTCGTCGCGATCGCGCTGCTCGGCTGCGCGGTCGGTGCGATCATCGCCGGCAACCTGTCGGACCGGTGGGGGCGACTCCGGGTGATGTTCATCGGCGCGATCATGTTCTTCGCGAGCTCGATCGGCGCCGGTCTGGCGTTCTCCGCATGGGACCTCGCGTTCTGGCGCGTGATCGGCGGTCTGGGCATCGGCATCGCGTCCGTCGTCGCCCCCGCGTACATCGCCGAGATCGCGCCGCGTCAGGTCCGCGGTGGTCTGGCGTCGCTGCAGCAGCTGGCGATCACGATCGGCATCTTCGCGGCGCTCCTCTCGGACGCGCTGCTGGCGAATGCGGCGGGCGGCGCAGACAGCGTGCTGTGGTTCGGGCTCGAGGCGTGGCGGTGGATGTTCCTGGTCGGTGTGATCCCCTCTGCGGTCTACGGCATCCTGTCGTTCACCGTTCCCGAGTCGCCCCGTTACCTCATCTCCAAGGGCCGCACCGACGAAGCCCGCGAGATCTTCTCGCGGCTCATCCCGCCGGCCGATCTCGACCAGTCGATCCGGGAGCTCCAGAAGGCGATCGAGACCGACCGCAAGAACGCCGGCGTCTCGATCCGCGGCCCGGTGCTCGGGCTTCAGCGGATCGTCTGGGTCGGCATCATCCTCTCGGTGTTCCAGCAGTTCGTGGGCATCAACGTGATCTTCTACTACTCGACGAGCCTGTGGCAGTCCGTGGGCTTCGACGAGAGCGATTCGTTCACGATCAGCGTCGTCACGTCGATCACGAACGTGCTCGTCACACTCATCGCCATCTTCCTCGTCGACCGCGTGGGCAGGCGCCCGATCCTGCTCACGGGCTCCGTGATGATGACCGTCTCGCTGGGCCTCATGGCGCTGTCGTTCGTGTTCTCGACGACCGACGCCGAGGGCGCCGTCACGCTCCCCGCGCCGTGGGGGCCGATCGCCCTCGTCGCCGCGAACGTCTTCGTCGTCGGCTTCGGCGCCTCGTGGGGACCGCTGGTGTGGGTGCTGCTCGGCGAGATCTTCCCGAGTCGCATCCGCGGCAAGGCGCTGGGCGTCGCGGCCGGCGCCCAGTGGATCGCGAACTTCCTCATCACCATCTCGTTCCCCGCGATGTCGTCGTGGTCGCTGCCGCTCACGTACGGCATGTACGCACTGTTCGCGGCGCTGTCCTTCGTGTACGTGGCGTGGCGCGTGCCCGAGACCAAGGGCATGGACATCGAGCAGACCGAGACGTTGTTCACGCACAAGGGCGCCGCGAGCACGACCTGACCGCGCGCGAGACGCGGGTCGGATGCCGAGCGCCGCGCGTACCTCGGGCGTCCGCGGCCCCTCATAGGATGGCGGGATGCCTTCGCTCGGGGAACTGATCGCACCGCGGCGCCTCGGAACGGACTTCCGGTGGCTGCTCGCGTCGTCGTGGACCAGCAACCTCGGCGACGGCATCGCGCTCGCGGCCGCGCCGCTGCTGATCGCGTCGCTCACGTCGTCGCCGGTCCTCGTGGCGGCTGGCGCCATGATGCAGTTCCTGCCGTGGCTCCTCTTCGGCCTCCTCGCGGGCGCCGTCGCCGACCACCACGACCGGCGCCGGCTCGTGATGCTGGCGAACGGGCTGCGCGCGGTGATCGTGGCTGTGCTCGTGGCGTTCCTCGTCAGCGGACAGGCCACCGTGTGGCTGGTGCTGGCCGTGGCGTTCCTCTACGGCACCGCCGAGGTCTTCGCCGATTCCGCCGGCAGCACGCTGCTGCCGATGCTCGTGAAGCCGGCCGACCTCGGCATCGGGAATGCCCGCATGCAGGCCGGCTACCTCGTCGCGAACCAGCTCGCCGGGCCTCCGCTCGGGGCCTTCCTCTTCGCCGTGGGCTCGTTCTGGCCGTTCGTGCTGCAGGTGCTGTGCGTGGCGCTCGCGGTGCTGCTCATCGCCCGGATCGCGCGCACGCCGGTGCCCGAACACCCGGACTCGGAGCGCGGGACCAAGGCGCACGCCATCCGCGAGGGACTGCAGTGGCTGCGCCACAACGCACCGGTGCGCACGCTCGTCATCATCATCCTGGTGTTCAACGTCACCTGGGCCGCCCCCTGGGGTGTGCTCGTGCTCTACGCCACGGAGCACCTGGGAATGGGACCGGTCGGGTACGGCGCCCTCACGACTGCGGCCGCCCTCGGCGGCATCATCGCGATCTTCAGCTTCGGCTGGCTCGAGAAGCACGTGTCGTTCGCGACGCTCATGCGGATCTGCCTGTCGCTCGAGGTGCTCATGCACCTCTCGTTCGCCCTCACCACCTCGCCCGCTGTGGCCTTCGCCATCATGTTCGGCTTCGGCCTGTATGCGTTCGTGTGGGGCACCATCTCGACGACCGTCCGCCAGCGCCTCGTGCCGATGCAGCTGCAGGGCCGCATCGCCTCGGTGAACATGGTCGGCGTCTTCGGCGGCCTCGTGATCGGGCAGTTCATCGGTGGCATCCTGGCCCAGGTGTGGGGACTCACCGCGCCGTGGTGGTTCGCCTTCGGCGGCTCGCTCATCACGCTGCTGCTCGTATGGCGCTCGATCTCGCACATCGCGGCCGCGAAGCCGGTGCTCGATGCGGATGACGCAGAGGAGGTCGCCGGCGAGGACGAACCCGGCGCCGGCGGGATGCCGCTGATCGACTGAGCAGCGCCCGCCCTAGCCGCGCGGAGCGGTCACGAGCTCAGCCAGACGGTCTCCGAAGTGGGCGAGCCGGGGAGTCCACGGCCCCGCCATCTCGCCGGCCGTGCCACGGCGCATCGCCTCCGCGAGCGGGGCCCAGAAGCTCTCGCACACCTCGTCCGGGTCGAGCGCCAGGACCGGGTCGCCGGCCACCTGCGCGACGTAGAAATCGAACAACGCGGTCCGCTCGGTGAGGCGGCCGACGAGCCGCAGGTCCGCGGCCCGGACCTGCACGCCGGTCTCCTCGTGCAGTTCGCGCACGGCAGCCTGCTCGCTGGTCTCCCCCGTCAGCGCGCTCCCTGCCGGGAACTCCCACGTGAGGCCCCAGTCCTTGCCCTGGGCACGCCGGGTGAGCAGCACGAGCCCGTCGCCGCGCACCACGCACACCGACGCCACGATGTGGAACAGCCCTTCGGGGAACGCGGGATCGCCGCGGCGGTGGGTCCGGCCGATCGGTGCGCCCGCCGCATCCGTCAGGTCCCACAGCTCGTCGTCCACGATGTCCCCCGGTTCCGGTCAGTCCTCGAACGCTCCGTAGACCTCGAGCGTGTTCGCCGCGATCTGCGCGCACAGCTCGTCGAGGTCGACGCCGAGCTCGGCGGCCATGAAGCGCACCGTCACCGGGATCAGGTACGGCGCGTTCGGGCGGCCGCGATGCGGGGTCGGCGTGAGGAACGGGGCATCCGTCTCGACCAGGATCCGCTCGCGCGGGATCACCGCGAGCGCGTCGCGGAGGTTCTGCGCATTGTTGAAGGTGACGTTGCCGGCGAACGAGAGCCAGTAGCCGCGTTCGCCCGCGACGCGCGCCATGTCGGCGTCGCCCGAGAAGCAGTGGAAGACCGTGCGCTCGGGGGCGCCGACGCGCTCGAGCGTGGACAGCACGGCGTCATGCGCGTCGCGATCGTGGATCTGCATCGCGATCCGGTGCTTCTTCGCGAGCGCGATGTGCGCCTCGAAGCTCTCGAACTGCGCGGGCCGGCCGTCCTCGTCGGTGCGGAAGAAGTCGAGCCCGGTCTCGCCGATCGCCCGCACGCGCGGCTGCGCGGCGAGCTCGTCGATCACCGCGATCGCCTCGCTCAGACGCCCGGCGGCGTGGTACGCGGGTGCTTCGTTCGGGTGGATGGCGACCGCCGCGAGCACGCGGGGGTGGGATGCCGCCGCCCACGCCGACCAGCGGCTCGAGTCGATGTCGCCCCCCGCCTGCACCACGCCGACCACGCCGACCTCGCCCGCCCGCTCGAGCTGCTCGTCGAGCGACAGGCCGACGCCGTCCTCGATCTCGAGATGCGCGTGGTTGTCGTACACCGGAATCGCGAGGGGCTCGGGCGACGCCGGGTACGTGACGTCACGCGATCCCTTCTCGCGGGTGCGCACGTACTGCGACGGGTCTGACCCCGCGTCGGGATACGGGACCGGCGGTGTCGCCATCAGACCGACTGCTCGACGCGCGGGAACAGCGGTGCGAGGCCGTTCACGCTGGAGCCCGGCTTCAGAACGCCCCACGCGCCCGCATCCCGGATGGGCTGGTCCTGCAGACGCCCGATGGACTCGGCCGCGCCGAGCGCGATCCAGAGCTTCTCCGTCGAGACGGGCATGACCGGCGACAGCAGGACGGCGAGGGCGCGCAGGCCCTCGGCCGCGGTGTAGAGCACCGTGCCGAGGCGCTCGCGCTCGGCGTCGTCCTTGGCGAGCGCCCACGGCTCGTTCTCGGTGATGTACAGGTTGAGCGCGTCGACGATCGTCCAGATCGCGTGGATCGCCTCATCGATGCGGAACCGCTCGATCGCGGCGTCGGCGTGGGCGGCAGCATCCGCCACCGTCTTCTGGATGTGCAGGTCGGCGTCGGTGTAGGCGCCCGCCGGCGGCACGACACCCTCGAAGTACCGCTCGATCATCGCGGTCGTGCGCGACGCGAGGTTGCCGAAGCCGTTGGCGAGCTCGGCCTGGTAACGGGCGGAGAGATCCTCCCACGAGAACGAGCCGTCCTGGCCGAACGCGATCGCCGACAGGAAGTAGAAGCGGTAGGCGTCCGAGCCGAAGACGTCGGTGATCTCGGTCGGCGCGATGCCGGTGAGCTTCGACTTCGACATCTTCTCGCCGCCGACGAGCAGCCAGCCGTGGGCGAAGACGCCGCGCGGCACCTCGAGGCCCGCAGCCATCAGCATCGCCGGCCAGATGACGGCGTGGAAGCGCAGGATGTCCTTGCCGACGATGTGGTACGCCGGCCAGCGGCGGGCGAACTCCTCGGGGTCCTCGCCGTAGCCGATCGCCGTGGCGTAGTTGAGCAGCGCGTCGACCCACACGTAGATGACGTGCGACTCGTCCCACGGGAGCGGGATGCCCCAGTCGAAGGCCGAGCGCGAGATCGACAGGTCCTTGAGCCCGTTCTTCACGAACGACACGACCTCGTTGCGCGCTGATTCGGGGCGCACGAAGTCCGGGACAGTCGAGTAGAGCTCGAGCAGCTTGTCCTGGAACTCGCTGAGCTTGAAGAAGTAGTTCTTCTCCTGCAGCAGCTCGAGGGGCTTCGAGTGTATGGCGCAGACCTTGAGGCCCTCGAACGCGCCGGTGCCGTCGACGATCTCGGACTCGGGCTTGAACTCCTCGCAGCCCACGCAGTACAGCGCCTCGTACTCGCCGGCGTAGATGTAGCCGCGGTCGTAGATCGCCTGCACGAACTGCTGCACGCGCTCCTCGTGACGCTGCTGCGTCGTGCGGATGAAGTCGTCGTTGGCGACGTCCAGCGTCTTCAGCAGGGGGAACCACGCCTCGGTGACGAGCTTGTCGACCCACTCCTGGGGCGTCACGTTGTTCGCCGACGCGGCGCGCATCATCTTCTGGCCGTGCTCGTCGGTGCCCGTCAGCATCCAGGTGTCGTCGCCCGCCTGGCGGTGCCAGCGCGCGAGGGTGTCGACCGCCACGGTGGTGTAGCCGTGGCCGATGTGGGGCACGTCGCTCGGATAGTAGATCGGCGTCGTGATGTAGAAGGACGAGGGGCCGGAAGTCACCCGACGAGTCTAGTCAGCGCGGATGCCCCGCCCGCCGCTGTGACCGGACGCCGCCGTCCGGACCCGCCGATGCGCCCGAACGTAACACTCGGGCCCTGCGTTTCACGGGCGCCGTACGTCACGCGGTCGCGGCGACGCGCGTCGCCTCAGGCGCTGTCGCGGACGACCAGCGTCGTCGGGAGCGTGATGGGCGCGGGCCGCGCGCCGCCGATCACCTCGAGCAGCGTCGACACCATCTCGCTGCTCAGACGCTCCCAGGGCTGACGCATCGTCGTGAGGGCCGGCTCATGCGTCGCGGCGAGACCGGAGTCGTCGAATCCCGCCACGGCGATGTCTTCCGGCACGCGCAGGCCCGCCTTGCGCAGCGTGGCGATGGCGCCGGCGGCCATCATGTCGCTGGCGGCGAAGACGGCGTCGATGTCACGGGTGCGCTCCAGCAGTCGCGCCATCGCGAGCGCGCCCGACTCCTGGCCGTAGTCGCCCTCCTCGACGAGGGCGGGGTCGAAGTCGTCCCCCATCTCCTTCTCGAATCCGACGAGGCGGAATCTGCCACCCGGCGTGTCGTGGGGTCCGGCGATCATCGCGATGCGCCGGTGCCCGCGTCCGCGGAGGTACCGCGTCATCTCGCGGGCCGAGGCGATCTCATCGACCGAGACGGTCGGCACCTGGGCTTCATGGCCGAGCGGGATGCCGCAGCACACGGTGGGCACGCCCGCCTCGAGCAGCTCGTCGACCAGCGGATCGGACTCGTGCGACGAGATGAGCAGCACGCCGTCGACGTGCCCCGCGCTCACGAAGTGGGCGACGTTGGCGCGCTCCGCCGGCGTGCCGGCGACCAGCAGCACGAGCGTCATGGACCGCTGCGCCAGAGCCTCGGCCGCGCCGCGCAGCAGGAGCGCGAACGTCGGGTCCTGGAAGAGCAGGTGCTGCGGCTCGGTCAAGAGGAATGCGAGCGAGCCCGCACGCCCGGTGGCGAGACTGCGCGCCGCGTGGTTCGCGGTGTACCCGGTGCGCCGGATCGCCTCTTCGACGGCCACGCGCGCGTCGGGCGACACCCAGTGCCCGCCGTTGATCACCCGTGACACGGTGCCGCGCGAGACACCCGCGGCCGCCGCGACATCGCGGATCGTCGGTTTGCGTCGCACGGACGTCGTCTCCTCCACGACGAGCGACTCTACCCCCGTGACGGGGCGAATCGCGCGCAGACACGATGCCGACTGTGACCGGTCACAGTTACGTAACGGTTCCCAGACCGAGCCTGCGTCGAGGCATCCGTCCGGGTAAGACTGTGACCGGTCACAGCCTTCACGTGGCCCGAAGCGAACTGCAGCACGAACTGCACCGACCCGATGGAGCGTCCATGACCTCGCCCGACCGCTGGCCCGAGATCCGGGGCATCGCCTACGGAGGCGACTACACCCCCGAGCAGTGGCCGCGAGAGGTGTGGCACGAGGACGTCGCCCTCATGCGCGAGGCCGGCGTCAACCTGGTCAGCGTCGGGATCTTCGCCTGGGCCCTCATCGAGACGAGCGAAGGGGTCTTCGAATTCACGTGGCTCGACGAGCTGCTCGACCTGCTGCACGAGAACGGGATCTCGGTCGACCTCGGCACGCCCACGGCATCCCCGCCGGCGTGGTTCTTCGCGAACCACCCCGACGCCCGGGTGGTCTCGCGCGACGGCGTCACGATGGGGTTCGGCGCACGCGGCATGGCATCGCACGCATCACCCGCCTACCGTGAGGCGATCGTGCGGATCGCGTCGGCGCTCGCCGAGCGCTACGGCTCGCACCCCGCGGTCGTCATGTGGCACGTCCACAACGAGTACGGCGTGCCGGTCGGCGAGGACTACTCCGAGCAGTCGGTGCGAGCCTTCCGCGGTTGGCTGCGCGAGAAGTACGCCACGCTCGACGCGCTCAACGCGGCGTGGGGCACCACGTTCTGGGGGCAGCGCTACGGCGAGTGGGACCACGTCGGCGCCCCGGCGGCGGCACCCTCCGTCGTCAACCCCGCACAGCGCCTGGATTTCGCCCGCTTCACCGACGCGCAGCTGCGCGCCTGCTTCGTCGCCGAGCGCGACGCGATCCGCGCCCACGCGACGCAGCCCATCACCACGAACTTCATGGCGAACCAGAGCTGGACCACCGACCTCTGGGCATGGGCCCGCGAAGTCGACATCGTCTCGGACGACCACTACCTGTGGGCGGCCGACCCCGAGGGCGAGATCGGCCTCGCGATCGCGGCCGATCTCTCCCGCTCGGTCGGCGGCGGCACGCCGTGGATCCTCATGGAGCACTCCACGTCGGCGGTCAACTGGCAGCCGCGCAATGTCGCCAAGCGGCCGGGTGAGATGGCCCGCAACTCCCTGACGCATCTCGCACGCGGGGCCGACGCGATCCTCTTCTTCCAGTGGCGCGCGTCACGCTCGGGCGCCGAGAAGTTCCACTCGGCGATGATCCCGCACGCCGGCACGTCCTCCCGCGTCTGGCGCGAGGTCGTCGAGCTCGGCGACGCGCTGGAACGCCTCGAAGAGGTGCGCGGTTCGCGGGTCGCGGCGGACGTCGCCCTCCTGTGGGACTTCGAGTCGTTCTGGGCGCAGGACCTCGAGTGGCGCCCGTCGGTCGACGTGTCGCACGCCGACCAGATCCGCGCGTTCTACGAGCGGCTGTGGCGCGACGGCATCACCGTCGACTTCGCCCTGCCCGGCCAGGACCTCTCCGCGTACAAGCTCGTGGTCGCCCCGGCGCAGTACCTGCTGAGCGCCGCGGACGCCGCGAACCTCACCCGCTACGTCGAGGCCGGCGGCACGCTCGTCGTCTCCTTCTTCTCGGCCATCGTCGACGAGAACGACGCCGTGCACCCGGGCGGCTTCGTCGCACCGCTGCGCGACGCGCTCGGCCTCGTCGTCGAGGAGTTCCTTCCGCTCCGCGAGGGCGCCCGGCACACGGTCGGATGGACCGGCTCGACCGCGGAGACGCTCGTCGCGGACGCCTGGCAGGAGGACCTCGTCCTGCACGGTGCCGAGGTCAAGGCGACGTACGTCGACGGTCCCGGCGCCGGCAAGGCGGCGATCACGCGTCACGCGCACGGCACCGGGCACGGCTGGTACATCAGCACGCGATTGGATGCCGCGAGCCTCGGCACCGTCATGTCCGACGTGTACGCCGACGCCGGCGTCGCCCCCTCGGGCCACCCCGAAGGCCTCGAGGTCGTCGTCCGCCGCGGCGACGACGCGGACTACGCGATCGCGATCAACCACCGCGACGACGACGCCTCCCTCGCGGCATCCGGTGTCGAGCTCCTCACCGGCGCGGACGTCGACGGCGAACTCCTCGTGCCCGCCGGCGGCGTCGCGGTCGTCCGCACGCCGCACACCCCCTGACCCACACGAACCCTGCAACACCACATCACCGAAAGGGAAACCATGCGAAAGCAGATCGCACTCGGAGCGCTGGCGCTCACGGCAGCGGTCGTCCTCGCCGGCTGCGCCGGCGGAGGCTCGTCCGACAACTCCGACGACGCGGCCGACAGCGGCGCCGAGCTCGTCGTCTGGACCGACGAGGAGCGCCGGACGGCCGTCAAGGATGCGGCGAAGGCCTTCGAGGAGGAGACCGGCGCCACCGTCAAGATCGTCAAGAAGAACTTCGAGGACCTCCGCAACGACTTCATCGCGCAGGTGCCGACCGGCGAGGGCCCCGACATCACCGTGGGCGCGCACGACTGGCTGGGCGCGCTCGTCGCCGCCGGTGTCGTCGACACGATCGACCTCGGCGACAAGGCGTCGGAGTTCGAGCCCGTCGCCCTCGAGGCCATGACCTACGACGGTCAGCTGTACGCGCTCCCCTACTCGCTCGAGACGATCGCGCTCGTGCAGAACGTGGACCTCGTGGGCGCCGAGGCCCCCACGTCGTGGGACGACATGATCCAGAAGGGCCTGGCGTCCGGCGCCGAGCGTCCGTTCGTCATCAACACCGCCGGCGAGACCGGCGACGGCTACACGATGTACGGCTTCCAGACGTCGTTCGCCGCCCCCGTCTTCGTGCAGGACGCGTCGGGCTCGTACACCACCGAGGTCGGCATGGGCGGCGCCGCGGGCGAGGCGTTCGCGACCTGGCTCGGCGCCAACGGCACCTCGGGCACCGGCTACATCTCGACCACCGTCGACTACGACATCAACAACGAGCTGTTCAACAGCGGCAAGGCGCCCTACACGATCCAGGGTCCGTGGGCGATCAGCGCCTACACCGACGTGAAGAACATCGCCGTGAACCCGATCCCCTCGGCAGGCGGCGAGACGGCTGCCCCGTTCGTGGGCGTGCAGGGCTTCTACCTGAGCTCGCAGTCGAAGAACGCGCTGCTCGCGCAGGAGTTCCTCGTGAACTACCTCGGCACCGAGGAGGCGCAGCGCGCCCTCTACGAGGCCGACCCCCGCATCCCGGCGTGGTCGACGCTGGCCACCGAGGTCTCGTCCGACCCGATCATCGCGGGCTTCCTCGCGTCGGCGCAGAACGGCGTCCCGATGCCGAGCATCCCCGAGATGGGCTCGGTGTGGGATCTCTGGAACGCCGCGCAGTCGCAGATCATCAGCGGCGCCGACCCCGTGTCGACGTGGAACACGATGGTCGCCGACGTCCAGGCCGCGGTCGAGGGCTGATCCCGGCCGGCTGAACCCGACCACCGACACGGTGGCCGACATGCTCCGGGAGGCGGGTGAGTGCCTCTCCCCGCCTCCCGGATCCCAACCTCTTCCCGGATCGACCCGATCCCCCTCACGCCCGGCGATGAGGCCCCGTGACAGGAGCAGACGCATGACGGTGGACGCCCCCACCCTCCCCCAGGCGCCGGCACAGACGCCGCCGCCCGAATCGCACGCCCGCCGCTGGCGCGGCCCCGGCTGGGGCTTCCTCGCGAAGCTCGCCCTGATGGCCCTCGTGAACGCCTTCGGCGTGATGACGCTGCTGAGCGCATTCCGCGTCGAGTCGTGGGTCGTGTTCTCGGCGACGCTCGTGCTGCTCCTCGCCGCCGACGTCGTCTACTTCACCAAGCGCGCGCTGCCGCTCAAGTACCTGCTGCCGGGCCTGGCCTTCCTGCTCGTCTTCCAGGTCTTCATCTTCGGCTACACCGCGTACATCGCCTTCACCAACTACGGCACCGGTCACGCCGGCACCCAGGAGCAGGCGGTCGAGGCCGCGCTCATCCAGGGCGAGCGTCGCATCGAGGACTCCCCCACCTATCCGCTCTCGGTCGTCGAGCGCGTCGGCGAGGTCGGCTTCGCGATCGTCGACGAGGACGGCGACGTGCTCGTCGGCTCCGCCGAGCAGCCGCTCGAGGACGCCCGCGGCGCCGAGGTCGGCAGCGCCGGGTCCCCCACGGAGGTCCCGGGCTGGGAAGTCGTGCCGCGCGCCACGGTCATCACCGACGCCGCCCTGCAGGAGCAGATCGCGAGCCTGCGCGTGCCGGTCTCCGAAGACCCCAACGACGGCTCGATCCGCACGCGTGACGGCTCTTCGGGCGCCGTCTACGAATCGACGCTGGTATGGGATGCCGAGGCCCAGACCATCACCGACACCACCACCGGCACCGTCTACACCGCGAACGACGAGGGACTGTTCGTCGCCGAGGACGGCTCGGCTCTCCCCACGGGCTGGTACGTCAACGTCGGGTTCGACAACTTCTTCCGGCTGTTCACCGACCCCGCGCTCGCACAGACGCTGCTCTCCGTCACCGTCTGGACGTTCGTCTTCGCGACGTTGTCGGTCGTGCTGCCCTTCGCGCTCGGCCTCCTGCTCGCCCTCATCTACAACGACGCGCGCCTCAAGGGCCGCCGGTTCCTCAGGACGCTGTACATCCTCCCCTACGCCTTCCCCGCGTTCATGTCGGCGCTGCTGTTCCGCGGCATGTTCAACGCCGAGTTCGGCGTGATCAACGACCTGTTCTTCTTCGGCGCGAACATCAACTGGCTCGGGGACCCATGGCTCGCCCGCGCGGCCGTCGTGTGGGTGAACCTGTGGCTCACGTACCCGTACTACTTCCTCGTGTGCACCGGCGCGCTGCAGGCGCTCCCGCAAGACACCCTCGAGGCGGCATCCCTCGACGGCGCCGGCCGATCACGGCAGCTGCGCTCGATCATCCTCCCGCTCGTGCTCGTGGCCACCGCGCCCCTGCTGATCTCCTCGTTCGCGTTCAGCTTCAACAACTTCACCGTCATCTACATGTTCAACAACGGCGGCCCGGCGATCCCCGGTGCCCCGTACGCGCTCGGGGCCACCGACATCCTGATCTCCGCCATCTACGACATCTCCGGTGTGTCTGGCGGTGCCGCGGACTACGGCCTCGCGAGCGCCCTGTCGATCCTCGTGTTCGCCGTCGTCGGGGGCATCTCGGCGATCGCGTTCCGTCAGACCCGCAAGCTCGAGGAGTTCCAGTGATGTCCACCGCCACCGATGTCGCCACGGGACCGACCACCCGCGCACCCGGCGCCCCTCGCGACCGCCGCAGCGCACGCCGACGCCGCTGGCTGCTCGAGGTCGGCTGGAAGTACCTGCTCGCCGTCGTCGTGATCTTCTACGCGATCTTCCCGCTCGTGTACGTGCTGTCGGCGTCCCTCAACCCGAACGGCACGCTCGCCGCCAGCAACGCCCTCTTCAGCGTCGTCGACCTGTCGAACTACGCCGCCCTCGGCGAGACGAGCTTCTGGACGTGGGCGGGCAACACCCTCCTCATCGGCGGCATCGCCTCGGTCGGCGCCGTGCTGATGGGCGCCGCGGCCGCGTACGCGTTCTCGCGCTTCCGGTTCTCGGGCCGCCGAGCGGGGCTCACCGGACTCCTCATCATCCAGATGTTCCCGCAGGCGCTCGCGTTCGTCGCGATCTTCCTGATGCTGCTGGGTCTCGGCGAGGTCGTGCCGGCACTCGGCCTCAACTCCAAGATCGCGCTCATCTGCGTGTACCTCGGCGGCGCGCTCGGCGTGAACACGTTCCTCATGTACGGCTTCTTCAACACCGTGCCGATCGAGATCGACGAGTCCGCCAAGATCGACGGCGCATCCCACGCCCAGATCTTCTGGCGGCTGATCTTCCCGCTCGTGACGCCGATCCTCGCGGTCGTGGCACTTCTCGCCTTCATCGCGGCGTTCGGCGACTACATCATCGCCAAGATCGTGCTCGTCTCGGAGGACAACTGGACCCTCGCGGTCGGCATGTACCAGTGGGTCTCGAACCAGCTCGCCTCCAATTGGGGTCTGTTCGCCGCCGGTGCGGTGATCGCCGCGATCCCCGTGCTCGTCCTGTTCCTGTCGCTGCAGCGCTACATCGTCGGCGGCCTCACCGCGGGGTCCGTCAAGGGCTGATCCTCAGCCGCCCCCAGATCAACGTCGATCGGAGAACCCACGTGTCTCACCACCCTCGTTCCGCGCGCCTCGCGGCAGTCGCGGCATCCCTCGCCCTGGTCATCACCGGGCTCGCGGCATCCCCCGCCGCCGCGGACGCCGGCCCCGTCGAGGCCGGCATCACCGTCCCGAAGGTCGAGAACCTCGCGGCTGATTTCATCAGCGGCGTCGACGTGTCGTCGGCGATCGCGCTCGAGGAGTCCGGTGTCGTCTTCCGCGACGCGGCCGGGCAGCCCGCCGACCTGTTCGACGTCCTCGCCGACGCCGGCGTCACCGACGTCCGCGTACGCGTGTGGAACGATCCGTTCGACGCCGCCGGCAACGGCTACGGCGGCGGTGACAACGACGTCGCGCACGCCGTCCAGATCGGGAAGCGGGCGACGGACGCCGGACTCGGTGTGCTCGTCGACTTCCACTACTCCGACTTCTGGGCCGACCCCGCGAAGCAGAAGGCTCCGAAGGCCTGGGCGGCCGAGACCCTGGCCGAGAAGGCCGTCGCGGTGAACGACTTCACGACGGATGCGCTGGAGGAGCTCAAGATCGCGGGCGTCGACGTGCAGATGGTGCAGGTCGGCAACGAGACCAACAACGCGGTCGCCGGTGTCAGCGGGTGGGACGGCATGGCGCAGATCTTCTCCGCCGGCTCGGCAGCGGTGCGCGCGGTGTTCCCGAGCGCCCTCGTCGCGGTGCACTTCACGAACCCCGAGTCCAGCGGGCGCTACGCCGGCTACGCGGCGAACCTCGCTTCACGCGGCGTCGACTACGATGTGTTCGCCTCGAGCTACTACCCGTACTGGCACGGCACCGTCACGAACCTCACTTCGGTGCTGAAGAACGTCGCCGACACGTACGGCAAGAAGGTCATGGTGGCCGAGACCTCGTGGGCGTACACGCTCGAGGACGGCGACGGCCACGGCAACGTCATCGACCTCCCCTCGGAGGCCACGGAGTACCCGGTCAGCGTGCAGGGGCAGGCCGACGCCGTGCGCGACGTGATCCAGGCGGTCGCGAACGTCGGCACCGCGGGCATCGGCGTCTTCTACTGGGAGCCCGCGTGGCTCCCCGTCGGACCGCCCTCGGCGCTCGATGCGAACAAGGCGCTGTGGGAGGCGCACGGATCGGGCTGGGCCTCGAGTTACGCCGGCGAGTACGATCCGGACGACGCCGGCCAGTGGTACGGCGGCTCCGCGTGGGACAACCAGGCGCTGTTCGCGCACGACGGCACGCCCCTGGAGTCTCTCCACGTGTTCGCCTACGCCCGCACCGGCGCCGTCGCGCCGCGCGAGGTCACCGCGGTCGCGCCCGTGAACCTCACCGTCGCCGAGGGCGATGCGCTCGCCCTCCCCGCCACCGTCACCGTGTCGTACAACGACGGCTCGTCCGAGACGCAGCCGGTCACGTGGTCCGACGCCGCGAAGTGGATCGACGGCCCCGGCACCTATTCGATCGCCGGCGTCACCGCGTCGGGCCTCGCGGCGACGGCCACGCTCGTGGTCGCGCAGAAGAACCTGCTTCGCAGCCCCGGGTTCGAGGGAGACAACGGCGCGTGGACGAAGACAGGCGGCGGCCTCACCATCGGCGCGTGGGACGACCCGCGCGCCGGTGAGCGCTCGGCGCATTTCTGGGCCGCGAACGCCTACTCCTTCACCCTGTCGCAGCGCGTGGACGCCGTCCCCGCCGGATCGTACGTCGTGCGCGGCGCGCTGCAGGGCGACGGAGAGGATGCCGCGAGCAGCGTGCGCCTGATCGTCTCGAGCGCGTCCGGCGAGGCATCCGTCCCCTTCTCGATGGACGGGTGGCGCAACTGGTCGGCGCCGACCAGCGCACCGATCGACGTGCCCGCGGGCGGCAGCGTCACCGTCACCGTCACCGCGACCCTCTCCGGCGGGGCGTGGGGCACGATCGACGACATCGAGCTCGTGCGCGCCACGCCGACCGGTGTCGATACCTCCGCCCTCGCCGCGGCACTCGCGGACGCCGAGGCGATCGAGACGTCCGGCCACACGCCCGCGACTGCGGCCGCCCTGCAGGCGGCGATCGAGAGGGCGCACATCGTGCTGTCGGCGGATGCCCCGTCCCGCACCGCCGTCGACGCAGCGACCACCGCCCTGGCCGGCGCCGTCGACGGGCTGCTGGTGCTCGACGCGGCCGCCAGAGCTCCGGGCCGCGGCATCCTGTCGCACGACAACGGGTGGGACACCGGCCTCAAGGACGGCGCGTACACCGTGCGCATGAACCTCTGGTGGGGCGAGAACGCGACGAAGCTGCGCCTGTTCGAGAACGGCGAGCGCATCGCCACCGCGGCACTCGGGTACGGAGGCGTCGGCGCGCAGTCGGCCGAGATCCCGGTCACCGGGAAGAAGAACGGCGTCTACGTCTACACCGGCGAGCTCGTGAACTCGAAGGGCACCACCGCGCTGCAGCCGGTGACCGTCACGGTGACCGACGCGTCTCCTGGGAAGCCCGTGCTGAGCCACGACGACAAGGATGGCGACGGCACCTACACGCTGACCGCGGACCTCTGGTGGGGCACGAACGCGACGAGCTACCGCTTCTACGAGGGCGCCACCCTCATCGGCGAGGGTGCCCTCGTCGCGGCGACGCCGGGCGCGCAGCGTGCGACGCTCTCCGTCACCGGCGCCACGCGCGGCACGCACACCTACCGCGTCGTCTTCGCGAACGACGCCGGCGCGGCCACGAGCAAGGACCTCGCCGTCACCGTGCGCGGATGACCTCGCGGCGCCGTCGCTACCCGCGGACGGAGAGCGCGGCCTGATAGAGCTCGCGGCTGGAGTGTCCGGTGAGTCCGGACACTTCGGCCGCGGCCTCTTTCAGACGCGTGCCGCCGCGGACGAGCTCGAGCACCTGCGTGACCGCATCAGGGAACGCGACGCCGCGCGCGGGCGCGCCCTCGACGACGATCACGAGCTCGCCCCGGACGCCGGACCCGGCCCACGAGGCGAGCTCGGCGAGGGTGCCGCGCGCGACCTCCTCGTGCAGCTTCGTCAGCTCACGGCACACGGCACCGCGACGATCGTCACCGAACTCGGACGCCATGTCGGCGAGCGTCGCGGCGACGCGCGACGGCGCTTCGAAGAAGACCATGGTGCGCGTCTCGGTGCTCAGCGCGCGCAAAGCCGCACCGCGCTCCCCCGCCTTGCGGGCGACGAAGCCCTCGAACGTGAAGCGGTCGGTCGGCAGCCCCGATACGGCGAGCGCCGTCACGACCGCGCTCGGCCCGGGGATCGCCGTGACGTCCACGCCGGCCGCTGCGGCCGCCGCGACGAGGCCGTAGCCGGGGTCGCTCACGGTGGGCATTCCGGCATCGCTCAGCACGAGCACGTCCTGCTCGCGCGCGAGCTCCACGAGCTCTGGCGCCCGCTCCTTCTCGTTGTGGTCGTGCAGCGCGATGAGCCGTGGCCGGTTCGCGATGCCGAGCGCGGCCAGCAGACGCTGGGTCGTTCGGGTGTCCTCCGCGGCGACGATGGTCGCCTCCTCAAGGGCCTCGACCAGCCGGCGGGACGCGTCCCCGAGGTTTCCGATCGGGGTCGCCGCGAGGATGATCACCCCCTCAGCCTAAACTTGACCGGGTGACGGATGCCGCGCGGCTCGAGGCCGACCAGCCCGCCGCGCCGCTGAACCCCCCGGCACGACCGAGCGTCTACGACCGCTTCGCCCGCCGGCTGAGCGAGGACGCGCGTGCACGGCGGCTGTATCGGTGGCTCGGTCCTGCGATCGTCCTGGTGATCGCCGCGGTCCTGCGGCTGTGGAACCTCGCCGCGGCGCACGACCTGATGAACCAGTTCGACGAGACGTACTACGTCAAGGACGCCTGGACGCTGCTCCGCCTCGGGTACGAGGCATCCTGGCCCGCGGGCGCCAACGAGAGCTTTCTTTCGGGCGATGTGAACGTGTTCACGACCAATCCGTCGTTCGTGGTGCATCCGCCCCTCGGCAAGTGGATCATCGCGCTGGGCATGGCGGTGCTCGGGCCGGACTCCGGCTGGGGCTGGCGCATCACGACGGCGCTCCTCGGCATCGGCTCGGTGCTGGTGCTCATGCTCATCGCGAAGCGCCTCACCCGCTCGACCACGTTCGCCGTCGTGGCAGGCCTGCTCATGGCGGTCGACGGCCTCGCCATCTCGATGAGCCGCATCGCGCTGCTCGACACGTCGCTCACGTTCTTCGTGCTGCTCGCCTTCCTGTTCGTGCTGCGCGATCGCGAGCGCACGATGACGCGTATCGCCCACATCGTCGCGGCCCGCTACGACGGTGACGCGCCGCCCTCCTGGGGACCGGTCCTCTGGAACCGGCCCTGGATCATCGCCGCGGGCGCCGCGCTCGGGGCGGCCAGCGCCGTGAAGTGGTCGGGCGCGTGGGTGCTCGCCGGGCTCGGGGTCTACCTCGTCGTCACGGACGCGCTGGCCCGACGCCGCGCGGGCGTGCTGTTCTGGCCGACGGATGCTGTGCGCCAAGGCTTCGCCACGTTCGTGCTGTTCGTCCCGGTCGCCCTCGTCGTCTATGTCGCGTCGTGGTCGGGCTGGCTGTTCGGCTCAGGAGGCTACGACCGCCAGGCCGGGAGCAACCCGCTCCAGAGCCTCTGGATCTACCACGTCGCGATGTACAGGTCCACGGCCGGGATCACGTCCGGGCACTCCTACGCGAGCCCGGCGTGGCAGTGGCCGCTGCTGTGGCGTCCCACCGGCGTCTACTACCACCACGATGCGATGGGCGTGAACGGCTGCACGTCCCCGAGCGGCTGCGTGGATGTGATCTCGACGATGCCGAACCCGCTGATCTGGTACGCCGGGGTGGCCGCCGTGCTGTACCTCGCGTACCGCTTCGTGGTGGCGCGCGACTGGCGCTACGCACTCGTTCTCACCGGGGTCGCCGTCACCTACGTGCCGTGGCTGTTCCTGCCCGAGCGCACGATCTTCCAGTTCTACACGGTGCTGATCCTGCCGTTCATGCTGCTTGCGCTCACCTTCGCGCTGGAGGACATCGCCGGTTCGCCGTCGGCGGATTCCCACCGCCGGCTCACAGGTCAGCGCCTGGTGCTGGTCTTCCTCGTCGTCGCGCTCGCACTGTCGGCGTTCTGGTACCCGATCATCTCCGCGATGACGGTGCCCTACGACTTCTGGCACCTGCACATGTGGGTGAACAGCTGGGTCTGAGAGCGATCACGCCTCGAGTGCGGCGACGTCCGTGACCGGCAGCCGGCAGGCGAAGTCCCGGCAGTCGTAGGCGGTCGGCCGCCCGTCGCGCTGCTCCTTCCCGGCGAGCAGCTCGAATCCCGCTGCGGCCCATGAGAGCGACTGTTCCGGCGACACGATGATCACGACATCGGCACGGATGCTGCGCGCCGCTGTCGCGAGCGCGGCGTGGGCATCGTCCGTGACGACGACGACCTGTCGCGGCGGCTCCGCGAGGCCGGCGGCGACCCGCAGGAGAGCGCCGTACGCGAGCGGCTGCGCGAGGGCCGCGGGAGCGTAGGCGGCGACGAGCCGCTCGGCGATCGAGCGATAGCTGTCTCCGGCGCCCAGCATCCAGAGCGCCGCGGCGGCCTCCGCGACCGACGCGGCACCCGACGGCTCGTCGGCATCGGAGGCGGTATCCGGCGCTCCGATCCCCTGCCGGGACAGCACCGGGTCGCCGCCTCCGGGGACGGCGACACGGTGCTCTGCATCGACGCATGCGTCGACCAGCTCTCGCGCCCGCATGGCATACGCGACCTCCCCGGTGGCGACGGCGAGCGCGATGAGACCCGCGGCGAGCTGGCCGTGGTCGGCGAGCGTCGCTTGGGCGCGCGACGGCACCTCGTCGAGCGAGGCGCGCAGCAGCCGGCCGTCGGCGGCGACGTTGACCTCGAGCACGGCGTCCGCCGCCCAGCGCGCCGACTCGATCCACGACGGCTCGTCCAGCCGCACGCCGGCACGCGCGAGGGCTCCGATCGCGAGGCCGTTCCAGCCGCTGACCACCTTGCCGTCGACGGCCGGGGGGTCGAGACCGACGCGGTCCGCGGCATCGCGGGCGTAGTAGCCGCCCTCGCTGCGGGCACCGTCGATCCACGACTCCGAGTCCTGTGCGGCGCCGAAGCCGCCGCCCGGCTGCTGCAGCACGTCGCGCAGGAACCCGGCGATGCCGCGCGCGACGTCGTCGCGCGCGGGGACCGCCGCCATCGCGACGTCGAGCAGCTGGGAGTTGTCGGTCAGCATCCGCTCGTAGTGCGGCACCGTCCAGTCGGGCCGGGTCGCGTAGCGGAAGAACCCGCCCTCGACCGCATCGCGCAGCGGCGAGGCAGCCATCGCGGTGAGGGCACGATCGGCGACGGCGGACGCCTCGGCGGCGTGCTCGCGGAGGACCGGGGTCTGCAGGAAGCGGAGCGCTGTGGCGACGGGGAACTTGGGGGCACCGGCGGCGGGCTCGCCGAAGCCGCCGTGCTGCGGATCCTCCCGCCCGGCGAGTGCGCGTGCGGCGCCGACCAGCTCATCCGCGGACGGGGTGGACGCATCCGCGTCGGGCGCCGATCGGCGGACCTCGGCGAGCGCACCGGCGACGGCATCCGCCGTCTCGTCGATCTGGTCGCGCCGCTCGGTCCACGCCTCGTGCACCGCCGCGAGCACCTGGCGGAACGCCGGGATGCCGGCGCGAGGCTGCGGCGGGAAGTACGTCCCCGCGTAGAACGGCCGCCCTTCGGGCGTCGCGAACACGGTCAGCGGCCAGCCGAGGCTCTGCGAGAACGCCGAAGCGGCGGCCATGTAGGCGGCGTCGACCTCGGGGTGCTCCTCGCGGTCGACCTTGATCGACACGAAGCCGGCGTCGAGCTCGGCGGCGGTCGTCTCGTCCTCGAAGGACTCCCGAGCCATCACATGGCACCAGTGACACGTCGAGTAGCCGATCGACACCATGACAGGCACGTCGCGGCGTCGTGCTTCTGCGAACGCCTCCTCGCCCCACGGGAACCACGCGACCGGATTGCCCGCGTGGGCTCTCAGGTACGGGCTCGTCGCGTCCGCGAGGCGAGGGTTCACGGTATCCGCTCCTGCCGCCCGCGAGCGGTCAGTTGACCTCGTCGGGGTGCGCGCTGACGCGACCCGTGCCGTCGCCCGGCTCCATCGCGTCGATGGCGGCGATCTCGTCGGCGGTGAGCTCGAAGTCGAACACGTCGAGGTTCTCCTCGAGGCGCTCGCGGCGCACCGACTTCGGGAAGACGATGAAGCCCTTCTGCAGGTGCCAGCGCAGCACGGCCTGAGCCGGCGTCTTGCCGTGCGCCTCGGCGGCCGCGGCGACCGGCGCTGCACCGAACAGGTCGTACTTGCCCTGCCCGAGGGGTCCCCACGACTCGATCTTCACATCGTGGGCGGCGGCCCAGTCCGTGATGTCGCGCTGCTGGTGGGCGGGGTGCAGCTCGATCTGGTTGACGGCCGGGACCACTCCGGTGGCCGACACGATCTTCTCCAGGTGCGGCACGAGGTGGTTCGAGACGCCGATGCTGCGGGTCAAGCCGGCGCCCCGCAGCTCGATGAGCTTCTCCCACGCGTGGAGGTAGTTGTCCTGCGCGGGGGTCGGCCAGTGCACGAGGTACAGGTCGACCTGCTCGAGTCCGAGCTTGGCGAGGCTCTCCGCGATCGCGGCGTCGGGCTCGTCGCCGTCGTGGCGGTCGTTCCAGAGCTTGGTGGTGATGAACAGCTCGTCGCGCGCGATGCCGCTCGCCGCGATGGCCGCGCCCACGCCCTCCTCGTTGCCGTAGATCGCGGCGGTGTCGATGTGGCGGTAGCCGACCTCGAGCGCCTCGGCGACGGCCCGCTCCGTGTCCGCCGGCGGCACCTTGAAGACGCCGTAGCCGAGCTGAGGGATCGTGTTGCCGTCGTTGAGGGTCACGCTGGGGACTGTCATGGTTCCCAGCCTAGGCGCGCGGACGCGGCGTCGGACGGGACGATCCGGCGCCCGGCCGGAAGGGATACGATCGAAGGCTATGTCCGCGCCCGAACCCGTCATCTCGTTTCCGCCGGAGCTCCCTGTCAGCGCCGCGCGCGAGGAGATCGCGCGCGCTGTGCGCGACCACCAGGTCGTGATCGTCGCGGGCGCGACCGGGTCGGGCAAGACGACGCAGCTGCCGAAGATCGCGCTCGAGCTCGGGCGGACGCGCATCGCGCACACACAGCCGCGCCGCATCGCCGCGCGCACGATCGCCGAGCGCATCGCCGAGGAGCTGCAGGTGCCGCTCGGCTCGGCAGTCGGCTACAAGGTCCGCTTCACCGACAAGGTGTCGGAAGACACGCGCATCGCGCTGATGACCGACGGCATCCTCCTCAACGAGATCCACCGCGACCGGCTCCTGCGCCGCTACGACATGGTCATCGTCGACGAGGCCCATGAGCGCTCGCTCAACGTCGACTTCCTCCTCGGGTACCTGCGGCGCATCCTGCCCAAGCGCCCCGACCTCAAGGTCGTCGTCACGAGCGCGACGATCGACCCGGAGAGCTTCGCGAAGCACTTCGCGAAGCCCGACGGAACCCCGGCGCCGATCATCGAGGTGTCCGGCCGCACGTATCCGGTCGAGATCCGGTACCGCCCGCCCGCACGGCCGGCCAAGGGCGAGGAGGAGTCCGACGACGTCGACGGCATCACCTCCGCCCTGCGCGAGCTCGACCGCGAGGCCGCCGGCGACGTGCTCGTGTTCCTCCCGGGCGAGGCCGAGATCCGCGATGCCGCGGACGCGGTGCGGGGCATGTACGCGAAGGACGCCGCACCCACAGAGGTGCTCCCCCTCTACGGGCGCCTGTCCGCCGCCGAGCAGCACCGGGTGTTCGAGCGGTCGCGGGTGGCCGGCATCCGTCGTCGTGTCATCCTCGCGACGAACGTCGCCGAGACGAGCCTCACGGTGCCGGGCATCCGCTACGTCGTCGACACCGGAACGGCGCGCATCTCGCGCTACAGCCACCGCAGCAAGGTGCAGCGGCTGCCGATCGAGGCGGTGTCGCAGGCGTCCGCTCAGCAGCGGTCGGGGCGCGCGGGCCGCACCAGCGACGGCATCGCGATCCGGCTGTACTCCGAGGAGGACTTCGACACCCGGCCCGAGTTCACCGAGCCGGAGATCCTGCGCACCAGCCTGGCCTCGGTCATCCTCCAGATGCTGTCGCTCGGCTTCGGCGACATCTCCTCCTTCCCGTTCCTCACGCCTCCGGACTCCCGCGGAGTCAAGGCGGCTCTGGACCTCCTCGTCGAGCTCGGGGCAGTGCGCACGTCGACAGGTTCAGGAAGCGGCGGGGGTCATCCGACGCTCACCGACCTCGGCCGCGAGATCTCGCGGCTGCCGATCGACCCGCGCTTCGCCCGCATGCTCGTGGAGGCGCGCCGCACCGGCGTGCTGCGGGACGTGCTCGCGATCGTCGCGGGGATGTCGATCCAGGACGTGCGCGAGCGCCCGGAAGAGCGTCGCGAGGAGGCCGATCGCCTGCACGCGCGGTTCACCGACCCCTCCAGCGACTTCCTGAGCCTGCTCAACCTCTGGAACCACCTCCAGGAGAAGCAGGCAGAGCTGGGCTCGAGCGCGTTCCGGCGCCTGTGCCGCGCCGAGCACCTCAACTACGTGCGGGTGCGCGAGTGGGCCGACGTGCATCGTCAGCTCAGCGCACTCGTCAACGCTCCTCGCAAGGCGGCACCGGGCACGGCCGACCCGGACGAGCTCCACAAGGCGATCCTGTCGGGGCTGCTCTCGCACCTCGGCATCCTCGACGAGCGCACCACCTCGACCGCCACGCGGGGCCGCGCCGGCTCCGACCGCACCGACCAGCGCCGCGGCGCCGAGTACCTCGGCTCGCGTGGCACGCGCTTCGCGATCTTCCCCGGCTCCGGGCTCAAGAAGAAGCGGCCGATCGCCGTCATGGCCGCCGAGGTCGTCGAGACGAGCCGCCTGTTCGCCCGCACCGTCGCCGCGATCGACCCCGCCTGGGCAGAACCGCTCGCGGGCGACCTCGCCAAGCGCTCGCTGAGCGAGCCGCACTGGTCGAAGGCGTCGGGTGCGGCATCCGCGTACGAGAAGGTCACCCTCTTCGGCCTCGAGATCGTGCCCAAGCGCCGTGTGCAGCTCGCGCGCTTCGACCGGCCGTTCGCGCGCGAGCTGTTCATGCGCCACGCGCTCGTCGAGGGCGAGTGGGACTCTTCGCACCTCGACAAGAAGCTCACGGCGTTCGAGCGCCGCAACCTCGAGCTGCGGCGACGCCTCGAGAAGATCGAGGAGCGCGAGCGCCGCCGCGACATCCTCGTGGGCGACGAGGCCGTGTTCCGGTTCTACGACGCCCGCATTCCCCGCGACGTGTTCGACGCGCGCTCCTTCGAGGCCTGGTGGAAGGATGCCTCGGCCCGCACGCCGCGCCTGCTCGACATGACGGAGGCCGACCTCGTCGACGAGGCATCGCGCGGCGACGAGCGCGACTTCCCGGCGCGCTGGACCCAGGGCGACCAGGTGCTCTCGCTCGCATACCGGTTCGAGCCCGGCGCCGCCGACGACGGCGTGACGGCCGTCGTTCCGCTGGCCCTCCTCGCGCAGCTGCGCCCCGACGGCTTCGACTGGCAGGTGCCGGGCATGCGGGACGAGCTCATCACGGCGCTGCTGCGCTCGCTTCCCAAGTCCATCCGCCGCCACGTCGTCCCCGCGGCGGACTGGGCTGCGACGTTCGCCGCCGACCTCGCAGGGCAAGGCCCCGAGGCTCACGACGGCCTTCCGCCGATGCCGCTGCGCGATGCGCTCGCGGCGCGCATCCAGCGCGTCGTGAGCCAGCCGGTGAGCGCGGCCGACTTCGAGATGGAACGGGTGCCCGGGCACCTGCAGGTATCGTTCCGGGCCGTCGACGAGCGCGGGCGCGGGGTGGGATCAGACCGCGACCTGGCCGCGCTGCAGGCACGGCTCGCCGATCGGGCCCGGGCGTCCGTGTCTCGTTCGCTCACCGCGACGGCGCCGGCGATCGGGCGCGGCAGCCAGGCCGCGAAGGGCCCCGCGGCCCGCCTCGCGGGAACACCCCGCGACGCCGCGCGGCCCGAGTCGACGTTCGCCGAGCGCACCGGCCTCACCGACTGGACGTTCGGGGACCTGCCCGACGTCGTCGACACCAGGGTCGCGGGCGGCGTCGTGCGCGGCTATCCCGCGATCGTCGACGAGGGCGCCTCGGTCGCGCTCCGGATCGAGACGACCCCCGAAGCCGCAGCCCGCGCGACCCAGGCCGGCGTCCGGCGCCTCGTGCTCCTGTCGGTCGCGTCGCCGTCGGCCTACGTGCTCGAGCACCTGACGTCCGCCGAGAAGCTCGCGCTCGCGGCATCGCCGTATCCGTCCGCGAAGGCGCTCATCGAGGACGGCCGCGTCGCGGTGGCGGACGCGGTCATCGCACGCACCGTGGCCGACGCCGTCGTACGCAGCAGAGCCGGCTTCGAGACGGTGCGCGATGCGTTCTCGGCCGCGGTCGTCGACGAGCTGTTCCAGACGGTGTCGCTGACCGCCCGCATCCTGACGGCCGCGCGCGACGTGGAGCGCGCGATGCGCGACGCGAACTCGCTGACGCTGCTCGGCGCGCTGAACGACATCAAGGGGCAGCTGGCGGGCCTGGTGTTCCCGGGCTTCGTGTCCCGCACCGGCACCGGACGGCTGGCGCAGCTTCCCCGCTACCTGCGCGGGGCGCTCGATCGCGTGCGGACGCTCGCCGACAACCCGGGCCGCGACCGCCAGCGGATGACCGAGTTCGAACGCGCGACGACCGTGTTCGCCGAGGCCGGCGGCGTGATCCCGCCGGCGGATGACGCGCCGTTGCCGCTCGTGCACGCCCGGTGGCTGCTCGAGGAGTACCGTGTGAGCCTGTTCGCGCAGTCCCTCGGCACGGCCGAGCCGGTGTCGCTGCAGCGGATGCAGAAAGCCCTGAGGGAATAGCCGCCTCGACGACAGGAGTTGCCCCCGTCATGACCACTGCGATCGCCTACACCGAGTTCGGGGGCCCTGAGGTCCTGCATGAGATCCCCGTACCCGAGCCGGTGCCCGCACCCGGGCAGCTTGCGATCCGCGTCACGGCTGCCGGCGTCAATCCGATCGACGCGAAGCTCCGCTCGGGCCGGCGGCCGTCGGCGGAGATCGTCGATCCGCGCCGCATCGGCGCCGACGGCGCCGGAGTCGTCACCGCGGTCGGCGAAGGCGTCGACGGGTTCCGTGTGGGTGAGCCGGTCGTCTTCACCGGGGCGTTCGGCGCCTACGCGACCGAGATCGCGGTTCCCGCCTCCCACGTCTTCCCTCGCCCGCCGCAGGTGAGCGCCGCCGAAGGCGCCGCTCTGGGCATCCCGGTCGGCACGGCGTACCAGGCGCTCCGCTCGCTCGCGGTGGGCGGCGACGACACGGTGCTCGTGCACGCCGGGTCGGGCGCCGTCGGCCAGGCGCTCATCCAGTTCGCCGTGCTGTGGGGGGCGACCGTCGTCGCCACGTCGTCCGAAGGCCGATTCGACCGCGTCCGCGAGCTCGGTGCCATCCCGGTCGCGTACGGCGACGGGCTCGCCGACCGGGTGCGCGCGGCGGCTCCGCAGGGCGTGACCGTCGCGATCGACGCCGCCGGCACGGACGAGGCCCTCCGCACCTCGCTCGATCTGGTCGCCGACCGGCACCGGATCGCGACGCTGGTGCGAGGACGGGATGCCGCCGGCCTCGGCATCCGCGCGTTCTCGGGCGGCTCGCCCGAACCGCTCACCGGGCAGCAGCAGGTCTGGCGCACCGAGGCGGTGCCCGTCGCGCTCGCGCTCATGGCCGCCCGACGCTTCTCGGTCGAGCTCGGTCCGTCCTTCGCGCTCGCCGACGCCGCCGAGGCGCATCGCGCGGCCGAGACGGGCGTGGCGGGCAAGATCACCCTCGTGCCGTGACCCGTCGAGACCGGCCACCGCGCCGGTCACACTGAGCCGGTGACCTCCGCGGGCGCCGGCCCTGTCGCGACCGGGCGTCCGGGAGTGTTCGACCATTGGCTCCACGAGCCCGGGTAGATCCGCAGCTCCAGCCCGGCGAGCTCGGCCGCGAACACCGCCTGCGCGGCGGTCACGCCCGAACCGCAGTACGCCGCCGCGGTCACGCCGTCGCCGACGCCGACCGTGCCGAACAGCGCGCGCAGACTCGCAGCATCCCGGAATCGCTCACCGTCCATGTAGGCGCCGGTCGGGAGGTTCACGGCGCCCGGGATGTGGCCGGCGATCGGGTCGATCGGCTCGACCTCGCCTCGGTAGCGCTCGGCGGCACGTACGTCGATGAGCACGCCCGACGCGGCGAGCGCGGCGGCCTCGTCGATCGACAGCACGGGCTCGGCGATCGGCGCGAGCCGGACCGCACCCGGCTCGGGCGTGACGGGTCCGGACTCCACCGGCAGGCCGGCCGCGGTCCAGGCGCCGAGGCCGCCGTCGAGGATGCGCACGTCGGCGATGCCGGAGCGGGTCAGCAGCCACCATGCGCGCGAGGCGCCCAGGGCGCGATCGTCGTCGTAGACGACCACCGTGTCGCCGTCGTCGATGCCCCAGCGGTGCGCGGCCGCCTGCAGCGCTTCACGAGGAGGAAGCGGATGCCTCCCCTCGTCGGGGCGACCGTGCTGCGAGAGCTCCGTCTCCATGTCGACGTACACGGCGCCGGGCACATGCCCCTCGAGGTGCTCGGCGCTGCCGTCGGGGCGGTCGAGGCGGTAGCGCACATCGAGCACGCGCACGGCGGAGGACCGGAGGAGATCGTCGAGTTCTGCGGGGGTGATCAGCTGCGCCACCCGACCATTCTGGCGCGCCGGCGCACTACCGCCCCTCCACCGGCCCCGGGCCGGGCTCGCAACAGTTCGACACACGACGCACCGCCCCGGGCGCCGCGGCTCGACAATGGTCTGCATGCCTGAACAGACTCGTCCTGCCGCCCCTCGCTCGTTCGCGACGGCGCAGGTGCAGGCCGGGTTCGACTCCGGCATCGCGGAGAACACCGCCATCCCCTCCATCCACCAGTCCAACGGCTTCGAGTTCCGCTCGCTCGCCGAGGCACGCGACCTCTTCGCGCTGCGCAAGGACGGCAACATCTACAGCCGTGCGGCGAACCCGACCGTGCTCGTGTTCGAGCGCCGTGTCGCGGAGCTCGAGGGCGGCATCGCCGCGGCCGGTGTCGCATCGGGGCAGGCCGCCGTCGCCGTGGCACTCCTGGCGCTCGCCAAGCAGGGCGAGCACATCGTCGCCGCCCGTCAGCTCTACGGCGGCACCGTCGACCTGCTGCAGGACACGTTCGCCGACTGGGGCATCGAGGTGACGTTCGTCGACCAGGACGACCTCGCCGCGTGGCGCGCCGCCGTTCGGCCGACCACCCGCGCGCTGTTCGCCGAGTCGATCTCGAATCCGATCGCGCAGGTGCTGGACCTCGGCGCCGTCGCCGCCGTCGCCAAGGAGGCGGGCGTGCCTCTGGTGATCGACAACACCGTCGCGACGCCGTACCTGCAGCGCGCGAAGGACTTCGGCGCCGACATCGTGGTGCACTCCGCCACGAAGTTCCTCGGCGGCCACGGCACGTCCCTCGGCGGCGTCGTCGTCGACCTGGGCACCTTCGACTTCACGGCGGAGCCCGAGCGCTGGCCGCAGCTGACCCAGACGTATCCGCGCGTGCCGGACGGCAGCCTCGTCGAGCGCTTCGGCGAGACCGGGTCGCCGTACATCGCGCTGGTCAAGACGAAGTACGTGCATGACCTCGGTCCGTCGCTGTCGGCCTTCAACGCCTTCCAGCTGCTCCAGGGCCTCGAGACCCTCGACCTGCGCATGGAGCGGCACACCGCGAGCGCCCTCACGGTCGCCCGGTTCCTCGAGACGCACCCCGCTGTGTCGCGCGTGCACCACCCGGGGCTGGAGTCGAGCCCGTGGCACGCACAGGCGCAGACCTATCTCCCCGACGGCGTGAGCTCGGTGTTCGCGTTCGACCTGCCCGCCACCGGCGACGCCGAGGCGGACTTCCGGCTCGTCGAGGCGTTCATCTCGCGCCTGCAGGTGATCCGTCTGGTGGCGAACATCGGCGACGCGCGCAGCCTGGTCGCGCACCCGTCGTCGATGACGCACAGCCACATGTCGCCGACGCAGCTCGCCGAGGCGCACATCGGCCCGACCACGGTGCGCCTGTCGATCGGCCTCGAGGACGCCCGCGACATCGTCGACGACCTTGCCCGCGCTCTGGACCAGGTCCCTGCCGCCCAGCGCCGCGGCGAACTCGCGGAGAGCGTCGCCCGCTAGCCGCGAGTGCTCCGCACGCCCGGCCCTTGCACCCGTCGGGCAGGGTCGGTAGTTTCACGACCATGGCGCGGTCTCTGGGGAGCCTGGCCGTCCTCTCGCTTATCGTGCTGCTCGCTGGGTGCACACCCGCAGCGGGCGATACCGCAGCGCCCTCGCCATCGCCGGAGGGTCCGACGGCATCGTCGACGCCGACGCCGACCAGCCCCGGACTCGACGGGGAGTGGATCGTGGATCTCGCGGACCCGGATCCGGGCTGCATCATGCTGCTCGGCTATCGTCACCTGACGGTCGCCGGCGAAACGGGAACTCTCGATACCGGCGAGACCCCGCTGGCCGGGCCCGTCGAACTGCACGGCGACGCCGTCACGATGCACCTGGAGCGCACGGCGCCGACCAAGGATGCGATCGACATCACCGCAGCACTCGGTCAAGACGGGGTCGCGCGCGGGACGGGCGAGGCCGGCGGCATCCATCCCGGCGGGACGAACGGCTATGCCTGCACGATCCCGCTGTCGCTCGTGCCCGCCGGCGCCGTCGCCGACATGCCGCCCTTCGACACGATCGACGGAACGTGGTGCGCGGCCTACGACCGGACCAGCTGCATGACGATCGCCGACAGCATGGTCGCCGACCTGGACAACCCGCCCCACTCGAAGCTCGACGATCCGACGCCCGGCGGCTTCGGCGACCCCTGCTACGGGAGCGGGATGACGCCGATCGACCCCAACGGCGGCGGCGGCGCCGCGCTGTACTTCTGTCCGAAGGGCTATGCGATCCAGACCGGCAGCGGCGGGGTGGAGGGCGAGATCATCGCCGAGCACGACAACGTCGCGTTCGACCGGCTCTACCTGACTCAGAACCCGCCGTACCTGGGGGTGTACTTCCGCGAGGACGATCTCGCCGCCGCGCTGCAGCAGTAGACGGCCTCCTCCGGGCACGGGGGGCATCGCGCCACTAGCCTCGTGTTCATGAACTCGCCCTCCTCCCCCCGCTGGGGGATCCTCGGACCGGGCGGCATCGCCCGTGCGTTCACCAGCGACCTGCGCACCGCCGGGCTCGACGTCGCCGCGGTGGGCTCGCGGCGACGCGAGACCGCTGAGGCGTTCGCCGCCGACTTCGCCATCCCGCACGCCCACGGCTCGTACGAGGAACTCGTCGCCGATCCGGACGTCGACATCGTCTACATCGCGACGCCGCATCCGATGCACGCGGCGAACGCCCTCCTCGCCCTCGCAGCGGGCAAGCACGTGCTGGTCGAGAAGGCGTTCACCCTCAACGCGGCGGAGGCCCTGGAGGTACGCGACGCCGCAGCGGAACGCGGACTCCTCGCGATGGAGGCGATGTGGACGCGGTATCTGCCGCACATGGTCCGCATCCGCGAACTCGTGGAGTCGGGCGCCCTCGGCGAGGTCCGCGCCGTCACCGCCGACCACACACAGCTGCTGCCCTCCGACCCGGCGCACCGCATCAACGCGCTGGAACTCGGCGGCGGTGCCCTCCTCGACCTCGGGGTCTACCCGGTCTCGTTCGCGTGGGACATCCTGGGCGAGCCCCTCTCCATCGCCGCGGCCGCCCGCATCGGCGACGCGGGATCCGACACCGAGGTGGCGACGATCATGACGCACGCGTCGGGTGCGCTGTCGACCTCCATCTCCGCATCCCGCGCAGCCGGCCCCAACACCGCGACGATCATCGGCACAGAGGCCCGCATCGACATCGACAGCGTCTGGTACACGGCCACCTCGTTCCGCCTCGTCAGCCCCGACGGCACGGTGATCGAGGAATTCCGCTCCGACATCGACGGCCGCGGCATGCAGTACCAGGCGCTCGCGGCTGAGCGGTACCTCGCCGAGGGCCGCACCGATTCCGACGTGCTGCCGATCGACGAGACCGTCGCGATCATGGCCACGCTCGACGAGATCCGCGACCTCGTCGGCGTCCACTACCCCGGTGAGGAGTGACATGCCCGACCTGCAGAGCCCCCGCGTGGCGGTGTACCTGGACTTCGACAACATCGTGATGTCGTGGTACGACCGCGTGCACGGCAAGAACTCCTACTCGCGCGACCGTCAGAAGATCGCGACGGATGCCTCGGACCCCGAGATCGCCGAGCGCCTCGCCGCCGCGACGATCGACGTCGGCGCCATCATCGACTACGCGACGTCGTTCGGCACCCTGGTGCTCACCCGGGCGTACGCCGACTGGTCGGCGCCGGTCAACGCGGAGTACCGCTCCCAGCTCGTGGCGCGCGCCGTCGACCTCGTGCAGCTCTTCCCCGCCGCCGCGTACGCGAAGAACGGCGCCGACATCCGCCTCGCCGTGGACACCGTCGAGGACATGTTCCGCCTCCCCGACCTCACGCACGTGGTCATCGTCGCCGGCGACTCCGACTACGTGCCGCTCGCCCAGCGCTGCCGCCGCCTCGGCCGATTCGTCGTGGGGGTGGGCGTCGCGGGATCGACCGCGAAGTCGCTCGCCGCGGCGTGCGACCAGTTCGACTCGTACGACGCGCTCCCGGGTGTGGCGGCTCCGCCGACCGGGAAGAAGGATGCCGCGCCGCAGCGCGCGTCCGGCAGCCGGCGCTCGAGGAAGGCCGCCGTCGACCCGACCGAGTCCCTCCTCGAGCGCGCGCTGCGGCTCGAGAGCGACAAGGAGGGCGTGGAGTGGCAGCACGCCTCGGCGGTGAAGAGCCTCATCAAACGACTCGACCCGTCGTTCAGCGAGAAGGCCCTCGGGCACAAGAGCTTCTCCGAGTTCGTGAAGGCCCACCCCGGCGTCGCCGAGGTCGACGAATCCGGAAACATCGTCCTCATCCGCCTGGCCGCCGACCGGCGCTGAGTCCGGCGGGCGCGACACCGCGTGATCCCACGGCCGACCTGGGAAATCGGCCGTGGGATACAGTGTGAGCTGTGGCACGCCGTCAAGCCCCGCCGGGCTCGCAGACCTCGCTCCGCGAGGCCAATCGCGCGCGCGTCATCGAGTCTCTGAAGCGCCACGGCCGTCTCACGCAGATCGAGCTCGCCGGCAGCACGGGCCTCTCGCCCGCCACCGTCTCGAACATCGTCAAAGAGCTGACCGCATCGGGCCTGCTGCACACGTCGTTCACCACGAGCAGCGGACGCCGCGCGACCCTCGTGTCGCTCGCCCGCCGTCTGGGACTGGTCGCCGGCGTCCACTACAGCTCCCGCCACCTGCACATCGCGATCGCCGACACCGCGCGCACGATCGTGACGCAGTCGTCGCTCCCGCTCCCACTGGACCACCGCCACGACTCCGAGCTCGACCGCCTCGCGCTGCTGCTCGGCGACATGATGGAGTCCCTCGGCGGATCCATCACCGACCTCCTCGGCGTCGGGCTGGCCCTGCCCGCGCCGATCGACCCCCGCACCGGGATGGTGTCCACACCGGGGCTCCTGCGCGGCTGGGAGAATGTCGACGTCGCCGAGAGCCTGGCCATCCGCATCGGCCGCCCGGTGCATGTCGACAGTGAGGCGAACCTCGGCGGACTCGCCGAGGCCCGCGAGGGCAACGGGCGGTCCGCGGCGTCGTCGGTGTTCATCCGCGTGGGCCACACGATCAGCGCCGGACTCGTCGTGAACGGCGATCTCTTCCGCGGCGTCAACGGCAAGGCCGGCCAGATCGGCCACGTGACGCTCGACGAGAACGGCCCCATCTGCCGCTGCAGCAACCGCGGATGCCTCGAGACCTACGCCGGCGGCCCCGCCCTGCTGTCGCTGTTCCCGCCCAGCGAAGGCATGCACCGCCTCGGCGACCTGCTGCACGCCGCCGAACTCGGCGACGGCGCCGCACGCCGCGTGATCGCCGACGCCGGCCGCCACATCGGGATCGCCGCCGCGAGCCTGTGCAACCTGTTCGACCCCGAGATCATCGTCGTCGGCGGCGAGCTCGGTCAGGCCGGCGAGATCCTCATGGCCCCGATGCGCCACTCGCTCGAGCGCACCGCGCTCCCCTCTGCAGACGGCCTCCCCGAGATCGTCGGCGCCTCGTTCGGGGAGTGGGCCGAGACGCGCGGCGCCATCGCGATCGCCCTCGACCACGTCACGGTCGACGCCCAGCTTCCGACTGCGCCGTCGCTGCCCATCACCGCATAGGCTCGTCCGATGCCCCGTACGCGACTGGATCGGCCGCGACGGCGCCCGATCGGGCGTCGCGCGCCGGCGACAGCCTGGCCTTCACACCCGCAGGCTCGCCCCAGCGCGCCGGCGCTGCGGGGGGTGGGCGCAGGAACCGGCCTCCTCCTCGCCGCGGCGTTGCTGTCGGCCTGCTCCGGTGCACCCGCGCCGGGCGGAACCCCCTCCGACGACACGATCGCGCTGCTGCTGCCCGACGCGAAGACCGCACGGTACGAGACGTTCGACCGGCCGATGTTCGAGGCCCGCGTCGCCGAGCTCGGCGACTACGAGGTGCTCTACGCCAACGCCGACCAGGACGCCGCGAAGCAGCAGCAGCAGGCGGAGTCGGCGCTGACGGCCGGGGCCGGCGTGCTCGTGCTCGATCCGGTGGACGCGAACGCGGCCGTCAGCATCGTGAGCTCGGCCAACGCGAAGGGCGTGCCCGTCATCTCGTACGACCGGCTCATCGCCGGCGGCGACCTGGCGTACTACATCTCGTTCGACAACGAGAAGGTCGGGGTGCTGCAGGCCACCGCGTTCGTGGAGGGCGTGCACGCGGAGGACGACGGCAGCGGCATCCTGATGGTCAACGGCTCGCCCACCGACAGCAACGCGGCGCTGTTCAAGCACGGTGCCCACAGCATCATCGACGGCAGCGGACTGCGCGTGCTCGCCGAGTACGACACCCCCGGGTGGAGCCCTGAGAAGGCGCAGGAGTGGGTGTCGGGCCAGATCGCCCAGCACGGCGGCGCCATCGCCGGGGTGTACGCGGCGAACGACGCGACGGCCGGCGGCGCCATCGCGGCGCTGCGGGTCGCCAACGTCGAGCCCCTCCCGATCGTGACGGGCCAGGATGCCGAGCTCTCCGCGATCCAGCGCATCCTCACCGGCGACCAGTACATGACCGTCTACAAGGCGATCAAGCCGCAGGCCGAGCTCGCCGCCGAGGTCGCGGTCAAGCTGCTCCACGGCGAGGAGGTCACCGCTCCGCTCGAGATCCAGGGCACGCCGGCCACTCTGCTCGACCCGGTGGCCGTGACGATCGACGACATCATGGACACCGTGGTCGCCGACGGGTTCTGGACCGTCGAAGACATCTGCACCCCGGCGTACGCGGATGCGTGCGAAGCGGCGGGCATCGGGTAGGGTCCTGACTCTGACAGGGGTCGGCTGGGGATCGATGAGGACGAGGCGAGGATGTCGATGACGCACCCGCGGGCGGGACGCCCGCGCGAACGCGTGCTGACGATGCGCGGCATCGGCAAGCGCTTCGGCGCGGTCAAGGCGCTCACCGACGTCGACTTCTGGGTCAACGAGGGCGAGGTCGTCGCCCTCGTCGGCGACAACGGCGCCGGCAAGTCGACGCTCGTGAAGGTGCTCGCCGGTGTGCACCCGCCCGACAGCGGGTCGATCGAGTTCGACGGCGAGCCGGTGGGCATCGACACCCCGGCCGACGCCCAGGAGCTCGGGATCGAGACGATCTTCCAGGACCTCGCACTGTGCGACAACCTCGACGTTGTCGCCAACCTGTGGCTGGGCAGGGAGCTGCGCGACGGTGCGACGCTCGACGAGGTCGACATGGAGCAGCGCACCTGGACCCTGCTACGCGAGCTGTCGGCGAAGATCCCGTCGGTGCGCGTGCCCGTCGCTTCCCTCTCGGGCGGACAGCGCCAGACCGTCGCTATCGCGCGGTCGCTCATCGGGGAGCCCCGCGTCGTGATCCTCGACGAGCCGACCGCCGCGCTGGGCGTGGCGCAGACCGCCGAGGTGCTGAACCTCATCGAGCGGCTGCGCGAACGCGGGCACGGCGTCATCCTGATCAGCCACAACATGGCCGACGTCATGGCGGTCGCCGATCGCGTGGTCGTGCTGCGCCTGGGCCGCAACAACGGCGTCTACAACGTCGCCGACGTCACGAGCGAGACGCTCATCGCGGCCATCACGGGTGCGGTCGATCACCCGTCCGCCCGACGGGCACCGGAGCGGGCGGATGCCGCGCCGCCTCCGCCGGCGACGGGCCAGCCGCTCGACGAGCCGCCGCTGGACGAGCACACATCCGGCGGCACCGTGATCCGCATGCCCCGCGCCGGTTCCCGCACGCCTCGTCCCCATGGGGACGGGTCGCGATGAGTCCGCACGGCGACGAGCGCCTGGCCGAGCCGATCGCGCAGGAGCGCCTCCTCAGCGGCAGCGGCATCCGTCACGCGCTCGAGGCGTTCGTCTCCCGCGTCCGCGGCGGCGACCTGGGGGCGCTCCCCGTGGTGCTCGGCATCGCGGTGATCTGGACGGTGTTCCAGCTGCTCAATCCCGTGTTCCTCTCCAGCGAGAACCTCGTGAACCTCACGATGCAGTGCGCGGCGATCGGAACCATCGCGCTGGGAGTGGTGCTCGTGCTCCTGGTAGGCGAGATCGACCTGTCCGTGGGCTCGGTGTCAGGCCTCGCCGCGGCCGTGCTGGCTGTGACCTTCGTGCAGCTGCAGTGGAACCTCGTGCTCTCGCTGATCGCGGCCATCGCGATCGGCTGCCTCGTCGGGCTGCTCTACGGCTTCCTGTACACGAGGTTCGGGCTGCCGAGCTTCGTCATCACGCTCGCCGGTCTGCTCGGCTTCCTCGGGCTGCAACTGTGGGTGCTCGGCGAGACCGGGTCGATCGCGATCCCGTTCGACTCGTGGCTCGTGCAGTTCGCGCAGCAGATGTTCCTCCCCGCGTGGGCCTCGTACCTGGTGGCCGTTCTCGCGGTGGCCGCCTTCGCGTGGTCGCTCGTACGACGATCGCGGCGGCGCGCGGCGGCCAACCTCGTGAGTCAGAGCTACGGCGAGATCGCCGTGCGCAGCGGCGTCCTTCTCGCCTTCCTGCTGGCCTCCACCTGGTACCTGAACCTGTACCGCGGCATCGGCGTGATGTTCCTGTTCTTCCTCGGGCTGGTGGTGGCGATGAACTTCGCCCTGACACGCACCCGCTGGGGCCGCGCGGTCTACGCGGTCGGCGGGTCCGTCGAGGCGGCCCGGCGCGCCGGGATCCGGGTGGATCGCATCTACCTCTCCGTCTTCGCGATGTGCTCCACGCTCGCGGCGGTGGGCGGGATCCTCGCGGCCGCACGGCTGGCTTCGGCGAATCAGAGCTCGGGAACCGGAGACGTCAACCTCAATGCGATCGCCGCCGCCGTCATCGGCGGGACGAGCCTGTTCGGCGGGCGCGGATCGGCCTTCTCGGCCCTGATCGGCATCGTGGTCATCCAGTCGATATCGTCGGGCCTGACTCTGCTCAACCTCGACTCGTCGGTGCAGTTCATGGTCACCGGCGTCGTGCTCGTGCTCGCCGTGATCGTCGACTCGCTGTCGCGCCGCACCCGCGCCGCGACGGGTCGAGCCTGAGCACGCTGCACCCTCGCTGTCTTCACTTGACGAACGCTCCCAGCGGGAGTACAGGTTGTGAGAGGGCTTCGCCTACGCGAAAACAGGCGTTCTCATCCACTTTGCACGCATTCTGCACGGTAAACGCTCTCTAGGGGCCCGGCGAGCGGGTCCGCGCAGCGTCCGACCCGGTGCGTTGCCAAAGCGTTATGTTCAAGACTTGACGATAAGAATCCGTGTCGTCGATGATCGCATCAGCGCGATGAACGCCAGGGACGATCCTGGGGACTCGCCCGCTTCAATGACGAAAGGCAAGAGATGAAGAAGTCTTCGATCCTCGCCGTGGCCGCCCTCACGGGCGCCGCCGCGGTGATGCTGGCCGGCTGCTCCAGCAGCGGCAACGGCAACGGTGGGTCCACGGAGGCCGGCGGCGACGCCGCCAGTCGCGCTTGCGTGATCCTGCCGGACGCGGCCTCGTCGCCGCGCTGGGAGAACTTCGACCGCAAGTACCTCCAGGAGGGCCTGGAGGCGGCCGGATTCGACGCGGACATCCAGAACGCGCAGGGTGACGTCAACAAGTACTCGACGATCGCCGACCAGCAGCTCACGCAGGGTTGCGGCGTCATGCTCCTGGTCGACTACCAGGGCGCGGCCGAGGCCGTCGCGACGAAGGCCAAGGCCGAGGGCATCCCGGTCATCGCCTACGATCGCCCGTTCACCGGCGCCGACTACTACGTGTCGTTCGACAACACCGAGGTCGGACGCCTGGAGGGCCAGACAGTGCTCGACGGTCTCGAGACCGCCGGCAAGGACCCGGCCACCGCGATCGTCGTCTACATGGGCGGCGACCCGACCGACGGCAACGCAGCGATGTTCCACGACGGCGCCGTCGAGGTCATGGAGGCCGCCGGCATCAAGGCGGCTGCCGAGCCTCCCGGGGTGTGGGACCAGGCCAAGTCGCAGACCAACTTCGAGCAGGCGCTGACCTCGCTCGGCGGCAAGGTCGACGGCGTCTGGGTCGCGAACGACACCAACGCGGCGGGCGTGATCAAGGTCCTGCAGGACAACAACCTGACCGGTGTGGCCGTGTCGGGCCAGGACGCCAACGTCGCGGGCCTGCAGAACATCCTGCTCGGCTGGCAGACCGCCACGGTCTACAAGCCGGTCAAGGACGAGGCCACGGCCGCCGTCGACACCGCCGTCTCCCTGCTCAAGGGTGAGGACGTCACCGCGCAGGCCAAGCTCGACGACGGCACGCCCTACATCCAGGTCACGCCGATCCTGGTCGGCCCCGACAAGGTCAAGGACGTCGTCGCCGCCGGCGACGCCGACTACGACGACGTCTGCACGCCGGACGTGATGGCTGCCTGCGAGCAGTACGGAGTCACCGCCCAGTAATGGAGCGGTCTGCGGACTGAGCCGCAAGGGGCGTCGCGCCGCACGGCGTGACGCCCCTTCGCGCCGGACTACGGCATTCCCAAGGAAGCGAGCATGTCAGACACATTCACCACCGCCCCGGCCACCACGGCCGGCGCCGAGCCGATCATCCAGCTGGTCGGCGTCAAGAAATCCTTCGGACCGGTCAGCGTCCTGAAGGGCGTCGACCTGAAGGTCCACCCCGGCAAGGTCACCGCCCTCGTGGGCGACAACGGCGCCGGCAAGTCCACGCTCATCAAGGGCCTCGCCGGCGTGCAGCCCTACGACGAGGGCGAGGTCCTGATCGACGGCCAGCACCGCGATCTGCACGCCCCGCGCGATGCGTCCGGCCTGGGCATCGAGGTCGTCTATCAGGACCTGGCGCTGTGCGACAACCTCGACATCGTGCAGAACATGTTCCTCGGCCGCGAGGAGCTCTCCTTCGGCACCTTCGACGAGGGCCGCATGGAGAAGGAGGCCTCCGACACGCTGCGTTCCCTCTCGGTGCGCACGGTGAAGTCCGTGCGTCAGAAGGTGTCCAGCCTTTCCGGCGGCCAGCGGCAGACCGTGGCGATCGCCCGCGCCGTGCTCAAGAAGGCGCGCGTGGTCATCCTCGACGAGCCGACCGCGGCGCTCGGCGTCGCGCAGACCGAGCAGGTGCTGAACCTCGTCAAGCGCCTGTCGGAGCAGGGCGTCGCAGTGATCCTGATCAGCCACAACCTCGCCGACGTGTTCGAGGTCGCGGACGACATCGCCGTGCTGTACCTCGGCCAGATGGTCGCGCAGATCCCGACGTCCTCGACCACCCGCGACGACGTGGTCGGCTACATCACCGGCACCAAGACACCCGCCGGCGTCTCGATCCTCGACACGTCGACCGTTCGCACCGAAGGAGGCGCGGAATGAGCAGCAACGTCACCCGCACCGAGGCCGCTCCCGACCCACTCGCCAGCGACATGATCGGCAGCGGCGTCGAAGGCGGTGTCGGTGATCAGATCCGCGCGTGGTGGCAGCGCGTGCGAGGCGGCGACATGGGCGCCCTCCCCGCGATCGGCGGCCTCGTCGTCCTCGGAGCACTGTTCTCGATCCTCAGCCCGTTCTTCCTCACCGAACGCAACTTCGCCAACCTTCTCAACCAGGCTGCGACGCTCGTCGTGCTCGGCATGGCGCTCGTGTTCGTGCTGCTGCTCGGCGAGATCGACCTTTCCGCGGGCGTGACCGGCGGCGTTGGCATGGCGCTGTTCGTGGTCCTCAACGCGCAGTTCGGCATCCCGTGGCCGCTGGCGCTGCTGATCGGGTTCGGGTTCGGGTTCCTCACCGGCGCATTGATAGGTTTCTTCGTGGCGAGGGTCGGCATCCCGTCGTTCGTCGTCACCTTGGGCCTCTTCCTGGGCTTCCAGGGTCTCGCGCTGGTCATCATCGGCCCGGGCGGCCTGTTCCGCCTCGAGGTGCCCGAGCTCATCGCGCTTCAGAACGGCAACCTGCCGGTGTGGGGCGGCTGGGCGATGCTGGTGATCATGCTCGCCATCTCGGCGGGGACGTCGTTCTGGGACCGAGCGCGTCGCAAGCGCGCGGGCGTTCCCAACCGGGCTCTGTCGATGGTGTGGATCAAGCTCGCCGCGATCGCCGTCATCGGCGGCATCGTCGTGTATGTGCTGAACCAGAACCGCGGCCAGTCCGTGATCGAGGTCGCCGGGGTGCCGATCGTGGTGCCCGTGGTGCTCGTCATCCTCTGGATCGGCACCTTCCTGCTGGATCGCACCAAGTTCGGCCGCTACATCTACGCGATCGGCGGCAACGCGGAGGCGGCTCGCCGGTCCGGTGTGAAGGTGCGCTGGATCAAGTGGTGGGCGTTCGTGATCTGCTCCAGCCTGGCCGTGTTCTCGGCTCTGCTGAGCGTCGCCCGCGTCGGCTCGGTCGACGCGACCGTCGGGCGCGACATCGTCCTGTCGGGTGTCGCGGCGGCAGTCGTCGGCGGCGTCAGCCTGTTCGGCGGCAAGGGCCGTCTGATGCATGCGGCGATCGGCGCGCTGGTGATCGCGACGATCACCAACGGCCTCGGCCTGCTCAACCTGCCCGCCGGCGTCAACCTGCTGGTCACCGGCGGCGTGCTGATCCTCGCGGCCACCGTCGACGCCCTCTCGAGGGTGCGGTCGGGCGGCGGACGCTAACGCGTCGCGACAGCACGCGACGAGCGCCGGGTGGTGGGCCCACCACCCGGCGCTCTCATGTGTCTAGCGCGATGCGCTCCGTGCGGCGATCACCTCGTCGGCCCACGCCGGTACGAGCTCGCTCGCGAGGCCCGCCCGTGTCTCGTCGAACGCCACGGCCGGGTCGCTGGGCTCGAGGTTCAGCTCCACCGTGCGCGCCCCGAAGGCGGCGGCGAGCGCGACGTATCCCGCAGCCGGATACACCTCCCCCGACGTGCCGATCGAGACGAACACATCGCACGCGACGACCGCCTGCTCGATGCGATCGAGTTCGTACGGCATCTCGCCGAACCAGACCACGTCGGGGCGCAGCATCCGTTCTCCGCATTCCGGGCAGGCTGGGCCGTCGATGAGGTCGGCGTCCCACTGGGGGCGCGATCCGCAGGCCAGGCAGAGCGCGCGCCGCAGCTCGCCGTGCATGTGCACGAGGTTGCGGGTGCCGGCGCGCTCGTGCAGGTCGTCGACGTTCTGCGTGACCACCAGCAGGTCGTCGCCGATCGCTCCCTCCAGCCGGGCGAGCGCGCGGTGCGCGGCATTCGGGACGACGGATGCCACGGCCCGCCGTCGCGCGTCATAGAACGCCTGAACGCGGTCGGGGTCGCGCTCGAACCCCTCCGGCGTCGCGACGTCTTCGATGCTGTGCCCTTCCCAGAGCCCGTCGGCCCCGCGGAACGTGGGCACGCCGCTTTCGGCCGAGATGCCTGCGCCGGTCAGTACGACGATGCGGTTCATCGCACGGTGGCGGGCGCGACGTGCGACAGCACGCGCTCCCAGACGTCGGCCAGGATGAGCCGCGCATCGGGATCGTCCGTCCTCGGCACCATCTCCACCCGCGCCGACGCCAGGTGCTTCTTGAACCACTCCGCGGCGCCTGACGCGGCGGTCGGATCCGCCTGGCCGTTCATGAGGAGCGTTTTCGCGGCGATGCGGTCGAGGAGCTCAGCGACCTCGCTCGCACCGAGCTCGGACTCCGGCCGGGGGACGGCGACGAGCGCCAGCCTGTCGACGTTCTCGCCGAGATGGGCCGCGACCATGACCGCGAGCTCGCCGGCCTCGCCGACTCCCACGAGACCGACCGGGCGCCCGTGCGACTCCTCCGTGACGAACCGCGCGATGGCGCTCGCGGTCGCTTCTGCAGGGGTCGCGCCACGGTAGGCGGCGGGATCGTCGATGTCGTCGATCGTGAGCCCCACCGCGACGATCCTCGCGTCACGCCGTGCGGTGGCATCCGGGCGTGGATCAGACAGGGTCGAGACCCCTGAACGCAGCAGCACGACGGTCCGCTCCGCGCCGGGCGCCCCGAAGCTGCGGTTCTCGTACGAGGCGTCGGGTGCGGCTCCCTTGGTCATGGCGAAATTCTACGTTCACCGACGCCCTGCCACCGCGAGAATCCGGTGGAGGGCCGAGACCGTGGGTACCACCCACGGTCTCGGCCCCCGGTTGGATTCTCGCGGAGAGAGGTCGTCGAGTCGGGTCAGGCCATCAGCGGGATGGCGCCGACCACCACGCCGACCGCGAGCATTGCGAGCGACACGATCGTGGCGCGCCACAGCACCTTCTTGTGGTGGTCGCCGAGGTTCACGCTCGCCAGCGACACCAGCAGGAGGATCGCCGGCACCAGCGGGCTCTGCAGGTGCACGGGCTGGCCGGTGATCGATGCCCGCGCCATCTCGACCGGGGCGATCCCGAAGTGCTCCGCGCTCTGCGCGAGCACCGGCAGGATGCCGTAGTAGAACGCGTCGTTCGACATGAAGAACGTGAACGGGATCGACAGGATGCCGGTGATCACGGCAAGGAACGGGCCGAGCGAAGCCGGGATCACGGTCGTGATCCAGGTGGCCATGGCGTCGACCATGCCCGTGCCGTTCAGCACGCCGACCAGCACGCCGGCGGCCAGCACCATCGACACGACGCCGACGATGCTCGGAGCGTGCGCGACGATCTCGTCGGCCTGGCTCTTGAGCTTTCGGAAGTTGACCACCAGCGCGATCGCGGCGCCGACCATGAAGACATACGCGAGCGGGAAGATGTCGAGCACCAGCAGCACCATCACCACGAGCGTGAGCGCCAGGTTGAACCAGATCAGCTTCGGCCGAAGCGTCGCGCGGTTGGGGTCGAGCATCGTGTCCGCCATGGCGGTGTCCTCACGGTCCACCACCGCGGTCGCCGCGGGCACGCCGCCGTGACCGCCGGCGAGGGTGACGATGTTGCCGGTGCGCAGCGTCGCACGGGCACCAGGCTTCGTGTCGGCGCCGCGGAAGATCCGCGGGCCGGCGAGCGAGCCGCCGTCCCCGAGGCGCGAGGCGTCGATGCTGCCGATGCGCTTGCGCTCCGACAGGCCGAGGAACCACGAGAACGTCAGCGCGATGACCAGGCCGGCCGCGAGGGACGGCAGCATCGGCACGAAGATGTCGGTCGGCTGCAGGCCCAGCGCGGTCGCAGCACGCACGGTCGGACCACCCCACGGCACGATGTTGAGCGTGCCGTTCATGAGGCCTGCGACGCACGTGAGCACGACCGGGCTCATGCCCAGACGGAGGTAGATCGGCAGCATCGCGGAGGTCGTGATGATGAACGTCGTGGACCCGTCGCCGTCGAGCGACACCGCTCCCGCGAGGATCGCCGTGCCGAGCACGACCTTGGCCGGGTCGTCGCCGAGCAGTCGCGTGATCGCGCGGATCAACGGATCGAACAGCCCGACGTCGATCATGATGCCGAAGTACATGATCGCGAACATGAGGAGGGCGGCCGTCGGAGCCATGCTTCCGATGGCGTCGATGATCATGTCGCCGAGCCCGAGCCCCGCACCGGCGAACAGGCCGAACACGGTGGGCACGAGGATGAGCGCGACCATCGGCGTGAGCCGCCGCGTCATGATGAGCGCCATGAACACGAGCACCATCGTGAACCCGAGGGCTACCAGCACCCATTCGGGTGGGACGAAGGCTGTCGCGTAGCCTTCGTCGGCCTCGGCGGCCTGGAGGAGGAACGGTGCTGCCGCGTTCATGTCGACTCCTTCGTCGTGGGGTGCGTCAGGTCTCCCGCACCATTTCGCGGTGCGTCTGAGTGAGGTTAGGGTCGAGCGCCGGACCAGCGCGCGGTAAGTCGCATTCCCTCACGTTCTGCGCGTAGCGTGTGTTCTGCGCATTCTGCTCACGCGCACTCCGCTCACACACCCAGGAGGTGCCATGCGCTTCGCGACACGGCTGCTGCTGGTCCAGCTGGCGACGGTCGCCGCCGTCGTCGCCGTGTGTGCACTCGTCTTCGGTTGGCTGGGCGTGCGTCAGCTGCGCGCGGAGTCCGAGGCAGCCGCGCTCAACATCGCCCGCACCGTCGCCGAGGACCCCGACGTCAAGTCCCTCGTCGCCGAGTTCTCAGCGGACCCGGGAACTCCGGATGCCGCGCACCTCCGTGACGGTCCGCTGCAGCAGATCGCCACCGATGTGGCCGACCGCACCGACGCGCTGTTCGTCGTCATCACCGACGATCACGGCATCCGTCTCGCCCACCCGAATCAGGACCTGCTCGGCCAAGTGGTCTCGACACCCTTCGCCGAGGTGCTCGAGGGCAACGAGGTGGTCGACTGGGAGGTCGGCACCCTCGGCGAGTCCGCTCGCGCGAAGGTGCCGATCTACGCCGAGGCCGGAGGCACTCCGGCGGGCGAGGTCAGCGTCGGCTTCGAGCGTGCGAGCGTGTTCGACGACCTCCCTGCGCTCCTGACGACGATCGCGGTCGCCGCGCTCGGCGGAGTGGCTCTGGCGACGCTGGCGACACTGCTCCTGCGGCGGCGCTTCGAACGGCTGACCCTCGGACTCCAGCCCGAGGAGCTCGTGGCGCTCGTGCAGAACCAGGCCGCGGTGCTCGAAGGAGTCGGAGACGGCGTCGTCGCCCTCGATCCCGACGGTGTGGTCCGCGTGTGCAATCAGGCCGCGGAACGGATGCTGGGACTCGACGACCCCGTCGGCCGCCGGTTCGACGAGCTGGCGCTGCCGGAAGACGTGCTCCGGGCCGTGCGCGAGGGCGCCACCGCCGTGGAGGCTGTCGTGGGCGACCGCGTGCTGTACCTCGACACGCGTCCGGTGCGCCGCGACGCCCGCGCGCTCGGCGAGATCGTCGTGGTGCGCGACCGCACCGATGTCGAGGCGCTCGCCGGGCGGCTCGAGACCGTCCGCGCCATGACCGAGGCTCTGCGCGTGCAGCGGCACGAGTTCGCCAATCGCCTGCACGTCGCATCCGGGCTGATCGACGCCGACCGCGTCGACGAGGCGCGCGCGTTCCTCGGCGACCTCACCGAGCGCGGAGCCGTCGACTTCGCCGTCGCCGGCCTCGAGCGGGTTCCCGACGCCTTCCTCCAGTCCCTTCTGGGCGCGACGGGCGCGGCGGCGCGTGAACGGGGCGTGAGCGTGCGGGTCTCCGACGACACCCTGCTGCTGAGCGAGGTCGCGCTCCCGGAGGACGTCGCGGCGATCCTCGGCAACCTGATCGGCAATGCGGTCACCGCGGCCGTGGCCGGCGATGAACCCCGCTGGGTCGAGGTCGCGCTGCTCGACGACGACGATGAGCTCGTGGTCACGGTCGCCGACTCGGGCCGCGGCATCCGTCCGCCCGGGAGCGATCCGTTCATCCGCGCCGGATCTCGCGAGGCCGATCCAGGTCGCAACGACGCGGTGCACGGACACGGCTACGGTCTGCCCCTCTCCCGGGACCTCGCCCGCCGTCACGGCGGCGACGTGTGGGTCATCGATGCCGGCGGCCACGGTTCGGGCGCCGTGTTCGGCGCGCGACTTCCGGGCGCGCTGCGCCGCGACACCGCTGTCCGCCGACAGGAGAAGAACGCATGAGTCAGCCCATCCGTGTGCTCGTCGTCGACGACGACTTCCGCGTCGCCGGACTGCACCGCGACGTCGTCGCCTCCCGCACCGGCTTCACCGCGCTGGACCCCGTGCATTCGCTGGGGGCCGCGCGCCAGGCCGTGCGCGCCCACGCCCCCGACCTGCTGCTCGTGGACGCCTTCCTCCCCGACGGCGACGGAGTCGAATTCATCGCGGGTGTCGACGTGGATGCGTTCGTGCTGTCGGCTGCGACGGATGCTGCGACTGTCCGTCGCGCGCTGCGCGCCGGCGCGCTCGCGTACCTGACGAAGCCGTTCGACGCCCGCGTGCTGGCGGAGCGCCTCGACCGCTACGCCCGCATGCGGAATCTCCTCGCCACCGACCGTCCACTGGAGCAGGAGCAGATCGACCGCGCCCTGACGATCCTCCACGGCAGTGCGGAACCTGCCTCCGTCGCCCGATCGGCGACGGAGCAGCGGATCCTCGAGGGCCTCGGCGACGACGAGGCGTCCGCGGCCGAGGTCGCCGAGCGGGTGGGCATCTCGCGCGCGACCGCGCAGCGACACCTCGCCACGCTCGCCGCACGCGGCCAAGTCGAGGTGCGGCTGCGATACGGCACCACGGGGAGGCCGGAGCACCGCTACGTCTCCGCCCGCGGATGACGGGGTGCGGCCCTCACCCTCGAAGCAGGGCGCGGAGCGACTCGATCGTGTCGGCTTCATCGGGACGCTTGTCGGGGCGGTAGCCCTTCACACGCGCGAAGCGCAGGGCGACACCGCCCGGGTACCGCGTCGATCGCTGCACGCCGTCGATGGCGATCTCGACCACCGTCTCGGGGCGCACGTGCACCGCGTACGCCGAGCGGTGGGTCTCGATGGTCGGGAAGTGCTCGCTCTGCCACCGCAGCGTCGCGTCGGTGAGCCCCTTGAAGGTCTTCCCCACCATCACGAAGCCGCCCGGTTCGCCGAACATCCCCTCCGGGTCGCGGGCACCCAGGTGCAGGTTCGACAGCAGCCCGGTGCGACGGCCGGACCCCCATTCGACGGCGAGCACCACGAGGTCGTAGGTGAGCACCGGCTTGACCTTGAGCCAGCTCTTGCCGCGCCGTCCGGCGGCGTAGGGAGCGTCGAGCGCCTTGACCATGACGCCCTCGTGGCCCGCGGCGAGCGCCTGACGCGAGAACTCCTCGGCCTTCACCGGGTCGTCGGTGACGACGCCCGGCATGCGTGCGTCGCCGACAGCTCGATCGAGCAGCTCGAGGCGCGTCGCCAGCGGCTCGTCGATCAGGTCGCGTCCGTCGAGGTGGAGGATGTCGAAGAACCACGGCCTCAGGACGGTGGCCGCCGCGTCGTCGCCCATCGATCCGAACCGCGACATCGTGTCTTGGAACGGCCGCGGGCCGCCGTCCTCGTCGAGCGACAGCGTCTCGCCGTCGAGGATCACCCGCTCGGCGGGCAGTGCCCGCACCGCCTCGACGAGCTCGGGCACGCGGTGGGTGATGTCGGCGAGGCTGCGCGTGAAGACTCGGACGTCGTCGCCGTCGCGGTGCACCTGGATGCGTGCACCGTCGAGCTTGTACTCGACGGATGCTGCGGCCCCGAGCGTCTCGAGCGCCTCGCTCGTCGATCCCGCCGTCGCGGCGAGCATCGGCAGCACACCGCGCCCCACTTGGAGGCCGACCGCGGAGAGTTCATCGGCGTCGCCGGTGAGCGCGATGCGCGCGGTCGCGCCCAGGTCGCCGGACAGCATCGCGGCCCTCCGCACGACGGGCGCCTCGCGCTCGGAACCCTTCGCGATCGCATCGAGGAGCACACCCTCGAGCGCACCGGTGCGCAGCTCGCCGATCATGACGCGCGCCAGGAAGTCCCACTCCTCGGCGGTGGCGGCGCTCGCGAGTGCGTCGAGCTCGCCGCGGCGCGCGAGGACCGAGCCCGGGCCATCGGCCCCCGCCAGTCGGCTGAGGGATGCGTCGACATCGAGCACGGTCAGCGTCGGCGTATCGGCGTGTACGACATCGAGGCCGGTGAGACTGCGCCACCCGACGCCGAGCCGCCCCTGCCGCGGGTTGGCGGTGAGGAAACCGATGGCGGGAGCGACCTCATCCGGCTGAAGCCCGCGCAGCAACGTGGCGAGGACGGCGATCTTGGCCAAGCGCGACGAGGTCGACGCGACCTCGCCCGTCGCGGTCACCAGCTCGTTCAGCAGCACATCGGCATTCTGGCACCGGTCCCCGACACCTGTCCCGGGCTCGACGGCTGTGCCGCCGCTGGGCGACCGACCGATCGTGGGCCGCGACCGGCCGACTCATCGGCCGCGTCCGACTGTTCCGCTCGTGCCCCACAGGGCCCACACGACGAGCAGCGGCTGCAGCAGCAGCCGGACGAACCGGGCCCGATCGGTGCGCAGCATGGGCGCCGGCCGGCGCGTCCGCCACTGATGGACGTTGCCAGGGAAGACCGCCACGAAGAACGCGGCCACCGCCCGACCCACGCGGCGGCGCTCGGCGGGAAGCGCCACGAGAGCACCGCCCAGCATCAGCTCGACGACGCCTGACGCGACGACGATCGTGTCCTCGTCGGTGTGGAAGAGCCGCGTCGCCCAGTCGGGGACGACGATGCGGTAGCCGCGCCTCCCCCACGTCAGGTGCGACGCGCCCGCGGTCACCAGCAGCGCCGCGAGCGCCCAGCAAGCGATGATCCGCGTCACGCGACTGCCCCACGGACCGCGTCGATGAACCGGAGGTGCTCATCGAGGCTGCCCGAGGCGGTGATCGCTCGGAGGACCACCTCGTCGGCGGCGGCGCGATAGGCGGCGATCCGGTCACGCAGCGCGACAGGTCGGATGACGGTGTCCGCCGCCTCGACACCCAGGCGCGCGAAGTTCGCCGCGTACGCGGGGTACCCGGTGTAGCGCCGTGCCTCCTCGTCGAGCGCCGCTGTCGCGGCGGGGTCGGCAGCCGTCCGCACGTACAGCGCGACGTGTGCCGCGCCGGCCCGCTCGTGCGCCCGGCGTGCCTGCTCCGCAGCGATCTTCGGTGTCAGCCAGCTGAGCAGGAGCCCGTCAGACGCCTCCGCCCCCGCGCGCCGCATCCTCGGGCCGAGAGCGCCGACCACGACGCGCGCCTCGGTGCGCGCGCGGAGGGCGGTGGCAGCATCCGTCACGCTTTCGACCGCCCCGGAACGAAGCTGCCCCGAACCGATTCCGAGCATGAGCCGGTCGGCGGGGATTCCTGCGGCGCCCGCGAGGATGTCGTCGGGCGTGCGACGGTCGATCGGGAGCACTCCCGTGGCGAGCACGAGCCGCTCGGTCGCGCCCGCGGCGGCAGCGAGCACGGCGAGTGCATCATGTCCGGGGGTGTCGTTGACCCACAACGCGTGCAGTCCTGCGGCCTCGGCGGCCGCCGCGACGCGCGCTCCGACGTCGGCGCCGGCCGCCGCAGCGATCCCGATCGAGAGCGCCGCGATCATGCTACGCGCACGCCGACGAGGCGGGAGACCTCGGCGGCCGCCCGGTAGAACTCGGCGATGTCGCTGCGCGACGAGGGCAGGAGCACCACGTCGTCCACCCCTGCGTCGAAGAAGCGCTGCGCGCCCGCGGCGACGTCTGCCGGCTCGCCCCACAGCGCGCGCTCGGCGGGATCGGGCTTGTCGCCCACGTCGGTGATCGCCCGGGCCTCGGCATCCGCGCCGAAGGCGGTGACGACGTAGGCCACCACGTCGTGGTCACCGGCGCGACCCGACGCGGCCCGCGCCTCGCGAATGGCGGCGGTGGCGATGGCGTACTCCCCTGCCGTGTGCCCGCTGTCGAGCACGGTGCCGTCGGCCACCTCGCCGCTCAGCCGCAGCGTCTTGGGACCCTCTGCGGCCGCATACACGAGCGGCGGTGCGACCGGCGGATAGTCCAGGCGCACGTCGCGGACGGTGACATAGCGTCCGTCGACGCTCACCTGGTCGCCCGCGAGCAGGCTGCGCAGCGTCGGCACGTACTCGCGCATCAGGGTCAGCGGCGAGGCGACGCGCGCCCCGACCTGCCCCATCCAGTCGAGCACGCCGTGACCGACGCCCGGAAGGAGCCGACCGGGGAACAGCCGCTCGACCGTGGCGATCTCCATCGCCGTCGCGGCGACGTTCCTCAGCGGCATCGGAGCGATCCCGATGCCGATGCGCAACGTCTCGGTCCACGCGAGGGCCGCGCCCACCGTGGCGAAGGCGGACTGGCGGAAGCAGTCCTCCCAGATCCAGAGCTCGGGCAGGCCCGCCGACTCGGCGGCCAGCACCGCGTCGCGGAACTCGTCGGGGGTGTGGGTGTACGGATTGAAGATCGCGCCGATGCGGGTCATGAACCCACTCTGTCAGGTGCCACCGACCCGCACCGCGGCCGCCGGCATCCGTGCACCCGCATCTTCGACAGGTCAACCGGGGTTCTACAGGAGAATTCGGGCTGGATCTGTCCGGCGCAGCTCCGGTTGACCTGTCGAAGCGGAGGAACGCCCACCCCCATGCATGCCGAGAGGCGCCGGGCCCGAGGGCCCGGCGCCTCTCTGCCCACCGTGTCGGGTCAGGCGGCCACCGCGAAGGGCGAACCGGCGACCACCGACAGCGCCGCCGCCGAGGCATCCACCGTCACCGTCCCGCCGTCCACGAGCGCGCCCGTGACGAACAGGTCGGCGATGCGGTCGTCCACCTCGCGCTGGATGAGCCGCCGCAGCGGCCGCGCGCCGTACTCGGGCTCGTAGCCGTTCGAGGCGAGCCAGGCCACCGCCGAGTCCGTCACGACCAGCGACACCTCGCGCCTTGCGAGCCGCGCGTCGGACGCGCCCAGCAGCAGACGCACGATGTTCTGCAGCTGCGGCTCCTCGAGCTTGCGGAACAGCACGATCTCGTCGATGCGGTTGAGGAACTCCGGCCGCATCGCCTCGCGCAGCTTGCTGAAGACGCGGTCGCGGAGGTCCTTCTCGGATCCGAAGCCGGTCGCCCCTCCCCCGTCGGCGAGGAACCCGATCGCGCCGCCGCGCGACGCGAGGAACTCCGAGCCGAGGTTCGAGGTCATGACGACCACTGTGTTGCGGAAGTCGACCGTGCGCCCCTGGCCATCGGTGAGGCGCCCGTCGTCGAGCACCTGCAGCAGCAGGTTGAACACGTCGGGGTGCGCCTTCTCGATCTCGTCGAACAGCACGATCGAGTACGGGTTGCGCCGCACGCGCTCGGTGAGCTGTCCGGCCTCGTCGTAGCCGACGTATCCGGGAGGGGCGCCGACGAGGCGGGACACGGTGTGCCGCTCGCCGAACTCGCTCATGTCGAACCGGATCACCGCGGTGTCGTCGTCGAACAGCGAGCCTGCCAGGGCCTTCGCGAGCTCCGTCTTGCCGACACCGGTCGGGCCGAGGAAGAGGAACGACCCGACCGGACGCCGGGCGTCGCCCATGCCGGTGCGGTTGCGGCGGACCGCCTTGGCGACGGCGGTCACGGCGTCGTCCTGCCCGATCACGCGGTCGTGCAGCTCGTCCTCGAGGGACGCCAGCCTCTCACGCTCGGTCTCGGTCAGGCGGTTCACGGGGATGCCGGTGGCCCGGCTGATCACCGCGGCGATCTCGGGTTCGTCCACGATGGCGTCGGTGCGCACGGCGGCGCCCGCGGCAGTGGCACGCTCGAGGCGGTCCTGCACCTCGGCGATCCGGTCGCGGATCTGCGACGCCTCCTCGTAGTGCTCCGCCGACACTGCGGCGTTCTTGTCGGCCTCGAGCGTCGCGAGCCGCTCGATCAGCCCGCTCACGTCCACCTTCGACCCGAGGCGCAACCGCAGCCGGGCGCCCGCCTGGTCGATGAGGTCGATGGCCTTGTCGGGCAGCACGCGCTCGGTGAGGTACCGGTCGCTGAGCTCGACGGCCGCACGGAGGGCCTCGTCGGTGTAGACGATGCCGTGGTGCTCCTCGTAGGCCGGCTTGAGGCCGCGGAGGATGAGCACGGCGTCCTCGATCGACGGCTCGCCCACGCGCACCGGCTGGAACCGCCGCTCGAGCGCGGGGTCCTTCTCGATGACGCGGTACTCCTTGAGCGTGGTCGCCCCTACGAGGTGCAGCTCGCCGCGCGCGAGGCGGGGCTTCAGGATGTTGCCCGCGTCCATGCCGCCGTCACCGGCACCACCGGCGCCGACCACCGTGTGCACCTCGTCGATGAACACGATCAGCTCGCCCTTGTGCGCGGCGATCTCGTCCATCGTCTTGGTGAGGCGCTCCTCGAAGTCGCCGCGGTAGCGGGTGCCTGCGAGCATCGCCGGCAGGTCGAGGGCGACCACGCGCTTGCCCAGCAGCTGCTCGGGCACGGAGCCGTCGACGATCGCCTGGGCGAGGCCCTCGACGATCGCGGTCTTGCCGACGCCCGCCTCGCCGACGAGCACGGGGTTGTTCTTGGTGCGGCGGCTGAGGATCTCGATCGTCTGCTCGATCTCGTCGGCGCGCCCGATCACCGGGTCGAGTTCGCCCGCGACGGCGCGCGCCGTCAGGTCGGTGCCGTACGTGTCGAGCATGGGGGTGTCGGATGCTGCGCCCTCGGGCCGCATCTGCGCTTGCGTGCTCTCGCCCGGCGTCACGGTCTCGCGCGCGCCCTGCATGAGCGCCTCGGCCGTCACGCCGGCGCGGGCCAGCACCTGGCCGGCGGGCGTGTCCTGCGCGAGCACGAGCGCGAAGAAGAGGTGCTCGGGGTCGACGTAGGTCGAGCCCGACGAGCGGGCGACCTGGAAGGCATGGAACAGCGCACGCTGCACCGACGAGGTCACGACGGCCCCGTCGACGTCCGCCGCCGCCGTGGCGGCGGGCAGGCGCTCCTCGGTGGCGCGCGCGATCGCGTCGGCGTCCGCGCCGATGCGCTGGACGGCGTCCCGCGCCGGCGCCTCGCTCACGAGCATGCGGAGCACGTGCAGGGCGTCGAGCTCCTGCTGGCCGCGGTCGAGCGCGTACTTGCCGGCCCGCTGGAGGAGCTCCTGCGTGCGGGCGCCGAGGTAGCGGCTCAGGTCGATCGAGCGCTCGGCGCGCGCGCGCTCGCCCGCGAGGTAGCGCGCCAGGAACTCGTCGAACGAGCTCGCGTCGTCGCCGGCATGGGGGGTGAAGTCTTCTGGCATTCCATCTCTCCTGAAACTTGAGCGGAGGAGTATCAAGTTTTGAACTTGATACAGACATTGTCAAGTTCAACCGCTCACGTCCGCACGTATTCCCCAGCGCCGGATGTCGCACCCCCGGCGTAACGTCTCGTCTACGGGGGACCTGCTTCAGAGACGAGAGGGAACACGATGGACTGGAAGATCGAGCTCATCTTCGTGCCGGTGACGGATGTCGATCGCGCGAAGGAGTTCTACGAGCGGATCGGCTTCAACGCCGATCACGATCAGACGCCCGTCGACGGACTCCGCTTCGTGCAGATGACTCCGCCCGGCTCCGCGTGCTCCATCGCCTTCGGCACCGGGCTGGGCAACGATCTCGAGCCCGGCCGCCAGAACACGATCCAGGTCGTCGTGCCCGACGCCGACGAAGCGCTCGCGCATCTGCGCGCCAACGGCGTCGAGGGGCGCGGCGTCGACGAGCAGGACTGGGGCAGGTTCGTGCAGTTCGACGACCCCGACGGCAACACCTGGACCCTGCAGCAGTTGCCCGCCTGGCGCTGAGCCGCGGCACCGCCACTGATCACGACGCGACTCGGCCGCCTCGCTCCCGAGGGAGAGAGGCGGCCGGGGTCGGGTGTCGTCAGTCGCGACCTCCGGGCGGGCCCAGGATGAGGAGCACGACGAACAGCAGCACGACCGCGAGCGCGATCAAGGCGCCGAGCACCCAGGGCCGCCGCAGGAACCACCGCATCAGCCGGTCGTACCAGGTGGCGTCGCGCGGGTCGTCGGTGGCCTCGAGGCGCCAGGCACCCGCGAGGCGGCCGCTGCGCTGGAGCCACAGCTCCGCCGGGATCGTGGCGTACGGGATGACGGCGCTCACGAGCGCGAGCACCGTGGGTCCGACGCGCCAGCGGTTGTTGAGGGCGACGAGGATCACGGTCGCGCCGTACGACAGGAAGATGAAACCGTGGATGCCGCCGCCGATCGTGACGCCGAGCGCCCAGTCGGTGGTGGCGCGGATCACGAGACCGGCGATGAGGAGCGTCCACGAGATCGCCTCGAGGATCGCGAGCGCACGGAACAGGGTGTGAGGGTTTCGGAACACACCTTCAGCCTAACTGAAAGCGCTTCAGGCTTTCTGAAGGTTGGCCGTGCGCGGCATCCCGACCTATTCGGGCGCGAGCCCGAACGGCTGTTCGTGCAGCCCTTCCAGCGCAGTGGCGAGCGCCGGCGCCCCCGCGGCGAGCCCGGCGTCGAGGGCCGCCAGCCGCTGCTCGGCGGCCTGCAGCACCTCGCTCCCCCGGTCGGTCACGCGCAGATCGGAGGCCGCGCCCGCGTGCTTCGTCGCATCCGCGACGAGCCCGTCGGCGACAAGGGTCTGCACGGCGGTGTGCGCCGACTGCACGGTGATCTGCGAGCGCCGCGCGAGCTCGCTGAACGAGATGCCCGGCGTCGCCTCGATGTGGGCGAGCAGCCCGTACTTGCGGGTCGTGAGGCCGAGGTCGCGCAGCTGAGCGCCGAGGTGCGCGTCCCACACTGCGGCCACGGTCAGCAGTGAGATGACGGGACTGAACGCACGGTCTGGCACCGTTGAATGCTAGTCCCGCTGCCGCGGGACGGCACGCATTCGCCCGCAGTTCCCGGAACCGGACGCGGCCGGTCCGGCTACCGTGGGACGGTGACATTCTCGCTCGAGGGCCTGCGCCGGTGGCCCGACGTCGAGGCTCCCGACCTCGTCGCGACGGATGCTGCGGACCGGCTGCTCCTGGACGAGTCCGCCGCCGCCCGCACCGGCGCCGGCGACGGTGAGCTCGTGGTGATCGGCGACGGTTACGGAGCGCTCACGCTGGGCGCAGCGTCCGACGGCGGCCGCGGCATCCGCGTCCATCAGGACCCGCTCACCGGCGAACGGGCGCTGGCCGCCAACGCCGAGCGGTTCGGCCTCAGCGACGCCTTCGTGTCGCTGCCACTCTCGCCAGAACTCGTGCGCGGCGCGCGCGTCGTGCTGATGCGGCTGCCGCGCTCGCTCGACGCGCTCCGCGACATCGCGCGGCTGATCGCCGCGCACGCGGCACCCGACGTCGTCGTCTTCGCCGGCGGTCGTGTGAAGCACATGACGCTCGCCATGAACGACGTGCTGCGCGAGAGCTTCGCCCGGCTCGACGTCACCCATGCCCGCCAGAAGTCGCGCGTGCTCGTCGCGCGCGGACCTCACGACGGCCGCGACCCGGCGCCGGTGCGCGTGACGCACGACGGGATCGTCGTGTGCGCTTTCGGAGGCGCCTTCGCGGGCGCGTCGATCGACATCGGCACGAGGTTCCTGCTGGAGCAGCTTCCCCCGCTCCCCGACGGCTCAGCCATCGACCTCGCCTGCGGAACCGGCGTGGTGGCGACGGTGCTCGCGCTGCGGCATCCATCCCTCCACGTGCTCGCCTGCGACCAATCGGCGGCGGCGGTCGCCTCCGCGCGGGCGACCACGGAGGCGAACGGCGTCGCCGACCGCGTCGAGGTCGTCCGCGACGACATGCTGGGGGCGCAGCCGGACGCGAGCGCGACCTTCATCGCGCTGAACCCGCCGTTCCACTCGGGTTCCGCGGTGCACGAAGGGATAGCTCCGCGGATGTTCGCAGAGGCCGCCCGCGTGCTGCGGCAAGGCGGCGAACTCTGGGCGGTCTGGAACTCCGGCCTGCATTACCGCCCCGCGCTGGAGCGGGCGGTCGGGCCGACGCGGCAAGTCGCGCGCAACGCCAAGTTCACGGTGACGGCGTCCACCCGCCGCTGAGGAGCCTGCGTCTACTCGCCGGCTTCCGGGGTCGGCTCGGGCCCGGTCGTCGGTCCGAACAGCACCCACGCACCGTCGGTGCACTCGTAGAACTCGACCGCTGCGGTGTCGATGTACACGTCGCCGTCGGCGGTGCAGGCGTCGTCGGCGGGCCCCGATGTGCCGAGAATCACTTGTGTTCCCGGGGAACCGGGGGCGCCGCTGGGTCCCTGAGCACCCGAGGCCCCCTGCTCGCCCTGAGCACCCTGCTCGCCCTGTTCCCCCGCCGGCCCCTGCTCGCCCGTGAGGTTCTCGGCAGCCGCCTCGCGGAGATTGCCGACGAGCGTCCACGCGTCGTCCTTGAAGAGGTACACGTCGGCGTCGAGGATGTCGATGTAGACGTCGCCCTCGTAGCCCTTGCCCTCCTCGGGCGCGCCGGAACCGGCGCGAACCGCCGACCCGGCGGGGAGGATCTCGGCGAGCACGTCCTCGTACTCGGGCGACGCGGTGGCCGAGGCGGAGGGTTCGGGTGCCGGCACCGGCGCGGCAGTGTCGACCGAGCGCGCGAGCCAGGATCCGAGGAAGGCGGCGAAGAACGACAGCAGCACGAGGCCGAGCCCGAACCAGATGAGCGTGCCGCGCGTCACCGGAGGTGCGACGGGTGCGGCTGCCCGCGGGGACGCGGGATCCTCGGTCGATTGCACATCCTGGACCACGGCACCTCCCCTTCCACCGCGTGCGTCGTCGTCGCCGGACTCCCACAGCCTCGGCGTGACTCAACTGTAGGAACGCGGGCGCCCCGTGTCACCTCTTCGCCGGGAATTCGTCCCTGCACGCCGGGCCCTTGACAGCCCTCACCGTGAGGGATTGACTCTCGAATCGAGGTCCTTGCATTTCCCACCGTGGCCGTCGAGGCCACGCCGACGACGCCACGTGGTGGGGTCGCCACCCTCCCGTCGGCTTCGGGTACCGCCGGCGGGGCCCCCAGATCGATGCATCCTCTCTGGAGACAGCCATGCCGTCCCAACTGACCTATCCCGGCGTGTACATCGAGGAGGTGGCCAGCGGGGTCCGCACTATCGTCGGGGTCTCCACCTCGGTCACCGCCTTCGTGGGGCGGGCGCCCCGCGGACCAGTGGACAGACCCATCGTCGTGACGAACTTCGGTGAGTACGAACGCACGTTCGGCGGACTGTGGAAGCTCAGCCGGCTCGGATTCTCCGTCCGCGACTTCTTCCTCAACGGCGGCGGTACGGCCGTGATCGTCCGCGTCGTGAATGATGCGGCCTCCGACGCCGACGATCCGGCATCGTCCTCCGTCGACCTCGCCCTGGACGCCGGCGCGGATCTCCTCACGCTCCAGGCAGTCGACGTGGGCCTGTGGGGCGACGGCCTGCGCGTGCGCATCGACCACGACACGCGTCCCGAGGACCCCGCGCTCGGCGATGAACCCGACACCCTGTTCAACCTCACCGTCCGCGACGGCGCGACGGGAGTCATCGAGGCGCACCGCAACGTCGTCCTCACGCCCGCAGATCATCCGCGGCTGCTGTCGCGGGTGCTCGACAACGAGTCGGACCTCGTGCGCACGGCAGGGACGGTGCCCGACAGCAGTCGTCCCAAGGTCCACACCGGCACTCCCGCCGCGGGCAAGACGATCTGGGACGACATCACGCCGACGCCGGGCGATCCCTCGCAGGAGGCGAGCCAACGGCTCGCAGGCGGAGACGACGGCGACGATCTCGTCGCCGCCGATGTGAAGGGCTCGCTCGGCGCCAAGTCGGGGATGTACGCGCTCGAGGATGCCGATATCTTCAACCTTCTCGTCATCCCTCCGTATCTGGGGGTGTCGCCCGACGGTCCCGGCGGCGAGGTCGAGGCCGATGTCGTCACCGAGGCGGCGACGTACGCCGAGGCCCGGCGCGCGTTCTACGTGATCGATGCACCGCCGACCTGGGACTCGGTCGGCGACGCCAAGTCCGGCCTCGCGTCGCTCGGGACGGTGAGCGCCAACGCAGCCGTGTACTTCCCGCGGCTGCGGCAGACCAACCCGCTGCGCGACAACCAGCTCGAGACGTTCGGCGCGTCGGGCGCGGTGGCCGGCGTGCTCGCACGGACCGACGCGACCCGCGGCGTGTGGAAGGCCCCCGCGGGCCTCGAGGCCACCCTCAACGGCGTGCCTGAGCTCTCCGTCCCGTTGAGCGACGGCGAGATCGGGCAGCTCAACCCGCTCGGCATCAACAGCCTGCGCGCGTTCGCCGGCGCCGGCCGCGTCGTATGGGGGGCACGCACGCTGAAAGGCGCGGACTCGCTCGCGAACGAGTGGAAGTACATCCCGGTGCGGCGCACGGCGCTCTTCATCGAGGAGTCGCTCTTCCGCGGGACCCAGTGGGTGGTGTTCGAGCCCAACGACGAGCCGCTGTGGGCGCAGATCCGCCTCAACGTCGGCACGTTCATGAACGACCTCTTCCGGCAGGGCGCCTTCCAGGGCAGCACGCCGCGCGACGCGTACTTCGTCAAATGCGACAAGGAGACGACGACCCCGTCCGACATCGATCGGGGAATCGTCAACATCCACGTCGGGTTCGCGCCGCTCAAGCCCGCCGAGTTCGTCGTCATCCGACTGCAGCAGATCGCCGGCGCGAGCGCCGTCTGAGCCGAAGGAATCGGGACATGGCACAGTTCAGCGTCAACGCCAGCAGGTTCGACCCGTACAAGAACTTCAAGTTCCGTGTGAAGTGGGACGGCAAGTACGTTGCGGGCGTCAGCAAAGTGAGCGGCCTCAAACGCACCACAGAGGTCGTGGAGCACCGCGAGGGCGGAGATCCGTCGACGTCGCGCAAGTCGCCCGGCCGGGTCAAGTTCGAGGCGATCACCCTCGAGCGCGGCGTCACGCACGACGTCGAGTTCGAGCAGTGGGCGAACAAGGTGTGGAACTTCGGGTCGGGGCTCGGAGCGGAGGTGTCGCTCAAGGACTTCCGCAAGGACCTCATCGTCGAGCTGTACAACGAGGCGGGCCAGCTCGTGATCGCGTACAAGGTGTTCCGCGCGTGGGTCTCGGAGTACCAGGCGCTCCCCGACCTCGACGCCAACGCCAACGCCGTCGCCATCCAGACGCTCAAGCTCGAGAACGAGGGCTGGGAGCGGGACTACGCGGTCGTCGAGCCGTCCGAACCCGTTTTCGCCGAACCCTAGGAGCCGACGGTGGCCGCCGCCGCAGCCTCTCCGGTGCGGGCCAAGACGATCCTCGACCTCGCCGACGCGGCGCAGGGCGAGGCGCCGATCGCGCGTGCGCTGCGGGTCGCGGCGGCAGCCGGCGAAGATGCGGCGGGTCTGCGCGATGCGCCGCTCGGGCACCTGCACGCCGCCACCCTCGGCTTCCACAGCGCGCTCGCCGGCCGGCGGCTCGAGGCCGTCGTCACGTGCCCGGCGTGCACATCGGCCGTCGAGTTCGCCCTCGATGCCGACTCCCTGCTCGGGCTGAGCGGCGCGGCGGCCTCGGGCGACCTGACCGTGCCCACGGAGGCCGGCGCCTGGCTGGTGCGCTGGCGGGTGCCGACGGCGGGCGATCTCGCGGAGGTCGCGGGGCGAACGGATGCTGCCGCCACCCTTCTCGCGCGGTGCTGCGATGTCACGGGCCCCGGTGGCGAGGACGCGACGCTCGCCCCGGCCGAGGTGGTCGAGCGCATCGAGGCCGCGCTCGCCGCCGCCGACCCGCTCGCCGAGGTCTCCGTCGGGCTCGAATGCCCGGAGTGCGGCGCGCTGTTCGACGCCGACGTCGACCCGATCGCCTTCGTGTGGCGTGAGGTCGAGTCGCGCGCCCGGAGGGTGCTGCGCGAGGTCGACGTGCTCGCGCGGGCCTACGGCTGGACCGAGGCCGAGGTGCTCGCGCTCCCGGAGCAGCGCCGCGCCGCCTACCTCGAGATCGTGCGGGAGGGAGCATGAGCGGCTACCTCGCACGTCTCGCCGCCCGCGCGGGTGGGGCTCCCGCCGCCGCGGGTCCGCGGCTGCCTTCTCGTTTCGAACCGAGCACCCGCGACGGATCGACGGATGCTGCGGCGCCCCCGGCGATCGGCACGGCCGCGGAAGCCCCCGCCCGGGCCGGCCTGCCGGGTCCGCCGAGGAGCACCGACGCCCGCGCACGGGTCGAGCCGGTCGCCCGGGCTCGCGACGAGGGCGATCGCGCGATCCCCGCGCCCTCTCACTCGGATGACCGCGGCCGGCCGGCGACGGGAATCGCACCGGAGGCCGGTACCGCGAAGCCCGCCCCGGAACGCTCGGCTGTTGGGGTCCACTCCGAGCGCAGCGACGCCCCGGCCGCGACGACTCCTCTCACCGCCACTGCCCGCGTCGAGGCCATGCCGGTTCGCCGCGCGGAACCTCCGATCGCCGCAACGCCGGCGGTGCGCGCGAGCGCGCGGGACGAGGCATCCGTCCCCGCTGCCGAGCCCGATGTCGTGCACGTCACCATCGGGCGCATCGAGGTGCGCGCCGGGGTGACGGCGCCCGCCACCGCTCCCCGCAGCGCGCGCCCGGCGCGCGACCCCGAGCGGACGCTGCACGACTACCTCTCGCGGAGGCCACGATGAGCGGCCCGCTCGCGATCGGGGGCGTCAGCGCGGTGCTGCGCAACCTGCTCGACAACGGCATCGTGCAGGCCGGGCCCGCCGTGGGCACGGTGAAGGTGACCGCGCTCGCGCCGGACGCGATCAAGCTCAACGAGCCCGACAGCGAGCCGAGCCTCAACCTCTTCCTGTACCGCGTGAGCCCCAACGCCGGATGGCGCAACGCGGGGCTTCCCGGGTTCGACTCCGCGGGCACGCGCACGGCGAACCCGCCGCTCGCGCTCGATCTGCACTATCTCCTCACCGCCTACGGGACAGCGGACTTCGAGGCCGAGATCCTGCTCGGGTACGCGATGTCGATCCTGCACGACCAGCCGGTCCTCGATCGGGCGTCGATCCGGACGGCACTGCAGGCCGGCGTGGTGAGCGGAAGCATCCTGCCGCCTGCCTACCAGGCGCTGGCGGCCGCGGACCTCGCCGATCAGGCGGCCGAGATCACGGTCACGACCGAGCCGATCGACTCCGAGGAGATGTCGCGGCTGTGGTCGGCCATCCAGGCGAACTACCGCCCGAGTGTGGGCTATCTCGTGACGGTGGTGCTGATCGAGGCGACCAAGCCGGTGCGCAGCGGGCTGCCGGTGCTCACGCGGGGCGATCCGGCGGCGAACGGCGGGCGGGAGCCCGGTGTCTTCGTGCACCCGGATCTGCTGCCACCCGTCCCCACGCTGTTCCGCGTGGTCCCGCCGGCGCCGCAGCCGGCCGCGGCACTCGGCGAGAGCGTGCGCGTCGAGGGGGCCCACCTCGACGGGACAGGCGTGGAGGTGCGCTTCTCGCATCCTGCGCTCGCCGCGCCGATCGTCGTGCCGATCGGCGTCAACACGCGCCGCGACGTCGTCGACGTGCCCCTCCCGGCGAGCCCCGGGGCGGACGCCGCATGGCCCGCGGGCGTGTGGACGGTGCGCGTCTCGCTGACACCGCCCACCGAGACGATCCCCCGCGAGACGAACACCGCGGCGATGCTCCTCGCCCCCGTCATCCGGTTCGGCGGCGCCACCGGCGCGGTCCGTGACGGCGGCACCGGTGACGTCACCGCGACGATCGAAGTCTCGCCCGAGGTCCGGCCCGGTCAGCGGGCGACCCTCGCGCTCGGCGGCGCCGTGGCGCGGGCGCAGCCGCACGCAACGGTGACCGACACGCTGGTCTTCGCGTGCGGCGACGTCCCCGGCGGGCCGCAATGGGTGCGCCTCGCCGTCGACGGCGCCGAGAGCCGGCTCATCCTGTTGAGCCCGAAGATCCCGCCGGACCCGCCCGCGTTCGATCCGGTGCAGAGGATCACGGTCCCATGAGCACCACCGCCGCATTCGGCGAGCCGGACCCGCCGCGCGACGCACCGCGCGAGCGGCTCGTGTCGGAGCTCGCCCGCATCGCGGCGCTGCTGCGCGGCGATGACGCGCCCCGACCCAGGACCGACGACTCACCGCTTGCGGACCTCGGCCACCGGCTCGGGCTCTCCGCGTTCGAGTGCGACGTGCTCATGCTCGCCGCCGCCGTGGAACTGGACGCGCAGGTGGCGTCTGATGTGGCGGCGGCGCAGGGCGGGACGCCGTCGCCGACCTTCGGGCTCGCGCTCTCGGTGCTGCCCGCGGCGCACTGGGACGCGCTCTCGCCCGACCGGCCCCTGCGACGTCGGCGGCTGGTGAGGCTCGGGGCCGGCGACATCCTGGCGCTGCGTCCCCTCCGCATCGACGAAGCCGTGCTGCACCGCCTCACCGGCCTCGGGCCGGGCCGTCTCGACGGACTCGTCGCCGACCCGCTCGCGGGCGGCCTCACCGCGGCGCAGACCGCGCTGGCCGATGAGCTCGCCGCCGCGGTGCGCGCGGTCGACGGGCGGGTGCTCGTGCGGCTCGACGGCGCGGATGCCGACACGCGAGCGGGCGTCGTCGCCCGCCTGGCGGCGTCCCTCGGGGGCGGCGTGCTCTCCGTGCGGGATGCCGCGGCCGCCGAGCGCGACCCGGCCGACACCGCCGCCGTGCTCGACCGGGAGGCTGTCCTCGACGGGCGGCTCATCGCCACCGACGACGCGCGACTGCTCGCGCTGCTGGAGGCCGAGGTCGTCGTCACCGACGGCCCCGGAGACGTCGCCGGCAGGGTCACCCTCGCCCGCACCGTGCCCCTGCCCACCGCAAGCGAGGAGGCGGCGCTGTGGCGCGCAGCCCTGGAGGTCGACGCGACGAGGACCGCCGACGCGATCGTCGTCGCCGAACGTGAGCTGTCGCAGCACTTCCGCCTGCCCGCGGGGGTCGTCGCCGCGGTCGCCGCCGAGTGGCTCGGCCTCACCGACCGCGATGTCGCGACCCTGCGCCGCCTTGTTCGCGAGCGCTCCCGCACGGGCTTCGGTGCGCTCGCACAGCGCATCGAGCCGCGCGCGAGGTGGGACGATCTCGTGCTGCCCGAGGGCCAGCGCGAACTGCTGCGCGAGATCGAGCGGCACGTGCGTCACCGCGCGACCGTGCTCGACGACTGGGGGTTCGCGAGCCGCTCGGACCGCGGACTGGGGGTGACCGCGCTCTTCGCGGGCGAGAGCGGCACCGGCAAGACGATGGCGGCCGAGGTGCTCGCCGCGTCCCTGGGCCTCGACCTCTACCGCATCGATCTCTCCGCGCTCGTGAGCAAGTACATCGGCGAGACCGAGAAGCATCTGTCGACCGTGTTCGACGCTGCCGAGGCATCGGGCGCCGTGCTGCTCTTCGACGAGGCGGATGCGCTGTTCGGCAAGCGCAGCGACGTCAAGGACAGCCACGATCGCTACGCGAACCTCGAGGTCGCGTACCTGCTGCAGCGTATGGAGTCCTATCGGGGCCTGGCGATCCTCACCACGAACCTGCGGGGCAACGTCGACCGGGCGTTCCTTCGCCGCATCCGGTTCGTCGTGCAATTCCCCTTCCCCGACGAGGCGTCGCGCGCCGAGATCTGGCGGCGCGTGTTCCCGGCCGCGACGCCGCTCGCGGACGTCGATCCTGCGGCGCTCGCCCGCATCCAGCTCAGCGGCGGCGCCATCCGGCAGATCGCCCTCTCGGCGGCCTTCGCCGCCGCCGGCGAGGGCGTCGCCGTCGGTGCCGAGCACCTGCTGCGCGCCGCCACGCGCGAGGCGGCGAAGTCCGAGCGCGCGCTCACCGCCACAGAGACCGGGGCGCTCCGAGGCGGTGCGAGATGACGCGCATCGACATCGACATCGAGCGCCTCGTGCTGCGGGGCGTTCCGGCCGAGCTCGCCGAGGGGATCGGGCCGCTCATCGCGGAGCGCCTGAGCGAGCTGGCGACCGCCGACCGGCGCGGCGACGAGCCGCCGCGCTGGGCCGCCGCGCCGCGCCGTGCGCGGCCGGTGACCGATCGCGAGGACCTCGCCGCCCAGGTGGCGCGCAGCACGTGGGCGACGGCCCGCGACCGGATCCGGGAAGGGGCGCCGCGATGAGCAGGACTCCCGCTCCCCCGGCGAAGGGCACGGATGCCGCACCCCCGCGGCGCGTGTCGCATCGCCACGACGCGACGGAGCGCCAGGCCGACCGGGCCGCGGACATCGTCGCTCGCGGCGGGAGCGTGACGGGCTGGTCGTTCGCGACCGTGCCGGCCGAGGCATCCGTCCATCGTGACGAGGACCAGCCCAAGAAGCTCGAGGACAAGCCGCGACCCCAGGCGGAGGCCTACAAGGAGGGCGCGGGCAAGGCGGTGGAGGCGGCCACCGAGACCGAGCTGCCCAGCGGCAAGAAGGTCCGCGAGGTCATCGAGGACAGCCCGCTGCTGTCGGCCGTCGCCGCGAGCGGCCTCGCGGTCTCTGGGAAGGATGTACCGCTGCCGCTCGGGTCGATTCCGAAGGTCAAGGACATCGTGCCGCCCGGTCTGAGCGTCGGTGTGAGGGCCGAGGGCGTCCCCGGGCTTCTCGCGGGCGATCCGCGCCCGGGCGGCCGCGGCGTGGGCTTCGGCGACGTCGGGCTCGGACTCACGCTCGGCTACACGGAGCAGTTGCCCAAGGGAGGCGGGAAGCGACAGAGCGCGGCCGACAGGAAGACGGCGGCGATCGCCGCCGACACCGCACGGCTGAGGAACGACCCGATCATCAAGAGCCTCCAGGCGCAACAGGACAAGAAGGTCAGCGACGCCGCGATCGCGTCCGTCGTGGCGCGGCAGAAGTTCGCCCCGGCCGGTCAGGTGCCAGGTCTCCCCTTCCCACTCGTGCCGCCGCTCGCCGCGCCGAAGTCCGAACAGCAGAAGAAGCCCGAGGACGCCGTCAAGGCGGAGGAGCAGAAGAAGCGCGAAGAGGTGCAGCGTGCCCCGGCGACGACGAGCGAGGCGGCGCCCACGGAGGATTTCGACACGACGGGAGTGGATGCCGCGACCCGAGGCGGCGGCCGGGCGCTGGATCCGAGCCTCAGGCATTCGATGGAGGCGCGCTTCGGCTACGACTTCTCGTCGGTGAGGCTGCACGACGACCCGCAGGCGGCGAGCGCAGCCGCCGGAGTCGACGCCACGGCGTTCACCGTCGGTGAGCACATCGTGTTCGGCTCGGGCCGCTTCGACCCGTCGAACCCGGCGGGTCGACACCTCATCGCCCACGAGCTCGCCCACGTCGTCCAGCAGCGCGGGGGCGCCGCACCACGCTCCACCGGGGCACCGGCCCGCGTGCAGCGGCGGAGCTTCTGGGAGAAGCTTGCGGTCTTCTTCGGCGCCGAGGGCTCATGGAGCGACGCCGAGCTCCTGGCCTACGTGAAGGCGATCACGAAGGCCGGATCGCACGACGGCTCGTACGACGCCGACAACAAGGCCCGCGCGGTCGTGCGCAGATGGAAGGCCGGCAGCCCGGGATGGGAGCTCACGGGGAAGCAGATGGGCCTGCTCATCGACGAGATGATCGACGGACCCACACTCGACGACGACGAGGACGCCATCCTCGATCTCGTCGAGCTCGCCACGCCGGACGAACTGCTGGTGGTGTTCCGCGAACCGGCGAAGCGCTACGCGTCGCTCGAGGACAATCTCCATGGCGCCCAGCAGGATCGCCTCGACGATCTCGTCGCCCGGCGCTTCGCCGGAGGGGGCAAGGCTCTCTCCCGGGGAACCGTCGAAGTGGTCGGGCCCGAGATCCCCGCCGGGTCGCCGTCCTTCGCGTTCGACGGCGCCCGCTTCGACGCCCGGTTCGAGGAGGACTACTACGGCGACGACCCCGCTGCGGTCGTCGCCCGCCTCTCCCCCGCCGATCGCCGGAAGGCGCGGGACCATGTGCTGCACACGACGCGCCCCCGATGGCAGGGCGAGTTCGAGGCGGTCACCCGGGAGCGAGTCGCGGCGACGGACGACGCCGAGCGCCGGCGGCTCGCGAAGAAGGAGCGGAAGCTGCGTCACAGAGTCCGCGCACTCGACCTGTTCATCGCCGACACGCTTCATCGCGACCTGCCCGCCTCCGCCGACGACGCCCTCGCCACCACCTCGCCGGTCTCCGGCGACAAGGCGAAGGCAGCGCGCGACGCGCTCACCCCGCCTCGCCCGGTGAAGCCGAAGCCGACGCCACCCACCACACCGCCGGACCCCGCGACAGCGCCGACGGCCGCGTCGACCACGGCATCGGCGAAGCCGAAGAAGTCGGCCGCTGAACGCCGCAGGGAAGCAGCGGCGAAGCGCAAGGAGGAGGCCGCTCGCAGGAAGGCCGAAGCCGAGGCGAAGGCGAAGGAGGAAGCCGAGCGCAAGGCGATGTTCGCGCCCGGAGGCAAGTACCGCACGCTGGTCGCAGCGGCCCTGGCGGTGAAGATCGACAAGGCTTACGAGAGCGCCCGCGCGGCGGGCACCGCGTCCAAGCCCTCCGAGATAGAGCGCATGGCGAAGCCTGCGAAGGATGCGACCGACGGCGTCTTCGGCAACTTCTACAACCCGGGTGCGCGGCCCGAGTTGACCTTCGGCGGCGACGGCAAGCCGCAGACGCTGTTCTCCTGGCACCACCGGCAGACCACCGCCGTCAAGTCCGCCGATCCGGCCGACCGCGTCGCGTGGGCCCTGCAGCAGATCCGCTACTACTTCCGCTCGGACGCCGCGTTCGACGCCATCAACGCCGAGTGCGACGCGCGGCCAGAGACGATCGGCGACAAGCGCAACGACGAGGCGCAGGCACTGGAGGACGTAGCCCAGGCCGCCGTGGTCGACGGGGTGAGCGAGAAGTGGGAGGACGATCCCCAGACCACCGCCGACAAGCTCATCTACATCGACCGCAACTGGGGCGGAGCACAGGTCGGGGGGCAGATCTACGTGGACATGTTCCAGACCGGCGACGTCGACGAGGACCGCGCGGCACGGTGGGACATGTTCCAGACCCTCATCCACGAGTACGGCCACACCCTCGCGCACGCGGACTACCGGCGGTACGCCGTGAGGCTGAAGGAGAAGTCGGAGCGGGAGTGGAACACCCTCATGGAGGGCGTCGACAGCCTGCTCACGGATGTCGTGTGGTCGAAGAGCGGTCGTCGGCTCCTGTCGCACCGGCCGACGCGCGAGTCGGTCGAGGGCAGATCCTGGGCCGCGCTGCCACCCATCACCGTGACCCCACCCGGCGCGTACACCTCGATCACCGAGGCGCAGCGCCTCGTCGACGTCGTGGGCGCCGACAACGTGTGGACGGCCTACTTCCTGGGCAAAGTCGACCGCATCGGCGGCACGGCGAGCGGGAGTCGGCCATGACGGATGCGCTCTCACGGCTCCTCGACGCCGCCGACGTGTCGGGGTGGACCGGCCTGCCCGCCGACGCCGCGGAGACGCTCGGCATCGTGGCCGGCACCGCATCGACGTTCGACGGGCTGCTGGGCGATCCGCCCGCGGTCACCTCGTGGGTCCCGCTCGCGACACGGTCGTTCAGCGACGGCTTGCGCGCGTGGGTCCGGGAGGGCCGCGTCGTCCTGGTCGAGGGCGTCATGCCCGTGGACGGTGACGGAGGCCTTCTCGCCATCCCCGAGCTCGGCGAACCCGACGCCGAGCTCGACCACGTGTTCGGGCCGCTGACGATCACCGGCGGCGAGCGCGTCTACGCCGCGCGCGGTCTCGCCGTCTGCGTCAATCCGAACAGCGGTGTGCTGCTCGCGGTGCGCGGATACGCGCCGACGACGCCCGAGGACTACCGCCGGCGTCCGAGGCCCGTTCCGGTGCCGGAGCTGCGTTTCGCGGGACGGGGTGCGCCGTGAGTCTCGCGCATGTCCACTCCGCTGCTCCCGCGTCCGATCGCCCGAGCGGGGTGCACGCGGTCGGGCATGCGGACGCGCCCGCCGAGCGCATGGCGGAGCGGTTCGCCGAGGCATCCGTCGCCGCTGCTCCGTCCCTCACCGGCTGGTCGTTCGCGGCGGTGCCCACGCACGGGTCGGCGGCATCGACAGAGCTCGACGTCCGGCTCGACGGCGAGGGGCGCGCCCTCGACTCGGCCGAGCGGCTGGCTGCGCCACCGGGCCTCGACGCGGGCGACGTCCGCGTGCATACGGATGCCGCGGCCGCCGACACCGCCGAGCGCGCGGGTGCGGAGGCGCTCACGGTCGGCCGTCGCATCGCGTTCGCGCCGGGGCGTGAGCAGCGCGGCACCGAGGAGGGCCGGCGCAGGCTCTCGCACGAGCTCGCTCACGTCGCGCAGCACCGGATCGGCGGTCCTCCCATCGTGCGCCGTCAGCCGAAGGCTCCTGTCGCGCCGGCGACGACGCTCATGGCCCTCCCGGAGGCCGATCGCAAGCGCATTCAGATCACGGCGGACATGCCGGTGAGCATCCCGTCGCCCGACACGTCGTTCCAGGCGAACGCCACGCCGTACACGCCACCCGCGAAGACGACGATCACGATCGACGGCTCGGCGAGCGCGGTGCCGGCGAAGGGCATGCAGAATCTCGTCGGGCAGCTGATGGATGCCACGCCCACAGTGCTGCCGGAGAACAGCACGATCACCCTCAGGCTCGACCTCGCCAAGCACGGCGGGATCGACGGGCTCTACCGCTTCACCCACGCCGCGCCGCCGGCACCCGCCGGTGGGACGGCGACGACGAGGGTGCTCGTCGAACAGCTCGGCGCCGCGACCGCACCGCCCGGTCAGGCGGTCCCCGGACCGCCCGAACCCGGAAAGAAGCCGCCGCCCGACCCGATCGCCGGGAGGATCAAGACCGCCGGCATCACGCATTCCCTCACCGGCGGCCAGCTCGAAGCCCTGCGCGGCGCGGTGTCACGTGTCCCCGCGGCGCATCTCGCCCTCGTGCAGGGCATCACCGTTGTCGTCGGTGACCCGCCTGCGGGAGAGGACGGGGAGTACGACGCGGGAACGCATACCGTCACGATCCGCAAGACCGCCTTCGACGCGTCCGACGTGCGCTTCGCCGGCAAGGGCTCCGCTCTCTCTTACGCATCGCAGGTGATCCTCCACGAGATCGGGCATGCGATCGATGACCGCAACATGCGCAAGGCGATGGCGAAGTACACATCCGCCGGCGCGGCCCAGGCGGCCACGCTCGCGAAGCACGCCGACGCCGCCGGCAACTACCCTCTGGGCGGTCCGGCAGAGAAGGCGATCAAGGCTGCGGAGGGCGCGACCAAGACCGCGCGAGATGCCCTCGCCGCGACGACGACGGAGTCCGGGTCGACCGTCAGCTTCAGCGGCACCACCGCGAACGTCGACGAGGGCGGCGACGCCAAGGGCAAGCCGTTCCGCGAGGCGACGGAGAAGGACGGGGGCGCGGCGACCCAGTACGGCACCACCGCCTGGAAGGAGAGCTACGCCGAGGCGTATGCGCTGTACGTCTCGTCCCCCGAGCTGCTGCAGTCCCTGCGTCCGGCGACCTACGCGTACTTCGACAGCGCGCTCCCGAAAGACAAGGCGGCGAAGCGGCCATGACTTCACCCCGGCTCATCAAGGGCGGCCTCGTGCAGGTCGACGTCAAGAGCGGGCGGACGCTGCGCACGATCGCCCTGCAGTACAACCCCGACTCCCTCAGTCGCACGATGCAGGTGCAGGCGGCGGGCGAGTCGGGGGGCGACAGATCCCAAGCGCTGCGCATCAAGGGCGCTGCGGCCGAGACCATCAAGGTCGAGGCCGAGATCGACGCGACCGATCGGCTCGAACACCCCGATCAGAACCGGACGGCGGCCGAGGTCGGCATCCATCCGCAGCTCGCTGCGCTCGAGCTGCTCGTGCAGCCCACGAGCGACGCGCTGCAGGGCAACGACTCGATCGCCCGTGGCGGCGCGCTCGAGGTGCTCGCGATCGAGACGCCCCTGCTGCTGTTCGTGTGGGGACCGAACCGCGTCGTGCCGGTGCGCATCACCGACCTCTCCATCACGGAAGACGCGTTCGACGCGCAGCTCAACCCGATCCGGGCGACGGTCTCGCTCGGCATGAGGGTACTCACCGTCGACGACCTCGGTTTCGAGCACCGCGGCGGTCAGCTGTTCATGGCGCACCTCCGCTCCCGCGAGGCGCTCGCCAAGAAGGCCGGCTCGGCGCCGCCGTCGGCGCTGGGCGTGAAGGAGCTCTGACATGGTGGATCCGCTGCAGCAGCTGCTCTCGGCCGGCGTCGTGCCGCAGAATCCGCTGCCGCCCACGAGCCGGTACGCCGGTGTCGGCACCGCCCAGCACGTGGCCGACGCGGAGCCCGGCGTCGAGCCCGTGCCCGTCGCATTCCTGCGGCGACGGCTGGTGCCGAAGCCGGAGCGCTTCAGCACCCTCTACGAGGTGCGGTGCGTCGAGGGCGACCGGCGCGACCTCCTCGCGGCCCGGCACTACGGCGACCCCGAACTGTGGTGGCGCCTCGCCGACGCCAACGGCGTGATCGACCCCGCCGGCATGGCCGGCCCTCCCGGGCGTATCGTGCGCGTCACCCTGCCCGTCGACATGAGGGGGGCCGATGGCTGAGCTGTCGTCGCAGCCCGTGCGGCTGCACCTGTACGCGGGACCCGCGATCGCCGTGCCGGCTCCGCAGTCGCTCGTGGAGGCGCTGCGCGAGGTGACGATCGAGAACGGCTCGGGCGACACCCAGAGCGGGTTCGAGCTCGTCTTCGATGTGCCCAAGAAGTCGCCCCTCTCGACGCTGTTCCTCCTCACCGGGGGCGTCTCGATCCCGCTCCTGCGCATCGTCCTCGCCGTGACGATCGGCGGGTCGACGGAGGTCCTCGCCGACGGCGTGATGACCGACCACGAGTTCAAGACCGACGGGACGACCGCAACGCTGCACGTCAAGGGCAAGGACCTCACCGCCGTCATGGACATCTTCGAACTCGACGGCATCCCCTACCCCGCGATGCCCGTCGCGGTGCGCGCGCTCGCCGTGCTCGCGAAGTACGCGGCGCTCGGCGTCGCGCCCCTGGTCATCCCCGCGCTCGTCGAGGACCCGCCGATCCCCACCGAGAAGATCCCCCGCCACCAGGGCACGGACTACGCGTACCTCAAGAGCCTCGCCCACGAGGCGGGCTACGTCTTCTACATCGACCCTGGTCCAGTCCCGGGCCTGAGCAAGGCCTACTGGGGACCGGAGGTGCGTCTCGGCATCCCGCAGCGCGCGCTCGACGGCGGGCTCGACGGCCCGCACGACAACGTGACCGGGCTGAACTTCACGCTCAACAAGGAGGCGAAGGAGCTGCCGGTCGTGACGGTGCACGAGCCCTGGAGCAAGGCGCCGATCCCGATCCCCATCCCCGACATCAATCCGCTTCGACCCATGCTCGGCCTCGTGCCGCCGCTTCCGCCGAAGCTCACCTTCCTGCCCGGCACGGCGAAGCTCAGCGCCCCGGCGGCGATCATGAAGGGCATCGCGTACGCGGGGCAGCACGACGACATGGTCACCGGCACCGGTCAGCTCGATGTCGCCCGCTACGGCCGCGTGCTCAGATCGCGCGGGCTCGTGGGGGTGCGCGGCGCCGGCGACGCCTTCAACGGGCTCTACTACGTGAGCAGCGTCACCCACAAGATCGCGCGCGGCAGCTACACGCAGTCGTTCACCCTCGCCCGCAACGCCCTTCTGTCCACCGTCCCGGAGGTGCCCGTATGAGCGACACAGAGACCGCCGTCGCCACCAAGAAGCTCTTCGGCAAATACCGGGGGACGTGCGTCAACAACATCGACCCGATGCAGATGGGGCGCATCCAGGTGCTCGTCCCGTCGATCGGCATCCCGCCGAGCTCGTGGGCGATGCCGTGCCTGCCCGTCACCGGCACCCAGACCGGCGTCTTCACCGTCCCGGCCATCGGGGCGGGCGTCTGGGTGGAGTTCGAGGGCGGCGACCCCGACTACCCGGTGTGGGTCGGCGGCTTCTACTCCCCCGCCGATGTGCCGGCAGCCGCGCGCATCGTGCCGCCCGGGGTGTCGGGCCTCACCTTCCAGACGCTGCTGAGCAACTCGATCACCATCAGCGACACGCCGGGGCCCACCGGCGGCATCCTCATCAAGACCACGACCGGCGCGATGATCTCGGTCAGCGACGTCGGCATCACGATCAGCAACGGCAAGGGCGCCGTGATCTCGATGGTCGGTCCGACCGTCAGCATCAACGCGGGCGCCCTCACGGTGACGTAGGAGGAAGGATGCCGGGACCCGTGCTCACTCAGGCCACTTCCGTGCTGTGCTCGCACGGCGGGGTGGCGGCGGCGGTGTCGCCCTTCCCGCGGGTGCTGGTGGCGGGCGCGCCCGTCGTCACGCTCGCGACGCAGTACGCGATCGCGGGATGCTCCCTCTCGACGTCGTCGGGCCCGTTCGACGTCAGCGGGCAATGGGTCGCCGGAGCCGTCCGGGTGCTGGCGGGCGGAGTCCCCGTCGCCGTAGCGACCGGGTCGTCCCTCACCGTCGCGACCGGCGCGCCGCTGATCCCGGGCGCCGTGCAGCCGAGGGTGGTCGCGTCATGAGCGGTACCCTCGACTTCCCGTGGGCCGTGGACGGCACCGGGCGCACGGCGACCACCGGACGCGACGAGCACGTGCGCGACCTCATCGAGCAGGTGCTGCTCACCTCCCCCGGCGAGCGCGTCATGCGGCCCGAGTTCGGAGCGGGGCTGCTCGCGCAGGTCTTCGCACCCGGCGGACCGGAAGCGGCCGCGGCATCCCAGTTCCTGATCCAGGCATCGCTTGAGCGCGAGCTCGCGAACGTCATCGCGATCGAGTCGGTCGAGGTCGAAGCTCGCGACGCAGCCCTCGTCGCGACGATCGCGTACGTCGTGCGGGCGACCGGATCGCACGAGGTGCAGACTTTCCGCACCCCGCCGGGGGTGTCGCCATGACCTGTTACACGTGCGGCGATCGGCGCCGCCTCATGGCGGTGAAGCTCGCGGGGGTGCTCAACGGCATCGAGTTCCTCGAGGTGCGCGACCACGAGGAATCCGTGGCCGACCTGCGCCAGCGGACGCTCGTCGTCCGCCTGCTGCTGCCGGTGCCGGCGGGTCTCGACCGCACGTGGATCGCGCTCGAAGGCGGCGAGCGCATCCGCCCGGTCGCTGTGGAGTGGGCGAGGGCCGGCACGGACCTCACCGGCTCCGAGCTCGGCCTCATCGACGGGTACGACGACCCCGCGACGCTGCTCGTCGTGCGCACGGCACGGTGGGGCGACTTCTCCCTCTATACGCTCCGCGTGCGCACGCCCGGAACCACCGACCCGCCGACGGGCTTCGACCCGCTGCTGGCAGGTGTGCCCTTCTCGTTCAAGGTGGAGTGCCCGAGCGACCTCGACTGCCTCCAGCCGTGCACCTGCCCGGCTGGTGTGCACCACCCGCCGCCGATCGACTACCTCGCGAAGGACTATCAGGGCTTCCGCCGAGTCATGCTCGAGCGGATGGCGCTGCTCGCACCGGGATGGACGGAGAGGTCGTCTGCCGACATCGGCGTCATGCTCGTCGAGCTGCTCGCCTACGCCGCCGACGAGCTGTCGTATCGGCAGGACGCCGTGGCGACCGAGGCCTACCTCGGAACTGCCCGCAGCCGCATCTCACTTCGACGCCACGCGCGCCTCGTCGACTACCGCGTGCACGACGGCGCGAGCGCCCGGGTATGGGTGCGGCTCCTCGTGGGCGAGGGCGCCGTCGACGTCCCTCTCGCGGCGGGCACGCGGCTGCTCACGCGCGTTCCCGGAGTCGACGACCAGCGCCTGGAGAAGGACACGCGCGACTACGAGCGGGTCATCGACGCGCAGCCTGTCGAGTTCCAGACCGTGCACGGCGCGCTGCTCGACCACGACCTCTCCGAGCTGCGCTTCTGGACCTGGGGGCGCCTCGACGAGACACTGAAGCCCGGGACGACATCGGCGACGCTGCGGGGCGATCACCCTGCGCTGCGCGCGGGCGAGGTGCTCGTGCTCGCCGAGACCGTCTCCCCCTCGACGCGCGTCGCGGCGGATGCCGACCCCAGTCGCCGTTTCGCCGTGCGACTGGTCGAGGTGCGGGCGTCGAAGGACCCCTCCGGCACCCTCTTCGACGGCGGCGAGGAGGACGTCACCGAGATCCGCTGGCACGAGGACGATGCCCTTCCCGCCGCGCTGTGCATCGCCGTGGACGGGATCGAGACCGCGGTCGCGTGGGGCAACATCGTGCTCGCCGACCACGGGGCGACCGTCGCCGGCGAGAGCGGAGACGGCGAGCCGCTGGGGGCCGTGCCGCTCGCGCGACTCGTGCGGGCCGGCGCCGACTGCGACGACGAGGGCGGACGCGTTCCCGCCCGGTACCGCCCCTCGCTGATGCAGTCGCCGCTCACGCGCACCGTCGTCCATGATCGCGAGGTGCTCGCGACAGCCCCGTTCACCGCGGCTCTGGAGGCCGAGCTGCAGGGCAGCGCGTCGAAGGATGGGCTGCAGGCGCTCTTCGCCGCCGCGGGCATCGCGCAGATCGGCGACGAGGCCATCGTGCGGGGATCAGGGATGCTGCACTCCCTGAGCTTCGGCGGGCGCGCCTGGCTGCTGCGCGAGAACGTCACCGACGACACGCTCGAGGTGCTCGAGGAGTGGGAGTCGGCCTCTGCGGTCCGCTCGGGCGATCTCCGGTCCGCGGCGCCGGCGGTGACGCTCACGGGCGAAGAGCCCGGCGGCGCCGGGCACGAGTGGCATCCAAGCCCCGATCTCATCGCGAGCGACGGCGAGCACCGCGCGTTCGTGGTCGAGCAGGAGCACGACGGGACGGTGCTGCTGCGGTTCGGCGACGACGAGCACGGCGCCCGGCCAACCGAGCGCACCGCCTTCCGCGCGACCTACCGCGTCGGCAACGGCGTCGCCGGCAACATCGGGCGCGAGAGCCTCGCCTACCTCGTCGGGGACGAGAACGACGTCGTCGGGGTCGTGAACCCGATGGCGGCGTTCGGCGGCGTGGACGCCGAGACCGGGGACGAGATCCGGCGCGACGCCCCGGCGACCCTGTCGATCCAGGAACGGGCGGTGACGACCTCGGACTACGCGGCCAAGGCGCAGCTGCATCCCGGAGTCGAGAAGGCTGAGGCGACATTCCGCTGGACCGGGTCGTGGCACACGGTGTTCGTCACGGCGGATCGCCGGGGCGGACGCGGGGTCGACGCCGGGTTCGAGGCGGCCTTGCGCGCGCAGCTCGAGCGCTACCGCATGGCGGGGTACGACCTCGAGGTCGACGGGCCGGCGTTCGTGCCGCTCGACGTCTCGCTGTTCGTGTGCGTCGAGCACGGCCACCACCGTTCCTCGGTCGCCCGCGAGCTGCGGTCGGCACTGTCGGACGCGGTACTGCCCGACGGGCGGTTGGGGTTGTTCCACCCCGACCGCTTCACGTTCGGCAGGCCCGTCTACCTCTCGACGATCCTCGCGGCCGCTCACGCGGTGCCGGGCGTCGAGTCCGTGGAGGTCCTGAGCTTCCAACGACAGCACGAGCCGTGGTCGAGCGGCATCGATTCCGGCGTCCTGCCGATGGGGCGCCTCGAGATCGCGAGGCTCGACGACGATCCCGACTTCCCCGAGCGCGGGGTGCTCGCGCTGACCTACGGGGGCGGATCATGAGCGCCCACCGCTCGGCTTGCGGCTGCGCCGCGTGCCGTGCGGCTGCTGCACCGCCGCTGCCGGTCGCCAACCGTCCGGGCCTGCGTTCCATCCGGTACCGGTCGGGCACGCACGGCGACTTCCTCTCGGCCATGATCGCAGGGCTCTCCCGCGACACCAGTCCGCCGACACAGGCGATCCCTCCCGCCATCGACCCGCCCCAGCCGCACGAGGCGCGGCCGGCGCTGCGGGGGCTGCGCACACGCGACGCCGACGACGCGACCGTCGCGCTCCTCGACGCGTTCGCCGTGACCGCCGACATCCTCACGTTCTACACGGAGCGCCTCGCGAACGAGGCGTATCTCGGCACCGCGACCGAGCGCACGTCGCTGCAGGAGCTCGGCGCCCTCGTCGCGTATCGCCTCGGTCGCGGTGCGGCCGCCGAGGCCGCCCTCGCGTTCTCGCTCGAGAAGCCGCCGGCACCCCTGCCCGAGTCGATGAAGGATCCCGGGATCGCTCCGCCCGCCGTGCCCACCGCGCTCACGCTGCCCGTCGGGCTTCGGGTGCAGAGCGTGCCGGGGCCGGACGAAAGACCGCAGACGTTCGAGACCGTCGAGCAGATCGAGGCACGCCCCGAGTGGAACGCCCTGCCCGTCGTGCCGACCCTCCCCTTCCCCCAGGTGGCCGCGCCGACAGAGGCGTGGTTCGAAGGCACCACCCTGGGGCTCGCGCGTGGCGACGCGCTCCTGTTCACGGGACCGGAGCTCGGCACCGAATGGGACCTTCGCAGCCTCGACTCCGTCGAGGTCATCGAGAAGGCCGGCGTGACGCACGTCACGTGGTCCGGCGGCGTCGCGTCCACCATGCCGCCGTCGATGCCGATCACCGACTTGCGGGTGTTCGTGTTCCGCCGCCGGTTCGCGGTCTTCGCCCACAACGCTCCCGTCTGGGTGCTCGCCGACCCCGAGGCCGACCCGCCGACGTACCTCAATCCCGACACCGACAGCGGTTTCCTCGCGACCACGTCCTCCGGCGACACGACCTCCACGTTCCTCGACGGCGCCCACCCGGAGCTCCCGATCGGGTCGTGGCTCGTGCTCGACGCGGCGGCGACCAACGGCCGGTTCCGCGTCGCGAGCGTGCGGGAGGCCTCGCTCGCGATCTGGGGCGTCTCCGGCAGGACGACGGCACTCGGCCTGACAGGACCCGCTCTGGGCGTCGACCTCTCCCCGCGTGACGTGACGGTGCTCGCCGTCCCCGAGCCGCTCACGCTCGCCGGGGTTCCGGTCACCTCCGCGATCGCGGGCACGACGATCCTCGTCGACGGAGACGCGCACGAGATGGTCGCGGGACGCACCGTGATCCTGTCGGGGACGGATGCTGCGGGCACGACGGTCAGCGAGCCGGTCGTGGTCGCATCCGCCGAGCCCGTCCCCAGCGGCAGGACGCTTCTGACGCTCGCGTCCGCGCCGACGATCGCCCCCACCCGCTCATCCGCCGTCGTCTTCGGCAATGCCGCCCGCGCGACGCACGGCGAGACCGTGACGCAGCTTCTCGGCTCGGGCGACGCCCGCGTGCCGTTCGCCGCGTACCGCCTGCAGCAGTCCCCCCTCACCTTCGTCCGTGCCGAGACACCGCGGGGCACCGCGTCGACCCTCGAGGTGCGCGTCGACGACGTGCGCTGGACCGAGGTTGCGACGACGGCCACCGCCGGGGCGACCGATCGCGTGTACGAGACGCGGGACGACCCGGACGGCGGGATCAGCGTCGTGTTCGGCGACGGCGTCCACGGCGCGCGGCCATCGACGGGATCGACGAACGTGCGTGCCCACCACCGCAAGGGCGTCGGCGCGGCGGGCAACGTCCGCAAGGACCAGCTGGGCATCGCCCTCGACCGACCGCTCGGCCTCAAGGGCGTGACGAACCCCGCACCCGCCGTCGGCGGCGTCGATCCCGAGACAGAGGCCGACGCACGGCGGGCCATCCCGATCCCCGTGCGCACCCTCGGCCGCACGGTGTCGCTCGTGGACTACGCCGACTTCTCGCTCGCATTCGCCGGCATCGGCAAGGCACGGGCGGACGTGCTGCCGGCGAATGGCGGACCACTCATCGTGGTGACGGTGACGGATGCTGCGGGCGCGGCGCCGCCCCTGCAGATCGTCGAGCGGCTCGAGCGCGAACTCCGGCGCTGGGGCGATCCGCTCGTGAGGGTCGCGGTCGTGCCCGTCCGGCTGGTGGACTTCCGGATCGCCCTCAAGGTCGACACCGACCCAGATCGTGAGCGCGGGAAGGTGCTCGTGTCGCTCGAGCGTGCTCTGCGCGACACTTTCGGCGCGGTCGCCCGGGAGCTGGGCGATCCGGTCCATGCCTCCGAGCTCGTCGCGGTCGCCGCATCCGTCGTCGGCGTGGTCGGGATCGATCTCGACCAGTTCCACCGCGGGACCGCACCGGGCCTCGCCAAGCGCCTGGTCGCGGCATCCGCTGCTCTCGCGGTGCCCAGTCCGCTCGGCGCCGAGCTGCTGGCGCTCTCGACCGACCCCTTCCCGCCCCTCCAGGAGATGCCATGACCGAGCCCGAGGCCGCAACGGCCGCCGCGCACCTCTGGCAGCTTCTGCCGGCGGTCTATCGCCTCCGCGACGGCGAGGCGGGAGGCGTGCTCGCCGAGCTCCTCGATGTCTTCGGCGATCAGCTCGAGGTGCTCGCAGAGGAGCTGGCGCAGCTGTACGACGACCAGTTCGTCGAGACGGCCGCGCCGTGGGCGACGCCGTACGTCGGCGGCGTCGTCGGGTACCGGCCGATCCACGGCGTCGTGCCCGAGGTGGTCTCGCCGCGCGCCGAGGTCGCGAACACGGTCGCCTATCGCCGTCGCAAAGGGACCGCCGCGGTGATCGAGCAGCTCGCCCGCGATGTCACCGGGTGGCCGGCCCGCGTCTACGAGTCGTTCGAACGCGTCGCGACGACGCAGTACCTGAACCACACGCGTCCGCATGCGGCGGCGAGCGCGGGACTGCGGGAGCACGAAGCCCTCCACCACGTCGTGCAGCAGGGAGCCGCGTTCGACGACCTCGCGCACACGGCGCACGCCCGTCCCCTTGCTTCGACCTGGCGGGAGCGGCGGGGTCGCTACGGCATCGTGAAGGTGCCGATCTTCCTCTGGCGCACGCAGCCGGTGCTCATCGAGCGCTCGCCCCTCGCGCCTGACCCCTCCGCCGATGGCCGCAGGTTCCGGTTCGACCCGCTCGGCGCCGATGTGCGGCTGTTCAGCCAGCCACGGATCGAGACCGACATCGCGCACCTCGCGGAGCCGCCCGACGTGCCGCTGCCTCTCACCGTCCGGTGGGCGGCCGACCACGCACCCGCCGTCTACGGGCCGACGATGTCGCGGGCGCGCCGGTCGATCCTGCTCGAGCGGCAGACGGGTGGCGGCGAACCCGAGGCCATCCCGCTCGCGGTGGTCCGATTCGCCGACCTCTCCGATGTGCCGGGCGGCGGCGGGGCATGGGCGCACGAGCCCGCGGCGGGCGACGTGCACATCGACCCCTCGCTCGGCCGCGTCTGGTTCGGAGAGCCGTTCGGCGCCGACGAACGGGTGCTCGCGACCTTCTCGATCGGCATGGCGGTGCCCGTCGGGGCGGGCAACCGACGCCGGGGCGACGACCCGCTCCCCTTCCCCCGCCGCACGGCCTCGGCGGGCGGATCCCTGCAGGCCGAACTCGATCTCTCGCAAGAGGCGGGCACGGTTCTCATCGTCGACTCCGACCGCTACCCGCAGAGTGTGACGATCACCTCGCTCACGCCTGACCCGACGGCCGGCGACGACACGGCGGTGTGCCTCGCCGCCGACGCCGGCGCGCGGCCCTTGCTGGAGCTCTCGTCGCCGCTGAGACTCGACATGGCGGCGAAGAGCACGGTGGTGCTCGACGGCCTGCTCATCTCGGGTGCCCCCGTCGTGCTCGACGAGATCGACCCGCCCGATCGCGAGCCCCGCACCATCGTCATCCGCGACACGACGCTCGTTCCGGGCATCACCCGCACGACCACCGGGGCGCCGGCCTCGCCCACCCGGGCGAGCCTGATCGTGCTCGACCCGTTCGCCTGCGTGCGGATCGAACGCAGCGTCGTCGGTCCGATCATCGCGGTCGAGGGCGCGACGATCGAGATCGTCGACTCCATCGTGGACGCCTCGTCGCGGACCGGCGTTGCCGTCACCGGCCGCGACGGCACGTCGCCGCGCACGGTGTCGGCCGTCGCCGACTGGGAGACGGGCGACGGCACCGCGGCCGCCGGCGACCTCGACATCGTCGCGTCGACGATCGTCGGCAGCATCCGCTGCATCCGATTGGATGCCTCGAACTCACTGCTGCTCGCGGCCCTGGCCGAGGGTGATCCTCGGCCGCGCCCCGTGCACGCCGAGCGGACGCAGCAAGGGTGTGTGCGGTACTCCTTCCTGCCGGACGGGTCTCGCACCGGCCGACGTTTCCACTGCGCACCCCGTCCCGACGACCCCCTCGCGGTGCAGCGGGCCTCACGCCCGCGCTTCGGCTCGATGCGCTACGGCGACCACGACTACCTGCGGCTCCACGAGGGAACGCCCGACCGCATCCGGCTCGGCGCCGACGACGAGGGCGAGATGGGTGTGACGCACCGCCTCTACGCGCCCCAGCGCGAGACGAACCTGCGCATCCGCCTCGACGAGTACCTGCGGTTCGGCCTCGCGGCCGACCGCATCTTCGCGACATGAACACGGGAAGAGGACGAACTGATGGGTGCTGACCTCAGCAGTGTGCCGTTCGACGCACGCAAGGATCACTCCGGCGTCGTGCTGCAGCAGGGCCGTCTGCTGTTGGACGGCGATTGGAACGAGCTCGTCGCCATCCTCGAGCGGCGGCTGCGCGCGAACGTCGCCGACCTGGACGGACCCGGGCCGCAGACCGGCATCCAGGGGACGGCCGCGGTGTCGAAGGTGACCCCGGACGCCTTCAGGCTGGCGATCGCGGGCGGGGATCTCGCGATCGGCCGAGGGCGGCTGTACGTCGACGGCCTCGTCGCCGAGAACCACGGCGCCGAACCCGGCGACACGTTCGACCCGATCCTCGCCGAATCGGTGGGGCCCGACACCGTGACCTATTCGGCGCAGCCGTACCTGCCCGCCCCACCGGATCTCCCCGCCGACGGCACCCACCTCGTGTACCTCGACGTATGGCCGCGCGAGGTCACACACCTCGAGGAGCCGGGCCTGATCGAGCCGGCGATCGGCGTCGACACGACGGCGCGCACGCAGACGGTGTGGCAGGTGAAGCACTTCGCCGTCCCCGCGGGCACGACGTGCGGGACCCCCGACGACGACATCGAGGGGTGGACCGCGTTGACCGCGGCCTCCGGCGCACGGCTCACGGCGGAGACGATCTCGGTCGCCGACGACGACCCGTGCGAGCTGCCGCCGACCGGCGGGTACCGCGGGCTCGAGCACCAGACGTACCGGATCGAGATCCACGACCCCGGCGAACCGGGAACCGCGTCGTTCAAGTGGTCGCGCGACAACGGGTCCGTGGCGAGCGCCGTCGTCGAGGTCCTGGACGCCGGCGCCGCGGTGCGCCCCGCGTCGTTGGGCCGAGACGACGTGCTGGGCTTCCACGACGGCGACTGGGTCGAGGTCGTCGACGACCACCGCGAGCTGCGGGGCGAGCCCGGCGAGCTGCGCCGCATCGAGGTCGACGACGCCGAGGGGACGATCGCCTTCGCCGGGTCGGCGCTGCCCGCCGACCTCCAGCTGACGATCGACGAGGCGGCCGAGCGCCACCTCCGCGTGCGCCGCTGGGATCAGGTAGGCGTCGTCAAGAACACCGCGGGCGGCACGGTCGTCGACCTCGACCAGGCCGCCGCGACCGGCGCGATCCCGGTTCCGGGGACGGCGGCCGATCGGATCGTGCTCGAGCACGGGCTCGTCGTCGGCTTCTCCTCCGCCGGCGGAGCGTTCCGCACCGGCGACCACTGGATCGTGCCCGCACGAGCGGCGGATGCCGCGGGCGACATCTCGGGTGCGGACCCGCTGCTCGATGCAGCGCCGCCACTCGGCATCCATCACCACTACGTCCGGCTCGGCATCCTCACCTCAGGGGGTGTCACCGACTGCCGGCCGAAGTGGCCGACGCCCGGTGAAGGCAACTGCGACGAGTGCGGCTGCGAGTGCACCGTCTGCGTGACGCCGGTGTCGCATGTCAGCGGCGAGCTCACCATCCAGGACGCGGTCGACAAGGTCAAGGCCGCCGGCGGCGGCACCGTCTGCCTCGCGATCGGGCTGTACCCGCTCCGTGAGCCGGTGCGCGTCGACGGTGCGACGTCGCTGCGCATCCGCGGACAGGGCGCCGGATCCATCGTCGTGGCGTCGGCCTCGGACGGGTTCGTCGTCACCAAGAGCAGGTTCGTCACGATCGAGGATCTCGCGGTCCTCGCCGCGAACGACTCCGCCGTGGTGCTCGACACGACGGTCGCGGCGAGGGTGGAGCGCGTCACCGCCCTCGTCCTCGCGCAGGAGGGCCCGTCGCGATCCGCCATCGCGCTCGCCGGGACCGCGCTGCTCACCACCCTGCGCGACAACATCGTCGCCGGTCCGACCGGCATCGGCCATGCAGGCGCCGGCGCGGAGGATCGGCGACGTGTGCTGCTCGTCGCCGAGTTCGAGGCGAGCGACAACATCGTCATCGGCCGCGACTTCGGGATGCGGCTCGACGGCACCACCGCGTTCCTGCTCGCCAACCGCGTCGCCGACAACACCGTCATCCGGGGTCGCGAAGGCGGCATCGTCGCCACCGGCTTCGTCTATCCCAGCACGGTCATCCCCGGCAGCTCCTTCGCGATCGAGGACAACACGGTGATCGTCGGCGGCACCGGGATCTCGGTCTCGGAGGGCGGATTCGCGATCACCCGCAACCAGATCGGCGCGCCGCGCTCCGACCAGCCGGCTCGCACCGACGGCATCGCCATCGTGCCGACACCCCCGGGCGAGCTCGTGCGCGACGTGGTGCGCATCGACGGCAATCGCGTCCGCGGCGTGGGCGGCCACGGCATCGTCGACTACGCGTCGGTGCAGACGCTCGAGGTCACCCACAACCGCGTGGAGCTCGCCCAGCACGGCATCGTCATCGACGAGAAGGCCGCGGTCGAGATCGCCACGGTGTCGGGGAACACGCTGATGGACATCGGCTCCCGCGACACCGACGAGGCGGCGGGGGTCTTCGCGATCCGCGTCGTCAACGCCGCGCACGCCTCCGTCCAATCGAACACCGTGCGCGGTGTCGGCACGGCGCGCAGCATGGGCAGCGAATCGATCGGGATCGACGTCGTCGCCGTCGCAGAGTCGCTCGTCGCAGGCAACACCGTGGAGCGCGTGGGTCCGGTCGACGGCGGCCGCGGTGAGATCGGCATCGCCGTGCGTGGATTCGCGCGCTCCCAGATCGAGGGCAACGCGTCGCGCAGGTACCCCGCGGACCCCGATTTCGACCCCAACGGCGGTCGCTTCATCGGACTGCTCGTCGGCAGCGGCGACGACCGCGACCTCGAGCTCGGCCTCACGAAAGCGGGCGGCATCGTAACCGGACTCGGCCCGTTGGTCTTCGGAGTCGCCGCCGCAGCGGCGGTCGGATCGGCCCGCATCGTCGCCCCGCTCGTGACCGTCGACGCGAACATCGTCGCCGGCGGAGCCGCCGATGCGCCCCCCGCGATGATCGTCGGGCTGCGCGGCGATGCCATCGTCACCTCGAACCAGATCCGCGGCAACCGGGAGTTCGGCACGACCGCGCTGCGCCTGCGCGCGGAGACCGGCGCCGTCGCCCAGAACCGGTTCTGGGGCGGCAGAGAGCCCACGGCCGACCTGTTCCTCTCGGGGGCGTCGGTCCTCGGCAACATCTCGACAGGGATCCTGTTCCTCAACGGCGCGCCCGTCCCCCCGCCGTGGGACGCCCTCAACGTCATCGGCATCTGAGAGAGGCAGCATCATGACTTCCACGTCCAAGCCCAAGCCTCAGCCCAAGCCCCGCCGCCGGTCGAAGGCTGACGAGGCGCCGCGCGAGGATCGCGTCGCCGACGATGCGGCCATCACCGCGCTGCTCGACGTGCTGACCGACAGCGTCGCGGCGTTGCCCGAAGTTCTCGAACGCGGCGAGGAGGCCCGCCGGGCTCGCGCCGAGTCAGCCCGCGGACTGCTCGGCTCCCGTGAGCTCAGGGCAGCGGCGCGACGCGTGCCCGAACTCGGCACGAGCATCGAGTCAGCCCGCGCGGAGCTGGATCGTCAGGACGCGGCCGCCGAGCAGGCGCGGTCCCAGCTGCACGATGCGAGCAAGGAGTGGCTCATGGCCCTCAAGGCGCTGCGTAACCCGGGCGCATGACGCGGGGGTTGACCGGGGGGCCGACGCGAGAATGCCGGCGCCCCCGGTAGCCGCGAGCTCGGGACCCACGGCCGGGGTGCCGGACCGGGGCTCCGGCGCTATCCCCCACTGAAGAGACAACGCCCTAGGGAATCTATTACGCGAGTTTCGGGCGGCTTTCTGGAACGGGTTCACGGCGCAATATCGGGCCGGAGGTGAATGGCTGATCCGGGCCGATTTCGACGGCCACGGGAGTACGGATGCCGCGGCCCGCGGCATTCGTCCTCCCGTTCCGGTGGAAACCGCCGCTCAGACGGCCAGCTCCACTCGAGGCGTCGCGGGGATCTCGTTCCGCTGCGCGAGCCCGCCCAGCCAGCCGAGACTCGGCTTCGGAGTGCGGGCGAACGTCTCGTGATCGACGGCGATGAGCCCGAACGTGGGCCGGAACGACCCCCACTCGTAGTTGTCGAGCAGCGACCAGTGCAGGTACCCGCGCACGTCGCAGCCGTCTGCGATGGCCTCGGCCATTCCCGCCAGTGCACCCGTCGTGTAATCGATGCGCCGGGCGTCGTCGGAGGTCGCCATCCCGTTCTCGGTGACGATCATGGGGACGCCGCCGGTGACCTCGCGGGTGTGGCGGAGGGCGTGACCCAGCGCCTCGGGGTAGTACTCCCACCCGGTGAGCGTGCGCTCGGTGCCCTCGGGCCACTCCTGGGGGCCGTAGCCCAGCTCGTCGTCCGTCGGGCCGATGATCGTCCGCAGATACGACTGCACACCGATGAAGTCGTCGTTCCGCGACTGCTCGAGGAAGAAGTCCTCTCGCCAGTACTGCCACTCGTCGCGCTGCCTCTCCCAGCCGGGCACCGCCTGGAACACCTGGTTCGCCACGGTCCATCCCGAGCGGATGCCGCCGACCCCGCGCAGGACCTCGGTCGAGGCGTGATGCGCGTCGGCGATCGCCTGGGCGACGAACGGCGACGGCCCGGGGAAGTTGACCCCGTTCTCGGTGTCGATGCGCGCCTCGGTCTGATTGACCATCATGTTCGGCTCGTTGATCGTGACGACGAGGTCGACGTCGTCGAGGATCGTGGCGGCGATCTCGGTGAAGCGCCGGAACCGGTCGGTGCTCTGCTCCGAGTACCAGCCGCCGGAGTGGTCCCACCACCGCGGGAAGGTGAAGTGGTGCAGCGTCACGATCGGCTGCACGCCGTGGTCGCGGCACGTGTCGATCATGCGACGGTAGTGCGCGAGCTGCGCCCGCGAGACCACCCCCTCCTCGGGCTCGATGCGCGACCACTCCAGTGAGAAGCGGTACGCGGTGAGCCCGGCATCGGCCAGCAGCGCGATGTCCTCGGGATAGCGGTGGTAGGAGTCGCACGCGTCACCCGACGGCTCCGGGATCTGCGTGCCCGGCGCGTACTCGTTCTCCCAGTGTCCGGTGTTGACGTTGCCGCCCTCGATCTGGTGACCGGCGGTGGCCGCTCCCCAGATGAACCCCTCGGGTGCGGCGATGACACTGCTCATGAATGCTGTTCCTTTCTTGTGGAGGTTGCGGGATCGGGTCACTTGATCCCGGTGAGCGCGATGCCCTGGATGAAGTGGCGCTGCATCGCGATGAACAGGATGAGCACCGGGATGATGATGAGGAACGACCCCGCCATCTGCAGCCCGTAGTCGGACCCGTGCCCGCCGGCCTCGGCCGAGAAAAGCGCGAGCGACACCGGGAGGGTGTACATCGAGTCGTCCTGCGAGATGATCAGCGGCCACAGGAAGCTGTTCCACGAGCCCATGAACGTGAAGATCGCGAGGGTCGCCAGCGGCGCCTTGCACAGCGGCAGCACGATCTGGAAGAACGTGCGGAACTCCCCCGCGCCGTCGATCCGTGCCGCGTCCAGGAGCGAGTCCGGGATCTCGAGCATGAACTGCCGCATCAGGAAGACGCCGAAGGCGCCGACCATGCCCGGCAGGATCAGCCCCCAGTAGGTGTTGACCATGCCGAGGTTCGCCACCAGGACGAACTGCGGGATCAGCGTGACGATGCCGGGCACGAACAGCGTCGCCAGCACGACGACGATGATGACGTTCTTGCCCCGGAAGTTCATCTTCGCGAGCGCCCAGCCCACCATCGACGAGAACAGCAGCGTCGTGGCGACGGTCACGACCGCGAGGAACACCGAGTTGAAGAACGGCCGGAGGATGTCGAACTCGAACAGCCACGCACGGAAGTTGTCGAGCGTGGGATGCTGCGGCCACCAGGTGACCGGGCGCGCCATGATCTCGGCCTTGGTCTTGAAAGCGCCGAGCACCATCCAGACGAACGGCAGGACGGTAGCGGCCAGGCCGACCGAGAGGACGGCCAGCACGGCGAGGTTGCCCCACCGGATGGGCTTGCGCGGTGCCCGTGTGGGTGTGCTCACCGTGTCGGTTGCGGCGGGTCTTTCGAGCGTTGTCGTCATGTCAGGTCCTCTGACGGAAGAAGCGGAACTGGATGATCGCGAGGATGCCGACGAGCGCGAACAGCACATAGGCTCCCGCGGCGCCCACCGAGTAATTGCCGTACTTGAACTGGTTGTAGACCTGGAGGGCGATCGAGGTGGTCGACTCCAGCGGGCCGCCGTTGGTCATGACGAAGGGCTCGTCGAAGAACTGCATATAGCCGGTGGTCACGAGGATCGTGTTCAGCAGGATCGTCGGCATCATCATCGGAATGGTGATGCGGAAGAACTTCTGGACCGCATTCGCACCGTCGATCGACGCGGCCTCGTTGACATCGGCGGAGATGCCCTGCAGCCCCGCGAGGAAGATCACCATCGACGCGCCGATGTTGCGCCAGATGGCCATGATCGTGATCGCCAGCAGCGCGGTGTTCGGATCGCTCAGCCAGTTCGGCCCCGAGATCCCGACCCAGCCGAGGATCGTGTTGAGGACGCCGGTGTTCTGATACATGATCCGCCACACGACCGCCACGGCGACGATCGTCGTGATGACCGGCGTGTAGTAGCCCACGCGGAAGAACGTGGCCGCCCGGCGACTCACCGAGTTCAGCAGCACCGCCAGTACGAGCGCGAGGAACAGCGTTGCGGGGACGCCGACCACGACGAACATCAGCGTGTTGAACAGCGCCCGCTGGAAGGACGGGTCGGTGAGCACCGCGACGAAGTTCTCGAATCCGACGAAGTTGACGTTGAACGGGTTGCGGATGTCCCGCGCACGAAGATCCGTGAACGCCATCGCCAGGGAGCTGACGAGCGGGATGAGCCCGAACACGCCGAACGTCAGGACGAACGGGGCGACGAAGACCCACGCGATGGCGGCGGAGCGCCGCCGCTGCGCGGCCAGGGAAGCAACCTTCCCCGGCCGCGCCGCCTGAACGGATGTCACCACCCGAAGCCGATCGTGTCGGCCTGCGCCTGGATCTCCTTCGCCGCGTCGGCGCTCGAGATCTCACCGCGGGCGACCTGCTCCGAGTACTTGCTGATGAGGTCCGAGATCTGCGACCACGCCGGGTAGTTCGGCGTCGCCACCGTGTTCTGCAGCTGCTCCGTGAGCGTCTTGGTCACCGGGTTGTCCTGGATCGGTGCGTAGTCCCCCGCCGCGATGTTGGCCGGGAGCTCACCCTGCAGGTCGTACCACGCCTCCTGCTGCTCCTGCGCGCTCATCCACGACAGCAGCGACCATGCCGCCGACTTGTTGTCGGACGCCGAGAACACACCCAGGTTGCCGCCGCCGATGTACTGGTCGTTGTTCCCGCCGGGACCGGCCGGCGAGACGGTGTAGCCGACGGAGTCCATCGTGAATCCCTCGGGTGCAGTGCCCTTCTCGATCTCCTCCTGGTAGATGTCGAGCATCCACGGACCCGAGATGAACATCGGCGTCCCGCCGTTCTCGAACGTCGCGTCGGTGTCGCCCATCGGCGCCTCGCCGCGCTGGAAGTAGCCGCCGTAGTAGTCGAGGGCCTCGATGAACTCGGGGGTGTCGATCGTCCACGCGTCGCCGTCGGTCATCGAACCGCCGGCCTGCGCGTCGAACGGCACGATGACCTGCGCGGGCTGTTCGGTGGGCTTGGGCAGGCTGAAGCCGAAGGTGCCGCCGGGGCGCGAGGCGAACGCCGCCGACATCGCCTGTGTCTCCTCCCACGTCGTGGGCGCCGAGAGGCCGAGCTCGGCCGCGATGTCGGCGCGGTAGAAGAGGAAGCGGGTTTCGACGTACCACGGCATCGCGTACAGGTCGGTCTCGCCGGCCACGGAGTCCACGGCGGCCGGGTAGAAGTCGTCGGTGTCGTAGACGCCGTCCGGGACGGCGTCGAAGGCGCCCATTCCGATGACGGTCGCGGTCTGGTCGGCGCCGGTCATGATGATGTCCGGTCCCTTGCCGGCCGCCGTCGCCGTCTGCGCCTTCGTGATCACCTGGTCCCACGGCACGTCCGTGACCTTGATGCTGGCGTCCGGGTTGGCCTTCAGCCAGTCCTTGGTGAGCTTCTCCAGGTTGTCGGCGTGGCCGCCTGCCGTCCAGATCTCGACGACGCCGGACGCCTTGCCCTCCGCGGCCGGGGCGACCGACGATCCCTCGGCGGCGCCGTCCGCGCCGCGACCGCAACCGGACAGGACCAGGACGGCGCCCAGCGCCATCGCAGTGATCGCCGTGACTCGCATCCCTTGCATGCTCACTCCTTCGTGTGTTTTCGATACGAAAGCTCGAAATTTCGTGCCTCAGAGTGAGACTATAGAGCGATGGATGGGCGGCAGTCCAGCGAAGGTCGAAGAATCGACCACCGATCGTCGTCGATTGCCGCTAGCATTTTCGGAAAGTTGATCCGGAGGAACAATGGCAGTCCAGCTCGCCCAGATCGCGACCGAGGCAGGAGTCTCCATCCCGACGGTGTCGAAGGTGCTCAACTCCCGACCCGATGTGTCCCGAGCCACGCGAGATCGTGTGGCGGCGGTCCTCGAGCGCCACGGCTACGAGATCCGGATGCGCCCGAGGATGGCGACCGGATTCCTCGACATGCGCGTCGTCAACCTCGACCAGGCATGGTCGGAGGCCGTCGTCCGCGGCGCCGCAGAGGCGGCGAAGGCGCACGGCAAGGACCTCGTCCTCGCCGTCGAGCCCGACCCGGAGGACTGCGACGAGTGGGTGATGCACGCGCTGGAACGGGGATCCGACGGGTTGCTGAGCGTGGTCGCGGTGCCGAGCCCCGAGGCGCGTGTGCAGCTCGCGGAGGCGGGCATCCCCCTGGTCGTCGTCGATCCCCTGCACCGGATGCCCGAGGGGACGTTCTCGATCGCGGCGACGAACTTCCAGGGTGCGTTCGACGCCGCGCAGCATCTCATCGAGCTGGGCCACCGCCGAATCGCGACGATCACCGGTCCCCTGGACCAGGACAACGGCATCGCCCGGCTCGCCGGCTTCCAGGCGGCGCTGCAGCAGGCGGGGGTTCCCGTGGACGACGGCCTGATCATCCGCACCCAGTATGGGATCGACCAGGGCTACGACGCCACGCGGATCCTCCTCACCCGCGACTCCCGGCCGACCGCGATCTTCGCCGCAAGCGACGACAGCGCGCTCGGGGCCATTCGCGCCCTCCGCGAGGCGGACCTGCGCATCCCCGATGACATGTCGGTGATCGGCTTCGACGATCTCCCGCACTCATCCTGGATCGACCCGCCCCTGACCACCATCCGCCAGCCGCTCGCGCAGATGGGCAGCGCCGCCGTCGACGTGATCGTCCGCGTACGCGCCGGCCGTCACCCGCACCCCGCGGCGCGCACCGAGCTGTCGACGACGCTGGTCGTCCGCTCGTCGACCGCCCCACTGCGAGGCTGACGCGGACCGGTGTCCTGCGGTTGCGGTCAGGGCGTTCCCGCGCCGTCACCGGGGGTCTCGGCGACGGCGAGGATCGCATCGGCGAACGCCCGCGGCGCCTCGGCGGGCAGGTGATGACCGGCGTGGGGAACCTTGCGGTGCTCGCGCCAACCGGCGAAGAGGTGGGCGTCGTGGCTGCCGTCGGATGCCGGGAAGTTGCCGTCCGCTGTCCCGTCGAGGGTGATCGTCGGCACGCTGATCGGCGGAAGCGCGGCGAGCTGCGCCTCGACGTCCGCGTAGGCGTCGGCGCCCTCGGCGAGGCCGAGTCGATGCCGGTAGGAGTGGATCACGACGTCGACGTAGTCGGGGTTGTCGAACGCACGAGCAGCACGTACCAGCTCCCCTTCGCTGAAGTCCCACTCGGGCGAGTTGCGTCGCCAGATCACGCGGGCGATCTCGCCGTCGAGGACGCCGGCGGGGACATGGCGGATCCGCACGTTCGCATCGATCATGAGGGACTCCTCGGGAGGGTGGGTCGGGTCCGGTGGGGTCAGTCGCGGGCGAACGCCTTGCGGAGCGTGTGGATCGCCTGGTCGATCGCGGCGGTCGTCGCGGCCGACGGGCGCAGCGGGTTGAGCATCATGAAGTCGTGGATGGTGGCGTCGTAGCGCACGAGCGTCGTCGACACACCCGCTTCGATGAGCTTGCGACCGTAGGCTTCGCCCTCGTCGCGCAGCACGTCGTTCTCGTCGACGATCAGCAGAGTCTCGGGCAGCCCCTTGAGCTCGTCGGCGGGCGCCTGAAGCGGTGACGCGGTCACGTCGCTGCGCTTGTGCACGTCGGGGAGGTAGTTGTCCCAGAACCACGCCATCGCGTCGGCACGCAGGTGGAAGCCCTCCGCGAACTCGCGATAGCTGGCGGTGTCCTGCCGCGCGTCGGTGACCGGGTAGTACAGCGACTGGTGGATGAATCTGACACCGCCGCGCTTCTTCGCGAGGATCGCGAGCACCGCCGCCATGTTGCCGCCGACAGAATCTCCGGCGACGGCCAGGCGCGCAGCATCCAGTCCCTTCTGCCTACCGTTGTCCATGATCCACCGGGCGGTCGCGTACGCCTGTTCGACGGCGACGGGATGCTGCGCCTCAGGCGAACGCGTGTACTCGACGAACACGATCGCAGCGCGGGCGCCCGTGGCGAGGTCGCGCACCAGGCGGTCGTGGGTGCCCGCGTTGCCCAGAACCCAGCCGCCGCCGTGGACGTAGAGCACCACGGGAAGCAACCCCGTCGTGCCGGCCGGCTTGACGATCCGGACCCTGACGTCGCCGACAGCAGCCGGCACGGTGATCCACTCGTCCTCGACATCGGGAAGCTCGACCGGCCCCGACTGCACGTCGTCGAGCAGCTTTCGCGCGCCGTCGACGCCGCGTTCGACGAGGGTGGGCGGAGCTGCCGCCGCCTCTGCCAACGCGCGTGCCTCCGGTTGCAGGATGTGTTCGGTCATGTCGCAGACCCATCTGTGTGTGGTGATCGGTTCGTCGGATCCGCCGGCATTCACCGGCTTGAACACAAAGACCGGGCAGAGCGCGCAGTTGTGACAACCGCACGGCGATCAGCGTTCCGCGGGATGCCGGCGTCACAGATCACATCGCTGCACGAGGATCGGGCGGGCTGAAAAACACGAAAGCCCGCGGAAACCGCGGGCTTTCGATAGTTCGAGTCTCAGAAGTCCCAGTCCTCGTCTTCCGTCGCCTCGGCCTTGCCGATGACGTACGACGAACCGGACCCCGAGAAGAAGTCGTGGTTCTCGTCGGCATTCGGCGACAGGGCCGACAGGATCGCCGGATTCACGTTCGTGACCGTCGAGGGGAACATCGCCTCGTAACCCAGGTTCATGAGGGCCTTGTTGGCGTTGTAGTGCAGGAACTTCTTGACGTCCTCGGTGAGACCGACCCCGTCGTAGAGGTCCTGCGTGTACTGCACCTCGTTGTCGTAGAGCTCGTAGAGCAAGGAGAACGTGTAGTCCTTGATCTCGTCGCGCTTGGCCTGGTCGACCGTTTCGAGTCCGCGCTGGAACTTGTAGCCGATGTAGTACCCGTGCACGGCCTCGTCGCGGATGATGAGGCGGATGAGGTCGGCCGTGTTGGTGAGCTTGGCACGGCTCGACCAGTGCATCGGGAGGTAGAACCCCGAGTAGAAGAGGAACGACTCGAGCAGCGTCGAGGCGACCTTGCGCTTGAGGGGCTCGTCGCCGCGGTAGTACTCCATGACGATCTGAGCCTTCTTCTGAAGGTTCTCGTTCTCGACCGACCAGCGGAACGCCTCGTCGATCTCCTTCGTCGAGCACAGCGTCGAGAAGATCGACGAGTACGACTTCGCGTGCACCGACTCCATGAACGCGATGTTCGTGTAGACGGCCTCCTCGTGCGGAGTGATGGCGTCGGGGATGAGCGACACCGCGCCCACCGTCCCCTGGATCGTGTCGAGGAGCGTGAGCCCCGTGAACACGCGCATCGTGAGGGTCTGCTCCTCGGGGGTGAGCGTGTTCCACGACTGGATGTCGTTCGACAGCGGCACCTTCTCGGGCAGCCAGAAGTTGTTCACGAGGCGGTTCCACACCTCGAGGTCCTTGTCGTCCTGGATGCGGTTCCAGTTGATGGCCTGGACGTGGTCCAGGAGCTGGAGCTTCTCGCTCATCGTCCTTCTTCTCTCGGAATCCTGATCAGACCGTCAGAGCGTGCAGCTGACGCACTCGCTCATGTCGGTCCCCTCCAGCGCCATCTGGCGGAGGCGGATGTAGTAGATCGTCTTGATGCCCTTGCGCCAGGCGTAGATCTGGGCCTTGTTGATGTCGCGCGTGGTCGCGGTGTCCTTGAAGAACAGCGTGAGCGACAGGCCCTGGTCGACGTGCTGCGTGGCGGCGGCGTACGTGTCGATGACCTTCTCGTAGCCGATCTCGTACGCGTCCTGGTAGTACTCCAGGTTGTCGTTCGTCATGAACGCCGCCGGGTAGTAGACGCGGCCGAGCTTGCCTTCCTTGCGGATCTCGATCTTCGCGGCGATCGGGTGGATCGACGACGTCGAGTTGTTGATGTACGAGATCGAGCCGGTCGGCGGCACCGCCTGCAGGTTCTGGTTGTAGATGCCGTGCTGCTGGATGGAGGCCTTGAGGGCGCGCCAGTCGTCCTGCGTGGGGATGTGGTGGCCGGCGAACATCTCGGCGACCTTGGCCGTCGCGGGAACCCACTCCTGCTCGATGTACTTGTCGAAGAACTCGCCCGACGCGTAGGTGGAGTCCTCGAACCCGTCGAAGGTCTCGCCGCGCTCGATCGCGATCCTGTTCGACGCGGTCAGCGCGTGGAACAGCACCGAGTAGAAGTAGATGTTCGTGAAGTCGACGCCCTCTTCCGACCCGTAGTAGACGTGCTCGCGGGCGAGGTAGCCGTGCAGGTTCATCTGGCCGAGACCGATCGCGTGCGACCGGTCGTTGCCGTCCTCGATCGAGCGGACCGAGGCGATGTGGCTCTGCTGGCTGACCGCCGTGAGGGCACGGATGCTGGTGTCCACGGTCTTCGCGAGGTCGCCGCCGTCCATCGCCAGGGCGATGTTGAGCGAGCCCAGGTTGCACGAGATGTCCTTGCCGATCTGGGCGTAGGACAGGTCCTCGTTGTACGTGGTGGGCGTGTTCACCTGCAGGATCTCGGAGCACAGGTTGGACATGTTGATCCGGCCCTTGATCGGGTTGGCCTTGTTCACCGTGTCCTCGAACATGATGTACGGGTAGCCCGACTCGAACTGGATCTCGGCGAGGGTCTGGAAGAACTCGCGCGCGTTGATCTTCGTCTTCTTGATGCGCGGGTCGTCGACCATCTCGCGGTACTTCTCGCTGACCGAGATGTCGCCGAACGGCACGCCGTAGACGCGCTCGACGTCGTACGGGGAGAACAGGTACATGTCCTCGCCGTTCTTCGCGAGCTCGAACGTGATGTCGGGGACGACGACGCCCAGCGACAGCGTCTTGATGCGGATCTTCTCGTCGGCGTTCTCGCGCTTGGTGTCGAGGAACTTCATGATGTCGGGGTGGTGGGCGTTGAGGTACACCGCACCCGCACCCTGACGCGCCCCGAGCTGGTTGGCGTACGAGAAGGAGTCTTCGAGGAGCTTCATCACGGGGATGATGCCGCTGGACTGGTTCTCGATCTGCTTGATCGGCGCACCCGCCTCGCGGATGTTCGACAGCAGCAGCGCCACGCCGCCGCCGCGCTTGGACAGCTGCAGCGACGAGTTGATGCCGCGCGAGATCGACTCCATGTTGTCTTCGATGCGCAGCAGGAAGCACGAGACGAGCTCGCCGCGCTGCGCCTTGCCGGCGTTGAGGAACGTCGGCGTCGCAGGCTGGAAGCGCCCCGAGAGGATCTCGTCGACGAGGTTGGTGGCCAGCAGCTCGTCGCCGTCGGCGAGGGCGAGCGCGGTCATGACGACGCGGTCCTCGAAGCGCTCGAGGTAGCGCTTGCCGTCGAAGGTCTTGAGCGTGTAGCTCGTGTAGTACTTGAACGCGCCGAGGAACGTCTCGAAGCGGAACTTCTTGCCGTACGCGAAGTCGTTGAGCTGCTGGATGAACGCGAACGAGTACCTCTCGAGCACGGCGGGCTCGTAGTACTCCTTCTCGACCAGGTAATCGAGACGCTCCTTGAGGGAGTGGAAGAACACCGTGTTCTGGTTCACGTGCTGCAGGAAGTACTCCCGCGCAGCGCGCTTGTCGGCGTCGAACTGGATCTTGCCGTCCGCGTCGTACAGGTTGAGCATCGCGTTGAGGGCGTGGTAGTCCATGCCCTCGAAGCGTGCCTGCGTCTTGAAGTCGGTCTCCGTCAGAGTTCCCACCAGCGTTCCAATCCCGCGCTCACGCGTTCCACATCTTCAGGCGTGCCGAATACCTCTAGCCGGTACAAGTGCGGCACGTGACACTTGCGGCTGATGATGTCGCCGGCGACGCAGAAATGCTCGCCGAAGTTGGTGTTCCCCGCGGAGATGACTCCCCGGATGAGGCTCCGATTGCGCTCGTCGTTGAGGAAGCGGATGACCTGCTTCGGAACAGCGCCCTTCTCGACTCCCCTGCCCTGGCCTCCGCCATAGGTGGGTGTCACGAGGACGTACGGCTCGTCGACCACGAGCGCCGGATCCGTGGGGTGAAGCGGGATCCGGACCGCTCGAGCGCCGAGTTTCTCGATGAAGCGTGCGGTGTTGCCCGACACGCTCGAGAAGTAGACCAGCAGTGGCGCGTCCGTCGCGACGCGCTGCGTCACGACCGCCGACATGTCAGGCCAGACGCGAGGCGAGTTCGTCGATCTTGTCGGGACGGAAGCCCGACCAGTGGTCCTCATCGGTGATGACGACCGGCGCCTGGAGGTAGCCCAGCGCCTTGACCTGCTCGAGGGCCGTGGGGTCCTCCGAGAGGTCGTGGATTTCGTACTCGATCCCCTTGGAGTCGAGTGCTCGATACGTCGCCGTGCACTGCACGCACGCGGGCTTCGTGTAAACCGTGATCGCCATGTCGATTCCGTCTCCTCAGTGCTTCCCCCGGTGGCATCCGGTGCTCTTTCCCGGTAGTCCCCCCACCGGGAGTCCAATACTACATATGGGTACCGACATTCGATAGCACCACAAGGGCTAGTAGTTACATCGGTGTGATTTTCCACCGTTCTCCCCATGTACAACACAGGTTGTCCACGGATTCATCCACAGCCGACAAGGTCTGGAAAAGGCCAGGATCACGGGGCTTTCGAACGCCACGGCCGCATCCGTCCACAGGGTGCAGGCTAGCCAGCGCCTCCGACATCGGATTCGCCTGTGGACAACGCTCCCGGCGTGTCGCGGGCGTGTCGCGCACGGGTGTGCTTCGAGGTCGTCGCCGGGGCCGTGCGAGGACATCCCCGGGCGTGCCGTAACGTTGTCGGGTGGCCGGCTACCGGGAACTTCTGCGCACCCCCGGGGTGGCCCGCATCATCGCGGCGCAGCTGACCGCGCGCTTCCCGAACGGGATGATCAGCCTCGTGATCCTCCTGCACATCGAGGGGATCACCGGCTCGTACGGCGCCGCCGGCATCGTCCTCGCGGCGGTGTCGATCGGCCAGGCGCTCGCCGGTCCTGTCACGAGCCGCTGGATGGGCCGCTGGGGCATGCGCCGAGTGCTGACCCTCACCACCGTCGTGGCCGCGGCATCCCTCACGGCGATCGCACTCCTCGTCGTCCCGGTGCCGGTGTACATCGTCCTCGGGTTCATCGCGGGCGCCGCCACACCGCCGATCGTCGCGGCGGTGCGCACGATCTACGCCAAGATGGTCAACTCCACGCAGCTGACGGCGCTGTACTCCCTGGACGCCTCGCTGCAGGAGTTCATCTGGATCCTCGCCCCGGTGCTCATCACCTTCGTGGCGACGCAGGCCGGCACCGTCGTGGGTCTCATGCTGGTCGTCGTGATCCTGGTGGCCGGTGGCGCCTGGTTCATCCTCTCGCCCGAGGTCGGGCGCGTGCGCATCCCGCGCAGCAAGCGCTCCTTCGGCACCGTGCTCACCCGTCCGCCGATCCTGCTCGCGACCGTGATCGGGTTCCTTCTCATCGGCTCGTTCGCGGCCGTCGAGGCGAGCGTCGTGGCGACCTTCGATCACGGCGGACTCGAGGCGGGACTCGTGCTCGCCGTGTTCTCGATCGGCAGCCTGGCCGGCGGGCTTACCTTCGGGCACCTGCCGATGGGCCGCTGGGCCATGGCGCGTCGCCTGACGGTCGTGGCCATCGGGCTCGCGCTCACCGCACTGTGGGTCAACGTGTGGTGGATCGGCGCCACGCTGTTCGTCGCCGGCATCGGCATCGCGCCGGCACTGGCCGTGCTGTCGGCCGTGACCACCGCGAGCGTCAAGTTCAGCGACACCGCCGAGGCGTTCGGCTGGGTCGGCACGGGTCAGCTCATCGGCGCCGCCGCGGGCTCGGCCGTCGCCGGCATCCTCATCGACGGCCCGGGCGGCGTGACGGCCGCGTACACCTCCGCCGCCGCGTTCTGCGCGCTGGGACTCCTCGTCGCGATCGTGTTCGCGCGGGGCCTTCCCGACTTGCGCGTGCGCGGCGCGAGCCCGATCCCCGACACCGAGCCGGTCACGACGATCGGCTGAGCCGACCCGACGTGCGCAGCGCCCTCACGATCGGCGTGCAGGCGCCCGGGTCACGCGAGACGACGGAGCATCTCCAGCAGGGCGAGCGCGTAGGCATCGGCGGGCTCGGGATGCTCGAACACTTGCCGCTCGCCGCCGAGCACGATCTCGACCTCGTGGTTGTCGGGCAGGCGCCGCAGCGACCGGAAGGCACCGCGCAGCATTTCGCGAAGCTGGTGCTCGTAGGGCAGCCACAGCGCGTCCTCGAGGGCGACCGAATCCAGCGCCCACTCGGTCGTGCCGTTGAAGGCGAGGATGCGCCCGGTCGGGTACTCGCGCGGCTCGATGGTCATCTCGCTGACGGTGAAGACGTCGGCCTCGAACTCCGGCTCGTCGAGCTGGAAGCGGTCGCCCGAGTGCGGGTGCCACACCAGGCCCGCCTCGCGCAGCGCCAAGGCCAATTCCGTCGAGATCATGCCAACCTCCGCTCCCATCCTGCCGTGCGCACGGGCGCACAGGGCCGCGCTCCTAGGCTGAGCGTATGCCTACCGCCGTCACTCTCCCCTGCGTCTCGTGGGGCTCGGCCTCGGCCGGGCATCGCGCTCTGCTCATCCACGGCCTCGGGTCGAACGGCGCGCTGATGTGGCGCTACGGCTCCGCCCTCGCAGATGCCGGATGGCAGGCGGATGCCGTCGACCTGCGCGGGCACGGGACGGCTCCACGCACGCTCGACTACACCTTGGCGGCCTACGCCGCGGACGTCTCCGAGACCCGCCCTGCCCACGACAGGTCGTGGGACCTCGTGATCGGCCACTCACTCGGGGGTGCGGCATCCGTTCTCGCCGCCGCGGCGGATGCGTCGTGGACGCGCCGCCTCGTGCTCATCGACCCCGCGATCGCGCTCACCGACCACGATCGCGACATCGTGCGCGACAGTCAGACCCGCTCGTTCGACGACCCGTCGCAGGCGGCTGTTCGGGCGGAGCACCCGCACTGGCATCCGCAGGACATCGAGCTGAAGGCCCTGTCGGCGCAGCAGGCGAGCCGCTGGGCCGTGGAGCAGACGAGCGCTCAGAACTCGGACTGGGACGTCACGGATGCGGCGCTTCGCATCGCGGTGCCGACCCATGTGATCGCGTCCGATCCGGGCGTGTACTCGATCTTCCGCGGCAAGCCGGCGGAGGCCGCGGTGGCACCCAACCCGAACTTCACGGTGTCGGTCGTCGCCGACGCGGGCCACTCCCCACACCGCGATCAGCCGGAGGCGACGATCCAGGCGCTGTTCGCCGCACTCGCGTGAGCCCGGCGAGCGGGCTCACTGCACCGTGATCTCGACGCCCTGGCCGACGTCCACGATCACACCGACGAAAGACGGCAGCACGCTCGCGAGCTCTTCGCGCAGGTCGTCGACCGGCGGGGTCTGACCGTCGTCGGTCGTGACCGCGACGGTTCCGGTCGCGCCCGACCAGTCCACGCCGTACACCCGAGCGCCGTCGTCGGCGCTGAGCCAGTCGGTCGCGGCGTCCTGGATGACCACCGACCACCGCGCCAGCGCCACCGACACCACGGAGTTCACGGCGAGCGGCACGGTGACGACCACCGCGAGCACCGTGACGATCACATAGGCGCGGCGCCGGTTGGCGACAGGCGACGAGCCGGGGTCGCGTGCGTACCCGGCGAGGGTGAAGACGATGCTGCCGGCGATCACGAGGGCGACGACATTGGAGAGGAACAGCCACAGCGCACCGAGCGCGTCGTTCCAGAGTCCCTGCCCCGCGCAGACGCCGACGACCCCCAGGGGCGGCACGAGCGAGATCGCGATCGCGACGCCGGGGAGGACGGCGCTGAGGTCCTTGCGGCACATCGCGAAGCCGCCCGCGAAGCCGGTGGCGAGCGCCGCCACGAGATCCATGAAGCTCGGCGAGGTGCGGCCGAGCACCTGCGAGTTGGTCTCGAGGCTCTCCGGCGTCGCGACGAACAGCGAGAACGCCAGGCCCAGCACGATCACGATGACCAGCCCGAGCAGCACCCACATGATCGACCGCACCACGATGCTGAGGTGCCCGGTGACGATGCCGAGCCCTATCGCGAGGATCGGTGTGCCGAGCGGCGCGATGATCATCGCGCCGATGACCGTCGCGGTGGAGTCGGTCAGCACACCGGCGATCGCGATGATTCCGGCCAGGGTCAGCATGATGAGGAACCCGCTGCGTTTGCCGGCGCGGTCGCCGGAGCCGAGGTCGAGCGCCTCCGTCACCTCCGCCGCCGTCTGCCGCTGCGTCGGCGGGATGAGCGCCTGGAGCATCCCCGAGAGCGTCGCCATGCGCACATCATCGCGCAAGAATGGCGTGGTGGCGTCCTTCGAACCGAGCGAGATCCTGAACGACGAGCTGTTGGAGCGTCTTCGTGTGCGGGCGGCCGTGCACGACCGCGAGAACACCTTCCCCGACGACGATCTGGCCGACCTGAAAGATGCCGGGTACCTTGCGATCCTCGTGCCGGAAGAGCTCGGCGGGTCCGGGCTGGGACTGGCCGAGGCATCCGTCCTTCAGCAGCGCCTCGCGGGCGCGGCCCCTGCGACCGCCCTCGCGATCAACATGCATCTGGTGTGGACGGGCGTCGCAAAGGTGCTCGCCGACCGCGGGATCGACGCACTGCGATTCGTGCAGGAGGGCGCGGTCGCCGGCGAGGTCTTCGCGTTCGGGATCAGCGAAGCAGGAAACGACCTGGTGCTGTTCGGGAGCGGGACGGATGCCGCGCCCCTCCCCGACGGCGGATACTCGTTCACCGGCACCAAGATCTTCACGTCCCTCGCGCCGGTGTGGACCCAGCTGGGCCTGCACGGACTCGATACTTCCTCGCAGGACGCGCCGCAGATGGTCTACGCGTTCGTCCCGCGCTCCGAGGTGCGGGCCGGTCGCGTCGTCGTGCGCGACGACTGGGACACCCTCGGCATGCGGGGCACGCAATCGCGCACGACGGAGCTGCACGACGCCGTGGCGCCCGCCGACCGGGTCGTGCGCCGGCTCGCCCCGGGCCCGAACCCCGACCCGCTGGTGTTCGGCATCTTCAGCGTCTTCGAGATCCTGCTGGCGTCCGTGTACACCGGCATCGCACGGCGCGCGCTGGACCTCGCCGTCGGCGCCGCCGGCCGGCGCACGTCCAAGCGCACCGGCAAGGCGTACAGCCAGGATCCCGACATCCGCTGGCGCATCGCCGGCATGGCGCTCGCATACGACGCGCTGCCGCCGCAGATCGAGGCGCTCGCCCGCGACGTCGACGACCTCGCCGACCACGGGGCGAGGTGGTTCTCGCTGCTCGCGGGACTCAAGCACCGGGCCGTGACGGCCGCGAAGCAGATCGTCGACGAGGCCGTGCTCGTCGCCGGCGGATCCTCGTACTTCCAGGGCAACGAGCTGAGCCGCCTGTACCGCGACGTCCTGGCCGGTCTCTTCCATCCGTCCGATCCCGAGTCCGCGCACTCGACGGTCGCCACCGCGTGGCTCGGGCCCATCGAGGACTGACCCTTCCGCCGGCGTCCGCTTCGGCGCTACCGTGGCATACCGGCCGCGCATCACAGGCCGCTCCCCTTGTCACATCCCGCGTCATCGGAGGAGCACCATGCGTACCAGGAACATCGCCGCAGCGATCGTGCTCGGCGTCATCGGCGCCGTGGGCGTCGCCCTTCCGGCCTACGCCGACCACAACGGCGGCGCAGAGCTGTACGACCCCGACATCCCGAACGGATGCTACGCCGGGGCGATCATGACGGGCACGCCGCCCGTCGACATCTTCACCTCGACGTACACCCTGGTAGAGAAGGCCGGTTCACTCCACCTCGTCTGCTACTTCCGGGTGCCGGCGTACGTGCCGGCGTCGGGCGAGGGCACCACCGGCGATTGGAAGGGCGAGTGGTTCGCGCCGACGAGCCCGACCGTCTCCCGGAACGCGGGCACGTGCCTGCCGCCCGGCGTCGACGCGGCGAGCGAGCTGTACCGCGACGACGAGACCCGTCATGTTCCGCACGCCGAGGCGACGATCGTCGCGTACCGGACCTCGATCGTCATGTACTGCTCGTGGCCGCTCAGCCAGCTGCCGTAGCGCGCTCGCGCGCGTGAGCACACGGCCGCAGGGCCGGCGGCCGTGCGAGGATCGATGAGGACATCACCCGATGTACCCCTGAGACGTCTCGCGGAGAGACGTCGTCCTCGGGAGGCGCGATGCAGCAGGTCATCCTCGGCGAGCGGATCCTGAAGGGTCCGCTCCCGCCCGGCAGGCAGCGATCCCGGGGTTCGGGGAGGGTGCCGCGATGAGCGGCGCGCGCACGCCGACGGCCCTGCTGAGTCCGGCCGACCAGGAGCGACGACGGGGCCTTCGCACCATGAAAGGCGTCGCGCTCGGCGCGCTCGTGTTCATGGCGGTGCTCTTCGCGTTCTCGTTCGCGTTCCAGCAGGATGTTCCGGCCCTCGCCTACGTGCGGGCGGCGGCCGAGGGCGGCATGGTCGGCGCCCTCGCCGACTGGTTCGCGGTCACGGCGCTGTTCCGGCATCCGCTGGGCATCCCGATCCCGCACACCGCGATCATCCCCAGCCGCAAGGACGAGATCGGCCGCAACCTCGGCGAGTTCGTCGAGACCGAGTTCCTGCGCGCCGACGTGGTGCGCACGAAGCTCGACCAGACCGCGATCGCCGCGCGCCTGGGCGACTGGCTGAGCGCACCCGTGCATGCCGAGCGGGTCGCGGCGGAGGCATCCGTCATGGCGGGCAGCGTGCTGCGCGCGCTCAGCGACGACGACGTGCGCGACGTCATCGAGGAGCTCGCCCGCGAGCACCTCATCGCGCCCGAATGGGGTCCGCCGCTCGGCGAGTGGCTCGATCGCATCATCGCCGCCGGGGCGCATCACGGCGCGGTGGACCTCGCCGCCGACACCATCGCAGCGTGGCTCGCCGCCAACAAGGTCGCCTTCACCGGCGTCGTCTCACGCCGGCTGCCGGCGTGGGTGCCGTCGGTCGCCCACCGCTTCGTCGACGACACCGTGTACAACGAGGCCGTCAAGTTCGTCGCGGCGGTCCAGGCCGACCCGCGGCATCCCGCCCGCATCGCGATCGACGGCTACCTCGCGCGCCTCGCCGGCAACCTGCAGCACGACCCCGCGACGATCGGGCGCTTCGAGGACGCGAAGCTCGCCGTGTTCGACAGCCCGCGCGTGCGCGAGCTGGCCGGCGAGGCGTGGGCGACGGCGAAGGCAGGTCTGCTGCGCTCCCTCGCCGACCCCGAGAGCGGACTGCGGCGGCGGGGCGTGGAGGCGCTGGTGGAGATCGGCGAGCGCTTGACGACGGATGCTGCGCTCCAGCACCGCGTGGACACCTGGGTCACCGACGCCGCCGTGTTCCTCGTCGACCGCTACCGCCACGACATCGCCTCGATCATCACCGACACGGTCGAGCGGTGGGATCCCGCCGAGACGACGGAGAAGATCGAGCTCATGGTCGGGCGCGATCTGCAGTACATCCGCCTCAACGGCACGATCGTCGGCGCGCTCGCGGGCCTCGCGATCTTCTCGATCGCCCACGCGCTGCTCGGGTGACGCGTCTCGGCGAGCCGTGTTAAGAGTGCGTGAAGTCCGGGTCGATCGAGGCCGCGGAGCGTTACCCTGATGCCGTGTCCGCGGACGAGCCCACCCAATACCTCTTCAGCTACGGCACGCTGCAGAACGACGACGTGCAGCTCGACACGTTCGGGCGCCTGGTCGAGAGCGAGCCGGACGCGCTGCCCGGGTACACCGTCGACTACGCCGAGATCGAAGACATGCGGGTCGTCGATCTGTCGGGTCTGACGGTGCACCCGATCGTGCGCGAGACCGGGAACCCCCTCGACAAGGTCGTGGGAAAGGCCCTGCTCGTGACCGACGACGAGCTCGACGCGGCCGACGAGTACGAGGTGTCGCTGTATCGACGCTGCGCCGTGGTGCTCGCGAGCGGTCGCTCCGCGTGGGTCTACGTCGCGGCGTGAGCGCCCGGTACCGTCGACACGTGACGCTTTCCCACGATCCCTCGTGGCCACGCGCAGGTGCGTGGCCCCCTCTCGAAGACGGGAGGTGGGATGCCGCGATCCTCGGCGTCCCCGCATTCCGCACGTCCCTGTCTCCCACCGGCGCAGGCGCCACGCCCGCGGCGATCCGCGAGGCCCTGCGCCGCTACAGCCCGACGCTCCTGGGACCTCCCCCGGTCGACCTGAACGACGTGCTGCGCATCGCGGATGCGGGCGACGTCGCCGAGCCCGACGGGCCCGAGGGCGAGGCATCAGTGCGTTCCACGGTGACGCGGCTGCGCGAGCGCGCGGATCTCGTCGTCGCGCTCGGCGGCGACAACTCGCTCACCTACGCGGTGGCGCAGGGCGCCGCAGCGACGGGGCTCATCACCATCGACGCGCACTTCGATCTGCGCGACGGCGTCTCGAACGGCTCCCCGGTGCGGCGGCTGGTCGAGGACGGTCTCGACGGGCGGCGGATCGTCCAGCTCGGCATCGCCGACTTCGCCAACTCCGTCGCGTACGCGCGGCGCGCGGCGGAGTACGGCATCACCGTCGTGACTTTGGACGACCTGCGCCGTCGCGGCGCCGCCGACGTCGCGGCCGAGGCGCTCGAGATCGCCGGCGCCGGCGGCGGCCCGCTCCATCTCGACATCGATGTGGACGTGTGCGACCGGTCCGTGGCGCCCGGGTGCCCGGCATCCGTCCCCGGCGGACTTGCCGCCTGGGAGCTGCGGGCGCTCGTGCGCACCCTCGCCGCCGACACCCGCCTGCACAGCGCCGACATCGCCGAGGTCGATGCCACGGCGGATGCCCCCGACGACCGCACGGTGCGTCTCGCGGCGCTCTGCGTCCTCGAACTCCTCGCCGCCAAGGCCTCCGGAAAGGTGACTTCATGATCCGTCTCGCACTGGTGCGGCACGCCAAGTCGGAGTGGGGCAACCCCGGCCTCGACGACCATGACCGCCCGCTGAACGACCGGGGCATGCGCGATGCGCCCCGCATGGCCGCGCGGCTCGCCGCAACCGGGTTCCGTCCCGACGTCATCCTCTCGAGCACCGCCGTTCGTGCGCGGACGACGGCCGAAGCCTTCGCCGCCGAGCTCGGCGTGGCCGTCTCGCTGGACCCCGAGCTGTACGGCGCCCCGGCGCACACCTTGCTCGCAGCGGCCGCGGCCACGCGTGCGGCGACGGTCATGGTGGTCGCGCACGATCCCGGGATGAGCGCCCTCGCGGCGAGCCTCTCGGACGACGACATCGACCACATGCCGACGTGCGCCGTCGCGACGTTCATCTGGGTGCAGGACGACTGGGACGTCGCGAGCTCCGTCGATCCCGACAACTGGACGTTCGACACGCCGCCCCGCTGACGCCGACGACGGTCAGAGCGCGGCACCGCCGATCCACACGGTGTGCACAAGCGGCACGCCGGGGCGGTAGGCGAGGTGCACGCGGGTCGGCGCGTCGAGCATCACGAGGTCGGCGCGCATCCCCGGGGCGAGTGCGCCCACGTCGTCGCGGCGCAGCGCCTTCGCTCCGCCTGCGGTCGCGGCCCACACCGCCTCGGCGGGCGACATCCCCATCTCGCGCACCGCGAGCGCGATCATGAGGGGCATCGAGCTCGTGAAACTCGACCCCGGGTTGCAGTCGCTCGCGAGGGCGACGGTCGCTCCGGCGTCGATCAGGCGCCGTGCGTCGGGGTACGGCTGGCGGGTCGAGAACTCCACGCCCGGCAGCAGCGTCGCGACCGTGGTCGATCCCGCGAGCGCGGCGACATCGTCGTCGGACAGATACGTGCAGTGATCGACGGATGCTGCGCCCAGCTCGACGGCGAGACGCACCCCCTCGCCCGGTCCGAGCTGGTTGCCGTGCACCCGTGGCTCGAGGCCGTGCGCGACGCCCGCGGCGAGGATGCGCCGCGACTCTTCGGGCGTGAACGCCCCGCGCTCGCAGAACACGTCGATCCACCGGCTGTGCGGGGCGCAGGCGCGGAGCATCGCGTCGCAGACGAGCTCGACGTACTCGACGCGTCGCTCGCTGTACTCTGCAGGCACCACGTGGGCTCCGAGGAACGTGACCTCGGGCGTGACTTCCGCGGCGAGGCGCGCGAGTCGCTCTTCGTCGGCGACGGTGAGCCCGTAGCCGGTCTTGATCTCGAAGGTCGTCGTTCCCTGGCCGTGGAGCTCGGCCACGAAGGCGGCGAGGCGCGCCCGCAGCTCCTCGTCGCTCGCGGATCGGGTCGCCGCGACGGTACGCCGTATGCCCCCTGCGGCATACGGCGTACCTGTCATGCGCGCCTCGAACTCGTCGGCGCGGTCGCCCCCGAACACGAGGTGCGTGTGACTGTCGACGAACCCGGGGATGACCGCGCGGCCCCCGGCGTCGACGAGATGGGCCCTGGCGCTCGCACCTGCGAAGCGCGCAGCGACGGCGGCTGCCTCGCCCCCCGCCCCGACCCAGGCGATCCTGTCTCCCTCGATCAGCACGGCCGCGTCGTGCAACGTGCCGAGTGCATCGCCGTGAGCGGCGACATTGGTGGTCAGTTCGCCGATGTTCGTGATGAGCGTCGCAGTCACAGCATCCGTCCGTCAGTCACCGAGCATGGGTACGTTCAGACCGCGTTCGCGCGCGACGTCCTTCGCGCGGTCGTAGCCGGCGTCGACGTGGCGCATGACGCCGGTGCCCGGGTCGTTGGTGAGCACGCGCTCGAGCTTCTCGGCGGCGAGCGGGGTGCCGTCGGCGACGGTGACCTGACCGGCATGGATGCTGCGACCGATGCCGACGCCACCGCCGTGGTGGATCGACACCCACGCCGCGCCCGACGCCGTGTTGAGGAGCGCGTTGAGGAGCGGCCAGTCGGCGATCGCATCCGAGCCGTCGGCCATCGCCTCGGTCTCGCGGTAGGGCGAGGCGACGGAGCCCGCGTCCAGGTGGTCGCGGCCGATCACGATCGGTCCCGACAGCTCGCCCGAGGCGACCATCTCGTTGAACTTCAACCCGGCGAGGTGGCGCTCCTTGTAGCCGAGCCAGCAGATGCGTGCCGGCAGGCCCTCGAAGTGGACCGCGTCGCCGGCCTTGTCGAGCCAGCGCACCAGACCGGCGTTGTCGGGGAACAGGGCTTTGACGGCCTCGTCCGTCTTGCGGATGTCCTCGGGGTCTCCCGAGAGCGCGACCCAGCGGAAGGGTCCGCGCCCCTCGGCGAACTGCGGGCGGATGTACGCGGGCACGAAGCCCGGGAACGCGAACGCGCGGTCGAAGCCGCCGAGCTGCGCCTCGGCGCGGATCGAGTTGCCGTAGTCGAACACCTCTGCACCGGCGTCTTGGAATCCCACCATCGCCGCGACGTGCTTGGCCATCGAGCCGCGGGCGCGGGCGGTGAACGCCTCGGGGTCACGCGCCGCCTCGGACTTCCAGTCCTCGAAGGCGATGCCCACGGGCAGGTACGCCAGCGGGTCGTGGGCGCTGGTCTGGTCGGTGACGATGTCGACGGCGACCTCGCCCGCGCGGTGGCGCAGCAGCACGTCGCCGAAGACCTCGGCGGCGTTGCCGACGACGCCCACCGACAACGCCTCGCCGGCGGCCTTCGCAGCAACGACCCGGGCGAGGGCGGCGTCGAGGTCGGTCGTGTACTCGTCGAGATAGCCGTGCTCGACGCGGCGAGCCAGCCGCGACTCGTCGACGTCGACGATGAGCACCGCTCCCCCGTTGAGGGTCACCGCCAGCGGCTGCGCGCCGCCCATGCCCCCGGCGCCGCCGGTGAGCGTGAGTGTGCCCGACAGGTCGTCGCGCCCGAGCGACCGCGCCACGGCGGCGAACGTCTCGTACGTGCCCTGGAGGATGCCCTGCGTGCCGATGTAGATCCACGACCCCGCGGTCATCTGGCCGTACATCGTGAGGCCGAGCTCCTCGAGACGGCGGAACTCCGGCCACGTCGCCCAGTCCCCCACGAGGTTCGAGTTGGCGATGAGCACCCGCGGCGCCCACTCGTGCGTGCGGAAGACCCCGACCGGCTTGCCCGACTGGACCAGCAGCGTCTCGTCGGGCTCGAGCTCGTCGAGCGTGCGGACGATGGCGTCGAACGCCTCCCACGAACGAGCCGCGCGCCCGGTGCCGCCGTAGACGACGAGGTCCTCCGGGTGCTCGGCGACCTCGGGGTCGAGGTTGTTCATGAGCATGCGCTTGGCTGCTTCGGCGCCCCAGCTCTTGGCGGTGCGCTCGGGACCGCGCGGCGCGCGCACGGCGCGTTCGCCGAGCCCGCGAGCGGCCGACGCGGTCGTCGAGGTTGTGGGAACGGACATCGTCACTCCTTCGTGGTGGTCTGGTAGGCGGCGGCCGCGACGGCGCCGGACGCGACGAGCACGGTCACGGCCTCGATCTCGGGCGACAGGTAGCGGTCGGGGCCGGGTCCGCCCGCGACGGTGCGCACGAGATCGCGCACGGCACCCGTGGCGGCGGCCGGTTCGAGCGGCGCCCGCAGGTCGATGGCACGCGAGGCCGTGAGCACTTCGATCGCGAGCACGCGCGACAGTCCGTCGATCGCCCGACGCAGCTTGCGCGCGGCGGCCCACCCCATCGACACGTGATCCTCCTGCATGGCCGACGACGGGATGGAGTCGACGGATGCCGGGACCGCCAGCCGCTTCAGCTCCGAGACGATCCCCGCTGCGGCGTACTGGGCGATCATGAAGCCCGAGTCGACGCCGACTTCGTCGGCGAGGAAGGGCGGCAGGCCGTTGCTGCGCGCGCGGTCGAGGGCGCGGTCGGTGCGCCGCTCCGAGATCGAGGCCACGTCGGCCACGGCGATCGCGAGGAAGTCCAGCACGTACGCGACCGGTGCGCCGTGGAAGTTGCCGTTCGACTCGACGCGCCCGTCGTCGGTGATCACGGGGTTGTCGACGGCCGCCGCGAGCTCCCGCGAGGCGATGAGCAGGGCGTGATCGGCGGTGTCGCGGGCCGCGCCGTGCACCTGCGGCGAGCAGCGCAGGGAGTACGCGTCCTGCACGCGGGTGCAGACGGCGGGGTCGCGGTGGGACGCCATGATCCCCGAGCCCGCGAGCACCGCCCGCAGGTTCGAGGCCGACACAGCCTGCCCGATCTGCGGCCGGAGCGCCTGCAGGTCGGCGGCGAACACTGCGTCGGTGCCGAGCTGCGACTCCACCGACATGCCCGCGGCGACATCCGCCGTGTCGAGCAGCACCGAGAGGTCGTGGAGCGCGAGCAGCAGCATCCCGAGCATGCCATCGGTGCCGTTGATGAGCGCGAGCCCCTCCTTCTCGCGCAGCACGAGCGGGGACACGGATGCTGCCGCCAGCGCCTCGGCCGCGTCGACCTCTTCGCCGGCGGCGGTGCGCACACGACCCTCGCCCATCGCGGCGAGCGCGACATGCGACAGCGGCGCGAGGTCGCCGGAGCAGCCGAGCGAGCCGTACTCGCGCACGATCGGCGTGATCCCGGCATTGAGCATCGAGGCGTAGGTCTCCACGACGACGGGGCGGACACCCGTGTGACCCGTCGCCAGCGTCTGCAGGCGCAGCAGCATCAGAGCGCGCACGACCTCGCGCTCGACCTCGGGGCCCGTGCCGGCCGCGTGCGAGCGGATGAGGCTGGCCTGCAGCTGCATGCGGCGCTCGGGGGCGATGAACGTGGTGGCGAGGGCGCCGAAGCCGGTCGAGATGCCGTAGTGCGGCTCGGGATCGTCGGCGAGGCCCTCCACGAGGGCGCGGGTCGCCGCGACGCGCGCGACCGCCTCGGGGGCGAGCTCGACGACGGCGCCGTGACGGGCGACGGCGACGACCTCGTCGGGACGCAGCGGCGCCGCGCCGACGGTGACGACCGCGACGTCGGCGGCGGAAGTGGGCGTGACGATGGCCATGCTCCGATTCCACACCCGGACCGTGGCGCGCGACAGCGGGTCGTGGCATCCTCTGTCTGTGATTCCAGACAGCAGTACCCGGCCTCAGGTGCCCGCCGCGGACCAGACGCTGCGGATCCTGTCGTACCTCGCGCGCCAGCGCGGGCCGGTCCCGGCGCGCACGATCGCGACCGCGCTGGAGCTCCCGCGCTCCACCGTGTACCACCTGCTCGCGGCGCTGCAGGAGCACCAGTTCGTCGTGCACCTGCCTGAGGAGCGGCGCTGGGGGCTCGGCATCGCCGCGTTCGAGCTCGCCGGCGGGTACTCGCGCCAGGAGCCGCTCGCGCGGCTCGGCCGGCCCGTGCTCGCCGACCTCGTCGATCGCGCCGGCGAGAGCGCGCACCTCGCCGTCATGCATGGACGCGACGTGCTCTACATCGTCGAGGAACGCGCGCCGCGCCGACCCGCACTGGTGACGGATGTCGGCGTCCGCCTGCCGTCGCACCTCACCGCGACGGGCCGCGCGATGCTGGCGGCGCTTCCGCGCGAGCAGGTGCGGGCGCTGTTCCCGGACGCCGCGGCCTTCGCGGACCGCACCGGGCGAGGCCCCCGGCGACTCGGCGAGCTGCGGGAGCTGCTCCGAGGGGTGCGGGAGCGCGGGTGGGCCTCGGAGGACGGCGAGGTCACCCTCGGGCTCGGGTCGGTCGGGGTCGCGGTGCTCGACCACGTCGGCTGGCCCATCGCCGCGATCGCGGTGACCTTCCCCACCGACGGCGCGCGCGAGGCCGCGGACTTCGCGGAGCTCGTCGCCCCCGTGGCGGCCGAGCTGGGCCGTCGCATCGGCGGCGCCCGTCCGGCCACATCGAAACTCTGACGCGCGAGCTCAGTCGACCTTCATGACGGTGCCGCCCGTCAGACGTACCAGTTCGTCGTAGGTCATCGGGAAGACGGTGTGCGGCGTGCCGCCGGCGGCCCAGATCTCGGGGTAGCCGGCGAGGTCCTCGTCGACGATCGTGCGCAACGGCGCCGGGTGGCCCGTCGGCGCGACACCGCCGATGGCCTGGCCGGTGGCCTGTCGCACCTGCTCTGGCGTCGCGCGCTGGATCCTGCCGTGTCCGAGGCGCTCGGCGAGGGCTGCGGTGTCGACGCGGTGCGCGCCGCTCGTCATCACGAGCAGCGGTGCGCCGTCGCTGAAGAACACCAGGCTGTTGGCGATCGCGCCGACCTCGACCCCGAGCGCCTGGGCGGCGAGGACCGCGGTGGATGCCGCATCCGGAAGCACCACGATGTCACCGGGGATGCCGGCGGCGCGGATCGCATCGTGGACGAGGCGACTGCGGGCGGGGAGCGAGTCGGGGATGGTCACCGGCTCAGCCTAACGACGCGGTCCGCGCGCGAGGATCTCGCCGTGGGGCATGAGGAGCCAGCCGTCGTCGGCGGCGGCCCACTCGCGCCAGCCGTCCGAGATGCGCTGCAGCAGCGCGTCGTCTGCGCCGGTCGCGCGCGCCGAATCGGCGAACGCCGACTGCAGCACGCGGTCCGCCCACATCCCGCCCCACCACGCGCGGTCGGCCTCGTCCTCGAAGAGCCATAGCGAGGCCGTGGCACGGATGTCGGCGAGCCCCGCCTCCTGCGCCCACGCCTTCAGCCGGCGTCCGGCTGCCGGCTCACCCGCGACGCTGCGGTGCGTCGCCAGGTACAGCGCGAGCCACTCGTCGAGCGCGGGGATCAGCGGGTACCAGATCACGCCTTCGTAGTCGACGTCGCGCGCGGCGACGACGCCGTCGGGGCCGGCGACGCGCCCGAGCTCGCGCAGCATGTCGACCGGTCGATCCACGTGCTGCAGCACCTGGTGCGCGTGCACGACGTCGAAGCCGCCGTCGTCGAAGGGCAGCGCGTAGGCGTCGCCCACCTCGAACGACAGATTCGGCGCCGCGTGGTCGGCCGCGGCCTGCGCGACGACGCCGGCCGAGGCATCCGTCCCGACCACCCGAGCGGGTGCGACGCGGGCCGCGAGGTCCGCGGTGATCGTGCCGGGCCCGCTGCCCACATCGAGGACCGAGACGCCTGGCCCGAGGTGCGGCAGCAGATATGCCGCGGAGTTCTCGGCGGTGCGCCAGCGGTGCGACCGCAGAACGCTCTCGTGGTGGCCGTGGGTGTAGGCGTCTGGCATTCGTCGATGCTACCGACGGCGCACACACTGCTGACGCGTGCGCAGAACTCACACCGACGACCACGCAATGTGCCCACTCGCCGTCGACACGGTTGAACAATTCGCAGAATCGGTGTCCAATGAGAGTGGATGCCGCAACGCCGCGGCGTCCGCAGCGCACTGCCCACGAGGCCCGCCGAAGGAAGAACCGCGATGACGCACACCCTGCCCCTGCCCGATTTCACACACGAGCGGGTGGAGGTGATCACCGGCCGCCGCAGCGGCCTGTTCATCGCCGTCGCGCTGCACTCGTCCGTGCTCGGCTCCGCCCTCGGCGGCGCGCGCCTGTGGACGTACCCGCACTGGAGCGACGCCCTCGGCGACGCACTGCGCCTGTCGGCCGCCATGACCCTCAAGAACGCCGCGGCCGGCCTCGACGCCGGCGGCGGCAAGTCCGTCATCGCCCTGCCTCCCGGCACCACGCTCGACACCGACCGGCGCCGCGCCGCGTTCCTCGACCTCGGCGACGCGGTCGAGTCGCTGCACGGCCTGTACCGCACCGCCGAGGACGTCGGCTCGACGACCGAGGACATGCTCGTCGTCAGCGAGCGCACGGAGCACGTCGTGGGCCTGCCCGACGCCGTCGGCGGCTCCGGCGAGCCCGCCGGCCCGACGAGCCTCGGCGTGTACGAGTCGCTGCGCGCGACCCTCGAGCGCGTCGCGGGCACCGCCGACGTCGACGGACGCCGCATCACGATCTCCGGCCTCGGCCAGGTCGGCAGCCGCCTCGCGGTGCGCCTGTCCGCCGAGGGCGCGCGCCTCACCGTGACCGACGTGAACCCCGCCAAGCGCGACCTCGCCACCGAACTCGGCGCGGAGTGGATCGCCCCCGGCGAGGAGCACCTCGTTCCCGCCGACGTGTTCGTGCCGGCCGGCATCGGCGGGCTCCTCACCGACGAGGTCATCGACGCCCTCGACGCGAAGGCCGTCTGCGGCCCGGCGAACAACCCGCTCGCCGACCACAGCGGCGCGGCCCGCCTCGCCGGTCGCGGCATCCTGTACGCCCCCGACTTCGTCGTCAACGCGGGTGGCGTGATCTACCTCGACCTCGAGGCGAAGCGCCTCGGCACGCGCACCGAGATCATGGAGCGCGTCGGCCAGATCGGCGACACCGTGCGCCGCATCTTCGACGAGGCCTCCTCGCGCGGCGTCACGCCGCTCGAGGCCGCCGAAGGGCTCGCCGCGGAGCGCCTGGCCGCCGGCGGCCGCCAGCCCGCACTCGCGCACTGACCCGGCACGCGCCCGGCCACCGGAGGGGATGGCCGGGCGCGTTGCACCCTCTTGACACTGCGTTCCACCCATCGCGGAATCGCGTTCCACAATCCTCGGCGCGAATGGCATGATGGTCGCACGGCCGGGCCTGGGCCCGCCGACGACGACCGTCATGCCGCCCGATCGAAGGAGATCCGGTGTTCACCAGTCCCGAAGCCGATATCGAGATACCCGAACTCGACGTGTACGACTACCTCTTCGCGAGCCTGACCGACGAGGATCTGGGGCGCGTCGCGCTCATCGATCCCGCGACCGGGGCGGAGACCACGTACGGCGCGCTGCGCACCCAGATCGACCTGTTCGCGGGCGCCTTGGCGGCGCGCGGGGTCGGCGTGGGCACGGTGCTCGGCCTGCTCTGTCCGAACGTGCCCGCGTTCGCGACGGTGTTCCACGGCATCCTGCGCGCGGGAGCCACCGTCACGACGGTCAACTCGCTGTACACGGCGGGCGAGATCGAGAAGCAGCTGCGCGATGCCGGGGCCACGTGGCTCGTCACCGTGAGCCCGCTTCTCCCACAGGCCCAGGCCGCCGCCGAGGCCGTCGGCATCCCTCACGAACGCGTCATCGTGCTCGACGGCGCATCGGGTCACCCGAACCTCCGGGAGCTGCTCGCCGAGGGCGCGCCCGCACCCGACGTCTCGTTCGACCCGGCGACGCACATCGCGGTGCTCCCCTACTCGTCGGGCACGACCGGCATCCCCAAGGGGGTGATGCTCACGCACCGCAACCTGGTCGCGAACGTCGCGCAGTGCCGCGTCGCCCTCGACCTCGCCGAGACCGACCGCGTGCTGGCGGTGCTGCCGTTCTTCCACATCTACGGCATGACGGTGCTGCTCAATCTCGCGCTGCGCCAGCGCGCGAGCCTCGTGACGATGCCGAAGTTCGACCTGGTCGAGTTCCTGACGAACATCCAGCGGTTCCAGTGCACGTACCTGTACATCGCGCCGCCGATCGCGGTCGCGCTGGCCAAGCACCCGATCGTCGACCAGTTCGACATCTCGAGTGTGCGCACGGTCTTCTCGGGGGCGGCTCCGCTCGACGGCGAGACGGCCGAGACGGCGGGCCGCCGCATCAACGCGCGCATGATGCAGGGGTACGGCATGAGCGAGCTGAGCCCCGTCTCGCACGCGATGCCGGTCGACCGCTACGACATCCCGGTGAGCTCGGTCGGCGTGATGCTGCCCAACACCCTCAACAAGCTGATCGACACCGAGACCGGCGAGGAGATCACCGAGCTCGGACCGGACGGCGTCACCAAGGCGGGCGAGCTCTGGGTCAAGGGACCCAACGTCATGCTCGGCTACCTCAACAAGCCCGATGCCACGGCAGAGACGCTCGATGCGGACGGCTTCCTGCACACCGGCGACATCGCCGTATACCACGAGGGCGGCTACTTCTCGATCGTCGACCGGGTCAAGGAGCTCATCAAGTACAAGGGCTACCAGATCGCTCCCGCAGAGCTCGAGGCGCTCCTCCTCGGCCATCCGAAGGTGATGGATGCCGCGGTCATCGGCGTGCTCGACGACGACAAGCAGGAGATCCCCAAGGCCTTCATCGTCGCCGCCGCCGACTCCGGCCTGACCGGAGACGAGGTCATGGCGTTCGTCGCCGAGCACGTCGCCCCGCACAAGAAGGTGCGCCGCGTGGAGTTCATCGACGCGATCCCGAAGTCCAGCGCCGGAAAGATCCTCCGCAAAGACCTGCGCGCCCGCGAGGCCGCGACGGTCTGACACCACGCTCCGCGAGAGAACGGATGCCTCGGCGAACGCGTTTCGCCGAGGCATCCGTTCGCGCGGCCACTAGTTTGGCGCCATGGAAGGACTCTGGCTGGCCGCGCTGAGCGGACTCATCGGCGGCGGAACGCTGCTCGTCGGGGCCGCGGTCGCGTGGTACATCGACATTCCGCAGCGCATCGTCGCCGGGATCATGGCCGTGGGTGCGGGCGTGCTCATCTCGACGCTGGCCTTCGAACTCGTCGAAGAGGCGGCGGCCGACGGAGGGCTGGTTCCGACCACCGTCGGGTTCCTGGGCGGCGCGATCCTCTACATCGTCGCGGACCAGCTGATCTCGCGACGCAGCAGGCAGCGTGCCGCCGGCTCGCCTCAGCTCGACGCCTCCTCGGTCACCGAGTACTCCGACGGTGACGCGATCCCCGCGAACATCGTCGCCCGCCGTGCCGGGGCACAGGCGGTGAGCGGAGCGGGGCTCGTCATCGCGGTCGGCGCGCTGATCGACGGCATCCCGGAATCCATCGTCATGGGCCTCTCCGTCCTCCAGGGCGGGATCAGCATCCCGATCGTCGCGGCGATCGCCATCAGCAACTTCCCCGAGGGACTCGGCTCGACCGCCGCCCTCAAGCGCGGCGGCTCGAGCGGGCGGTACGTCGCCCTGCTGTGGAGCGGGATCGCGCTGATCACCGTCGTCGCGTCGGTGCTCGGCTACGTCGCCTTCCAGTCGGCGTCGCCGAACCTGATCGCCCTCATCACGACGATCGCCGCCGGCGGCCTCCTCGCGATGGTGTGCAACACGATGATCCCCGAGGCGTTCGACGAGCAGCAGGCACTGACCGGCCTGTGGGCGACGATCGGCTTCCTCGGCGCGTTCCTCCTGCACGAGCTCACCTGAGCCGGACGATCGGAGCCGCAGCGTTCACTCCCCCGGTGCCGCCGCGACGGCGACGGTGCGGCGCGCCCGGAGCGCGGTCGCCGCGCCGGCCAGCACGGCCCCGACAGCCAACCAGATGAGCACGCGGTAGTCGACGACGAGGAGGAGTCCCGCACCCGCGATCGATACGAGGGTCTGCGGCAGGTTCACGACCACATTGGCCGCGGCGCCGGTACGGCCCTGCAGGGCGTCGGGCGTGAGGCGCTGGCGGAGGGTGGAGAAGGCGACGACGGTGATCGGGATGCCGATCCCCATCACGAACATGCCGGCGCCGCCGAGAACGACCGAGCCGAAGGCGAACGGCACGCTGCCGACCGCGATGAGAAGGAGCCCGAGGGCGGCAGACCGCCCCTCACCCCACCGGGTCACGACGGTCGCCGACAGGAGCCCGCCGAGCACGGCGCCCGCGCCCTGGACGGGCACGAGCACCCCGATCGCGACAGGGTCGACGTGCATCGCATCGAGGGCCGGGAACACGATGATGTTGAGCAGTCCGGTCGCGCCGAAGCCGATCGCCGCGGCGATCGTGATGACCCGGAGACTCTGCGGTGCGAAGAGCTGCTTGAAGCCCGCGACCAGCTCGCGGAGGGAGCCGCGCCCGGGGTCACGCTCCGGAGCCGCACCGCCGACCGGCAGTCCCGCGACGATGACGGCAGCCACGGCGAAGCACGCCGCGGTGAGCACGATGACCGCCGGTGCGCCGAGCCAGACGTACAGAGCCGTGCCGATGAGCGGCGACACGAGACGCAGCCCGTTGTCGATCGTCGACAGCACGCCGTTGCCCGATGCGAGCTGGTCGTCGCGCAGCATCGCGCGGATGATGCCCGACTGCGCCGACGCCGTCACGTAGCCGGCCGCACTGTAGAGGAAGACGACGGCGTACACGAGCCACAGCTGCGCCGTGCCCGACACGAGCAGCAGGGACAGCACGAGGGGAACGAGCGCGACGTTGTTGAGCACCAGGAGGCGGCGCCGCGGCATCCTGTCGGCGAGCATCCCGATGAAGGGCGCGAGGATCGCCGGCAGACCCAGCGCGACGAAGACGAAGCCGGCCGCGACGTCCGATCCGGTGAGCTCCTTCACCCAGACCGCGACCATCAGGAACAGGGCGCTGTCGCCCAGGTTGGTCGCGACCCAGCCCGCCGCGAGCCGCGGAAACCCCGGCGCCGACCATGCGACCGGACCGCGCCGGACTCCGCGCTCCGTGCCGGCGGTCACTTCTCGTCCTCCGGTTCGGGGTTCACCACAGCGAAGAACCGGGAGTAGCGGGCACCCGGCGGCCGCTTCGACGGATCGGTGTGCCGGCCCGCGAACCGGTCGGTGATCTCCTGCACATCGCGGCTGAGCTGTGCGAGCTCTTCCGCGGTCGCCCAGAACGACGAGCGCGTGAACGTCGTCGCCTGCACCCATTCGTCGTTCTCGCGATCGATGCGTGCGAACCAGTCCATCACGCGGAGGAACTCCGACTCGAGCCCCATCGACGCGACCGCCTGCACCGCGAGCAGCGAACCGGGCACCTCCGGATCGGGCCTCATGTCGAAGTCCGCGACCTTCACGCGCCACGGCTTCTCGCGGCCGCGCCGCTCCGCCCGCTCGATGTAGCCGTACTTCTCCAGCATCCGCAGGTGGAACGAGCAGCTCGCGGCCGACTCCCCCAGCGCCTCGGCGCACTCCGTCGCCGTGGCCTCCGCCACGTCGCCCAGGTGGTCGAGCAGGGCGATCCGCACCGGGTGCGCGAGCGCCCGGATGCGCTCGGGATCGGTGATGCGCTCACGGCGCGCCGACCGCGGGAACGGCTGGTCGTCGGTGGTCATGGCGACGACTTTAGATTCTAAAGACTCCTTTCGCAAGACTTCTTTAGAATGACGTCGCACGGATGCTGCGGGGCGCGGGGGACGCGAGAGCGGAGGGACTCCTCCAGCGGCCTACCCGGACGTGGGGATCAGGCGGTGGCCCAGAGGCCGTCGTCCTCTGCGGCGCCGGGCGCCTCGATCGACAGGCCGTGGAGCAGTTCGAGGGCGGCACGCGCCTCGTCGATGCGGCCTTCGACAGCGAGTTCGCGGATGCGCACGGACGGACGGTGCAGCAGTACGCCCGCAAGATGTCGCAGCGCGGCCTCGACCTCGTCGCCGGCGCCGCGCGAACGGGCCCGGGCGATCTCATCGTCGACGATGTTCAGGACGTCACCGCGCAGTGCGGTGATCGCGGGTCCGGCCTCGCGGTCGGCGTGGAACTCGGTGGCGGCGTCGCCGACGATCGCACGCGCGTCAGCGTGGGCGCTGAACTCGGCGAGCGGTGCGTGCAGCCGGATGGTCTCGAGGTCGAGCAGTTCGACCGCCTCGACCGCGCCGACGGCGGGGTCGACGTTCCGCGGGAGCCCGAGGTCGATCACGAGCACGCGTCGCCCGGGCGTGAACGCGTCGGCGTGCACGACGGCATCTGCCGTACACGTGATGACGACGTCGGCCTCGGCGACGGCGGCGACGAAGTCCGACACGGGGATCAGCCCGTGCTGCGCGGCGAACGACTCGGCACGACCGGACGGCGAGAAGACGTGGATGTCGCCGGCGCCGCGGGCGCGGAGCGCCTCCACCGTGCGGACGGCGTACTTTCCAGTGCCCACGAGGACGATCTTGGCGGCGGCCCACTCGGCGACGCGGCTCGACGCCAGCTCGAGGGCGAGGCGCACGAGAGAGCGGTGCGCTCCGCGCAGCTGCGTGCGGTTGCGTACGCCGCGGCTGGTGTGGGTGGCCTTCTGGAACAGGCGCTCCAGCTCGCTCGAGGTCAGGCCGTCGGCGCGCGCGGCGTCGAGCGCGCGACGCACTTGGCCCGAGATCTCGTCTTCGCCGACCGACATCGATTCGAGGCCGCTGGTGACGGCGAAGAGGTGGGCCGCAGCATCCGCCCCCTGATGGACCGCGACCGACGCGCGCAGCAGATCGACGGAAACGCCGGATGCGTCGGCCATCGCCTCGATGACGGACTCGGCCGCGACCGCCTCGCCGCCCGTGAGCGGCTCGTCGATGTCGAGATAGGCCTCGAAACGGTTGCAGGTCGCGAGCACGACGGCGCCGGAGACGAAGATCTCGTCGTCCACAAGGGCGCGCGTCGCGGTGGGCGCCCCCACAGAGAGACGCTCCAGGATGTCGAGGCTCGCGTTCCGATGGTTCGCGGTCAGACAGAGGAGCACGGACCTAATCTTAACGTGTGTCGTTGCATGACTCTCACCCTTCCGTCCTTCAGAGAAACGATCCCCCCGCGCTGATACGCGCCTATCGCGGCGAACGGCCGGCTCGCACGCCGATCTGGTTCATGCGTCAGGCGGGTCGATCGCTGCCGGAATACCGCGAGCTGCGGGTGGGCACCGACATGCTCGACGCCTGCCTGAATCCCGAGCTCGCCAGCGAGATCACGCTGCAGCCGGTGCGCCGGCACGGCGTCGACGCGGGCATCTTCTTCAGCGACATCGTGATCCCGGTGCGCCTGTCGGGCGTCGACGTGCGCATCGTCGCGGGTCGCGGCCCGGTGCTCGAGAACCCGGTGCGGACGGCGGAGGATGTCGCATCCCTGCCCCCGCTGGACCCTGCGGCGCTCGCCCCCATCCGCGACGCGGTCGCGCTCACGGTCTCAGAACTCGGCACGACGCCGCTCATCGGCTTCGCCGGTGCTCCGTACACGCTCGCGTCGTACCTCGTCGAGGGAGGTCCGTCGAAGGAGCAGCTCAAGACGCGGGCTCTCATGCACTCCGATCCCCAGACGTGGGCCGCGCTGCTGACGTGGTGCGCCGAGATCACCGGCGCATTCCTCGCCGCCCAGATCGAGGCAGGCGCGTCGGCCGGGCAGCTCTTCGACTCCTGGGCGGGCTCGCTCAGCCTTTCCGACTACACGCAGCACGTTGCGCCATTCTCCGCCCTGGCCCTCGACGCCGTGCGCCACCTCGACGTGCCTCTGGTGCACTTCGGCGTCGGCACCGGCGAACTGCTCGCCGCGATGCGCGACGTCGGCGTCGACACCGTGGGCGTGGACTGGCGTCTCCCGCTCGACGAGGCGGTGCGCCGTCTCGGCCCCGACGTCTCGGTGCAGGGCAACATCGACCCGGCGCTGCTGCGCGCCCCGTGGCCGGTGCTCGAGGCGCACATCATCGACGTGCTCGAGCGCGGGCGCGCCGCCCGTGCGCACGTCGTGAATCTCGGGCACGGCGTCCCGCCTGACACCGACCCGACCGTGCTCACGCGCATCGTGGAGTTCGTCCACGCGAATGGCTGACTTCAGCGTCGTCGGCGGCGGGGTCGCCGGGCTCGTCGTCGCCCGCCGCCTGGCTGCCGCGGGCGCCTCGGTGACGGTGTTCGAGGCATCCGGCCGGCTCGGCGGAACGATCGCGCGCCACGACGTCGGAGGACTCGCCCTCGATGCGGGGGCCGAGAGCTTCGCGGTCCGCGGCGGTGCCGTCGAGGCGCTGCTCGTGGAGCTGGGCCTCGCCGGCGACATCGTCGCTCCCGCTCCGGGACCGGCGTGGCTGCAGCCCGTCACGGGCGACGCCGTCCCCCTGCCCGCGACCGCGCTGCTCGGCATTCCGGCGGACCCCCTCGCCGACGACGTCGTGCGAGTGGTCGGCCTCGCCGCGGCCGAACGAGCCGTCGCGCTCGACGCGCGGCCGGTCGGCGCCGTGCCCGCGGTGCTCGGTCCGCTCGTGCGGGAGCGCCTCGGCGCCGACGTGCTCGACCGGCTCGTCGCACCGGTCGTGCACGGCGTGCACTCGCAGCACCCCGACGAACTCCCGGTCGCTCGCGCCCATCCTGCGCTCGCGCACGCCGTCGAGAGTGCGGGCTCGCTCAGCGGAGCCGTCTCGCGTCTGCGTGCCGCCGCAGCGCCGGGCGCCGCGGTCGCGGGGATCCGCGGTGGCGTCAACCGCCTCGTGCCGGCTCTCGCCGACGACCTCGTGCGGCGCGGTGGCGACATCCGTCTCGGGACGCGGGTCGGCGACGTCGGCGCTCTCGATGGCACCGTCGTCGCGGCCGCGCCGGGTGTGGCCACCCCAGCCGCGCCGGGTCGCCGCATCGACCTCGTGACGCTCGTCGTGGAGCAGGACGAGTTGGATGCCGCTCCCCGCGGCACCGGGCTGCTCGTCGCCGCCGGGGCGCCGGTGGGCGCCCGGGCCCTCACGCACGCCACGGCGAAGTGGGCGTGGCTCCGTGAAGCCGCCGCCGGGAGGCACGTCATCCGGCTCTCGTACGACGAGACCCCCGCGGACCCGGTTGCCGCAGCGGTCGCCGACGCGGAGACACTGCTGGGCGTGCGACTGCCGGTCGTGGTCGACGCGGCCCAGGTGTTCTGGGTGCGGCCGGCCGCAGCATCCGTCCCCTCTTCGGGTCCCACGGTCGTCGGCGAGACGGTAGCCGGATCCGGCCTCGCCGGCATCGTCGCCCACGCGGAGCGCACGGCTGCGGATCTCCTGGCGCGCTGACCGGAGTTCCGCCGAGCTCACGCGGTCCGGACTTCGCATACCTTCCGGGCCGCCGACCCGCGAAGTCCGGACTTCGCACGAGGGAGGCGGAGGATGAGCCCCGGGCTGCAGGCGGGCACGGAATGAAACGGCGCTCCCGGAAACTGCCCATGCGCGGGATGGAAAGATGGGAGCATGACCGACCCCGCGGCGAACTCCCCCACTGAAACCCTCGGCTACACCCTGTGGGCGGTCTTCCGCCGCGAACCGTCCGCTTCCGCCCCTGCCGGCGATCTGACCGCCGCGGTCGCCGAGGTCGAGGCATCCGGGGTCACCGTCCGCGGGTTCTACGACGTGTCGGGCCTGCGCGCCGACGCCGATCTCATGATCTGGCTCACCGGAGTCGGGATCGCCCCCGAGGTGCTGCAGTCCGCACTCCGCACGCTCCGCCGCGCCGAGCCGCTCGCCTCTCTCGTGCCGGTCTGGAACGCCATGGGCGTGCACCGCGACGCCGAGTTCACCGCCAGCCACCTGCCGGCGTTCATGCGCGACAAGGATCCCGAGGCCTGGCTCACGGTCTACCCGTTCGTGCGGTCGTACGACTGGTACATCCTCCCCGACGACGAGCGACGCCAGATGCTCGCCGACCACGGTCGCAAGGGCGCCGCGCACCGCTCCGTGCTGAGCAACACCGTCGCGTCGTTCGCGCTCGGCGACTACGAGTGGATCCTCGCCCTCGAGGCGCCCGAGCTCGTCGAGCTCGTCGACCTCATGCGCGATCTCCGTCAGACCGAGGCACGCCGCCACGTGCGCGAAGAGGTGCCCTTCTACACCGGACGCCGCATCGGCATCGACGAGATCGCCGAGGTGCTGGCGTGACCACCCTGCGCATCGGCACGCGCGGCAGCACGCTCGCGCTGACGCAGACCGGCATGGTCGCCGACGACCTCGCCGACGCGTACGGCGTCACGACCGAGCTCGTCACCATCACCACCGACGGCGACCGCTCGAACGAGCCGCTGTCGCGTGCCGGCGGCACCGGCCTCTTCACCGGCGCCCTCCGCGACGCGCTCCTCGCCGGCGAGTGCGACGTCATCGTCCACTCGCTCAAGGACCTCCCGACAGCGCCTCACGACCAGCTCGTCGTCGCGGCGATGCCCGCGCGCGAAGACCCCCGGGACGCGCTCATCGCCCGGGACGGCCTCACGCTCGACAAGCTGCCGGCGGGCGCCCGTGTCGGCACCGGCTCCCCCCGCCGCATGGCGCAGCTGCGCGCCCGCCGCCCCGATCTCGAGGTCGTCGACATCCGCGGCAACGTCGACACGCGCCTCGGCAAGGTGACGAGCGGAGAGCTGGATGCCGTCATCCTGGCCGCCGCGGGCCTCACCCGCATCGGCCGCACCGATGTCGTGACCGAGTTCCTCGACGCCGACCGCTGGCCGACGGCGCCCGGTCAGGGCGCGCTCGCGGTCGAGGTGCGCCGCGGCGAGGAGGACCTCGTGGATCGTCTCGACCACGCCGAGACCCGCGCTGCCGTCGAGGCCGAGCGCGAAGTGCTCGCCATCCTCGAGGCCGGGTGCTCCGCCCCGGTCGGCGCACGCGCCGTCGTCGACGCCGGGCTGCTCCTGCTCTCGGCGAGCGTCTACAGCCTCGACGGCACGACGACGCTCACCTCGTCGCACGCCACCGTGTGGCCCGAGGACGAGGGCGATCCGTCACGCGAGGTCGCAGCATCCGTCGCCCGTGAACTGCTCGATGCCGGCGCCGCCGGCCTGACGGGAGAACGCCCTTGACTGTCCTGGGACCCACCGACCGCCCGCGCCGGCTGCGCGCGACCCCCGCGATGCGGCGGCTCGTCGCGGAGACCCGCCTGCACCCTGCTGAGCTGATCCTGCCGCTCTTCGTGCGCGAGGGCGCGAGCGAGCCGGTGCCGATCTCGTCCATGCCGGGCGTCGTGCAGCACTCGACCGAGAGCCTGAAGCGTGTGGTGGCGGATGCCGCGGCCGCCGGCATCGGCGGCATCATGCTGTTCGGCGTGCCCGAGCACAAGGACGCGGTGGGCTCCGGCGCGACGGATCCCGACGGCATCCTCAACGTCGCGACGCGCATCGCCGTCGCCGAGGCCGGGGACGCGCTCGTCGTGCAGACCGACCTGTGCCTCGACGAGTTCACCGACCACGGCCACTGCGGCGTGCTCGATGCGAAGGGCTACGTCGACAACGACGCGACCCTGGAGCGCTACCGCGACATGGGCGTGGCCCAGGCCGAAGCGGGCTCGCAGCTGCTGGGACTGTCGGGCATGATGGACGGCCAGGTCGCCGCGGTGCGCGACGCGCTCGACGACTCCGGTCACGGCAGCACCCCGATCCTCGCTTATGCGGCGAAGTACGCCTCGGCGTTCTACGGACCGTTCCGCGAGGCCGTGCAGTCCTCGCTCGAGGGCGACCGCCGCACCTACCAGCAGGATCCGGCCAACCGCCGCGAGGGGGCCCGCGAGCTCGACCTCGACATCGCAGAGGGCGCCGACATCGTGATGGTCAAGCCCGCGATGAGCTATCTGGATGTGCTGGCGGATGCCGCGGCGACCAGCCCCGTCCCCGTCTGGGCCTACCAGGTGTCGGGCGAGTACGCCATGATCGAGGCGGCCGCCGCCCACGGGTGGATCGACCGCCGCCGCGCGATCGAGGAGTCGGTGATCGGCATCCGCCGTGCCGGCGCCGACGCCGTGCTGACCTACTGGGCCCTGGAGCTTGCGGAGTGGATCCGATGACGACGAACGCACAGGAATTCGCCCGCGCGCGCGGCGCCATGCCGGGCGGGGTGAACTCGCCGGTGCGCGCCTTCGGCTCGGTGCACGAGACGCCGCGCTTCTTCGTGTCGGCGTCGGGCCCGTACGTGACCGATGTCGAGGGGCACGAATATGTCGACCTCGTCGGGTCCTGGGGTCCCGCGATCCTCGGCCACGCCCACCCCGCGGTCGTGAAGGCGGTTCAGGATGCCGCGGCCCACGGCCTCGGCTTCGGCGCGAGCACGCCGGGCGAGACGGAGCTGGCCGAGCTGATCGCCGCGCGCGTCTCGCGAGACGGCGAGGCGAAGCCGGTGGAGCGGGTCCGCCTCGTCTCCACAGGCACCGAGGCGACCATGACCGCGATCCGCCTTGCGCGCGGGGCGACCGGGCGCGACCTCATCGTGAAGTTCGCCGGGCACTACCACGGGCATTCGGACGGGTTGCTGGCCGAGGCGGGGTCGGGCGTCGCGACGCTCGCGATGCCGGGCTCCGCGGGCGTTCCCGCCCCGATCGCCGCGCAGACGCTGGTGATCGCGTACAACGACCTCGACGCCGTCCGGGAGGTGTTCGCGGCGCGCGGCGACGACATCGCCGCCGTCATCGTCGAGGCGGCGCCCGCCAACATGGGCATCGTCCCGCCCGCGGACGGCTTCAACGCGGCCCTCGCCGACATCGCGCACGCGCACGGCGCGCTGCTGATCCTCGACGAGGTGCTCACCGGCTTCCGTGTCGGCCCCGCCGGCTGGTACGGCATCGACCCGGTGGCGTTCTCGCCCGACCTCATCACGTTCGGAAAGGTCGTGGGCGGCGGGCTCCCCCTCGCCGCGCTCGGCGGGTCCGCCGCGCTCATGGACCTGCTCGCACCGCTCGGCCCGGTGTACCAGGCCGGCACGCTGAGCGGCAACCCGCTCGCCGTCGCCGCGGGACGCACGACGCTCGACCACCTCGACGACGCCGCCTATGCCCGCATCGACGGCGCGGCGACGACGATCGCCGATGCCGCCGCATCCGCTCTCTCCGATGCCGGCGTCACGCACGTCGTGCAGCGCTCGGGCAACCTGTTCTCGATCCAGTTCGCGGCCGAGGCGCCGACGGACTACGACACGGTGAAGGCGCAGGAGGCGTTCCGCTATCCGCCGTTCTTCCGCGCGATGCTCGCCCAGGGCGTCTCGCTGCCGCCCTCGGTGTTCGAGGCCTGGTTCGTGTCGGCCGCGCACGACGGCACCGCCGTCTCGCGCATCGTCGAGGCTCTTCCGGCCGCCGCGCGCGCCGCCGCCGAGGCCACTGCCGACTGAGGCCGCCGGACGCCCCTCCAGGTGAGCGCCCCACCATCGTCATCGCAGGGACGCGGGCGTGCGCAACGGGCCGCTGCGGCTCGCACGACGGAGGGAAAGCAGAAGGCCCCCACGCCGTGGGGGCCTTCTCTCGGTGGACCTGAGGGGAATCGAACCCCTGACCTCCTCGATGCGAACGAGGCGCGCTACCAACTGCGCTACAGGCCCTTGAACCTCGAAAACACTATCACGGTTCGACACCCGCTCCGAATCGACGGAGCCCGCGTGAGAGGCCTATTCGCCGGCCGCGCGACGGGTCAGCAGCTGCCGCACGTGCGCCTCGATCTCGGCGTCGTCGACGTATCCCATACGGGCGTATTCGGACTCCGCGGAGGCCGTCCGCGCGGTCCGCGCGACGTCGATCGAGGGCGGCTGCTGCGCCGCCGCACGGGCTGCCATCGCCTCTTCGAGGGCGGCCTGCCGCAGCGCCGCGCGAGCTGCTTCGCCATCCAGCACCGCGGCCGCCCGTGAGCCCGCCGACGCCGTGAGCGGGCGGGGAAGGTCGCGCGGCGCCCATTCGCGCTGTTCGCGCTCGAGGGCCACATCCTGCAGCTGCGCGATGCGGCGGGGCGCAGCATCCGTGGCCCGCGACACGGCACGCGCGGCGACGCGGGAGAGGCGGCGAAGAATGAGACCGGATGCCGCCACCAGGCCGACTCCCACCCACATCAGGGTCTGCGCACCGGCCGTGATGGTCTCGTACACACCCCATGCGGCGATTCCGAGGCCCACGACGCCCGCGAAGGTCGCTGCGAGCCGGAACCGGCGCCGGGCGCGCGCACGGCGCGCCGCCGGAAGAGAACGGACCGAGGCGAGGTCGGAGCGCGCGTCGGCGGCCGCCTGTGCACGTTCGGCGCGGGCGCGCTCCAGATCGACGCGCGCGGCGGCCTCGGCGGCGACGCGGTCGGTGCGCGCCCGCTCCACGCCGATGCGGGCGGCGGCCTCGGCGGCCTCGCGCTCAGCCTTGGCGATCTCGAGGTCGACGCGGGCGCCCTCGAGCGCCGCGTGCTCGCGCTCGGCCAAGGCGCGCTTCGCGAGCTTCTGCTGCGCGGCGGCGGTGCGGGCGTTGAGCTCGAGCCTCACCTCCTCGGGCGTCTCGCTCGTCTCGGCGAGCACGCGGAGAGCCTGGTTCAGGCGGACGGCGTTGCGTTCGGCCGCGTCGAACTGCCGGCGGCTGTGCCACGACGGGAGCAGATACACCAGCCAGAGCGCCACGGCGACGAGAACGACGACTCCCCCACCCCACACCTGCCCGCCCATGGTCACCACGGTAAGCGACCGGACGGCGGTGTCCCCCACATCCGTCCGCGTGTCACGCAAGACGGGTCGTCTCGTGTTTCCGTCAGCGCGATTTGGGCCCGCCCGTCGGCAGGGGTGGAGATCGGCAACCGGACGACCTATGCGTGCAGCCGGTCCGCGGGCGGAACCGTGGCCGCATCCTGGGGAACGCGACCCGACACCCAGCGCTGGAGCACACCCTCGGGAACGTCCTCGCGGACGAGGGCGAACGCGTAGTGGTCGCGCCAGTCGCCGTCGATGTGGATGAAGCGTCGGCGCAGGCCTTCGTAGCGGAAGCCGAGCTTCTCGACCACGCGCAGGCTGGCCCGGTTCTCGGGACGGATGCAGATCTCCATGCGGTGCAGCCGCAGCTCGGAGAAGCAGATGTCGGTCGCGAGGGCCACCGCCGTCGGAGTGATGCCGCGCCCGGCGAACCGCTCGCTTACCCAGTACCCGATCGTCGCGGACGCGAGCGAGCCCCGGGCGACGCCCCACACGTTCAGCTGGCCCGCGATCTCACCGTCGGACTCCATGACGAACGGCACGCCGGCGCCGTCGCGGTACTGCTGCAGCAGCCGTCGGATGCCGACACGCATGTCGAACGACACCGGGCCGTCGGGACTGGTCGCCTCCCACGGGCGCAGCCAGCCGCGGTTCGAGAGCAGCTCGTTCTGCAGCACGCGCGCGTCGCGCTGGCGGACGAGCCGGATCGCCACCGAGCCGTGCCTGCGGGGAGCCGACAGATCCACGAGACCCCCTCGAACGGGCGGCGTCAGAGGTTCGCCGCGAAATCCTTGAACCAGGGACGCAGTGCGGGACCGAGATCTTCGCGATCGGCCGCCAGCTGCACGATGGCCTTGATGTAATCCACCCTATCGCCGGTGTCGTAGCGACGGCCACGGAAAACCACGCCGTAGACGCCAGGGCCATCGGGGTCGGCCGCGAGCTCCTGAAGTGCGTCGGTGAGCTGGATCTCGCCGCCCTTGCCGGGCTCGGTGCGCTCGAGGATCTCGAACACGTTCGGCGAGAGGACGTATCGGCCGATGACGGCCAGATTCGACGGTGCGTCCTCGGCCTTGGGCTTCTCGACGAGCCCGTTGACCTTCACGATGCCGTTGCTGTCGGTGGACTCCACCGACGCGACGCCATAGAGGTTGATGTGCTCGGGGTCGACCTCCATGAGGGCGATGATCGCCGCTCCGGTGCGCTCGTGCTCCGCGATCATCGTGGTGAGCAGCTCGTCGCGCTCGTCGATGAGGTCGTCACCGAGCATCACGGCGAACGAGGAGTCGCCGACGTGGGCCTTCGCGCGCAGCACGGCGTGACCGAGACCCTTGGGCTCGCCCTGGCGCACGAAGTGGATGTCGGCGAGGTCGCTCGACTCCAGCACCCGGTGCAGGCGGTCGATGTCGCCCTTGTCCTTCAGCTTCTCCTCCAGCTCGGGGACCGAGTCGAAGTGGTTCGAGATCGCGTTCTTGTTGCGCCCGATGATCACCAGGATGTCGTCGATGCCGGCCTGCGCGGCCTCTTCGACCACGTACTGGATCGCCGGCTTGTCGACGACGGGAAGCATCTCCTTCGGCATCGCCTTCGTCGCGGGAAGGAAGCGGGTGCCGAGGCCCGCAGCGGGGATGACTGCCTTGATGGAGGTGTGCGCCATGGGGAGAGTCTAGGTGCGGCGACCAGGCCTTCTCGCCCGGACGGACGGTGTGCGATACTGCGCGCCGTACAATCGACACCATGTCCGACGCGATCGCCGATGCCAAGCGCGCCCTGCGCGCCGAGCTCCGCGAGCGACGCCAGTGCCTCTCGCCGCAGGCGCGCGAGACCGCCGAGGCGGGCATCCACGCCCAGCTCGACGCCCTGGTCGCCGAGCACGGCGCCCGCTCGATCTCGTGCTTCCTCTCGACCACGGCAGAGCCGGGCACCCGCTCTTTCGTGGCGGATGCCGTGGCCCGCGGCATCCGTGTCCTGCTCCCCGTGACGCGCGCGGACGGCCTCCTCGACTGGGCGGTCGCCACCCCCGAGGGCGACATCGCCGAGGGCATGTACGGACTGCCCGAGCCCGTCGGCGAACTGCTGGGCCCGATCGCGGTCAACGACGTCGACCTCCTCGTCATCCCCGCGGCCTCCGTCGACCGCACCGGGATGCGGCTCGGCTGGGGACGCGGCTTCTACGACAAGACCCTCGGGTCGATGGAGCGGTGCCCTCCCGTCTACGCGGTCGTCTTCGACTCCGAGTTCGTGGACGAAGTGCCGAGCGACGAACTCGACGAGCGCGTCACGGGTGTCATCACGCCCACGCGCACCATCACCCTCGCGCCCACGCGGCGCTGACAGCCGAACCGAGAGAATCCATGCCCACTTACGCCTACGCCTGCAAGCAGTGCGGTCACCGCTTCGACGCCGTGCAGTCCTTCGCCGACCCGACCCTGACCGAGTGCCCGGAGTGCGGCGGAGTGTTGCGCAAGGAGTACGGCTCGATCGGCGTCACCTTCAACGGTTCGGGCTTCTACCGCACCGATTCCCGCGCCGGCGCGAAGTCCGGCGGGTCGGGATCGGGCGGCGGAACGGATGCCCCGGGTGGCGCGTCCTCGTCGACTTCGACATCATCGAAGACCGAGGCGAAAGCCTCGCCCGCGTCGTCCGGAGCCTGATCCTCCGGCGCCCCAGGCGCGGGAGACACCTCAGGGGGTACTCGTGATCAAGGGTTTCAAGGAATTCATTCTCCGCGGAAACGTCATCGACCTGGCCGTCGCGGTCGTCATCGGCGCCGCATTCACGGCCGTCGTCAACGCGATCGTCTCGAGCATCATCAACCCGATCATCGCGCTGGTGTGGAAGCCGGATGCGAACGGCGAGATCGGCATCACGGTGAACGGTCTGTGGGGGCCGGTCACCTTTCCGATCAGCGATCTCATCAACGCGCTGATCGCCTTCATCGCGGTCGCGATCGTCGTCTATTTCGTCTTCGTGCACCCCATGAACGTGCTCAAGGAGCGCGCGGCCGCGAAGGCCGGCATCACCCCTGCCGACGAGGAGCCGAAACTCCCGACCGAGCAGGAGATCCTGGTGCAGATCCGCGACATCCTCGAGAAGCAGAGCACCAGCTCGCGGCTCTAGTAGTGCGGCGGGACGTCGCGCCGCAGGCGCTCATCGTTCGGACCGGCTGAGTCGGATGCTGCGTTGCCCTGGCCCTTGCGGCCGGCTGGGGGCGCGGCATCCGTCGTCTTCTCGTCGGCCGGGATCGGCTCGGCGGTGGTTCCCGGTGCGGGCGTCAGCTTCGCGCGACGGGAGCCCTTGACACGCTCGATCCGCTGCCGGTCACTCGAGGACATCGATGGGCTGGGTCTCGTTGTCGACCCGGGGAGCGTCGGGCGGCACGCCCAGCATCGCGGCGATGCGCTGCGCGACGTCGGCCGGGTCGCGATACAGGTCGAACGAGTGCACGCGCACGTAGTGCCAGCCGAGCCGGCGCAGGATCTGCGGGCGCAGCCGCAGCGACTCGCGCAGCGACTCCCCGATCGTCTCGGGATCGCTCTCGACCACGACCGCCTTGCCGTCGTACTGCGCGACGAGCGGCAGCAGGCCGCGGTAGTGCACGTCGACGGAGAGCCCGGCACGACGCAGTTCGCGGGCGAGCGCGCGCGTGAGGGGGTCGGCGAGGTCCTCGAGCCGCGCCTCACGGGACCTGGCCGCGATGCCGCCCAGGATCGACATGAGCGTCGCGGCACCGTATTCGAGGCGACCGTCGTCGAAGGCCGACGGACGGATCGACGACACGATCACCATGGAGCGGCGTGCACGCGTCATGCCGACCGTGAGCAGCCGCTCGCCGTCGGGCGACGACAGGTCGCCGAAGTCGCTCAGCACACGGCCGTGCTTGGTGAGTCCGTAGCCGAGCGAGAAGATCACGCGGTCGCGGCTCTCGGCGACGGACTCCTCGAGGGTGAGCACCGCGAACGGCTCAGCGGTGTCGCGCGAGACGAAGTCGGCGACGTCGGAGCGTCCGGCGAAGGCGGCCTCGACGGCGGCGCGGATGCGCTCGGCGTGCCGCACGCTCGCGGTGACGACCATCAGCGATTCGGTGCCCCGGTTGACGGCGTGCTCGACCACGAGGGTCACGACGCGGGCCACCTCCGAGTCCGGGCTCTCGACGGCTCCGGTGATCGGGTCGGGGGTGCCGTGGCCGCCTTCGACATAGTCGACCGCGAGGCTGCCGCGCCCCAGGTACGACCCCGCCCACGGCAGCGAGACGAGCTCGCCGCCGTAGAACGCGTCGTTGACGAGTGCGGCGAGATCCTCCCCGCCGGCCCGGTAGCTGCGGGTGAGCGTCTCGACGGGCAGCAGCTCGGCGAGGCGCTCGAAGACACTCGTGCTGTCGAAGGGCGCCTCGTCGTCATCGGCGTCGACGAGCGCGCCATCGCCGTTGGTCGAGGGCGGCGCAACGGCGGCCGACATCGCGGAGCCTGCGGAGACGTGGAACGGCGTGGGCTTCTGCGTCACGGGGTCGCCGAACGCCACGACCTGCCCCGCGCGGCGCAGCGCCGGTGAGGCCTCGGCAAGGCACAGCGCCCCGGCATCCGCCAGTACGACGACGTCGAACGCGACCGCCTCGGGGATGCGGGGCACCTCGTAGGGCGAGGCGAGCCAGACGGGCGCCACGGTGCGCGAGAGCGTCGGCGCCACCGCCGCGAGCTCGGCGGGCGTGATGGCGCCCCGCTTCAGCGCCTGCTTCAGCCCGTCGGCTTCGGAGCGGTGGTCGACGATCCCGATCCGCCACTGCGTGGCGAGATGGGCGGCGAGGAGCGGACCGGATGCTGCGGCATGAGCTTCGTCGACGAGCCGGAAGTCGCGCTCCAGCCGGTCGACGACGGCGGTGTTCGCGCCGAGCACGGCACGGTCGGTGCGCAGCAGCAGCTCGAGCGCCGACTGCCACCACGCGTACTCGAGCTCGGCGGCCACCTCGTCTTCGGGCACGTGCCGCACCGACAGCTCGAGGAGGAGCGGTTCGAGGCCCATCGCGGCGAGCTCGGAGCGCAGCGTCGCCCGCTCCTTGAGGTTGTCGAAGACGTCAGAGTCCGCGGCGAGCCCGGCGAGCGTGCGGACGAGCTGCTTCACCGGGAGCGTCGCGAGCCTGTCGGCACCGGTTCGGCCGAGCACGGCGTCCACTTCGCCGAGTTCGGCGTCGACCCGCTGCCAGGCGACCTGCACGTCGCCGAGGCCGAGCGGCAACTCGGGGGTCACGCCCACATCGACGTACCGCTGCCATTCGGTGCGCTGCTGCTGGATGCGCACCAGCGCCTCGTACATGTCGGGCACGTGGACGCCGGGACGCAGATACTCGCGCGAGAGGCGGCGGAGACGGCGCCGGTTGGCGCCGTTCATCTCCGGCGAATCGCGACGAGGCGCGTGCGCCTGGATGAGCTCGGCCAGCGGCCGCTCGAAGACGGTGAGGCTGAACTTGTCGAGCGAGTCACGGATGCCGCGCAGCAGGCGCAGGTACACGCCCAGCTCGGCGACGGTCTGGAACGGCCGCATGCGCGTCTGCGCGATGAGCTCGTATCCGCGTTCCAGCAGCGTCGGCACGTCACTGCGGTGCAGCTTGCCGGCGAGCGCGTGCGCCCCGCGGGCCTCCTCCACCGTCGCGAACGTGACGCCGTACCAGGGCGAGTCGTCGGGGCCGAAACGGAACTCGCCGAGTCGCGCGGCGGCGGAGAGCTTCGCCGCCGCATCCTCCCGCCTCGATGCGAGGCTCGCGAGGGCGTCGGCGTCGAAGCGCGCCTCGGTCGCCGGGGCGACGCCGCGCTCGGCGAGTTCGGCGAGCTCGCGCAGGATGTCGAGCACCGACACGCCGAAGTCGGGATGCTTCGCGGTCACGGCCGAGCGGTAGTCCCGGAGTACGCCCCGCAGCCGCACCAGCGCATCGTCGATGTCGGAGACCTTCGGAACCTCGGCCTTCTCGTTCCGGCCGATCGCTCGGATGAGATCACGCTGGAGGCGGTCGGGCGAGACGGCCAGGCCCGGGAGCCCGATGCCCGCGAGGCGATGCCGCACGCCGTCGAGCGTCGACCGGCGCGCGCTCACCACCAGGACGCGCTTGCCATCTCGCACGAGCGCGCCCACCGCGTTGATGACGGTCTGCGTGCCGCCGGTGCCGGGCAGCGTGTGGATGACGAGGGACTGGCCGTCGGCGATGCGCGCGAGCACCCGCTCCTGCTCGGAGTCGGCGTCGAGGAGCAGCGTGTCGGCGGCGGGGGCACGCTCGTCGGGGCTCGTCGGCACCGGTCCGTCCCGGCGGACCGTGAGCGATTCACGGTCGGCGACGTGACCGGCGAGCGCGTTGAGAACCCGATGGTCGAGATCCGACGCGTCCAGCGCCATGTCGCCGCCGACATCGGCGAAGGTCGACACGAGCAGACGCGGCTTCACGGCGTAGCTCTCGATCGACGCGGTGAGCGCACGGATGTGGTCGATCACCGGCTGCGGCTTGAAGACGCCGCCCTCATATGCCAGAGCAGCGAGGCCCCCGGCGTCGATCATGATGCCGAAGTGCGTGCGCATCGCGCGGATCAGCTCGGGGTTGACCGCGAACGTCCCGTGCAGCTTGAGTTCGAAGTCGCCATGGTGGCGTCGGATCGCCAGCGGGCGGAGCAGCACGGGCGCGCTCCACGTGATCCCGGCGACGCGCCAGGTCGCAAGACCGACCGCGAGCCGCACGGTGTCGAGTCCGCGGGTCGTGCGCAGCTCCTGGTCCTTCGCGGTGATGCTCTGGGCCGCGAGCCGGGCGTTGCGCAGCGCGACCTCGTCGCGGAAGAGGTTCGACAGCAGCGTCGACCGACCGGTGATGAACTGGGGCAGGCTTCCGGGGTGCGCCTTCGTGATCTCGATCGCGGCATCCTGCCCGTCCACGAAGTGCAGCAGAGTCGACCTGCCGCCCAGGGCGGCGGACTGCAGCCGGAGCCGATCGCGCTCGGTCTCGGCGACGTGCACGACGGTGACGTCGGGTTCGGCGAGACCCAGATCACCCGGGGTCACGTCGTACCCGCGCTCGGCATCTCCTGAGCCCAACACGGCGCTGCGTTCTGCTCGCCACACACGTGCCACCCTAGAGGCGACGTGTGCCCGGCTCTTGCAATGGACCTGAGTTTCGCGGTATTGGACCGTCGGGCAACAGCGTCCGGACGACGCCCCTCCTCCCCCGCGGACGTGCCGCGCCTCGTTCCCACAGATCCTGCCGACGACCGGCGACGGCGTCCCCGACGCGCGCCAGGATGGTCGCATGACCCCGGAGGATCCGCCCCGCTACCGCGTCCACCCGTCGCCCATCGGCGACATCCTGATCGTCACGACCGGCGACGGCATCGTGACCCTCCACCCTTTCGACGGCCCGCTGCACTCCGAGATCGAGCGCATCGCCCTGCAGCTGCGCGCCGTCCCCGTCCCCGATGACGACACGGACGCCGCCGCCCCCAGTGCCGCCGACGCGTTCGAGAGCGCGGTGACGCAGCTCGACGAGTACTTCGACGGCGACCGCGAGGAGTTCGATCTGCCGCTGGACTGGCGGCTCGTCCGCGGCTTCACGCGCGCCGCGCTGGAGGCCGTGTGCGACATCCCCTACGGCGAAACCGCGAGTTATGGGGAGGTCGCGATCGCGGCCGGCACCCCCCGCGCCGCGCGCGCCGTCGGGACCGCGTGCGCCACCACGCCGTTCTCCGTCGTCGTGCCGGTGCATCGCGTCATCCGCGCCGACGGCTCGCTCGGTGAATACGGTGGGCGACCTGAGGTGAAGCGGTTCCTCATCGATCTCGAACAGGGGCCGAGCCTTCCGGCCGCCCCGACCGCCGCCGATGCACCCGAGACTCCGGCTCCGCACTGAAGCCGAGCCGGTCGAGGCTGCGGGCGTGTAGGCCGCCCGCACGCTGCGAGGTCCGCGCGGCACAGCGACGCCCGCGGGCCTCGCGATCCTCCTCGAAGACACGTCCCGTCCGCCGAGGGCGATACCCCCGAATGGTAAGGTCGACGCTACGAGAAGGGCGGCGAGGACGCCGTCACGCCGGAAGCAGGTAGCCGTGGGCGCGTCCCTCCCACATCGCGCACCGGCCCCCGATCACACAGGTGCGGGGGTCCGCGCCGTCGTGGATGCGCTCGACGGGGATCCCGGCGACGCGCAGGCCCTCGATCACGCGGTGGCCGAGCTCGTGCGCCGCACTCGCTTCCCGGTCGCCTTCGGCGGGCTCGCGCTCGGCGACGCGATCCACGTCACGTCCATCCACGGCGCCCGCACCCGCAACCTCCAGGGGCTCGTCGTGGAGGCCTCTCGCGGTCTCGGTGGGCGCGCGCTCGTCGAGAAGCGGCCGCGGCTCGCGCTGGACTACGGGTCGTCACGCAGCATCACGCACGACTACGACCGCGCCGTCCTCGGTGAGGGGATCGCGACGCTGTTCGCCGTCCCCGTCATGGTCGGCGGGCGCGCCCGCGGCGTCATCTACTGCGGATCGTGGGCCGAATCCCCCGTCGGAGACGTCGTCGCCCGCCCGGCTTTCGCGGTGGCGGAGGAGCTTTCCAGCGAACTGCGCATCCGCGACGAAGTTCAGCGGAGACTGACACTCTCCCCCACGCGCGCTGCACCGGCCGCGATGCCAGCGACCACGCGTGAGGAACTGCGCGAGACGTACGCGGAGCTGCGCAGCATCGCGGCGATCATCGACGACCCCGCGCTGCGCGCGCGCCTGGACCGCCTCGAGCAGCGGCTGGCCGCGCTCTCGCATGACGCATCGGAGCCGGCGGTCGAGCTGGACGTGCGGCTGTCGCCGCGCGAGATCGACGTGCTCGCCTGCGCGGCGCTCGGCTCGACCAACGCCGAGATCGCGGCGACCCTCGACCTCAAAGAGGGCACGGTCAAGTCGTATCTGCAGTCCGCGATGGCGAAGCTGGATGCCTCGACCCGGCACGCCGCGGTCGTCACCGCGCGTCGCGCCGGCATCCTTCCCTGATCTCCGCCGTCGGCGCCGCGGGCAAGAGGTCCGCCGGATCGCCGCCATTCCGGACAGTCGCGTCCGAATTTCCCTCGATCCCCCGAAATTGCCTCGCAGGATCGCGGTTATCCACCGCCGCGGAATTCATCAATAGGCTGTGGCGACAATTCGGCGTATTGTTCCCTCATGGCCCGTAGAATCGTTCACCAGCTCGTCGATGACATCGACGGAACCCTTTTGGAAGCCGGCGAAGGCGAGACCGTCCTGTTCTCGCTCGACGGCGTCGCGTACGAGATCGACCTCACCGACGAGAATGCCGCCGCACTGCGCGGCGCCCTCGAGCGCTACACCAACGCGGCGCGCGCGGTGTCGTCCGCCCGAGCGACGTCCAGCGCCGCCTCAGCCGGACGCAAGCGCCGCCGCAGCGGACAGCAGGATTACAGCGGCGTCCGCGAATGGGCGAAGCAGAACGGCTACCAGGTATCCGAGCGGGGCCGGGTTCCGGCATCCGTTCTCGAAGCCTACGAGGCGGCGCACTGACGCATGCCGCCTCGCGGCCTTTCATCGACGATTCGCCGAAAGCTTTCACGAGCGTGAGAGCTGGAAGAGAATCTCGTCGACTTTCTCTTTGGCGTCTCCGAAGAGCATCTGCGCGTTGTCGCGGTAGAAGAGCGGATTCTGCACGCCCGCGTATCCCGACGCCATCGAGCGCTTGAACACGATGACGTTGTCGGCCTCCCAGACGCGCAGCACCGGCATTCCGGCGATCGGGCTGGAGGGATCCTCGGCCGCGGCCGGATTGACGGTGTCGTTCGCGCCGATCACGAGCACGACGTCGACGCCCGACAGGTCGTCGTTGATCTCGTCCATCTCGAGCACGATGTCGTAGGGCACCTTCGCCTCGGCGAGGAGCACGTTCATGTGGCCGGGAAGGCGTCCGGCGACGGGGTGGATGCCGAACCGGACGTCGACGCCCCGCTCGCGCAGCTTCTGCACGAGGTCGGCGACCCCGTGCTGCGCCTGCGCGACCGCCATGCCGTAGCCGGGCGTGATCACGACGGTGGAGGCGCCCGCGAGGAGGTCGGCAGCCGCCTCGGCGTCGATCTCGCGGTGCTCGCCGTGATCCTCGTCGCCACCCGTGGGCGCCTCGATGCCGAAGCCGCCGGCGATCACCGACAGGAACGACCGGTTCATCGCCTTGCACATGATGTAACTGAGGTATGCACCCGACGAGCCCACGAGCGCACCGGTGACGATGAGCAGGTCGTTGTTCAGCAGGAAGCCCGCCGCTGCCGCCGCCCATCCCGAGTAGCTGTTGAGCATCGAAACGACGACGGGCATGTCGCCACCGCCGATGGAGGCGACCAGATGCCAGCCGAGCGCGAGCGCGAGGAGGGTCACGGCGATCAGGAGCCACAGCTCGGGCGTGATCACGTACCAGACCGTGAGGACGAGGAACGCGGCCAGGGCGCCGAGGTTGAGGGCGTTCTTGCCGGCCAGCATGAGCGGCTTGGACGAGATGCGCGCCGACAGCTTGAGGAACGCGACGATCGACCCGGTGAAGGTCACACCGCCGATGAAGACGCCGATGAACACCTCCGCGTGGTGGATGTCGGCCAGCACCCCGGTGAGTCCGGTGTCATAGAGGGCGCCGTTCCAGCCGACCAGCACCGCGGCCAGACCCACGAAGGAGTGCAGCAGCGCGATGAGCTCGGGCATCCCGGTCATCTGGACGATCCGCGCTCGCCACAGCCCGATCGCGGCGCCGACGAGCACGGCGACGACGAGGAGGGTCATCCCGAGCGCGCCTGACGGCTGCCCCCACGCCCCGGCCGCCACCAGGACGACCGTCGCGACGAGCGCGATGGCCATACCGACGATGCCGAACACGACCCCGCGACGGCTGGTCTCGTGCTTGCTGAGCCCTGCGAGGCTGAGGATGAACAGGAGCGCCGCGATGATGTAGGCGGCGCCCGCGACCTGGCCGGCGACCGCGATCATCGGGTGTCACCCTTCTGGAACATCGCGAGCATGCGCCGCGTGACGGCGAAGCCGCCGAAGATGTTGATGGACGCGAGCAGCACCGCGACGGCGGCGAGGATCTGCACGGTGAGATCGGGGACGGTGATCTGCACCATGGCGCCGACCACGATGATGCCCGAGATCGCGTTCGTGACGCTCATCAGCGGCGTGTGCAGCGCGTGCGCCACGTGGCCGATGACGTAGAACCCGACGACGATCGCAAGTGTCAGCACCAGGAAGTGCTGCGGCAACGGCGGCGGCGCGAACGCGCAGATCGCGAACAGCGCGGCGATCCCGGCGACGATGAGGCCGGTACGGGCGCCCGCCGACATCGGCTTCTTCGGCGCCACGACCGCCGGGGCGGCGGCTGCGGCCCTCGCCGGCGCGGCCGACACCTGCACGGGGGGCGGGGGCCACGTGACCGCACCGTCCTGCACGACGGTGACGGTGCGCTGCACGACGTCGTCGAAGTCCAGGGTGAGCTCGCCGTCCTTGCCGGGGGTGAGCAGCTTGAGCAGATTGACGAGGTTGGTCGCGAACAGCTGCGACGCCTGCTGAGGCAGCCGACCGGGAAGGTCGGTGTATCCGAGGATCACGACGCCGTTGTCGGTCACGACCCTCTCCCCCGCGACCGACCCCTCGACGTTGCCGCCCTGGCCCGCGGCCATGTCGACGATGACGCTGCCCGAGCGCATCGAGGCCACGTCCGCGGCGGTGATCAGGCGCGGCGCCGGGCGCCCGGGTATGAGCGCTGTCGTGATGATGATGTCGACGTCGGCCGCCTGCTCCGAGTAGATCTCGGCCGCGCGCTTGTCGTACGCCTCGCTGGTCGCCTTCGCATACCCGTCGGACGAGACCTGCTTCGCCTCCTCCGGGACGACGACCTCGAGGTACTCGCCGCCGATCGACGCGACCTGGTCGGCGACCTCCGGGCGCGGGTCGGTGGCCCGCACGATCGCGCCGAGGCTGGAGGCCGCGCCGATCGCCGCGAGTCCCGCGACGCCGGCGCCCGCGATCAGCACCTTCGCCGGCGGCACCTTGCCTGCCGCCGTGACCTGGCCGGTGAAGAAGCGCCCGAACTCGTGCGCAGCCTCGACGACGGCGCGGTAGCCGGCGATGTTCGCCATCGAACTCAGCACGTCCATCGACTGTGCGCGGGAGATGCGCGGCACCGCGTCCAGCGCGATCGCGGTGATACCCCGCGTGGCGAGGGACTCGACCAGATCCGGCCGCAGTGCGGGACTCAGCATCGCGACGATCGTCGCCCCGTCGGCGAGCCGGTCGATCTCGCCAGGCGTCGGCGCGTTGACCTTCAGCACCACGGGCGCCGACCACGCCGTCGCACCGTCGACGACGGCCGCACCGGCCTGCGCGAACGCGGCGTCGGGGAACGACGAGGCGGCCCCGGCCCCGGCTTCCACGACGACGTCGTACCCCAGGGCGATGAGTTTCGGGACGGTGGTCGGAGTCGCGGCCACCCGGGTCTCTCCGGGCGCCTCGGCGACGATGCCAATGCGGGTCATGCGTTCCTCTGGGTCGGGTGCGACAGCGTCGGCTGCGGCGACAGGGAGGTCCGCGAGACCTCCTTCGGTGCTCGCGGCGACGCCTCCACCATGTCAGACCGCGATGCAGATATCCCGTGCATTGCGACCCGACACGATGACAAGAATCACAGAATTTGCTCCGCGCGCACCACAATCCCCGTTCTTCCGTCGCGCGCTGCGGTCTGGCCGAACGCACATGCTCGCGCCAGGCGGTTCATAGCGCGCGGCGAAGGTCGTCGTAAGTCGGACTCATATCCATGGAGGCATGGACAACAAGAGCAGTGCGAACAAGGGCACCCGCAAGCGTCGGGTCCGAAACGCCGTCATCGCCTCCGGCCTCGTCGTCGCCCTGTCGGGAGGCGCAGGGGCCGTCTGGGCGACCGACCGCTTCCTCGTCGAGCATGTCGAGATCGCCGACGTGTCGGAGTACGAGGCGCAGAACTCCACGGTCGACTCCACGGCGGAATCGACGACGAATGCCGGCGCCACCGTCACCGGCACGTCGTACGCGGACGGCGCCACATCGATCACGATCTCGACCGTCACCGAAGGCTCGGGCTCCGACACCGTGACCTACTACGTCGCCGACGTGACCCTGTCGGACGCGACCACGCTGCAGAGCGCCTTCGCGAAGGACCAGTTCGGCGAGAACATCACCGAACTCACCAGCAGCATCGCCGCCGACAACGGCGCGATCTTCGCGATCAACGGCGACTACTACGGGTTCCGCGACACCGGCATCGTGATCCGCAACGGGGTGGTCTTCCGCGATGAGCCCGCCCGCGAGGGGCTCGTGTTCTACACGGACGGCCGCGTCGAGGTGTACGACGAGACGACGACGACCGCCGATGAGCTGCTGGCCGACGGCGCGTGGAACACCCTGAGCTTCGGCCCCGCGATCGTCGAGGACGGCACCGTCGTCGACGGCATCGAGACGACGGAGATCGACACGAACTTCGGCAACCACTCCATCCAGGGCGACCAGCCGCGCACCGCCGTCGGCGTGATCGACGAGAACCACCTCGTGTTCGTGGTCGTCGACGGACGCCAGTCCGGGTACAGCGCCGGCGTCACCCTCACCGAGCTCGCCGACATCATGCTCGACCTCGGCGCCACCACCGCGTACAACCTCGACGGCGGCGGCTCGTCGACGATGTACTTCAACGGCGAGGTGGTCAACTCGCCCTCCAACGGCGGCGAGCGCGGCACGAGCGACATCCTCTACATCGCCGACGCGTCCGCGGCCGACGCGGAGTGACGCCGTGATCGTGCTCATCCCGGCCTACGAGCCGGGTTCGCGCCTCGAACCGGTCGTCGCCGGATTGTTCGCCGCCGACCCCGACGTCGAGGTGGTCGTCGTCGACGACGGGAGCGGCCCGGCATACGCGCCGATCTTCGCCGTCGTCGCGGCGGAGGGCGCGACGGTGCTGCATCACGACACGAACCTCGGCAAGGCCGCAGCGCTGCGCACCGGGTTCGACCATGCGATGGCCGCGCACCCCGGTGACGATGTCGTCACGGCCGATGCGGACGGGCAGCACACGGTGCACGACATCCGCCTGGTCGCCGACGGTCTCCGCGAGGACGCCGCCGGCGGCGCCCCGACGCTGATCCTCGGCTGCCGCGCGTTCACCGGCCGCGTTCCGCTGCGATCTCGTGCGGGCAATGCCGTGGCCCGGGGAGTGTTCCGGCTCGCTGCCGGCTGGACGCTGAGCGATACGCAGACGGGGCTGCGCGGCATCCCCTCTGAATTGCTCGCGTGGGTGCGCGACCAGCCGGGCGAGCGATTCGCGTACGAGCAGAACGTGCTGCTGCGCTGCCGGCGCGACGGGGTCGCGACGCGTGAGGTGCCGATCGAGACCGTGTACCTCGACGGCAACGCGTCGAGTCATTTCCGCCCGATCGTGGACTCGCTCCGCATCATGCTCCCGCTGCTGCTCTTCGCGGGATCGTCGCTGCTGGCGTTCGCCGTCGACACCGTGATGCTGCTGGTTCTCCACGCGCTCACCGGCCTTCTCGTGCCGTCCATCGTGGCGGCGCGCGGCGTGAGTGCGTCCGTGAACTTCGTCATCAACCGACGCGTCGTCTTCCGCGCCGGTTCGACCGGCGCGCTCTCCGAACGCGGACGGATGCTGCGGCAGGCCGCCCGCTACGCCGTGCTGGCCGTCGCACTCCTGGCATCGAACATCGTGTGGCTGGATGCGCTCACACGCTTCGGCGTCCCGCTCGTCGTGGCCAAGGTCGCGACCGAGGCGGTTTTGTTCGTGACGAGCTACGGCGTGCAGCGCACCTTCGTGTTCGGCACTCAGCAGCCCCGTGCCGAACTCGTAAGGCGGGCTGACTCCCGCCATAGGAACCCCATAGCGGCAGCGGGTCGACTGGATCACACCGAACACCCCACCCGGAGGAACCCATGACCACCAGTGCACTGATCCTGATCGGCATCGACCTCGCTGCCGCCCTCGTGCTGAGCCTCGGCCTGTACTACCGCCGGCACCACCGCCGCGACCTCGTCGTCGCGTTCCTGGGGGTGAACGTCGGCGTGATGGTCGTCGCCGCCGTCCTCGGCACCGCCGAGGTCGCGCTGGGGCTCGGGCTCGGTCTGTTCGGCGTGCTGTCGATCATCCGGCTGCGCTCGTCCGAGATCTCGCAGCGCGAGGTGGCGTACTACTTCGCGGCGCTCGCGATCGGCCTCGTCACAGGACTCCCCCAGACCGATCCGTGGCCGGTGGCGGCGCTCGTCGCCCTGATCCTCGCGGTGCTGTGGGGCGCCGACCACCCGGCCCTGCTCTCGCGGGCGCGCCACCAGGTCGTGCGCCTCGACCGGGCGATCTCCGACGATCGCGAGCTGCGCGCCGAACTCGAAGAGCGCCTCGGCGGCACCGTCGCCTCGACCACCGTCCAGGAGCTCGACCTCGTGAACGACACGACGCTGGTCGATGTCCGCTACCGGATCCCGCGGGCAGCCGTGCGACCCACCACGAGCCTGGCCACCGCGGCGACCGCGCCCGCGATGCAGACGGCGGCGCGATGACCGCCTTGGACCGCTTCGACCGGGTCTCGCTCGACGCGCTCGTGGCCGAGGCATCCCTCCTCACTCGCGTCGACAGGAAGTACGTCGTGCCGCGCGCGGGCCTCGAACCGGTGCTCGCCGCGCTCGACCCCGGCACTCGTGTGCTCGAGATCGATGGCGCCCGCGACTTCGCATACGAGTCCGTGTACTTCGACACCCCCGACCTGCTGAGCTTCCACATGGCCGCGCAGCCCCGACGACGACGCTTCAAGCTGCGCACGCGCAGCTACCTCGACACAGGCACGTCCTACCTCGAGATCAAGACGCGCGGCGCCCGTGGCACGACCGTCAAGGACCGCGACGAGTACGACCCGCGACACCGCGACCGGCTCACCGACGACGCCCGCGACGATGTGGCGGACGCGTTCGCGGCGATCGGGGTCGCCGCAGACCGGGCGGATGAACTCGACGCGACGCTGCTGACCCGCTACCGCCGAGCCACCCTGCTCGCCGCCGGCGGAGCGGGCCGCGCCACCATCGACATCGCGCTCGAGTGGATCGAGCCCGACGGGGGCGGTTTCGCCCTTCCCGGCCTCGCCATCGTCGAGACGAAGTCGGGCGCCCGGCCGTCCGATGTGGACCGCGCGCTGTGGCGGGCCGGTCATAGGCCCGCGACGGTGAGCAAGTACGCCACCGGCCTCGCGGCGCTTCATCCGACCCTCCCCCGCAATCGCTGGGCGCGGCTGCTGCGCGGTCCGTTCGACATCACGCACCGCGCCGCGCACACGACCCACCCGACCATCGCCATCACCAAGGAGGACGCATCATGCCCCGCCAGCCCCACCGCCGCCCTATCGAGCACCGTCGCCGCCTGATCCTGGCGGCCGCGCCCCTGGCCGTCGCCGCGCTGGTGCTCGCCGGCTGCGCGACGCAGACCGTCGCATCGACGAACACCGCGACCACCGACGCCACGACCACCGAGACCGCGGCAGTCGTCGACTCCGACCTCAGCGCGGCGGCGGTGCTCGCCGCGAACGCCGACGTCACGGTCGTGAAGGACGACGAGTGGGGCGAGACGGATGCCGCGGACATCACGCTCTCGGGCAGCTCCGCGTCGAGCGACTCCGGGGCCGTGAGCGTCGACGGCTCGACCGTCACCATCACGGAGGCCGGGGTGTTCCGGCTCTCCGGATCGCTCGACGGCCAGGTGGTGGTCGCCGCGCCCGGGGACGCGCAGGTCGTGCTGATCCTCGACGACGTCGAGATCGCAGCATCCGACTCCCCTGCCATCACCGTGACGAGCGCGGATGACGTCGCCATCTCGCTGGCGGCCGGCAGTGAGAACAGCGTCTCGGACGCGTCGTCGTACGCTGACGACGCAGATGCGAACGCCGCGATCTACGCCGACACCGACCTCACGATCTCGGGCACCGGCGCGCTCTCGATCTCGGGCAACGGGAACGACGGCGTCACGAGCACGGACGACCTGGTGATCCTGTCGGGCGAGATCACGGTCGACGCGGCCGATGACGCACTGCGGGGCAAGGACTCGCTCACCGTCGAAGGCGGCACGCTCGAACTCACCGCCGGCGGTGATGCGTTCAAGAGCGACCAGGCCGACGACGCCGCACAGGGCTTCGTCGCGATCACCGGCGGCACCGTGACGGCCACGAGCGGCGACGACGCCATCGCCGCGGCGACGGACGCCGTCGTCACGGGCGGCACCCTGTCCCTCACCGCGGGGACGGATGCCTCGACCTCGGACGACTCCCCCAAGGGGGTCACCGCGGGCGTCGTCGTCGCGATCGACGGCGGCGACGTCACGATCGAGGCGGCCGACGACGCCGTCCACTCCGACGGATCGGTCGGCATCGGCGGCGGGACCGTCACCGTGTCCGCGGGCGACGACGGCATCCACGCCGAGCAGCGGCTCGAGATCCGCGACGGCGACGTCACTGTCGCGGAGTCGAATGAGGGCCTCGAGGCGACGGATGTCGCCATCTCGGGCGGCACGGTCGACATCACGTCGAGCGACGACGGCGTGAACGGCGCCGGCGGGACCGCATCCGACACGCAGGGCGGCGGCATGGGCGGCGGCATGAGCGGCGGCGGCGAGCAGGACACCGGCGAGACCATCACGATCTCCGGCGGGAACGTGCGCGTGGCCGCGGTCGGCGACGGCCTCGACTCGAACGGCACGATCTCGATCACCGGTGGGACCACGGTCGTCAGCGGTCCGAGCTCGGCCGGCGGCCAGGGCGCGCTCGACGCCAACGGCGCGATCACGATCGACGGCGGCGAGGTGTTCGTCGCAGGATCCGTGCTGGTGACGCCGACGGGTTCCCAGCAGTGGGTCGCCGCGACCGCCAGCGGTTCGGCGGGCGACACCGTTGAGGTGACGGATGCCTCGGGCACCGTGATCGCGAGCTTCGACGCCGATCAGAGCTTCGGCGCCGTGTTCTACAGCGGGCCCGGGGTCGCCGACGGCGGGTCGTTCACGATCACGGTGAACGGCGTGACGGCGGCGACGGTGTCGGAGGGGGTCGACGTGTCCGGCGGAGGCATGGGCGGCGGTATGGGCGGCGGCGGCCGCCGTCCCTGATCCGGCGGTTTCGGTCGCCGCATGCGCCGGGCTGCGGGCGGCGACCGAACGTGGGAAGTCCCTCCGAATGCACGCCGCACGGCGCGTAGAGGTTGCATACCGACGTCGATCTCGGAATCGTGGCCGGTCCGGAACCGCAAACGGAAAGGAAAAGCATGCTCACGCTGACCCAGACCGCCGCCGAGGCCGTCGAAGAACTCGTCGCCCGTGTGCCCCTTGCTGACGAGGGCGGTGTGCGAATCCGCGACACCGGGGGCTCGGAAGGATTCGAGCTGAGCGTCGCGCCTGCCCCGGGGCCGGCCGACACTGTCGTCACCGAGGGAGGCGCCCGCGTCTTCCTCGACGAGAGGGCTGCGGCCGCGCTCGACGACCGCGTGCTCGACGCCGAACTGTCGAACGACGGTGCCGTGCGCTTCGCCCTGGGATCCCAGGGCTGATCTCGGCGCTTCGGGCCCCGGCATCCGTTATCGGGTGTCGGGGCCTTTGTCGTGCGCCGTCCTGATCGTCACGCGGTCGCGAGCTGGACGTTGGGGAATTCACTGCCGTAGTGCTCGCGCATCCCTGTCTTGCGCTCCAGGTCGTCGATGACTGCCGAGGCGAAGTCGATGCCGTACAACGCGGCACAGGATCCGAGGCCCCCGGGCGAGAACACGTTGACCTCCATCAGCTTGTCGCCCGCGATGTCCAGTCCGACGAGGAACATGCCGTCGGCGAGGAGCTTCGGGCGTACCGCATCCACCAGGTGGAGCATCTCGTCGGTGACCCTCACCGCCTCGGCCTTCCCGCCGACGGACATGTTCGACCGCACATCCGTCTCCCCGGGCCTCCGGCGGAATGCGGCGTGCACGCCATCGATCTCGAGCGCTCGGCCGTTCATCACGAACATCCGCACGTCGCCGTCCTTCGCCGCGGGAAGGTACTCCTGAGCCACCACGTACCCGTCGCGGGCGATCGCCTCGACGATCTGGGCGATGTTCCGTTCCCGCTTCAAGTCGACCAGGAACACACCGGAACCACCCGAGCCCTGCAGGGGCTTGAGCACCGCACGCCCCCCGAGCTCGTCGATGAACTCGCGGACCCGATCCTCGTCGCGTGTGATCAGCGTGCGCGGGCGCACCACCTCCGGGAAGTGCTGGAAATACGCCTTCGACGTGGCGTCGGCCAGGGAGCGCGGATCGTTGACGACGAGGACGCCCGTCTCGGCGACCATCCGCCCGAACGCCAGCCCGGCCGTGCTCGCCCACGCCGTGTCCGCGGCTTCGGCCGCCGGGTCGGCGCGGAGCATGAGCACATCGAAGTCGTCGAGCCCGGTGCGCGCCCGGGTCGCGGACTGCACGTCTTCGAGGTAGCGCTCGAGTGACCGGTAGCGCTTGCCGGAGGTCGCGGTCGCGGTGATCGCCGAGAGCGATCCGTCGGGTTCGTAGCCGAAGTCCCGAAGACCCATGAGGCACACGTCGTGCCCGCGTGCGGCAGCGCTCATCGCGAGACGCGTCGTCGAGTAGATGGGCTGCTCCGTGGCGATGTCGTTGACGACGAAACCGATTCTCATGTGGGCTCCTCAAGCAGGGGTGGCTAGGCGTTGACCAGCGACACCAGGTCGTCGGCACGGGCGGCATCGTGAATCCTGCCGGCCGTCTGAGCCTCCGACAGGTAGCGCGGCGTGAGGCGAGCCGGTGCGAGCAGCCCGCGGTCTGCCAGGTCCTGCACGAGAGGCAGGTCCTCGAGTGAGAACTTGCCCAGGAAGAGGAGGTCGAGCACACCGCCATGCGCCACGTGCTCCAGGAGGGCCAGCAGCCCGCGCAGGTAGATGGCGTCCTTGGTGAATCCGCCGGCTCGGTACACCCGCATGGCGACGCTGTAGGCGCTGCCCGCGGGCAGGCCGTGACCGGTGAGCAGACGATGCGTCTCGACGAAGCTCGCGCCGCCCACCAGCGCGTGCACCGCGACCACACGCGCCGCGAGTTGGCGCAGCCGAGAAGCCGTCAGCCCGCCGCACGCGATCTCCGCGAGAACCGCGAGGCCCTCCTGCGTCTCGTCGTAGTGAGCAAGCCCGGCGCCGAGCATGCGGATGGGCTGCGCGAGGCCGTTGACCTGCGTCACGAGGTGTGTGCCCACTTCGTGCTGCAGGAGGGCATCGACGCGGGGGGCGGCCACGGCCGCGTTCCGCGAGATGAGGAGTGTGTTGCCCTCGACCAGCACGCCCGAGACGTCGTCGCGGATCTCGGCGTGGAGCTCCGCATCCGGGTCGATCGACCGGTAGTGGGCGATCTCGGCCTTGGCAGCCGCGAGGAACGTCTCCGCGCCCACGGATTCCTGTTCGAGCTTCCCGTACGGGAGCCGGCTGAGCAGATCGTCGGCGATGTCCACGAGCGCCGGCAGCACCGGCCCGTACTGTGCGATCGACAGCTGCAGGAACTCGGGCGTGTTCCGGGCGCGCAACATCTCCACCCGCAATGTCATCTCGCGCTGCCGGTTGCGCAGCAGCGCCGCAAGGGTGGTGTCGCTGACGGCGTCGAGCGGCAGTGCAGCCACCTGGGCATCGAGCACCGCGGGGTCGACATCCAGGGCGCGATACTCGAACACGGGGTCGACCTCGGGGTCGGCAAGGAACTGCGCACGGACGTCGTCCGCGTTCACCGGTGTCATCTCGAGCAGGAATCGCACCGTCCCCGCGAGCGACGCCATGGCATGGTCCGCCGCCAGGTCGGCGGCCGAGAACGCGCCCTTCTCGATGACGTCGGTCTCGGGCCCGCCGGCGCCGGAGGCATGCGTCGGGTCGCTCGTCACGGTGTCGCCACCTCGACGAGCGCTTCTCGGAGCGCTGGGATCGTCGACGCCACCGCGCGTGCGAGCTCGTCGATGCGAGCGTGATCCGCCTCGCCGGTCCACTCGTCCATGAACGTCTTCTTGAACTCCAGCGCGAGCACGGCAGCTCTGCCTGGGTAACGAGCGTGTGTCCAGGCGGCGAGCTGCTGCCCGCGGAAGCGGACGTTCTCGCGCACGTCGAGTGGTCCCGCTGACGTCCCGGCTTGAGTGAGCGAGTCGATGAAGGCGTCCGCCACGGATCCGAAGCGGTCCCGGTCGAGCGATCCCGTGCCGACGTTCACTTCGGGATTCTCAGCCCAGGGGGCCTCCGACGCCGCCGCACCCTCGCGGCGGTGGTTGTAGGAGTGGATGTCGAACACCACGAACGGGCCGCGTTCGGCGACCACGTCCAGTCGCCGGCCGAGCTCCCCGTAAAACGCGTCGTAGACCTCGAGAGATCGCGCGACGACAGCCACATCGAGGGGTGGATCACGCACGACCTCCAGCCCCCACGCCTCCTCCGCCGAACGGTAGACGGCCTTCTCTCGCGAGCGGTTCAGGTCGACCTCGAAGCGCGACCGACGCACCACGACGCGGGCCGGGACGAGTGCGCCGATCTCACCGGTGTGCGGGTCTTCCTCCCGGAGCCGATCCTCATCGGACAGGATCAGCTCGGCCGCGACCTCCGGCCGGACGTCGTGCCCATTGTGAATCGCCGTGGCGATGAACTGTCCGCTCCAATCGCCGACGAATTCGAACGCGGAGCGCTCCGTGATGACCATCAGCCCATTGTTTTCCCGGGCGGAGCCGGGCCTCAAGGTCTTGACAGGGCTCCGGAGCCCCCGTATCCGCGCGAGGGAGCCTGGCGGTACACGCGATCGGGCCGCCTTGCCGCGCGTGGGCCGGGCAGGACTTCCCGTCATAGACTGGATGCCGCCTGCCTCTGTAGCTCAATGGAAGAGCAGCTCCGTCCTAAGGAGAGGGTTGGGGGTTCGAGTCCCTCCAGGGGCACAGTATCTTTTTGCCTCTGACCAGGTATTTCTTCTGTGGTCAGACCACCTAGAAGGCGTTTTTGGCCGCTTTTTGGCCGCATTTGAGAAAGCTATGAGCCGAAGGGAACGCCCCACGCAGCCCGTCGTCCGGCGTCTCAAAGCGACGAAAACGAGCATCTTCGGCGTGTCGAGCCGCCTCGGAAAACTGAGCAATCTGCTCTCCGCGGGTTACTGCGGTCGGGCGTAGCGGGTCTGCGGACCCGCGGGCAGCGCCACGAGCGGCATGGCGTCGTTGAGGCGCGATGCGACGGCATCCAGATCGTCGTCGAAAAGGTCGGCGTAGGTGTCGAGCGTCATGGCCGCCGAGGCGTGCCCGAGCATCCGCTGCACGGCTTTCACGTTGGCGCCGGAGCTGATCGCGAGGGAAGCGGCGGTGTGGCGGAGGTCGTGAGGCGTCAGTCGGGGGATCGATGGATCCACAGCCTGCGCACGCCGGACCGCGTTCGCGAACCACCCCTGTGCGCCGGAGTTGCGCATGTGGTTGACGCCGTCGCCGAAGAGCAGCCCTTCCGGGCCCTTGCCAGCACAGGCCTGTTCGATCATCGGCGCGAGGCGCTCCGGGTAGGGCACCGAGCGCTTCTCGTGCGTCTTTGGCGTGCCGACGTGGATCTCGTAGGCGATCATCACCGCGTTCTCCTCGATCACGAAGCGCCGTCGGAGGCGGTTCACGCTGCGGACCCGCAGTCCGGTCGCCTCACCCCAGCGCAGGCCGGTGTACGCCAAGGTCAGGACCATAGTCGGATACGCCGAGCACGCCGCCAACGTCGCCACCTGGTCATGCGAGAGATAGACACGGCGCTTGCCGGGCCCGCGCTGAGGGAGGTTGCGCACATGGCGGGCCGGATTGCTCGCGAGGCGGCGATCGTCGATCGCGACGTCGAGGATGCCGGCGAGGACTCCTAGGGCGCGGATCACCACGGTCCGCGACTTCTGCGTCGCGAGGTCGGACACCCAATCCTGTACTTCGGAGCGCCGGATCGACCAGATCTCCCTGTCCGCCCAGACGGGAGCGACGTGGTTCTTCCACGCCCGCTCGAGCGTCATGTAGTACGAAGGCTTCGACATCGGCGGCTGCTTCGACCGCAGCCAGCTGTCGGCGAACATTCGGACTGGCACCCGCGACGCCACGGGATCGATGTACTCCCCCTTCGACTTCGACACGGTGACCATGGACAGGTAAAGCTTCGCCTCGCGCATCGTCGTGAAGCCCCGCTTCTGCGTCTCGGCGCCATCCGGCTTGCGGTAGCGCACGCGGTAGCGGCGCCCCTTCGCCGTCTCGTACGGGGTGATGGTGCCCATCTCGCCCTCCGCTCATGCCGAATTCAGGGTCAGTATCGGGCCAGTGTCGGACACTCATCGGACGCCGTCAATGCGGCCGGTGAGAGATGTGGATAGATGGCGAAAGACGTCGTCGACTGGCGTTGAGGTGGAGGGGCGCCTCCCTCCGACGCCGAGAGTGTAGCGGTCGGGCCCGACTCCGTTCTCGCCGCTCACTTCTTGCAGACTCCGCGCTGGCGCGCATCGCTTAGCAGCCGTTCGACGACGAGCACTGCGCCGCGCCCGATCGCTGAACGGCTGGATGTCGAGGAAAGCTCAATCTTGGTCGCGCGCCGTCTCGAAAAGGGCGATCACGGGGCCGGGACGGTGATGACGCGGCCGTCGGCGACGTCGTCACTGAAGAGCACCGCGCTTCACCGACAGGTTGCATTTGCTCGCGCTGGACCGCCGTGTGGAGCACTTTGGTGTGCTTTTGTCTGCCGATGGTGATCGAGAAGGCGGTTCTCGATGGTGTTCGCATCCTCCGACGGCGAGAGCTCGGCGGAGTGTTGACGACTTCGTTCCAGCTCGGTCTGGTGCGGACGTCCGTCAGATTGGGTGAGAATCCTCCAGCCGACGTAGCAGTGGATAGAACATACTTGCTCGAGACGATCCGTCGACGGTCCGCTAGTCTATCGCCGAGCGTCCATCTCGCAGGGGACGCGTCCGGGCCTGACAATCGGTCGCAGAGCTCGCGACCGAGACGGAGGGACGTGCGGTGACCCGTTCGTTTCCTCGTGATCCCTCTTCTCGACTCGTCCGCATCTCACCTCCCGGCAATGACGCGTCCGCGACCCTCGACGTCGTGTTCGTTCATGGCCTGGGTGGAAGCATCGATACAACATGGGGCGCCGGCGAGTCGACCTGGCTCCACTGGCTCTCGGACGACCATCCAGGCGCGGTAATTTGGTCGCTCGGGTATCCGGCGGCCGCAACCAAGTGGACTGACCGCGGTAGTGGCATGTCTCTGCCTGATCGGGTCCCGACGCTGATTGATCGCCTTCGCGATAACGGCATTGGCTCGCGGAAGGTTGCATTCGTGTGCCATAGCCTCGGGGGGCTCATCGTCAAGCAGATGTTGCGCCATGCCGAGGGTGTGCAGCTGTTGGATATCCAGACGATATCTACGTCAACCATGGGTGTTGCATTCCTAGCGACACCGCACTCGGGGTCGACCCTCGCGACCTTTATCGGAACGGTTGGCCCGGCGAGGCCGACACTTACCACTCTCTCGCTTCGAGCTCACTGTTCTCATCTCGAGGAACTCGGAAACTGGTATAGGCAGAACGCGGGCGCCTTGGGAATTCAAACTGTCGCATACCGCGAGACGCGCAAAACGCGGCGATGGTTCGGAGCAGTTTTGGTTGTGAATCCAACTAGCGCCAACCCGGGCATCACCGACTGCGTCACCACACCGATCGACGCAGATCACAGTTCGATCGCCAAGCCACAAGATCGGGATGCTGACGTCTACCTCGGCATCTCCCGCTTCATCACCCGTCTGCAAGATCGAGCAGCGTCCGAACAGGATGCGAAGGCCGAGTCAGGCCTCAACAGCCTCGAGAGCGCGATCACTCCGCCAGCCGACCTCGTAGAGAAGATCCGCGAAATCGATGCAATGAAGGACATGGGTCTGATCACTTCCGGCGAAGTTGCGGAAGTTCGAACTGGCATACTGTACAAGCACTACGGGATTCTTCAATGAACTGGCCCCTGACCAACGGCAGCATGCCTTCGATCCGCGCTCAGCGCTGGGACACGTTCGTATCCTTCGCCCAAGAAGATCAATCGATCGCTGATCTGCTCATCCACCAGCTGCGAAGTGGCGGGACATCGGTCTGGCAGCCGGATGGAACTTCTAGTTCCATGGTTAGTGAATCAACCGCGGAAGCCGTCTATTCGTCCGGATCTTTCGTCGCCATCGTCAGCAAAGCAAGTCTCCGATCCCCCGCCGTTGAGTTTGAGACCCAGATTGCGCGGTCTTTCCTGCCGGACTCGAGAATTTTCCCCGTAGTCTTAGCGGGCGCAAATCTTCCTGAACTTCCGAGTTGGCTCTCTAATCGGCATTACTTGCATCTGTCAGATGAGAATCATCTGCAACCAGTTGCGAATGCGCTGCGTATTCACATCGCCAATCTCAGCAGCCCCGCATCGAGCGTGGAACGGTTGGCGGTCCGGGGCACTATGCCTGGCCGTCGACCGCTAGCCGGTGCCGAAACGTATCTCAATCGTCTGCGGGCAAAGTCGCTTGGCGTATCGCTACTTATTGGACCAGCCAGCACCGAAAAAACGGCTTTGGCGGCGGAGTTCGTGTACCGCGAGTTCTCTCGTTACGCAGGTGTTCATTGGATCGATACGCAGTTGCGGTCACATAGGGACTCATTTGCACGGCAAATTAGGTCGACTGAAAAGGCAATGCGGGCGGGCCACCAGCTCCTTGTGATCGATAGTTGCGATGACAACCCAACGCCGCGATGGTTCGAACGGATTCTCGAACGTCACGCGGCTAAAAACCGCATTCTGATAACGGCTCGGCGAGTGCCCAATTCACCCAGACTTTACGTGGTGGGGCACGACGTACTCGATCTTGACGCAAGCTCAGTTCAAGGCGAGACCAGTGCTCAGGGCGTGCGTGCGTTCGAAGAAGTGTTGCGCTGGGCGCCGTCTGCCGGCCGAGGATGGGAGTCGATCAGCGATTCAGGATCAGATGAGTCCGCTGACGTGCTCGAACGGCTCGCGTTGGCAGCCTTCATCCCGGATCTGTGGGTCCGCGGCGACCTCCGACGTGAGGGCGATGAGGAGCTCATTTCGCTCCTCGTGGACCGAGAATTGCTCACCGCCAGCGCAAACGGAATGGAGCTGGACCCCCAGCTAATCGACCTCATCCTGGCGGCCGCATCTTCGGAAATCGTTGCGAGTATCGCACGGCGCCTCCTGGACTTGCTTCCTGCGCCGACTTCCGCGGACGCGTCAAGCCTTCTGCGCCACATTTCTCGTTTTGTCGAACGAGTGTCGATTGACGAACGCTACTTTGGCGATTCAGTCGTGCTGCTGTGCATTTGGACGGGTACAGTATGGCGAGAGTCTGGTCGCCCTCAGCAGGGCCTCGAGGCTGCTCAGTTGGCGACCTTCATGAGTCGGTTGCGGACCAAGCCTGAGACTCGACTCAGCGCGTTCGGCCTCGCCGCGACCCTCGCCGCCGACTTGGGCGACCACCATCGCGCCTCACAACTGCAGCAGGCCGCTATTGAGGAGGCCATCGAAATGCTCGGCTTCGACCATCCGCTTACCCTCGCGGCACTTGCTGATCTAGGCAATACCATGCGCCTGCAAGGACGCCACGCTGAATCAATCGCGGCCTTGTCTCATGTCCTGGCGCGCTACGGCGAAAGCGCCACCCCGTCCGATGGACGCTTGGCGGTCGAACTCAGCCTCGCGACCAGCTACCGGGAAGCGGGTCTCGTGGAGCAAGCGCTGGAAGTACTGGATAGGACGATCGTCGCGGATCCCGACTTGAAAGTCCGCGTTGACCAGGAACGAGCCGCCGCCTTGCTTGCGAGGGGGGACGTCGCCGACGTGCTGCCGTGGCTACAGGAGCGCCTTCAGGCGGCAGAGTCAGTGATCGAACGGATCGAGGCGCTAGTTCGCGTGGCCGCTGCCTACGAGAAGAATGGTCAACTCGATGCCGCCGAGCGCAGTCAAGAGGAGGCCATAGCGCTGTGTGAGGTTCATCTGGGCGCGACCCACCCGATGACGCTGGAAGCGCGACAGAACCTCGCGCTCATAGTGGGAGCGACCGGAAGAGCCGTGGATGCTTGCGACATCCTCAGAGACGTATCTACCAAGCGTGGTGAAGTGCTGGGCACGGCCCATCGGGACTATCTCGAATCAGTTGTGCTCTGGGCAGCGTCAGCAGCTCGGGCAGGTCGAGTCGATGAATCTCTCGCGCTTTACGAACAGGCGACACGTCAACTCGCCGAGACAATCGGCGAACGCGCAGTGGGCACTCTCAAAGCAAGAGAGCAGATGCTTCGGCTGCGTGTGGCGACGGCGGCGCCGGGAACACTTGAGGATCTGCGCGCCCTGGCAGCAGACGTGGAAGGCGTACTCTCGGCAGGGCATCCCATGACGTCGCGGGTGAGGAGTCTGCTAGCCAGTGCTAGCCGTGACTACGCGAGCGAGCGCGAGTGAGGCCGACGTCGGCCGCGAACCGTCACGCCGCCCGAGACGATGGGTACATCGTGCCTGTGAAAGTCAATGGAATGCTGAATCGCCGCACGCCAGCACCGCGAAAATCAAGCACCCCAAGACGAGTCAAATGGTGTCGGCGAGCAACTGGCCGATCGCGGCGCCGAGCGGGATGGGTACCGCGTTCCCGATCTGGCGCGCGATCTCCGTCCGCGAGCCAACGAATCGGTGGTCGTGGCCGAAACCTTGAAGCAGCGCGGCCTCATAGTGGGTAATTGCGCGGTCCTCCTGCGGGTGCAGATACCGCCCCTTCTCCGGTTTGAAGAACTCAGTCCGGATCGTCACCGACGGGCGATCCCAGTGAAGTCGACCCATGACATCCCCAGACCCACTCTTGTGCTTGACCCAGCAAGGCGCCATAAGGTCGGGATAAGGCTCGAGGTCCCTCCGGTTGCCGCCGGCTGGAATGACTGCAAAGCGGCGGCGGGATAGCTCAGTGTAATTGCGGCTCCAGTGCATATCTCGGGCAGCGAACTCCCCGGCGAAACGCTTCCCCCTGAACTCAGTTAGGCGCGAGCCAAGAAGCGAGTCTCGATCCGGTGCCCCGGGCACTCGCCCGAGGACGTCCCAAACCGTCACATGAGCGCTCAGTTCGCCGTTCGGCTTCGCCGCGTGGGTGGGGGCCGGGAAGCCCGGAAATCCGAGATCCCGGCGATAGCCGACAATGACGGTACGCTTCCTGCTCTGAGGTGCGCCGTAATCTGCAGCATTCAGGACTTCAGCCCGGAAGTCGTAGTCCGCGAGCGACCCACCTCGACCCGTCGCGGCCTGAAACTGCACGTACTGCGGAGATTTCTTGAACTCGGCCACGTTCTCCACGACGAAGAACTTCGGCGCAGCTAGGCGAATTGTCCGCGCGTACTCCTGCCACAGGGAGTTGCGTTCGTCCTCGACGTCCTGCTTGCCGAGACTCGAGAAGCCTTGACACGGGGGGCCACCGATGATGACATCCGCATTGGGAACCTGTTCCTGGTCGAGCCAAGTCTTGATGTCTCCCGCGTAGACCAGGCCTTTTCCATAGGTGGCCTCGTACGACGCAGCAGCCGCTAGATCCCACTCGACCGCTGCCACGACACGAAACCGATCTGAGGCTGCATGGAGACCTGCCGTCAATCCGCCAGCACCAGCGAACAGATCGACGACCCGAATCTCAGAAGGCATGATCGAAGTCTAATTCGCCCTTCCGACGCACGCGGTCGGCACGCCGGCTGAGACTGCGCTCGGCATCCCGCTAGTCTGCGATTGAGCAAGCTGAAGGGGAATGACGCCATGGCGGTCGACACCGACTCGTTCGAGATTTTCGCCACGTTCGCCCGCCAGTACGGCGTGGACGTCGCGATAGTCAGGTTCACGTCGATGCTGGGCGTTGACGCGGCAACGGCGCTCGGTCAGCACTACAGGGACAGGGTCGCGGCCGTCCAGAATCTGGATCCACCCATCTTGAGTGCGGGCGGCGAGGCGTGGTATCCCGGGCCTTCAGCGGAAGCCATCTACTGGAACCCATTGCGTACCGTGTTCGCAAAGGGAAAGGAGCGAGTCGCGCTCCCGAGTATCGACCACGCGTCAAGTGTTGTCGTGGCCCACACCCCCGACCCCAGGCGGCCCGCATTCGACTCGAAGGGGCTCGTCGTTGGCTACGTCCAGAGCGGCAAGACGACGAACTTCATGTCGGTAGTCGCAAAGCTCGCGGACGAGGAGTATCGGCTTGTGATCATCCTGGCTGGTGTACACAACGGCCTTCGCAAGCAGACTCAGCAGCGTCTGGAGGAACAGCTCCACGCTCAGAATCCCACCCGTTGGCTCCTGCTCACCGGCGCGGTCGGGGATTTTCAGCAGCCGCCGAATCCGCCCGTCACGGTGTTCAGCGACCCGACGAAAACCGCGCTCGCGATCGTGAAGAAGAACGCCACCGTATTGACCCGGCTGATCAAGTGGTTGGATACGGTCTCCGGGCGGAAGGCCCTCGAGGACATGCGGGTCTTGATCATCGACGACGAAGCGGACCAAGCGTCGGTGGCGACCGCGTCGATCAATCCCAAGATTCGGAAACTGCTTGATATCACTCCGCGTCATACCTACATCGGTTACACGGCGACGCCATTCGCCAACGTGTTTATCGACCCGACGTCGGACGACCTCTATCCGAAGAGCTTCATCCTCAATCTGCCGACTCCCAACGGTTATTTCGGCCCCGAGCGCATTTTCGGCAACGACCTCCCTTCCGACGACCCCGCAAGCGATGACGGCTTTGACATGATCCGGGTCGTTCCCGATGCGGACGTACCCATGCTGAGGCCGGTCAACCGCGCAGCTGCGCAGAACTTTCGCCCCGTCATCACGGCCGACTTGCGGCGTGCCATCCTTTGGTTCTGGCTCGCCACAGCGGCGAGGCACGCGCGAGGAGACGCCACGGCGCACAGCACCATGTTGATCCACACGGCGATCCCAGTGGCGACGCATCAAGCCTTCAAGGCACCCGTGACCGCCGTGCGAAACGAGCTATTGGACGAGCTGAGCGACCCGACATCGGCCGTCCACGCAGAGCTCCGCGACTTGTGGGACGACGAATCCGCAAAGGTGCCGGCTGAGACGTGGGACCGTGTGCAGGAGACCTATGACCAGATCGCCCCTTATTTGGCGACGGTGGTCGAGAGCACACGTGTCATCCTCGACAACTCCTATAGCCAGGAGCGGCTGGTGTACGAGGACGACAAGCCCCTCGTCGCAATCGCCATCGGCGGAAACACTCTGTCGCGTGGTCTCACGCTCGAAGGACTCGTGGTCTCATTCTTCGTGCGATCCGCAAGCACCTACGACACGCTCATGCAGATGGGCCGATGGTTCGGCTACCGCCACGGGTATGAGGATCTGCCCCGCATCTGGATGACAGCGGATCTACGCGACTTCTACCGCCACCTCGTTGCGGTGGAGCGCGAGATGCGCGATGACATCGACCACTATCAACGGCAGAATCTCACGCCGCTGGAAGTCGCGGTTCGAGTAAAGACTCATCCCTTCTTGAGGATCACCGCGAAAATGGGCGCGGCCCAGCCTGCGTATGTGTCATTCGCCGGACGCCGGCTGTACACCCGGTACTTCAGACCTGACGATGCAGGCTGGCTGGATCAGAACCTCAGGGCCGCAGATCGACTCCTCAGTGCGATCAGCGACAACGATCAAGAGACTAACGGATACGCAACTCTCTTCCGGGATGTCACTTGGAGCACTGTGCGACAGTTTCTTGGTTCCTACCAAGTACATGACGATTCGCCCGATATGGATCGCAGGCTCATGAACGACTACATCGAGCGGCAAGTCTCAGACACCCCCGCATCCCTCGAAAAATGGTCCGTTGCTGTCGTCGAGGGTCCGCCGTCCAGCCCGTCGGAAAGGGTCGAGCTAGGGGGGCGTGAATGGAAGTCCGTCATCCGTGCTCGCCTCGACGGCGAGCGATCGAAGGCTGACATCAAGACCCTGATGAACCCGCGCGACCGGGGAATCGACCTCGGCAGGACGCTTAGCGAGCTCGACGCGATGAACGAACAGCAACTCAGAGAGCTCCGAGACGGTACCCCGCTGGGCAAGAACCGCGGTCTGCTCGTCATCTATCCCATCGATCGTGTGAGTGATTCGACACGCGCACTCCGCCATCCTCTGGCCGCGGCACGACCAGTCATCGGTCTCGGCATCGTGTTCCCCGGCGAGCCGGCCACTCGGAATCAGCTTGCTGCTCAAAAGGTGGCGGTTGATCTCACGGGAGTCATCACGGAGGATCCGGCCGCCTACGAGGACGACCTCGAGGGCCCCGAAATGGATGTGTAGTGGCTGAAACGCTTACGCGAGCGATGCTGCGCGGCGATTGGCAGGTCCTCGAGTCTTCAGAGGTTGACAACTTCGCCTCGCTGCCGATCCGAGGTCTCGAAGCCGAGGGCGCACGTCTGGCGCTCGACGAGAACGGAGCTCGGCACCTGTTGGTTCGAACGGGCATTCCGGCACGAGAGTGGAGCGAAGCAGATTCTCCGCTCAAGGACGCGGTCCGCACCCTGACCTTCGGCGGGGTGCGCGAGAGCTTTCTCGATGTCCGGTGCGCCACTCCGAGACTCTTCGACGTGTTCGACGAGCTGGTCCTCGACGTACTGGAAGCGAGCGCCGGCACGGCGGATCCCGGTGCGGCGATCGATAGATCGCTTGGCCAATGGCGCGCCATGTTCCGAGCGATGAGCGTTGGCGCGTTCGGAAAGAACCGACGATACGGCTTGTTCGCTGAGCTCACAGTGCTGTCGGCATGCGTCGAACACATCGGTGCCAGCGCAATCCAAATGTGGACGGGCCCGCTGGGGCGGCCACACGACTTCGAGCTGCCTAACGGCTGTCTAGAGGTTAAGGCCGTTGCGAGCACATCGACTGACGTGACAATCCACGGATTTGGCCAACTTGCGATCGATCGGGCGACGCTCGACTTACTCGTCTTCAGCGTCGCGGAATCGGCGGACGGCAGCACCCTCGCCGAGATGATCCGGTCTATTGAGACTCGAGTTGGGGCAGGCGCACTAACCGCCGCGTTGGCGCGGATCGGATACGCCACGCCCGGACCGGATGAACGGCTCGTGATAACGGACTCGTTCGCGATCCGAGTCACCGGTCAGCTGCCAGCACTTACGGTTGAAACAGTCGATGCGTCGGCACTAACCGGAATCAGCCACGTCGAATACGCGATCCCTCTTGCGCTACTCACCGAGCACGCCGACGCGAGACCGGTCGCCGCACTGATCGCGAGTGGGATGCACCGATGAATGCGACATGGAAGTCTCAAACGTTCGACGCTGAGGGGTCGACAACAGCGGCGGGAATCCTTCGGCAACTCGGGCGGCCCAGCCTGGACGAGTTCACAATTCTGGTGCGAGAAGCCGCGCAGAATAGCTGGGACGCTCGTACAGGCGAGCTGGACGTCACCTTCTCGATACGGGTCGAGCGGATCGGTGACCGCGCGCCGACCTGGCAGCGCTTGCTCCTGCCTGGACCGCCAGGACTCTCTGTTCCCGGCTTCGACCAATCGGTCGACGCGGATTCTTGGTACCTGGTAGTAACGGATCGTGGGACCGGCGGCCTGTCTGGCCCGATCCGTGCCACCGACCGCCCTGAAGCCGGCGAGCGAAACGACTTTGTCCAGTTCCTCCGCAATGTCGGCGAGCCACGGGACACGGCACTCGGCGGCGGTACTTACGGGTTTGGGAAGGGGATCTTCTACCGCACGAGCACCGTCCGCACGATCCTCGCCGACACGCAGATCCGCAACCGCGCGGGCATCGAGCGCAGATTCTTCGGCGCTTCTCTCGGCAAGGACTTCTGGGATGAACATGGAAGGAGACACACCGGGCGACACTGGTGGGGCACGGTCAACGACGGAGTGGTGGATCCGCTCGTCGGTGAAAGTGCGACTCGAGTGGCGAGTGAGCTTGGGCTTCCGAGCTTTGGTGCAGACGAAACGGGTACGAGCATCGTCATACTCGGCGCAGACTTAGGTCTCGTGGGCGACGAGGACGAGCCGGGCTTCGCGGACCCGACCGCGCTTGGTGCTCACCTCGCGTCAGCCGTGCTTTGGAACCTGTGGCCGAAGTTCAGGAGCGTCGCCCCTGACCAGGACATCGCGATGAACTTCTCAGTCATTGTCGATGGAGTCCACATTGTCATCCCCGAACCCGCGTCCGTGCCTTCGCTTCGTCCCTTCGCGGCGTCGGCGATGTCGTTGGGCACGGCCCAGGGCAGAAGCTACCGCCGAACAGCGTCTCCGCGTATCCACGTAGGCGATCTTGCAGTGGTAGGCGGGCTCGCGCCGCACAGTGAAAGCGCGGTCGTGAGCTCCGCGCGTCCGTTCGACGGGCCCCCGCACCATGTCGCGCGCATGCGACAGGCTGGTCTCGTCGTCGACTACTTTCCGGGCCCCCCTCACCCTGACCCGCTCGCGGCATATGGAGGCGTATTTCGAGCGAGTAGCGAGGCTGATGAGTATTTCGCGGCCTCGGAGCCGCCCACCCACGATCGCTGGAACCCGGAGGGTTTGGACAAGGCCTCCCGCGCGGTAGTGGACGCAGCGCGGCGCTGGATAAGGGACGATCTCAACTCCCGCTTCGCCGCGGCCCCCGGGCAGGATTCGGAGAGCTCGTCCGGTGGCCTCGGACACGGATCCAGGCGGCTAGCGGGGCTGGTAGCCGCAATAAGTGCGACTGCGCCCGACCCAGTGGGCACCGGTTCCCCGAACCGTCGTGGTACGGGCGCCGCAGGGGCGTCGGTCAGTCGTTCGGCTGCCGCCCACGTCGTCGGAGATCCTTGGATCGATTCCTACCTCGACGGTCTAGGAGTGTTCGTGCGGGTGCGTGTCGACGATCCAACCGCCATCTCATCTATGAGAGGGCACTTCGACATCGTGCTCGACGGCGGAACCCGAGAAGCCGAAGCGCCACGCGGGGCCGATGGGCCAAGCGTGCTGGGCTGGATCGCTGCCGAAGATTCCACCTTCCGAGCCGGTGCGAGCTTGAATGAGATCGGTGATCACGGGGAGTGGATAGTGGTCGGGGAGCTGAGCGACTCGGTGGTCACGCGCTTCCGCCTCGAGCTGACTGGAGTTCCGGGTGGCGCGTGAGATATTGCCCTATCGCCCAGCACCAGAGGCGTCAGTCGACTTTCACGGGTGGCTGCTCTCCGGCTTGGATAACCCCGACCCCTTGCCTACCTACCTCGAGGGGTGGGATGCGGAAACCGACGTACGCATCGAACGACGAATTCAGTGTGATCTGGGCGCATTGCGCGCTGCCACCGGTTTGTTCGACCCGACTCCCCTCGTTGTATCAGTGAGCTGGATCAATCAGCAGTCTTACATGACGGGGTGCCTCTATCGAGAGCCGCTGTCGACGGACCAGTTGGTTCGGGTCACTTTACCTTCGGCGAAACTGGGTGGATCCATTCAGGTGATCACCTCCATATCCGTCGGCACAACTGACCAGACACGTCCCCTCGGGACAGCTAGGTGGGCGGGCTCGGTTCTCGCGCGCGACGAGCACACGCTGGTTCTTGAAGGCGGTGGACCGATGTTTCCGATCGCCGCGGTAGATTTCGCTTCAACGAAGTACTCGCCCGCCGCGAGCTTCGTTCTGCAGATTCCCGGCGATCTTGCACTGCCGGTCCTCGGAAGCGTTCTACTGCTAGTCAATACTCGGGACAAGGAACTGAGCGCTGCGCTCGCTGCAGCGAAGCCCGATCCGCGCGACACAGTGTTGCTGAGCGAACTAGAGACGTCCATCGGGGCGCAGCTCATCGCAGAGGCAGTCGCTAGACGTGGCGAGCTTGAATCGGAGGATTGGCCGGAGCAAAGCGCCGGCAAACTCCTCGCGGGCTACCTGAGCCTTGCAGACGAGCATAGGGTCGGGGAAGCAGTGGCCACAGGCGATCCCGCGGCCATCAATTCCGCATACATCGGCGCGGCCAGGGCGAGCGGATTCGGCCGGAAGATCATATGAGCACTCTTTACCCACGGCTCCCTCGCCCGATCGCTGAGAGGCTTTTCGACCAGGCAGACACGCTGACGCCCGCCACCGAGCACCCGGGGCAGATCTTCGCCCCGGTTGGGGGGAGGCGAGCGCGGCCAGAAGACCTTGCTCGATTGGGTACGCAGCTCCGCGACCTCGCAGGCGAGTTCGGCTTTCCAGTTCCACCTCTGAGGGGTTCACGGATCGAGTTCGATCGTCGGAGCGCGCAACTGATGGTCGAAGCGATGGATCTTTCGTGGAGCGAGGCTGCCGCGCACGACGTATGGTCGTTCGTCGCCTTAGTCGTGGCTCCCGACGTCACGCGTTGGCGATTCCGGCCCGACAATCGTGAACGGTGGGTGGCAACCGACCTCACCAGACACACGTGGGCGCGCGCTTGGTGGCGAGGGACGGTGTTTGGGGCGAGACCGGATCTGCTCGCGGCGCTATCAGAGAGTGACCTCAACCAGATTCTCGAACGAAGGATCATTGGCGGTGATCCGCGCCTCGCCGTCGCACTTGCGGATGCGCTGATCGCAGCGACTGAGGGTATCGAAGCGCAACGCCGCCCGTTGATCCGTGACGCCGCCGCGCGCCTCCGACGACGCCTGGCGTTCATCGATCCTCGGGCGCTCGATGACGCGGCCGTAGTCGACCTCTGCGCGACACAGATCAGTGAGTCGCTGGAGCTGCTCCCGCGAGAGCCCGACTCTCGCGACATACACGAGGAGTGAACAAGCGCTAGCGGCAGATGGGCGGCAGGTACACGTGAGGCCAGCTACGGGTCAAGAGGGGGCGTGGTCGGGCAAGCTAGCCGCCGAAATTCTGAACGCGGACCGCATCGATACACCAGTGTCTTCTGCCTCGCTCGCATAGAGTCCCGTCTGGCCTATGCCACTGCTTGAAGTGTCTCGCTGATCTGCCGGGCGATCTCCGAGGGGTCTTCATGCTCCCAGAAGCGAAGGACGGTCCATCCTGCGTCTCGGAGCGACGCATCCGTTTCGCGATCGCGTTCGACGTTTCGCCGCAGCTTTGGTAGCCAGTAGTCGGCGTTTTGACGTGGTTGCGTGCCATGAGCTGGACAGCAATGCCAGAAGCACCCATCGATGAAGATCGCAACCCGCGGTCGGGTAAACACGATGTCTGCGCGTCGCCGACCGCCGAGTGGGGCGAAGTCGACGCGGTAGCGGAAGCCCTCGGCGTGAAGGATGGTCCGTACAGCGCGCTCAGGGCCCGTGTCGCGTCCGCGATTGGACCGCATAGAGCGGGCTGTGCGTTCCGAACTGGCCCAGGACATGGCACATACGCTAACGCGACCGGAGCCATGCCAGACCGCGACGTGCGGGAATTCCATTCGGATGAGCTAGGGAACTAGACCTAGAGTCGCGATGGTCCAGAGCCCACGCTCCAGACTGGAGACGCGAGGGAATACTCCAGCGATGCACGCAGGCACCGTAGGTGGGCTGACGCCCTTTAGAAGCACCCTCCCACACTTACCTGCAAGCCATAAAAATGCCTGGATAGCCGGAAAAAAACACCCTATCCTGACGGCATGCGCGGAGGCCTCGAACGATGGAAGCGGGGTGTCGACTCTAGAGGGGTTCGACAGGCCATCGGCTATGCGCTCGAGGGCACGTGCGATGCTCATCTTCAGCGCTCCCCCGGCGTTGACGCGCTCGAAGCGTACAGTGCCGCATCCGATTCCACCGTCTCACGATTCATCGCGGCGAACGGCGTCATCACCTCGGACCAGCTCACGGCCGGCGGGCTCCGCGTCTGGCTCACCGGACACGACCCGGTCACCGGGGAAGAGCGCGGCCATCAGCGGCTGAGCCCCGACGCCGACCTGCTGCTCGACGGAACGCTCAACCACCCGAAGTCGTACAGCATCGCCGCGCTGCTGCATCCCGAACTCGCCGCCGAGTTCGAAGCGCTGCAGGACCGTCTGCGTGACCGCATCCTGCTCACGTGGCAGACGGAGCTCAATGCGCGGCGCGGGCACGGCGGGCTCATCCGCGAAGAGATCACCCGCATCGAGGTGGTCGAGCTGCAGCATCGGCGCTCGCGCGCGTTCGACCCGCACATCCACCGGCACCTCTGGCTGAACATCAAGGTGCTCGGCGCGGACGGCAAGTGGTCGAACCTCGACTCGCGCGTCGCGATGAAGCTGCACACCGTCGTCAACGCCGAAGGCGAGCTTGCCGCCCGCACCGATCCCGCCTGGATCGCCGCGCTCGCCCCGCACGGATACGCGCTCGACGACACCGGCGAGATCGGCGAACTCGCGGGCGCCGTCCGACCCGTCTCGCGTCGGTCGGCGCAGATCGAAGGCAACCGCGCGCGCCTGATCGCGGAGTGGTCGGCGGCGCACGGAGGATCTGCGCCGAGCGTGGAGGTGCTGCAGCAGATCGATCGCCGAGCGTGGGCGGTGGCGCGTCCGAACAAGCCGGTCGATCTCGACGAGGCGTCGTGGGAGGCGCGCGTCCGCGACGAGCTCGCAGTGATCGATCCGAGCCTGACCGCCCCGCGCGCACCCATTCCCGTCGCCGCGATCGATCTGGATGCCGTCGACCTGGACCTGCTCGCTGCACAGGCGGTCGTCGACGCGGACGAACGGTCCACCTCGTGCGGCGGGAGGTTCAGCCTCTTCGACATCCGCGCGGGAGCGATACGCGCCCTCTCGCGCACGGGCGTCGTCGTGGAGCGCGACCGGCTCGACGACGTGATCGCCGAGATCACGTCGCGGGCCATGCGTGCTGTGTACCGCCTGGTCGCGGCGGATACGCCGGCGCACGTGAAGGCGTTCATGGCCACCGAGACCGTGCGCGCCAAGGTGCGCCTCGCCGGCCTCCTGGACGCGCTCGCCCGCCCGGGACGCTCCCTGCTGCCGGGCGAGTTGCTCCGGCTCGCCCCGAACGCGGATCTGTCGATATTGGATGCCTCACAAGGCGTTGCCGCGCGCGCCATCGCCGGCACGGACGGGCTCGTGACGGTGACCGGCCCCGCGGGCGCGGGAAAGACGACGATGCTGCGCGCGGCGTGCGCGGCGCTCACGTCGCAACGGCGGCGGATGCTCGTCGTCGCCCCCACCCGGAAGGCTGCGTCGGTGGCGTCGCGCGAGGTCGGGGCCGCGGCAGCCAGCATTCATGCTCTGCTACTGAACCATGGCTACCGATGGGGCACCGACGAGGCGGGCGCGCAGGTGTGGACCAGGCTTCGGGTGGGAGAAGTCGACCCCGGCACGGGCGCCGTCTACGGCGGACCGACCCAGTACGTGTTGCGTTCTCGCGATCGGATCGTCGTCGACGAGGCCGGCATGGTCGACTTGCAGACGGCGAACGTCCTGGTCGAGCTCGCGATCGAGCAGCGTGTCGGGCTGGCGTTCGTGGGTGACACGCATCAGGCGTTGCCGGTCGGACATGCGGGCGCGATGGGCTCTGCGATCCGGCACGCGAACGCTACGGTCGAGCTCGACACGGTGCACAGGTTCCGCGATCCCGACTACGCGGCGCTCACACTGCGGCTCCGGGATACGGGCGATCGCGAGCGTGCGCTGGTGGTTGCGGGCGAGCTCGCCGAACACGGTCACGTCGAGCGAGTAGAACATCACGACGCGGCGCGTGAGCGGATGATCGACGCGTACTTCGACTGGCACGCGCGCGGCAAGCGGGTGATGCTGGTGTCTGGCACGAATGCTGAGGCGGATGCGATCAACGACGCCATCCAGCAGCGGCGAGTCGAAAGAGGCGAGCTCGACATTCGCGTCACCGCGTGGGGAATGGGCGAGCAGCGGATCCTCGTCGGCGACACCGTCCAGACCCGCCGCAACGACCGGCTCACGGGCGTCGAGAATCGCGCCCAGTGGATCGTGCGCGGCATCCGCGAGTCGGCCGTCGACCTCGTGTCCGTGAGCGACAGCGGCGAGGTGGCGCACGTGTCCACTGAGTACGCGCGCGAGCACCTGCAGCTCGCTTACGCCGCCACCGTGCACGGCGTGCAGGGCGACACTGCCGACGCATCGGTGGTCGGACCCGACGTCGATGTCGCGGGACTCTACGTGGGCCTCACGCGCGGGCGGCTGAGCAACGTCGCGATTGTTGTGGCGCAGACAGACGCCTCGGCCCGCGAGCGCCTCGCGGAGTCGATGCAGCGCGGCACTCCCGAGTTGACGATGCAGGATGCTCTGCGCGCGGCTCAGGCGGAGATGCGACGTGCGGCGCGGAGCGGGGAGGGGGCGATGGCCACGGGCCGGGTGGCCGGGGCGCCGAGTGCGGGACGCGGGATCGGGCTGTAGAGGTTCTCGACGATCTGATCCCCGCAGACGGAGCGCTGAAACCGTTGCTATTAGGCGCGGTCGGAACCGAGAACCGGGACAATAGCAATCGCAAGGGCCGGTTTCTCGCGACCGACCTTTCAAGGGCCACAGCTTGCGATCCGGGAAGCGCTCCGCGACCTGAACGTCATTTCGTTCATCTACGTGGAGGGCGGAGACGGCCCGATGTGGATTCGCGGCCGGAAGGGCTACACGAACTTCGCTGAGTCGATTGGGTAGCGCCCGAGCTGCGTCTCACGTGCGTTACCGCGTTGGTCGCACGACTCCCGTGGTGAACCACTGCACGAGAGTCGCGGCGAGGATGACAGCTGCCCTGGCTTCTTCGAGGGTGGCGTCCGCGTAGTCCGGCCTCCCATGCCTGCTCTCGTGCCCGCGCCAGAGGGTACGCAACATCGCCGCAAGGGTCCTCGCACCCGGAGCCTTCTCGCTGTCGCGAAACACCAGCGTCCACTTGGCGTTGTCTGCTTCGAGAATCGAGAACAGGTTGGCGAGTGTGGGTTCCGGCACCGAAGTTGGGATCACGGTTAGCGCGGCAGTCTCCACCGCGACGACAGCGTGGCCGAAGGCTACCGACGGGCGCGGGTTCACTCCGTACGCGTCTGACCACGCTTCCTGAATTTTGCGTGATGCCACGTCGGTGGCTGAAAGCACACCAGCCATCGCTTCCCTCACGCCGTTGGGCACGCGTTGCGTCAGGGCGGCGTAGGTTCCTGCGCGGACCACCGTCCACGCTGACCCGCCGTCGCTGAGCACGTCTTCGAGGGGTAGCTTCTTGGTGCTCTGGGAGACATAGTGCCTGCTGAGACCATAGTGAACGAGATTGGTGAACACGGCATCGTTAACGCCCCTCAACTGAGGCAGAACCGCGTCACGCCACTTGTGATATCCGCCAGACCTGAACCCGATGTCAGTTTTCACCGCGTTCTGAAAATCGACGAAGAAATCTGCCTTGGCCCAGCCGCCGTCAATGCCTGCCCGCTCCGACAGCCAGGGATAGATGGCCTCGCGCAGGTAGACGGGAAAATCTTCTGTCAGCACATCTTCTCGACCCGTCCGGACGACAGGTCTCCACTGCGGCTGTTCAATCACCCGCCCAGGCTATCGAGACACGAGCGGTTTCCCCTGCCGCGTCGATGTGGTGTGCTCATGGCGAATCAGGTCTGGGTCGGCGGCGTGAAGCTTGAAATCCTGTCTGGTGATGTGAGTCACTTTGATCAGGCAGTGCGAGAGCACATCGATGCGGGCGGCGGATGGCTGGCCTACAGCCAGGAACGCCATCACTACCAACTGCACATCACTGCCGGCACAGACATCGTGATCGTCTACGACCACTGACACAACGATGCCCGCTCCCACAGGGCCGCTCTGAATGGGCGTCCGATGCGTAGCGATCACCCGGGAGGGGAGCGCATCCCACCAAGGCGGGAAGCAAGAGTGCTGATGACACCTTCGCTGGACCGTGAGTGGCGTGCCGAAACTCAACGCCTTCTCGATCTCCAGACCTAGCAGTGCGACCGATCTGCGACGTCGACCCCTAGCTGCGTCTGAGAGAAGGGCGGGCCTGCTCGCTTCCGATTCCTGACCGCGGTCCGTCACGCGGCGGGGAACGCCTTCCCGAGACGGGAGTGGAGGGTGCCGACATTGATGTTCCGCGAAGCGGCCCCGGTCATCCGTTTGATGAGGAGCCTGGGCCCTAGCACGTGGATGCTATCGACGGTGAACGAGCCACCGATGAGGGGCCAGTCCGCTTCGAGGAAGCACAGCACACCAAAGACGGGAGAGGCTTCGTCGCCGGCGGCTGCGGTGACACACTCGGCCTGGGCCCGCACCCCTGCGATGAGTTTGGTGCCGTCGCGGCCGCCGATCCGGAGGTGCTCGGTGCGAGGCCGAATGAGGCCACCTTCTACGTGGAGCGCGGGGCGTTTGTTCTTGTAGCGTTTCGCGTCGATCACCCACACACCGGTGGGCCCCACGACGATGTGGTCGATGTTCGCACGAGTGCCGGGTATGCGTCGGTCGTGCAGCGTCCGGAAAGTGTCGGGCAGATCGGTGAGGCGTTGGGCGAGGAGTTCCTCGCCGATGGCTCCCTGCGCCCATGCCTGGGTGCTCTGCGGGTCGTCGGAGAGGGCCAGGATGAGCCCACCGAGCTTGGGGTGCGCGGTGCGGATACGCTGTTCCCGGTTCTGCTTACGGCGTTGGTACTCGCGGCGAGCGGAGGCTCCGGCGGTCCCCGTTTCCGGTTCGGTCGTCTCGGCCGTACATGGGCACTGTACGCAGCGCACGGTGCGGGTGCCGCGCTCGTAGACGGCGTCCGTTCCCGCATCGAGCGGTGTCCCGCACAGATGGCAGGTGCCGGCGTACCGCAGCCGCATGCGCTTGTCGTCTGGCCCCAGTTCCAGCGTCACGACGCCGACCGTACCAGCCACAACCCACCGAGTCGCTGTCTCTTTGATACACGAGCGCAGGCCCGGGGGGGCGATCCTCAAGGTCCGGTCAGGTTTGCCCAATGCCGGTTCGTATTGGCGACATTGGGTCTTGGTGGTGGCGCGGCGACGGCTAGGGTCGGAGAGATTCTGGGGAGATTCAATGACGATGCAGCCGCCTGGGTGGTATCCCGATCCGGTCAACGCCGGCCGGCAACGCTGGTGGGACGGTAACGCCTGGGGCGCTCACGTCACCAGCAACGGCACCATCTGGGTCGAGCCGTTGCCTCCGGTCGCGCCGACCACGGGACGCTCTTCCCGGCGGATGCCGGTCTGGGCGTGGGTCCTCATCGGCGCGATCGCGCTGATTCCCGTCATCTTGCTGTCGCCGGTTGTCGCCGTGATCGCGTTGGTCATCCTTATCACCGGCATCGTGGCGCTGGCGAAGGGCACCCGCACCTGGCTGCGCCTGAACTCCCGCAAAGCCGCCATCGCGGTTACGGCCTCAGCCGCCGCGGTGCTGTTGGTCACCGGAAGCGTGAGCGCTGCGGTACTTCCGAAAGCCGGCACTGGGTCCAACACGGAGGCGGCCCATTTCGCCGCGGCATCGCCGAGCAAAGCGCACGAGTCCGACGGGTCAAGCACGTCACACGCGACCCCGACGCCGACACCCACTCCGGTGGCGAGCACGCGTGAAGAGTTCGTCACCGAGGCGGTCCCGTTCACCGAGACCCGGGTCGATGACGGCGCCCTGCCTGCCGGGCAGACTCAGATCCGCACCCCCGGGCAGAACGGCGAGAAGACGCTGACCTACCGCGTTCACCTGCTCGATGGGCAGGAGGTCAGCCGGGAGCTCGTCTCGGAAGTCGTCACGACGCAGCCGGTCACCCAGGTGATCGCGAACGGGACGTACGTCGCACCACCCCCACCACCCGCCCCGGCCCCCGCGGCGCCAGCCGGCAACTGCGACTCCAACTACGCCGATGCCTGCGTCCCCGTCGACAGCGACGTCGACTGCGCCGGCGGTAGCGGAAACGGCCCCTCCTACTTCAGCGGCATCGCACGCGTCGTCGGCCGCGACATCTACGACCTCGACCGCGACGGTGACGGGTACGCCTGCGAACCCTACTAAGCCGAACACCGCCACGGTCGTTGGGTGGTGCCCATTCCGCTCGTCGCTGGTTGGTGATGCCCATCGCTGATATTCAAGAGCGCTCGCGAGCCTCCTCATCCGCGCAGTGCCCGAATAGGGATTCGACATGCACGCGGCCCCTTCCACTCCGTCCGCAACGAATGATCTAACTCCGCAATTGGAGATGCGCCGACGCCGTCGCAAGTGTCTGAGAGGCCGCCACCTAAGACTGCTCTGGTCCGAAGACCTCGGCCTGGAGATCTTGCAGCAACTCTCGCGTCACGCCCCTCCAGTTGAATCGCTGGAGGAGGTCCAAAGCTGCATCGACGGCGAGTTCTCGCGGGCCCGTGAGTCCTTCTTCCGCGGAGAGGTAGATCTCGTAGTCCCAGGCCTCGTCGTTGTAGGTGTAGGTGCCGTGGAGACCCGCTCGGCCTCCGTGCGCAGCCACGAGCACAAACCTCCGGATGTTGTGGAGTGCGAGTTCGACGCGGATGCGCTCGCCATCGAACTGCGCCCGCTGCAGTCGACCCGCGAATTCGATCGCCTCGGTGAAGTGGAGAAGCGGCATCCAGACTGGAAGGTAGCCATCGATCGGTTGCCGGTCATCGAGGAAACCATCGGGGTCTGGGCCGAATTGCTCGATAGCGCGGCAGTCGAAGAACTGACCACTCTCGTAAAACTGCCATGACTCCGGGTGCATGGTGGTGATCTGTTCGCCCGCCCAGTCCCGTCCGCTCGTCGGTTGCTGGACCCACGGGAAAGGCCAGCCACGTCGGCGAACGGTGGCATTTTGCACGGCCGGAAGCAGCTCAGTGAACGGTACGCGACGTGGGTCGAACATCTCGGGGTGGATGGTGGTCACGATCTGCGGCAGCGCCGGGTCGAGGTGGAATCCGTCGTCGCGGGCGTGTTGTATCTGGGCGGCGAATTGGTCGCGGGCGGCGGCTACTTCCCCTTGGCCGAGCTGGATTCCGGCGCGCTGCGCCGTCTCCAGAAAACGAGCAAGTTGCTTCTCGGTGGCAAGAGCGATAACTTCGCGCAATTCGTTCTGCGTCAACGAGGCGGAGCTCTCCGGCTTTGCCATTGAGCGGGTGTAGAGCTGCTTCGCAGCGATGCGCTGGGGGTAGTCCTTCTTGCTGAGGATCGGGATCTCGGAAAACTCCGCGACCTCGATGATCGCGACGAGACGGCCGTTTGGCAACCGGCCTTGACCGAGCTGAATCCGGACCGGCGGATCTGCGTAGGAGTTGATCTGATCCGACACGTCGTCAAACGAGAGCCACTGCCGAAGTTGATCGTTCGTGAGTCCAGACTCGGCTGCGTCGATTCCCGCCTCGCTGAGCCCGATGATCACGTGCCCGCCATCGCGTTGATTCGCGAGCGCGAGGACAGCACGCGCGACGTTTGCAAGGAAGGACCGATCGGTGCGGTCGCCTGCGCTCTTGAACTCGACACTGCGCTGTTCGTAGCCGACCTCGATGATAGCCGCGAGCTGTTCATTGTCGAGCACGGTCAGCCTTTCGCCCACGATCACGCAACCTCTACACCGCTGCGCCCAAGGGTACCGACGGCTGCGTACCGGACGGCCCGTGGGCAGCGTTAACCTCGTGCTTAGTGCGGGGCAAACGCACAACTTCGTTCGCCGCCCGGATTGGGATCATGACCGCGCTGCTTGGACGACCCCAGCGGTTGATGGTCCCACCGGGCGACACTGAAGCGCCCTCGGTGGCGGCTACGGCTGTTGTTGGAGTGTGCCAGTAGTGTGACGGGACGACGACAGGGGATCGCGATGCCGAAACAAGTACCTCGGACATGGGCGCAGCGTCGAGACACTCTCGCGAGGTCGGCGTCCGCAGGCCACAGGGGCACCATCGCGCAACTGACCGCGTTCTCGGAAGACATTGATGACGCGCTGGCGTCAGGTCATCTTAGCGGGGTCCAATGGTCACAGTTGAAGTTCAGCTGTTCATCACTGCTGATCAACCTTGGCGCGTTGCGTGCGAACCAGGACGCAGTCGCTGCGGGCATCCAGTGCGCGCGCGATGCTCTCGACCGCGGGCTGGTCCACGAACTCGATGGCCAACTCAAGTACAACGTGGCGAACGGACTCTCCGCGCTCCATCACCTCGACTTGGCCGAGTGGCGTGGTAACGAACCGACGCAGCCCCGCGGGGTCTTCGGGCTTCGCGATCGCGATCGACTCCGTGCTACCCGTACGCTGTTCGCCGCTGCCGGGCATTCGGACGAGCCAGCAGACGTACGCGGTCGCGCGCTCTGCAACCTGGGGAACACACTCGACCACTCCGGCCGATGGCTTGAGGCGTACCAGGCATATGTCGACGCCCTTGCAGCGGATCCGACGAACGGGAACGCGGCGGGCAACGCAGCAGAACTTCTCAGGGTTCGCGCTGCCCGCAAGCGGGGCCTGAGCGGGCACTACGCGGCCGTCTACGACCGGTACAGAGAGCAAGCCCGACGACACAGAGCCCGCACGGTGGAACTCGCCGGCGAAGAGGTGGCTCGGCGCTGGGATGCACTCCCACCTTCGGGCAGCACGGGACATACATCTCACGATGGCGACCCTCTCGACGCGTACCAGCAGTGGATCAAGGACCACCGCCTCGCGCTGACAGTCGCGGTCGAGGGATTGGGGTCGGACGAGCCGCGATGGGACAGCGCGATGGTTGAAGCGGTCACGGTTCCGATCGGCGAGCCGGATCCGCCGCCGATCTTCACATCCATGAATGTCCTCAAAGCGGAGTACCTCGTGGCCCGGCGGCTTGCGTACGAGGGCGAACGACTCCTCGGTGAGTCACCGTATGCTCAGCACCCCACCGACACCGGGGTCTATGCCGACACGCTCGACATGTCTCTCTATGGTGAACCCCCAGCGCAACTCATCCTCGCCCAGCGGGCGACACTCGATTTACTCGACAAGATCGCCGTTGCTGCAAATGACCACTTCGGGACTGGGGTGTTACCGAGGAAGGTCACATTCGCGAACTACTGGAGCGAAGGCGAGGGCGCCCAACTTCGAGCAGGGCTGCCAATTCCGGAACAGGGAGCCAGCGGAGCGGTGGCGCTGGCCGAGCTTTCATTCGATGTTGATGTAGAGGGTCTCTATCCGGAGGCCAAAACCCTTCGCAACGCCGGAACCCACCGTCTGGTTCATCTCACGCATCATGCCCCCAGCGGTGTTACGGAGCTCGCGCACAGCAGCATCGATGCCGATGCTCTGGTACAAGCAGCCCATCAATCGCTCCGCGTGGCGCGAGCCGCATTCATCTACTTCATCGACCTAGTTCAAGACCAGCAGGATGCAATATCGGATGGCGAGTTGTTCACTACGCTGCCACTCCCAAATCAGCACTGACCCCCGCCTGATCCAGAGAGGATCCGAATGACTGAGGAGCCGCGCGACGGCCGTGCCGTACCGACCTTGACAGACGAGGACGAGGCCTTCGCATTGGCCCTCATCGGCATCCGAGATCGAGAGTTGCGTGGTTTTGCTGCCCCCAGCGCGTCGTTCGAAGCGGACTCAGCCACTGTCCAATATCGGTTCGCCCCATCGGCCGCCAGCGTCGCCGACATCATCGAGATGGTTCTCGGTGTGACCCGAGCGCGGCACCAGCCCGCGTACGAGAAGGTCGCTTGGATCCGTGAGTTTGACTTCCGGCGCACCACCTGCCGACTTCAATGGGGAAAGTTCGGACTCCGGCTGACCATCCTGCTCTCAGAAGAACGCGACGAGGGCGCGGATGAGCTCGGTAAGGAGGTGGAGCGCCGACTTACGGCCGCGGCCACGAGCCTCTATCAGCGCGCAATCTATCCTCGCGTGCAACGCGAACTCCGCGAGAACCGTGCGACCGTTGTCAACCAATTCGCTCGATATCGTGGAGCGGTCGACTTCCACCTTGCACATCTGCGGCAGATGCGCAATGCCGGGGTGCCCGAATCCCGCCCCATTCGCGATGACTCGCACGACGCACTGCTGTCAATTCTCGAGCGCGCGATGGCGGAAGCCGCCCATCGAAGAGAAGTCGCCTATGTCTGCACCGCTGTTATCGCGACGTACTTCGCTTATGTCCAGCACGCCCTGGTCGTGTTGTCGGCATTCTCTCCAGCGGCGCTGCGACCGGTCTTCTCGTTGCAGAAGTTGCTCAAAGCAGGTTGGGCGGACCAGTTCGACGTTGCCTTTCCCGCGCCGCATGCGGGTCAGATCAGCCGAGCGAAGCATGCACTGAACCACATCGCCAAGAACCACCGTGGACGCCTGCTACACGGCGGCGGCGGCCATCCCGCTGATGGAGTCGTCGTGCAATGGGCGCCAGGACGCCGCAGCTTGGTAAGCGAGGACGGCAAGCCGAGCGCGCAGTTCATGCTCTTGCAAGCGCCGCTGAGCGCCGAAGAGGTCGACGACATCCTCGAACGAATCAATCACGTCGACGAGGCACTCGAGAGCCATCCTTATTTCCACTGGCTGAGGTCTGGCCTGGAGGCCGACTTTCACTCACAAGCGATCGAGTATGCGCTCCGCATGACCAAAGAGGGCAAAGCTTCGGAGTATATCGGGTACGCAAACGACTCATTCGACAGGGCCGTCAACTGGGATTGAGGCTCAATCGGCGATCGCATCGCGACCGTCCCCCACTAGGCACTTGAGCGCGTAGGAAAAGTCATTCCCCCGGGGACTGGTGCGCACGCGCGCACGTTCCGTCAACGGCCACTGCCCGCATAGGGGTCCCGCGAGCACGGCATATCACCGAGCGGCTCAAGGTCGCGGAATCAATCTTGCGGAGCGTTCCCGGGCAGTGGGCCGAGTGGCCTGGCGCTCCATCCTCTCAATCAACACGGCCTAGGGGACTGGCGGCTCCACCCGCCTCACGTTGTACGTGATGCTCGACTCGAGCTGACCTTTCGGGAAGAGCACCGTGAACTGCTCGCCATCCCAGAAATGATGTGCGGCGCCGGGGATGAGGGACATGTCGAGCGGCCGCTTGGCACGGGGGTTATGGAAGACGTTGAGGCCATCCGTCCATGCCTCTTCGTAGCCCTCCGTCACTTGCGTGGAAAAGTTGACGCCTCCGCTGGGGTCGTCCGGATCGCGTCGACGCCCAAAGTGGATCAAGTCAACATTTGGGGAACCGAACCCCGCCCCTACGCCGATGCGGTTGAACTTGGAGATCGTGCCAGAGGCATTGAATAGCACAGCACTGATGTTCTCGGCGTCAGGCTGGAAGAAGAAGCCGGAAGGAAAGGTCTTGGTTCCCCAGACGTGCTCTTTGATTTCTCTGACTACGAAAGTGCCATCGGCGACGGCGTCTACGTTGCGTCCGTAGAGGTAAACCTGTAGGGCGTTGCCGCTGTAGGTCATTGAAAGTTGGTGGTGGAAATCCTGCACCGCGATCGTCAGGGGCAGTCCTGCCGCGTGCGGAAGCTCCCAATAGCGCTTCTCGAGCTTCTTGAGCAACACATTCGAATAGCGAGAAACGACAAAGTTCTCGACGTATAGGTCGGCTTCCGCCTTGGTAGTCGGGCGCGCTGGTTCCGCTCCAGGTTGCACCGGGTTCGCCGTTGTTGCTTCGACGAGAAACTGTCCGTCATCTCCGGTCGCGAGGAAGTCAGGCGCTGGAATCGGGAACGACACTTGATGACCCAGTTCGCGCAGCATCATGAACAGGTAGAGCTCCCAGATACGTGCATCGAATCCGTCTGACTGAAACTGCTGGACGAAGTTGCCGTCTTGGTTCTCCAGCCACGGCATCAGGTAGCCGACGACTGCGCGCGCGGCCACATAGTGCTCATCGGCGCTCAGAAGCTTGAACCGCTCGTGGAGCTTTGATGGCGCAACGACCGGAGTAAAGAGGTCGACCTGCTTTCCTTCGTCGCCCTGCTCATACACGGTCGTGCCGGCGGCGTGCATAGCTACGACGAACAAGGAGGCCGCCGCGAGGGCGACGCCCGGCGTGGCAGATTCGGGGGTTTGGTGCACCCACCGATATCTACCGGCGAGATCGCGACCAAGAAGCGCAACGTGGTGCTTCAACTCGATGTTCCAGACAAGCACCGCAAAGACAGAGCCGTCGGTGCTCTGGTACCAGCCGACCTCATGGCCGAACTGACTGCGCGCTTCCCAGCGGGACAGTCCTGCAACCACGTCGAAGCGAGTTGGCGATATCGGGTTGAGGAAACGCACCAGTCACCTTCCGGGATTCGAGAGTTCACATTCGCGGGCTAAGCGGCGCGAAAGCGGTTCGCGTGGTGCCAAGCGAGCGCGCCGCGGTCGGGCGCGAGTTTTGGGTTCTCCGGCACGCGGATCCTGAACCCGGCGGCCTCCTTCTTGTAGAACTCGACGCCGTTCCAGCCACGTGCGCGGAGCACTGGACTGACCCGCAGGCGGAGATCGGCATCGATGCCGAGGTAGCCGCGGTCATAGAGGGTGTGCACGTCGGACCTGAGCAAGAGAGCATTGGACACCTGGTGCGTACCGCCATCGTGCGCATAGTCGCGAATGTGCGCGGCCTCCAAGCTCGGGTAAGTCTTGCTGCTCGTCACTGCGCAGCGAAAGTCGTAGGCTTCGTCGACCGCGCGGCGGAACCTGCCTTGCCCCATCCGTGGGTTGATCAGAACAGGATCGCCGTACTTCGGCCCGTCCCACTCGATCACCGTGCTGCGAAGGTCGGTGTCCCAGCCGTAGTCCACGCGAGCACTGCCTTGCATCAGCTGAAATGCCTGTTGCACGTACTCCGAGTCGGGTTTCCGTTCTCGGCCGAGCGTCTCATAGCCCTCGATGGTGACGTTGTTGAGCGACCAGTTCGGTGGTTGCGGGAGTTCATCACCGCGCGGTGCGAAGAACGCGTTGCGGAGGATGATGCAGCCAATGGTGGGGTCGGGATCATCTGCCCACTGCTTGCTCGAACGGTATGCCCGCACGCGGTCGAGCAGTTCCTGTTCGGTCGCAACCCCGTTTCCTTGTCCCCAGATCGCCCACGCTTCGCTGACGGGCATCTCGAAGTACTCCTCGAAGAAGCCGCCGCCAACGAGCGCGTAGCCGGGAATGTCAACATCGCGGTGAGCACCGGGTCGCTTCGTCTTGAATAGGAAGGGTCCGCCTTCCGGCAGCGCCTTGAACCCGTGTGGGGAAGGCTGCCAGAAGTTCACATCTGTGATCGCGGCACGGTCCCGCAAGAAGGCGGCCCAGCGACTGTCAGTTACTCCGACAACAATCCGCACGCCACGATGCTAGCGGCCACCTGTTGCACCACGTCCGCGCCTACCATCACGCGTGCAGAGTTCCCGCCCGCGCGCGATGCCCGGATGGGAATCGCGCCAGGCCTGCGCTCCGTTGGGCATCGGCAGCGCGCCCCCGCTGGTCCGCTATCAGGCGTCGATGCCGAAGGCACGCAGCAGCGGGACACGCGGGATCATGCGGCGCGGGCCCAACTGGACCGTGGGGATCGTCCCGCTCTCTATGCCGAGCTTGATGGTGCGGTAGTCGACGCCGACGAGCTTGGCGGCATCCTTCATCGTCAGTGCGAGTGAATTCGGTGTCTTGTTCATGACCTCTTCCTTCCCGTGAGCAATGCGTGACATCACTTGCGCACACCGTACTCCCCCCGTGAGCAAAGCGCGACACCAATTGCTCACCACGTCCGAATCGTGGGACACTCGCCGTTGTGAGTGAGCTCATCGTTGAAGCGATCGACCCCGAACGGATCCACGTCGGCGACGGCGTGCACATGCCCTCAAGGTGGGATGCGTTCGCGACGGGCGAGCCGGGCAACCTGGGTGCGATCCGCGTGCACGTCGTCTATGACGAGAAGCTGCGACGGTCGGTCGCCGCATCCGTCCGAGTGGATCGGCCGGGAGAGGGCGAGGAGGTCACCGCCGCCTCGCTGCGGGAGGTGAGTGTGCTCCAGCTCGTCCAGCGGTCTGCGGTGCGGGTGGTCACGGTGCAGCGCAGCGAGGGGCCGTCGATGACGTTGAGCGAGTACCTCGCCGACGTGCAAGCTCATGCATCTAATCGCGAGTACGCCGAGACCGTCCTTGAGGCGGTGAGGCTCTACCGGATCGCCACTGCGGTGAACATCGCGCCGCTCAAGCTCGTCGCGGACCAGCTCGGCGTGAGCGTCAGCACGGCCACACGGATGATGGCGCGGGCTCGCGAAGCCGGGCTCGCGGAGGACCTGATCACCCGCGAGACCTACAACCGGATGCGCGCCGACGAAGAGCAGCGGACGCGCCCGCATCAGCTCCCGGACTCTCCGTCAGGCCCCTCACTCGGGCGTTGATGCCACTGAAGAGCATCAACAAGCATTCATGCACATTGCCAAGCAAAATGCGTCAATCTATGCAGAACGCTCAAACTCGGTCTCGCTACGCCAAGCTCAATACAGTCTTGGCCGCATCTGCTTCTGGCATGGGCTGAATGCCGCTCCATAACAACGATTCGTGCCCGCATTTTGGCCGCATCCTATTCGTAGCTGGCTGTTTTCGGACGCCGGTTGATGTCACCCTGACCTTGAACACCCGCGTAATTCCGCGGAAGTTGTCGTTTCGCGTTGCTATGCGAAATGCTCAAAACGTGTTCGAGTCCCTCCAGGGGCAACACCCTTCTTTACCTTCTTGACCAGGGGTTTATTTCGGAGCTAGGAGGCCTGACCCGGGCATTCGCCGGACACAGTAGCGCCGGCCATTCGCCGTCTCGTACGGGTTCACGCTGCCCATTGCCCGCGGCCCCGCCTCCGTCTGCTGGCCGACCGCGTAGTTCAAGCCCTCGAGCCCGTCGCGATTGCAACCGGTCACGTTCCGGCTTTCGAAGCTTCGATTTCCATCGATACAACGGGCCGAGTGGCGCCGAGGTCATCCCCTCCCCGCGACGGAGAGGGTGAAGCCCGAGGCGAGTCCTTCTTCGAGTGCGTCGTCATACAGGGCACTGAAGGTTCGGCGGAGGTGTCGGCCGAGGCAGCACTTGACGCCGCCCCCGCGTTCGCGACGGCGCTGCTGCATCACACGACGGACAGAACACCGATAGCGGCGACCACCACCCATCCCAGGTAGGCGAGAAAGCAGAACCTGTCCGGCCATCCGATTCGGATCCCAGGCGAGCCGCCCCTCCCGTGCGCGGGAGCGGCGGCGACGAGGAACCACACCAGGCCGGCGAACGGAACAACGGAAGCGACTGCCAGCACCCATCCGAGCGCGCTCGCCACCCCAACCCCTGCGAACAGCGCCGCGGGCGGAAAGCCGGCCAGCAGCACACCGCCCAGGACCGTGTGCGCCCTGCCCACGGGCGTGGCCTGTGCACGCGGAGTCATGATCGGATCGGCGTCGATGAACGCTGCACCGAGCGCGCCCAGCGCGACGGCGGCAAGTCCGATCGTCCACGCGCCGCCGAACGGCCACAAGGCGACGCACGTCGCGGCAGGGCTGATGGCCATCGTGACGAAGGCGAGGCGCATGACCCACCCGTATCGCCCGACGGAGTACTCGCTGATCATCCGCCAAGACGGCTCATATTCGGGCTTGAGGACATGAAGGATCGCGATCAGCCCAGCCGTGATGCCGCCGGCGACGAGCGCAGTCATGGCTGCGATGGCCGTGGCGCTCAACATCGGACAGCCATACCTGTAGCGGCCACGGGCATCCTCCTGCGCGGCTTTCTATCCCCACCGTAGCTCGCCATCCGCGGCTGAGCCGCCTGGACCACCCCCGTTAGGGTGAGTGGTCGCCCGATCCCCGGCGGTCCGAAAGAAGGCGGCGCCCTCGAGTCGGTGCCAGGACCAGAAGGCGAGGCCGACGAATATCGCGCCGAAGCGGATCCTCGCGCTGGCGGCCAACTCCAACGCGGGACTCGTCATCGACTGTGACGGCGGCGGTCGCCTTCGTGTCGGTGATCGCATCGTCGCCGGGGCAGCGTGACGGCCGAGCGTGACGCGATGCGCTCGGGGCGGAAAGGCCGGCCGCTGTCAAGCCCCATCGTCGGTCTCACGCGCAGAAGCAGAATCTATTCGCTGGATCAGCGTGGAGGCACAAGAAGATGAGAACGATCAGACCCATCGTCCGATACGGCTTCGACAAGGACGAACTGCGTGATCAAGCCGACGACTTCGAGGACGCACTGCGCGCCGAGATGATCGATGCCGGGGTGATCGAAGACTGGTGATTCTCGAACCCAGCATTCGCCTCGCCGGGCGGCACTTCCGACTCCAGTCGGTGGTCAACTTCGCATCGATCATTCGCGATACGAGCATTGCCCGATCCTAAGCTCCGGCACCACCTGGCTGGTCTCCATCCCTCGCCTTCCCTCATAGGCCCGCGAGCGTCTAACCCGGACCTCTAGACGCCGAGCAAGCGCTTGAGGGTGAGGGCGTTGCGGACGGCGTTACCCTCTCCGTCGTTGTTGAAGTAAGCGAACACGTCCCGACCCGAACGATCCCATTCGCGGATGCGCTCCGCCCACCACTGCAGATCCTGGTCGGAGTAATAGCCACGGTAGAGATGGTCATGGTGCGGGCCGTGCAGCCGGATGTAGACGAAGTCGGCCGTCGCCCGCAGGATGCACGACAGGCCCGCACCGCTCATCACGCAGTACGCGGCGCCGTGATCCTCGAGCAGCCGGAACACTTCCTCCACCTCCCAGGTCGGATGACGCAGCTCCACCGCGATCCGCATCCAGTCGGGCACTCGTTCGAGGAAGTGGCGCAACCGTGCGTCGTCGCGCGGCAGCGTCGGCGGCAGCTGGACCAGCACCACAGCCCGCTTGTCGCCGAGCTCATGCCAGCCCTCCGACATCCGCTGCACCCACACCTCGGGGGAATAGAGCTTCTTCGCGTGGGTGAGGCCGCGGGGCGCCTTGACCGACATGGCGAAACCGTCAGGAAGCCGTTGCCGCCAGCTGCGGAAGCCGCCGACTGGCGGCCAGCGGTAGAAACTCGCGTTGAGCTCCACGGTGTCGAACGCGGACGCGTACGTGCAGAGCCGCGCTCCGGAAGCAAGACCGACCGGATAGAGCACGCCCTCCCAGTGGTCGTAACTCCAGCCGGACGTCCCGATCCGGATGGTCATCGCACGCCCGCTGAAGGGCGTCGTCGCCTAAGCGTCGACGTCGCCGCGCCACGCACCGCTCGCGCTGCCCTGCGCCTCGATGAATTCCTTGAAGTTCTTCAGATCCTTCTTCACCGCATGGCCCCCCGCGCCCACCAGGGCGCCCAGTTTCTCGACCAGGCCCTCGGGCGCCCAGTCCAGCTGCACGGTGACACGACTGGTCGTGTCCGTGAGCTTGTGGAATGTGACCACTCCGGCGTGTTCGGTGTCTCCGCCCTTGCTGGTCCATGCGACCCGCTCATCCGGGTGCTGCTCCGTGATCTCTGCATCGAACTCGCGCGTGAAGCCGCCCACCTTCACTGTCCAGTGGGTCAGAGTGTCATTGGTCTGTGTGATCGATTCGACCTCGTCGAGGAACTTCGGGAAGGTCTCGAACTGGGTCCACTGGTTATAGGCGGTGCGGACGGGAACGTCCACGTCGATCGTCTCGATGATCTGCACGATGGGGTACTCCTCGCTGGATGTCGGATCCTGTTCTCCTATTAGGCAGGACCGTGCTCGGCCGTGCTCAGGGGTTGACAAGGACGTCGTGGAGCGACAGCTATCACACTCGCGTCTCTACCGCTTCCCCCTGCACATTTTGGGTGGCGGTTGCGAGGGTGAAGCATGGCGATCTCCGAGCCCGAACCGCAGTCCGACAGCCCGCGCACCGAAGGCCGGCCACGTGCCGAAACGCAAGGGAGGCTGGTGGATGACGCGGCCGGTGTCCTTCTTCGCGGCTACCGCTTCGGCGCTCACGTCTGGCGTCGCGTCGCGCGTGGAGCGCGCGCCGCACCCATGCGACTGCTGGGTGGGGACGCGATGCTCGTCCGTGGGGTGGAGGGGGTGAACCTTTTCTACGACCAGGACCGGATCGCACGCCACGGCGCCATGCCGGCCATCGTGCAGGAGACGCTGTTCGGTAACGGTTCCGTGCACAGTCTCGATGGCGAGGCGCACTTCCACCGCAAGAGCACGTTCGTCGAGGCCGCATACGAGGACGAGCAGGTGGAACGCCTCGTGCCGTTGCTCGAGCACGAGTGGGAGGGCGAGCTCGGCGACTGGCTCGAAGGGGGACGACGCAGCGCATACGACGCTGCGGTGGGTGCCTTCGGACGAGCCATCATGCGGTGGGCGGCACTGCCGGGAACGCGGGATGCGCAGACCCGGTGGGCGCGACGGCTCGCCCAGATCGTCGACGGATTCGGAGCGCCGTACTCGCCGGCCTTTCCGAGGGCGATGGTGAATCGCTGGTGGTCGGATCGACACGCTCAGCAGTTGGTCGAGGCCACGCGAGCGGGGGATCTTACGCCTGGGGCAGAGACGGCTCTGTTCCTGTGGGCTTGGCATCGCGACGAGAACGGCGACCTCTTGCCGCCGCGCGTCGCGGGGGTGGAACTGCAGAACACCATGCGACCGATGATCGCCGTTGCGAGGTTCGTGGCGTTCGCGGCGAAGGAGCTGCACGATCGCCCTGCGTGGAGAGAGCGCATCGCGGCCGAGGTGTCCGAGCGAGCTCGATTGCAAGGGGGACCGGCCGCCACGATGTTCGCGCAAGAAGTGCGCCGCACCGCACCGTTCGTGCCGATGCTGCCCGGCTGGACTCTGAAGGACGTCGAGCTGGACGGTGTCACGCTGTCCAAGGGCGACCGAGTGGTCCTGGACATCCTCGGCACGAACCTGGATGACCGGTCTTGGGAGAGCGCGGAGCGGTTCGATCCGGAGCGATTCCGCGGCGTCGACGATTACGAAGCGCTCACCGCGTTCATTCCGCACGGCGGAGCCGAGGTCCGCACCGGCCATCGGTGCCCAGGCGAGAAGCTCGCGATCGTCGGACTCTCCACCGCCATCGCAACGCTCAGCGACCCTCGTATCTCGATCTCGGGAGTCGGACTGGGTGTGAACCGTCGACGCCTGCCCACCAAGCCGCGGTCCGGAGGGCTCGTCCGTGCAGCGCCGTCAGCGTCGCGGTGTCCCTTTCACTAGCCTGGAACGTCATGCCGCCGGCGTCGCCCGCCTCGCCGTTTGTCAAGCACCGCCCACAACCTTCCCCAGCGTGCTTCGATGATGCTTCCGCGTCGGGCCGTCGGAGATGCCGTGCAGCCCGTGGCCGGAGTATGGAAGGCGGTCATCATGACTGACGCTCCTGACGCGTTGCGGAGCAATGCGGGATCCGGGAAACCGGTCCGAGACGTGGACGAGGTGATGGTCCGTCCCATTCACCCCGACGACGCGGGCGAAGTGCTCACCGTGCAGCGAGCAGCGTTCGTCCAGGAGGCGCTGATCTACCGCGACCCTGACATGCCCGCACTCACCCAGACACTCGAGGAACTCGAAGCGGAGCTCGCTGACAACCTCGGATTCGTGGCGGGAAGGCGACAGCGGATCGTCGGCGCCATTCGGGCTGTCGCGGACGGCGACCTCCTGCTGATCGGGCGGATTGCGATCGCTCCCGACCAGCAGGGCGAAGGAATCGGCGGGATGCTGCTCGACGCGGTCGAAGAGCGCGGCTGGTCGGTCGGATGCCGCGAGGCAGAGCTCTTCACCGGTTCGCACAGCGACGCCAACGTGCGGCTCTACACCAGGCGGGGGTATCGCGAAACGGAGCGGGTCGACCAGGGCGACGGTACGGCTCAGATCTTCCTCCGCAAGCAGCTGCGCAACGACCCCTCCCCCGGCTCGTCGGGGGCTTAGGCCCCCTTTCCCGGCCGATCCGCAGGGCGGTTCCCCGGTCCCCCGCGGTCGATGAACCTGGCATGCAGCGCCCCTCGGTGTCAAGGCCGGCGACGCCGCCGTGATGGCCACCTACGCTCGCCCGAGAGCAGAGCGTCATCGATGATCAGGAGGAACCCGCGTGGCACGAGTGACAAGACGGACCTCAGCCCCTCGCCCGCTGGAGGTCGGATCATGATCACGAGTGCCCGACGGACGCAGCAGCCTTCACTGCTTTCTCCTGGAATCCCGGGCGAGCCTGCCTCCACTGGCGCTATGGCCGATGCCGAGTCGGGGGTGTCGCTCGGCCACGACATTCCCGCCACCATCGGATGGTCCGTCGCCATTGGGAACTCGCTCCCCACCGTCGGCACCGGCGACACGGTGGAGCTGTGGGATAGTCTCGCCGCGACCGCGTACCGCGATGTCGCCGCTGCGCGTGTGCTCGAGCCGCATCTGGATGCACTCGGCATCCTCGAGCAGGCGGGCACGAACCTCGCATCCGGCGCCGATCCGTGGAATCTGTCAGCGATCGGGGTCGACGAGGACTCGTCGTGGGGCGTCTTCGCGGCGGAAGGGCCGGGTCTGCGGGTGGACGCGCACCAGAGCGCTTCAGGCTGGACCCTCTCCGGCAGGAAACCGTGGTGCTCTCTCGCTGCCCATCTCTCCCACGCCCTGGTGACGGCCTTCGTCGGCGACCAGCGCCGGCTGTTCGCGGTCGCTTTGGATGAACCAGGGGTGCGCCCGCATGACGGACCGTGGGTGGCGCGGGGCCTCGCCGATATCGTCAGTGCCCCTGTCGATTTCGACAGCGCGCCGGCTGTCCCGGTCGGTGAGGTCGGGTGGTATCTCTCACGTCCGGGGTTCGCCTGGGGCGCCATGTCGGTCGCTGCCTGCTGGTGGGGTGGCGCGCTCGGGGTTCGAGACGCGCTCCTCGCGTCGGCGGCTTCGGAGCGCGCCGATCAGCTCGCGTTCGTGCACTTCGGTCGAGCGGATGCTGCGCTCTGGGCGGCGCGCGCAGCGTTGCGCGAGGCCGCCCATCTTGTGGACACGCAGGCGAACCTCGACTCGAGGCTGCTCGCCGAGCGTGTGCGTGCCGTGACGGCCGATGCCGCGACCACGACACTGGCCGAAGCGGACGCGGCCCTCGGTCCTGGCCCGCTCGTCACGGACTTGTCGTACGCACGCCGAGTCGCCGATCTTCACCTCTATCTGCGACAGCACCACGGTCTCCGCGACGCTGCCCGGCTCGGCCGGCTTGCGGTCGAAAGCGAGACGTCCGGATGAGTGCCGCATTCAGTCACCTCGAGGCCGGTACGCCGGAGTCGGTGTGGCACGACGAGTTCGCCCGGCGCTCGCTCCGGCCGCTGGACGTCCAATTCGAGGTGCTCGTCGTCGTCGCGGCGCACCCCGACGATGAGACCCTCGGCGCCGGTGGGCTGCTTCACCGGGCAGCTCGTATCGGGGCCCGTGTGGTGGTCGTGATCGCCACCGATGGTGAAGCCTCCCACCCTGACTCTCCGACGCACGACCGCGACACGCTCGCCCGGCTGCGCCGCAACGAAGTCACCCAGGCCATCGCGATCCTCGCACCGGACGCCGAGGTGCACTTCCTCGGCCTTCCCGACGGACTCCTCAACGAACGCAAGGGGCACCTGCGGGAGCGACTCGGCGCGATCTTCGACATCCACCGCACGGCCAACCCGAGACGTGTGCTCGTCGTCGCGCCCTGGTCTCAGGACCGGCACCGCGACCACCGCATCATCGCGGAAGTCACGAGCACCATCGCCCTCCACCGACGATTCACCTCCCTCGAGTACCCGGTATGGGCGTGGCACTGGGGGACGGTCGATGACCTGCCGTGGGACCGCGTCGTCGCCCTCCCGCTCGCAGACGACGAACTGCACGCCAAGCGGGACGCCCTCGCCTGCCATGTCAGCCAGATCTCGCCGCTCTCGGAACAGCCGGGGGACGAGGTGCTGCTGCACCTGGGCATGCAAGACCACTTCCACCGCGACATCGAGGTCTTTCTCGCTGCAGAACCGGAAGACGCGCAGGCGGACAGCCTGGATGCCGACTGGTTCGAAGAGTTCTACCGTCGCAACGGCGACGACCCGTGGGGATTCGAGTCGCGGTGGTACGAGCAGCGCAAGCGCGCACTCCTGCTTGCGGCGTTGCCCGCGCCCGAGCTGGGCGACGTGTTCGAGATCGGCTGCGCGACGGGGCTGCTCACCGCCCAGCTGGCCGCACGCGCGCGCGAAGTGATCGCGATGGATGCTGCGACCGCCGCTGTGGAAGCAGCCCGCGACCGCCTCGCCGCCGAGACGCGGGTATCGGTCCGGCAGGGTCGCATCCCCGAGGACTGGCCATCCGGCCGATTCGACACCATCATCTTCTCTGAAGTCGGGTACTACCTGTCTCCGGCCGACCTGCAGCACACGCTTCTCCTGATCGAGGCCTCGCTCGCCGACCACGGCCACGTCGTCGCCTGCCATTGGCGTCACACGGTCGCGGAGTATCCGCAGACCGGCGACGAGGTGCACGAGGCTCTCCGATCCGTTCCAGGGTGGGAGACCGCCAGCCTGCACGTCGAGAGGGACTTCGTGCTCGAAGTGTTTGCGCGTCGCCCTGCGCGATCCGTCGCAGAAATGGACGGGCTCGTATGAGGCGCGAGCAGACCGACGTCATGGTCGTCGTCATGCCCGTCCGGGACGAGGAACTGCTGCTCGGCGCGGCGCTGTCGGCGTTGACGGTGGCCGTCGAGACGGCGTCGCGTGCGGGCATCCGCTCGGAGGTGCGCGTCGTGCTCGACGCGTGCACGGATGCATCCGCTGAGGTCGCATCCCGGTTCGGCTTCCCGACGCTCACCTCGACCGCGGAGCGTGTCGGAGCGGCGCGCGCGCTGGGTATCTCCCACGCCATCGATGCGCTTGCCGATGTGCCCGTCCGTCGCATCTGGGTTGCGAACACGGACGCGGACTCCCGGGTCCCGGCGGGATGGCTCACCAACTTCCGCGCGATCTCCCGCGTCGCAGACGTGTGCGCGGGCACGGTGCGGCCGGACTTCGATGACTTGTCAGCCGCTCAGCAGGCGCTCTGGCTGCGCACTCATGTCCGAGGCAGACCCAACGGCAACATCCACGGTGCCAACCTGGGCATCAGAGCGACCACTTACCTTGCCGCAGGCGGATTCGCGCCGATCGGCGAACACGAGGACGTCGACCTGATCGCCCGATGCCGGAGCAACGGCGCTGTCGTCGCGGCCAGCGACGACGCCGAGGTCATCACCTCGGGCCGCCTCATCGGACGCACCGCCGGTGGCTACGCGGGGTTCTTGCGTCGCCAAGTCTCCGACCTTGCCGCCGGGGCGACGGACCCGCTGTGAAACCGACGAAGCACGAAGGCGACTCCTCATCCTCCGCCCGGGTACTCCCTTTCCGGTTGTCGTGCCCGGGCGGATAATCAGGGCATGGACGCGCCGCGAGGGTCGGCCGACTCCGAGCAATGGGAGGAGTTGCAGCGCCTGCGAGGACGCGCTTACGGACCGAATGCGGACATCGTAGGCGATCCTGCGGCTCAGGCTCGACTTCTTGAACTGGAGGCCGCCCACCGTGGAGAGCGAGCCCCCGTCCTCGATACCAGCGCAGCGCGCCAAGCCCCTGTCTCGGAACGCGTCCCGGTCCCTGAGCCCCTCGAGGGTTCGCGCGGGGCGTCGACATCTGTCCCGGAGCTCGTCAGCGCGGCAGCCGCCGAGCATGAGGCTGACGCAGGGTCGGTCGCTGAGAACGTCCCCGCTGGAGTCCCGGTCGTCGATCCCGAACCGATCGACCGAACTCACTCGCCTCCGTGGTGGCGCCGCCGCCGCAATGCCTCGTATCCGGTCGCAGCCTCGAGCGCCAGCACGTCGTACGCCACGCTCGTGCGAAGGTCGACGGGACTCGGACGCACTGTCGAATCCGCCGCCCACTGCTCGAGCAGGTCCGATGGCCGGCGCTTGTCAGCCTCGGCACGAGCCGCCGCGAGGAGCTCACCGCGGCGACTGCTCGGCGAAGTACGGCCTCGATGCCCCATCGATTCATCATTCAATCGATCGGAGTTCCGCACAACCGGCGCTCAAGCCGGTGGATTTGCGTGCTGACGAGTTTGACATTGGGCGGGCTCGAGCTTCATGCGATCGCATCGCCTGTATACCCCGCCCGCTGCGTTGCGCGCTCGGGCAGGTCGACAGGGCGCTGAAGTCGAGTACGAAGCCCCGGCGTCGGAGCGGGTTGAGTTGGGGAATCGGATCTGCCAGGCGTCGGTTCGCCCGAGACCCGACGCTCACGTGCCGAGGCGTTGCGTCTCGTCAGTCCACCTGCTCGCGAGGGGCCGAAGCCGTGGGGCGAACCGTCGTCCGTGATGCGCGCAGTACAGAAGCTCCGAGCCGTTCACGGTCGCGGCAATGTATGCCTGCGCGCCACACGCATCGCAGCGATCCTGCGACGTGAGGCGTGAGGGGACGTGTTCGATGGGGGCGTCTGCGTTGGGAACCATGATGGAGCGCTCCTTTGGTTCGGGGCGTGGAGATGACCCGCGTATGAGGTCGTGCGCTGACATCTCCTGTTCGGAGCTGATACCCCGAACGGATGGGTACGCCCCGGCCAACGCGCGGGTTGCGTCGGGCGCACCTTCGGTAGCCAGTCCGGGGTCCGCTTCTCGCTGAGAACGAGCGGCAGATCATAGAGCGAGCCGGGCCGACGGACATTCGATCGCCATCCACCACTTCCCGTCATCCACAACGCGAGTGACGCCGCACCGACACCCTCGGAGAAGAACAGCGCGACGAAGCACCCATGAAGATGGCAATGCACGCAGGCACCATTGTGTAAATCGGCAGCGATCAGGCAAGAAGCGGCGTACCGTGTGGCGTCATGCGTGAAGTAGGGGACTAGGCCCATTCGGCACCTCGGTGACGCCGTAGGGTGTCGGACCTGCGCGACGGGCTGCTGGATTCCAGCACCTGACGGTAGACGCGTTCGTACGCGGCGGCCATCACAGGCAGGTCGAAGTGCGTCGCTACGCGCTCGCGGCATGCACCGGGGTCTAGATCGTCGGCGCGGGCGATCGCCGCTGCAAGGCCATCGGCTGCGTCGACGATGATCCCGGTGCGGCCATCGTCGATGATCTCTGGTACGGATCCGCGTCGAGTCGCGACGACGGGTGTGCCGCAGGCCATCGCCTCTACCATCACCATGCCGAACGGCTCGTCCCACGAGATGGGAAAGACCAGGCACGACGACTTCGCGTAGAGCTCGCGCTTGAGCGCGGCGTCCGCCTCTCCGATGTATTCCGCGTCGGGCCCCAACAGCGGACGGACCGCATCGTCGAAGTACTCCTGCTCGGCTGGCTCATTGAGCTTGCCGGCGAGGACGATTCGGCGCCCCGCGCGCCGTGCGGCATCGATCGCGACATGAGCACCCTTCTCTGGGCAGAAGCGTCCGACCCACAGCACATCGCGCTCTTTCGTGTTGCGAAACGGGAAGGTGCTCAGGTCGATCGCGTTGTAGACCGTGCCGACCCAGTTCAAACGCGGACCTTTGGCACGCTGGGCGCGAGAGATCGACACGAGGTCGACCGTGCGACCCAGACGGGCGAAGTAGTCGCCGTTGTCCCCCGTCGCAGGGCCGTGGATCGTCGCGAGAGTCGGGATGTGGCGGCCGCGCGCGAGCAGCGGCCCCGCGAGGGAGTGGTCGTGAACCAGATCGAGATCGAGACCCTCGATCGCCGCGGCGGCTTCGGCCGCGTGGATGACCTCGGGCATCGGCGTCGCGCCCAGCTGCTCTGACGGAGGCTGCAGGTAGGTCGAGATATGCCGTGTGGCCCGGGTTCCGGGCAGACCCGCGGCGATGAGGTTCACCTCGTGTCCGTGCTCCACGAGCTGATCTACGAGGCTTGCAACGACAGCTTCAGTTCCGCCGTAGCCGTCGGGGGGAACTGCGAACCAAGGCGGTGCGATCATGCCGATCCGGAGCGCGGGATGGTTGGGGATCGACGGACGGTCCGCCGTGGCAGTCGCGGTCGTGGACATCAGACACCTCCTCGTGGGTCGAGGTCGGCGAGGGTGACCTGCGCGGTCCGGATTCGGGTGGGATCCGCACTCTGGATGGTAGAGGAGCCGACGTCGCAGCGGGTGTCGTTTACGGACCGGACAGCGGAGCGTACAATGATCGCTTCGCAATCCGAAAGGATGCCGTGTCAACGAGTATGCCGTCGAACGACACGCGTGAGGAGCGCGAGCGCTTCGGCACCGAGTCGATGCAGGGTGATCCCCGACGCGACGGAGTCGGGCGAGTCATGCTCGTTCAGTCGACGGTGACTCTCGTCGAGGGTTCGACGTTCTGCGTGTCGGGTCACGACGGCGATATCGATCCGCTCCGCCCCGACGGACTGTTCGTTCAGGACACGCGCGTCTTGTCGCGCTGGCAGCTGCGACTGGACGGGATGCCGATCGAGCCGCTCGGCGTGGTGTCGGCGGAGCCCTACGAAACGGTGTTCGTCGGCCGCGCCGCGCCGCGCGCCGGCCATGCCGAGGGAACGGTCATCGTCGAGCGGCACCGCATGGTCGGTCAAGGTATGCGCGAGGACATTCGCCTGCGAAACTATGGCGCTGAGCCTGCGGGGGTAGATCTGACGCTGACTGCCGAAGCCGACTTCGTCGATCTTTTTCTGGTCAAGGAGCACAGGCTCGCGCACGTGCCGCCCGTCGGCCACCACCACGTCGGGGGTGACCTCGTCTACTGGCTGGACCGGCCAGGTTCGCAGCGCGGCATCCGGATCTCGGCGCCCGGAGCCCTCTCCAGTCCGCAGACCCTCACGTTCCGAGTCGTCGTCCCGGCGCGTGACGAATGGCGCACGACGATCGAGGCGGTGCCCAGCGCTCAGGGAGTCGATCTCGAGTTCCTCTACCCTGCGGACCGCCCGGTTGCCGAGACGACGCCCGCACTGCGGATGCGGGACTGGCGCGACGAGACACCGGACACAGTGACCTCGAATCGCGTGCTCGCCGATGCTCTGCGCACGAGCGAGCGCGACCTTGGAGCGCTGCGCATTCAGGATCCGAAGCATCCTGAAGACGACGTCGTGGCAGCCGGAGCGCCGTGGTTCATGGCGCTCTTCGGTCGGGACTCTCTCCTGACTGGATGGATGATGCTGCCCTTCGCGCCGCGGCTCACGCTAGGCACGCTCCGAACCCTCTCACGGCTGCAGGGTCTGCAGCCGGACGCGCGGACCGAGGAGCAGCCCGGGCGGATCCTGCACGAGGTCCGGCTCGGGGCCGACCTGTCTCTCGCCTTAGGAGGGGCCAGCGTCTACTACGGCTCCATCGACTCCACCCCGCTCTTCGTGATGCTTGTGGGCCGAGCCCTGCGATGGGGCATCCCCGCCCAGGACCTGGCAGAGTTCCGGCCGGCCGTGGAACGAGCGCTCGACTGGATCATCCGATGGGGCGATCGCGACGGTGACGGCTTCGTCGAATACCTTCGCTCGAGCGACCGCGGACTGCTGAACCAGGGCTGGAAGGACAGCTCCGACGGCATCACTTTCCGTACTGGGGTCGCCGCCCGCCCGCCCGTCGCGCTGGCCGAGGTGCAGGGATACAGCTATGCGGCGATGCGAGCAGGCGCCGACCTCCTTCGCGCGTGGGGAGACGACATCGCCGCCCAGGACTGGGACGAGCGTGCGAGCGTGCTGCGCACGCAGTTCGACGAGGCGTTCTGGATGCCGGAGGAGAACACGTACGCGCTCGCGCTCGATGCCGACAAGCGGCAGGTCGACGCTGTGGCCTCGAATGCCGGACACTGTCTCTGGAGCGGCATCGTGCCGACGCATCGCGCTGACGCCGTCATCGACCGCCTCATAGCGCCCGACATGTTCACTGGGTTCGGCATCCGAACGCTGTCGACCCAGGCGGGCGCGTACAACCCGGTGAGCTACCACAACGGGTCGGTGTGGCCCCACGATACGGCGCTCGCCGCCGCGGGGATGGCGGCATATGGACGACGGGATGCCGCAGCCACCGTCATCGAGGGACTTCTCGACGCGCTCGAGGCGCATGGTGGCCGGCTCCCCGAACTATTCTGCGGGTTCAGCCGCGTCGACAAACCAGTGCCGGTGAGCTATCCGGCGTCGTGCTCGCCGCAGGCGTGGGCGGCCGCGACCCCGTTCGAGCTGCTGCGGATCGCCATCGGACTCGACCTCGACCTGCCACGCGGCATCGCTCGGGTCCAACCCACCCCGGCGACCATCGGCCCCATTCGCGTCGATCGCCTGCCAGCCGGACCAGCCCGACTCGATGTCAGGGCCGATGCCGCGGGGGCCGAGCTCCGCGGTCTGCAAGGAGACGCTGAAGGCCGGTAGGCCGCTGCCGGCACGGCCTCGGACGGCGAGCCGATCCCCGGACCTATGACTCGGTGCTCTCTACTGGAGTCGAGTGGTATCTGGATCGCGGGCATGGCTCGCATCGATACCGGCACGATCGACCTCGTCTCGCCCACCGACAGAGCACTACGCGCCAGACACGGGTCCTTGGCTGGTCGGCATGTCAAGGTCTTGGGGCCGGTCTTGCGCCGAACCTAATCTGCTCGGCATGGCAACCTCATCTACACCCCTGCGCACCGTCGCGCTGAACTGCACGCTCAACCAGTCTCCCGCCGTTGCGGCAACATCCGTACCCGGCGCCGGAAGCAGGGCTCGTAGACCTCCGAAGCGCGATGCGCGGAGCGAGCGCGATGGCCTCCACTCTCGGCGAAAGGCGTGGTGAGGGTGAGCGCATGAGCGACAAGACGAACAACACCACCGGCATGCGGGTGGTGTTCTGGGTGTGGATGGGGATCATCATCGTCGGTCTGACCGTGATGATCCTGACACCGCTGACGGGACGCTGACCGTGCGACGCGTTCTGCGTGACAACGCGCTGAGCCTCGCGTTCCTCACGATCTTCATCGTCGCCCTGGTCGGCCAGTCCATCGCCGGCCACACGTCCAACAACGAAGAGCTCGTCAGTCACGGGCAGACAGCCATCGGCTACCTGGAGTTCGTGACGTCGTCCGCGTTCCTGGTGGATGTCGCGGAGAACTGGCAGTCCGAGTTTCTCCAGTTCTTCCTGTTCATCTTCGCCACGATCTGGTTCGTGCAGAAGGGCTCGCCGGAGTCGAAGAAGCCCGGCGACGAGGGCGTCGGCGACGATCGCAGCCAGATGGTCGGAGCGCATGCCCGACCGGACTCCCCGGCGTGGGCGCGGGCGGGCGGTGCGCGTCAGTGGATCTACTCGAACTCGCTGCTGCTGGTGATGGGCACCGTGTTCCTGCTGTCGTGGTTCGCGCAGTCCCTCGGCGGCGTCGTCGTGATGAACGAGGACAACTCCATGCACGGGACACCCGCCATCACGTGGGCCGAGTACGTGGTGTCGGCCGACTTCTGGAACCGGACGCTGCAGAACTGGCAGTCCGAGTTCCTCGCGGTCGGCGCGATGGTCGCGTTCTCGATCTACCTCCGCCAGCGCGGCTCGAGCGAGTCCAAGCCGGTCGGGCTGGCGCACCACGAGTCGGCACAGGAATCGGAATAGCGATGGCGGCTCACGCCAAGACCTGAAAATCCGCGAAATTGCGCGGAAGTGGGACCGAGACAGATCCAGCTGATTTCCGCCACATGGAACTCGAGTCCCTTCAGTGTGCGAACGGTTTCCTCAGGTCCTGCATCGGCTGCCCTACCTCGATGAGATATGTCATGGGCAGCGGACCGAACACGTCCACGAGCTCGCCGCCGAGCTGTCGCGGAAAGGCGACGACGAGTTCGATGCCTGGCCGAGGCATGTTGGCGATCAGGTAATCCACGCCGCGGATGCGCTTGAGGCGACCGCTCACACGAGGTCGTGAACTGCCGTGGTTCGGAGGACGCGCGAACGTCACGCGGTGGTCGATGTCGAAGTCGTCGAGATCTCCCACGGCGCACGATCGGGCGCGTGATGACTGTTCCATGCCTCATCGTCCCACGCGGCGGTTGCGAGTGGGGGCCCTGGCGCGAGCAGCCCGGAGTATTCGCGGAGCCCGGCGGTGAGCGCGCGCGCCGCCCCGCGCTGTGAACCGTCCAGGATCGGGGCGTAACGTCCGATCATGAGCCCACAGGCACAGACGAACCAGAGTGACGTTCCGGCGCCCCCGGCCAACCGGCGAGCGCTCGGGTGAAGATCGCGATGCTCGGTCCCATCGCCTGGCGGACGCCACCGATCAGCTATGGACCGTGGGAGCGCGTGACCAGTCTGCTGACCGAGGGACTGGTGCGCCGCGGACTGGATGTGACGCTGTTCGCGACCGGCGACTCGATCACCGGCGCCGAACTGGATGCCGTCGCACCGCACGGCTATGCGAAAGACCCGACGATGGACGGCCGCGTGTGGGAGGCGCTTCACGTCGCGCACGCACTCGAACGGGCGGGCGAATACGATCTCGTGCACAATCAGCTGGACTGGCTCCCGCTTGCCTTCACCGCCCAATGGCGCACACCGATGGTCACGACCGTCCACGGCTTCTCGGGTCCGGCTATCCTGCCCGCGTACCTCGCCTCGGCATCGGCGTTCGTCTCCATCTCCGACGCCGACCGCTCCCCCAGCCTTGAGTACCTCGCGACGATCCACCACGGGATCGACCCCGCAGAACTCCCGTATGTGGCAGAGCCGGACGACTACCTGGTGTCGTTCGGGCGCATCCATCCCGACAAGGGCACCGCGGCGGCGATCGAGATCGCACGCCGGGCAGGCCGCCGACTGGTGATCTGCGGTCTCGTCCAGGACGCCGACTATTTCCACGCCGAGGTGGAGCCACACATCGACGGGGAGGGCGTCGTGTTCCTCGGCGCCGTAGGTGCAGAGGAACGCGCTCGTGTCCTCGGCCACGCCGTCGCGCTGCTGCACCCGATCGACTTCGACGAGCCATTCGGGCTCGCGGTGGTCGAATCGATGATGTGCGGCACACCGGCTCTCGCGTTCCGCCGGGGGTCGATGGCGGCGGTCATCGACGAGGGCGTGACCGGCAGCACCGTGGCCTCGATCGACGAGGCGATCTCGGCGCTCCCGGCCGTCGTGGCGCTGAACCGGCGTCCCGTCCACGATCGCGCCGTTGCGCGATTCGGCGTGGAGCGGATGGTCGACCAGTACCTGAGCGTGTACGAGACCGTGCTCGCGCGCTGATCCTGGGACGACGTCCAGGTCGGACGTGTAGCGTGCAACCACAGCGTCCGGCTCGCACCCGGACGTGGACCGGACCACGGCGATGAAGGCGCGGTTCCACGAGGGATGCCGCCGGCAGACGTCTCGCCATAGCCCGGAGCGAGTCCGCACGGGCACGATAGAGAGCGTCGCCGTGACCCACTACGGATTCCTCAGCACCTTTCCGCCGACCCGCTGCGGGTTGGCCACATTCACCGCGTCGCTCTCCGATGCGCTCGTCCGCCACGACGACGAGGGCACCGTCGTACGGGTGCTCGATCAGCCCGAGGATCGCGGTCGGCCTGATCCCCGTGCACGGTCTCGCGTGCGCACCGACCTGATCGCCGGCGACAGTCTCAGCACGTTGCGCGCGACCATGGCGCTCAACTCGTGCGACGTCGCGATCGTGCAGCACGAATACGGGATCTACGGCGGACGCGACGGGGATCAGGTTCTCGACGTGCTCGCCGCGCTGAGGATCCCGGCAATCGTCGTGCTCCACACCGTGCTCGTGGCACCCACGCCGCACCAGCGACATGTGCTCACCGAGGTGTGCCGGCTCGCGTCCGCGGTCGTCGTGATGACGACTCATGCCCGCGACAATCTCGCCGCGGTCTACGGCGTCGATCTCGCCGGCGTTCGCGTCATCCCGCACGGCGTGCAGCATGTGGCTCTTCGCGATTCGAATCCGCACAGCGGCCGCCGGGTCGTCACGTGGGGCCTCCTCTCGCCGGGCAAGGGCATCGAATGGGGAATCCGCGCCATGGCGCAGCTCACGGACATCACGCCGAACGTCGAGTACGTCGTCGCCGGTCAGACGCACCCCAAGGTGCTCGCGCATGCGGGTGAGAGCTACCGCACCATGCTCGCCGGTCTCGCAGGCGACCTCGGCGTCGGGTCATCCGTTCGCATGGACGGCCGCTACCTCGAAGCGCCGCAGCTCGCCGCACTCATCGCGTCGGCGGACGTCGTGCTCCTGCCATACGACTCCGTCGACCAGGCGACCTCCGGCGTCCTCGCCGAGGCGGTGGCGGCCGGCGTCCCCGTCGTCGCCACGGCCTTCCCCCACGCGGTGGAGCTGCTGTCGAGCGGAGCCGGGATCGTCGTCCCGCACCAGAACCCTGACGCCACGGCGCATGCGCTGCGCGAGATCATCACCGGCCCGTCCGTCGCCGATCGCATGCGCGAAGCCGCGCTCCGCGAGACGAACGAGACGACGTGGTCCGCGGTCGCCGACCGCTACCGCGCGGTCACGGCGAGGCTCGCCGCCGGCAGGGCGGCGTGATGGATCCCTCTCCGCCATACGAGCACCTGCGCGCGCTGACCGATCACAACGGCATCTTCGAGCACGCTCGACTCGCCACGCCACGCCGCGAACACGGATACTGCACCGACGACGTGGCGCGCGCCCTGATCGTGGTCGCGCGTGAGCGGCAGCAGACCGTCGAGCTGCGGAAGCTGGCTGCGATCTATCTGCGCTTCCTGGAGTCGGCGGTGCGCGCAGACGGGCTCGCGCACAATCGGATGAGCGCCGACGGCGTATGGTCCGACGACCCGGCAATGGGCGACTGGTGGGGACGGCTGCTGTGGGCACTCGGCACCATCGCCGCGCAGCGGGGCGACCCATGGACCCGCGCTCGCGCGCTGCGAACCTTCCGGATCGCCGCGCGCGAGCGGTCGACGAGTCTGCGGACTCTCGCGTTTGCGGCGCTCGGTGCGGCTGAGATCGTGCGCGTGCGTGCGGACGACAACATCGCCCGAACGCTGCTCCGGGAATTCATCGCGGCGATGCCTGCGCTGCCGGATCCGACCTGGCTGTGGCCGGAGCGCCGCCTCTCCTACGGGAACGCCTCCATCGCAGAAGCGCTGATCGCCGCGGGGAGTGCTGTCGATGATGCGGATGCCACGGCCCAGGGTCTGCGGATGCTCGACTTCCTGCTCTCCGTGGAGACATCGGACGAGCGATTCTCCGTGACCGGGACGGCAGGGCGCGGACCCGGCGAGGAGGGGCCGTCGTTCGATCAGCAGCCTCTGGAGCTCGCTGCACTCGCGGACGCGTGTGCCACGGCACACGCCGTCACGGGCGACCCGGTGTGGCTCCCCCCGATCGCGCTCGCCTGGCGTTGGTTCACCGGTCTCAACGACAGCGGGACCGTCATGTTCGACGACCAGACCGGCGCGGGCTTCGACGGGCTCGAACGTGACGGCAGAAACGAGAACCGCGGCGCCGAATCGACCTTGGCCGCCCTGAGCACCTACCAGCAGGCGCTCCGACACCGTGTGCCGGCCGCGCCATGACGGCGCGCGTCCACACGGCGGAACTGAGGGCGCAGCCGGACCGCGTGATTGCCCAGTTGTTCCTGCCGGGCGAAGAATGGTCCGCCGAGCATTCGCGCGCAGGCGAGATCATCGCGCGCGTCATGGCGATGCCCGCCGATCAGACCGATGCGCTCGCGGCCGAGCTGACCCGCGACTTCAGTTCGCGGCATCCCGATGTCGGCGCGCTGTTCCTGGAGAACGCCGACGTCGTGAGCTCTCGCCTGGCCGATCCGGTCGACATCAGCGTCGCGCGTCGTCTGGTGCTGGGCGCGAGTTTCACGGCGGAGTACGCCGTCGAAGGTGCAGCCCTGTGCAACCCCAGCGCGGTCGAGCATCCCGACCAGACCGGACTGGCGCCCGGGCAGCGACGTGTCGCAGTCGCTCTCCGCTCCATCGGGGAAGGTCACCGCTCCTGCATCGAGTTCGCCGAGGCGATCATCGGTCCCGGCCGGCGGTGGACCTTCGTGGAACGCACGCGTCCGCTGTGGCGAGCGCGGATCGACGAAGGGGACTGGAGCATCGTCCACTTCCGCGCCGCGGTCGAAGAAGTGGGGCTCGTCAATGAGATCTCGCACAGCGTGCTGCAGGGACTTCCCGACAGGTTCACCGCGTCGGACGTCGAGACCTCCGTCAGCGGCCTGCCCCGCGCGCTCTCACGGCGCGCGGACAGCGCCCGGCACATCGAGGCGCTGCGCGAGCTGGCGAGCTCCGTCTACCGCGCCGTGTTCTCCCCCGAGACCTCCCTCAGTCAGCGTGTGCTGACCCCGGTGGCGGTGGAGGAACGGCACGGAATGGAGGACGCGCGATTCGTACGATTCACCGACCTCGCCGGTACCACCCACTACCGCGGGACCTACACCGCGTACGACGGCCGCAACATCGCACCACGTCTGATCACCACCTCGGACCTGCGCGAGTTCGACATCCATCGGCTGACCGGCGATGCCGCTCAGGACAAGGGGATGGCGCTCTTCCCTCGGCCCGTGGACGGCAGGTATCTCGCGCTGAGCCGCACCGGAGGCGAGAACATCTCGCTGGCGGAGTCCCACGATGGCGTGATCTGGAACCAGGTCGGGATCGTCCACGCCCCGGCGGAGCCCTGGGAGATCGTCCAGACCGGCAACTGCGGCCCGCCGCTCGAGACGCCGCACGGCTGGATCGTGCTCGTTCACGGCGTCGGCCCGATGCGCAGATACTCTCTCGGTGCGCTGCTCCTCGACCTCGACGACCCGACGATCGTCCTCGGCCGGACGACGACTCCGATCCTGCAGCCGGTCGGCGACCGACGCGACGGCTATGTGCCGAACGTCGTGTACTCGTGCGGCGGGCTCATCGTGGACGACGTGCTCTGGGTCCCGATCGGCATCGGGGACGCACGCATCGGCGTGTGCTCGATAGAAGTCGACGAGCTTCTGGCGCACCTGGTTCCGTAACCTGACGGCGAGTTGAGGAGACAGCCTCCGTGTTTCCTGCATGCAGACACGCACAGCCGACAACGGGCGTAACCTGAGATCAGATGGCCCGGACCCTGTCATTGGCGCACGCCGTGCGCTTCGTCTGACAGGAGCACAAGATGGCCATCAACACTCCCGGGTCGATCGCCTCAAGCGTGCGATCCACGACGCCGAAGGCGCCGAATCTCTACACCGAGTTGTCGAAGATGGTGACCGGGAGCGGCCTCATGCGGCGCCGCTACGGCTACTACTGGACCAAGCTCATCGCGGCGCCGATCGCCGTCGCCAGCGCGCTCGTCGTGTTCGTGCTCCTCGGCGACACCTGGTGGCAGCTGGTCACCGGCGCCGTCCTCGCCGTCCTGCTCACACAGGTCGCGATGCTCGGACATGACGCCGCGCATCGACAGATCTTCCGGTCGGGCCGGTGGAACGACTGGACCAGTCTCGTCCTGGGAAACCTTCTCGTGGGCATGAGCTACGGCTGGTGGCAGCACAAGCACACGCGTCATCATGCCAACCCCAACAAGATCGGCAGCGACCCCGATATCGAACTGCCGGTCATCGCGTTCACCCCGGAGCAGGCGGACCGTCGGCGCGCGAGTCGAAGCGGGCCGCTGCGCTGGCTGATCGCGCATCAGGGAGTGCTGTTCTTCCCGATCCTCTTGCTCGAAGGCCTCTCGTTGCACGCATCGAGCGTGCGGCGCGTGTTCGCGCGCGAGCAGCTCAGACACCGTCCGATCGAGATCGCCTTCCTCGCGGTGCGGATCATCGGGTTCGTCGTGCTCGTCTTCCTCGTGCTGTCCCCGGGGATCGCATTCGCCTTCCTCGGCGTCCAGCTCGGCCTGTTCGGCGTCTACATGGGGATGGCGTTCGCCCCGAATCACAAGGGGATGCCGCTCGTCCCAGCCGACGTCAAGGTCGACTTCCTCCATCGCCAGGTGCTGATGAGCCGCGACATCCGTGGCAGCAGGCTGCTCGACACGGCCATGGGAGGACTCAACTACCAGATCGAGCATCACCTGTTCCCGTCGATGCCTCGACCGCACCTGCGCCATGCGTCGCGAATGATCCGGGCATTCTGCGTGGAACACGGCGTGCCGTACACCGAGACAGGCCTCTGGCAGTCCTACGGAATCGTCGTCCGCTACATCAACAAGGTCGGACTCGGCGAGCGGGATCCCTTCGAGTGCCCGTTGCTCCTGCAGCGGCAAGCCGTCTAGCCCCGCCCGCCCCGAACGGGGGGATCAGAGCGATAGGCGTCCGGCGACGACATCGCGCGCGACGACGCCGATGCGCGTCTGGGTGGATCGGGCGTGGCGCCGGATGCGCGCGAACGCCTCATCCATGTCGATGTCCAGCATCTGAGCGAGGTATCCCTTGGCCTGCTCGATCACCACGCGACTGTCCAGCGCGCGCTGAAGCTGAGCCTGTGCGAGCTCGGACTCCTCGACCAACCGCTGCTGCAGAATGCTGATCGTGGCGATATCGGCCAGTGCCTGCGCGGCGGCGGCATCGGCCGGGTTCAGCGCCCCGGCCTCATCGCGGAAGAGGTTCAGCGATCCCAGTGTCGAGTCGCGCAGCCGCAGCGGAATCGCATGGATCGACGAGAACCCGGAGGCGCGCGCATCGGCGGCGAACGCGGGCCAACGATGGGCGATCTGGTCGATGTCGTAGACAGAGACGACCTCACCCGCTGTCGCCGCCTCGACGCACGGGCCCGCACCGACGCGCAACTGCATCAGCTCGACGAGTTCGCTTCGCTCACTGGTGGAGGCGATCACCTCGAGCCGGTTCGACGGGCTCAGCAGCAGGATGCCGGCAGCCGACGCGTCGAAGAGCGAGATGCAGTCATCGACGAGTCGCTGGAGCACATCGACGACGTCGAAATCGTCGACCAGGGAGTCCGCCAGGGTGACGAAGGTCCCCAGCAGCTGATGCTCGCGGGTGAGCGCCGTCATGCCGTCATCCTAAGCCTTGGATCACAGGCTCAGGTCGAGTCGCCGTGCGATGACATCCGTCGCGACATCGCGCACCGGACGCCCCGCGGCGTACGCGTGGCCGCGCAGGAGCAGGAGGGCGTCGTCCACGCCGATCCTGTTCTTCGCTGCCACCATTCCGGTCGCCTGGTGCACCTCACGACGGGAGTACGGCTCGTCCTCCGCGCCGTCGTTCGGCGTGTCGATACGGCTCAGCGCCCTCCTGAGCAGAGTGCCGGAGACGATGGCCGCCAGGCGGCTCATCCGTTCGATGTCGGCGTCGGACAACTCGCGGGCGGTCATCGAATAGAGGGCGATGGAGCCGATTCCGAGCGTGCTGACGAACAGGGGGAAGGCGAAGAGCGCCCCCACGTCCAGCTCTCGCAGGGCGGCCCACGTGCCGGGCCACAGCGCCCCGCCGTCGACCTGGAGGTCGGACGCGGCGACGGGCAGCCTTGTGCGCAGGGCTTCCCAGGACGGCCCCTCGCCGAGGTCGATCTGGATCTCGTCGATCCGCGCGCCGAGCTTCGTGCTGGCGCACACCGTTTCGGAGCCCATCGGCGAGCCGAGCGTGGACACCACCGCGCCGGACATCGAGACAGCGGCTCGCAACGGCGAGCACAGGTCGGCGTCGCCGGCGGTGAGCGCGGCCGCGGCGATCGCGAAGGCATCGCCCGGCTGATCGTCGGGTGTCGTGGACATCGCTTGCGCCACCGTTCATCTCGGAATGACCAGGCGCGGGGTCTCGGTGCCCTTCTTACGAGGTTACACGCGCCGTCGGCGGACGGGCGGTGCTCTGTCCTCCCTCGCGCGACGAGCGTACGGTGAGGGACATGTGGACAGTCCTTCTCATCCTGCTGGTGGCCTGGGTGGTGCTGTCGATCGTCGGGTTCGTCTTCGACGGCCTGATGTGGCTGGGCATCATCGGGATCGTGCTCTTCGCCGGCACCATCATCTTCGGAATCATCCGCCAACGCGCCCGGCGCCCCAAGCCGTGACCGAGCACGATCACGACACGGGCGACAACGGGGCGACGACGCGGACGTGCAGCGCGCCGGGCCCGACACCGATGCGGGCGCGGATGACGTGCCCGAAAGGGTCGCCGTCCAGTTCTACGGCGTGAGGCGTGTCGAAGCGCGCCTCGAACTGCTCGCCCTGGACGTACCCGAGCGCATGAAGGTCAGGCGACCGCGAGAGCCATCGCCGGGTGACACGGGAGCGACGAGCCGCGCTCTGCAGCGTGAGCCTCGTTCCGATCTGCGCCCAGCCGAACAGGCCCGCCGGGCGCATGATGACGACATCCAGGAGACCGTCGTCGATGACCGCGGCAGGGATCAGCAGCATGTTCCCCGTGAGGGTTCCGCAGTTGCCCACGATGACCGTGTGCGCGCGGGTCGACCTGCTGCGTCCGCCATCGATTCGGTACGTCAGGTGGAAGAGCCGGTTCGCGACGATCGACCGCGCGATCGGCGTGACGTACGCGAACCATCCGAGTCGCTTCTTCGCGATCGCGCTGGTGTCCTTCGCCATCTGGGCGTCGAGGCCGATCCCCGCCATCACCATGAACACGTGGGCGCGTCGGACGCCCTCCTCGTCCTCGACCTCCGCGACACCGACATCGACCGCGCGATCGACCCCCGTGAAGGCCACCGAGACGCTGGCGGTGATGTCGTTGAGGGGTGTGCCGAGGTCGCGGGCCAGAAGGTTCCCCGTGCCGGAGGGGACCAGCGCGACCGGAATACCGGTGCCGCGCATGACCTCGGCCACGGCTCGGACCGTGCCGTCTCCGCCGGCGACGATCACGACCGCCGGGCCGCCCGCGGCAGCCTGCCCCGCGGCAACGCGGCCGGCATCATCGCTCGCGGTCTGGTACCACCGCGTCGGCCGCCACTGCAGGCGACGCTCATGCTCGGCAACCGCCGTGCGGATGCGTTCGAGCGGCGCCTTCGTCGGGTTGTAGACGACCGCCGCGTGCGGTTGCCCTTTGCTCGTCCGCTCCGATCCGCTCATCTGCCGGCCCGGGCCTGCATCCGGCCGCCGGTCGTGCTCAGCGGCCGTGCCCGCCCTCGGTCCGCCAACTGTCGATCCGCTCTCGATCCTTCGCGGCGCCGGCCGCCTGATCGTGCTCGGCTCCGGACGACTCCGCCGACGCCGAGACGTGGAATGCGATGGATTCCGCGAGGGCTGCCACCGCGGCCGCCCGGGCCTGCTCGCTCTCCGCTGCATCGTGGAACTTCACGGCTGCGGCATCCTGTCGAGCTCGAACACCAGCAGTGATCTCTGCCAGTCGATTCGCCAGCACCTCTGCAAGCCCGTCCCTGAGCTCTTCCAGGTTCGTGTTCGCGATTTCCAGTCGACGGTCCGAGACCGTCACCTCGACTGTCGGGTAGCCCGCCCTCGCGAGTCGATCCCGAGTCTCGCTCCCCAGGATCTCCGTCACCTCGTCTCGTTCAGGGCGACGGGTGAATACCGCCTCCACTGTGTAACGCTCCGGGGCGTGGTCTGTCAGCAGCGCGGCAGGCAACGAACCCACCAGCACTGATCCCAGGCCCAGCGCAGCGACATCGGCGCCGCTCGTTCGTGTCTGTGTCTCCATGATCGAACGATACGCGCCGTACATGTGCGGCTCTCAGGTTCCACCCGACGAACGACCGTCACGTGGTCGCCGTGCACCTGGGAGGGCACACATCTGTGACGCGTAAGGTCCGAAGATGGACAGGCATCACCCTCCCAACGATCCGACCCCCGACCAGCAGCGCGCTGCACGGGACAAGAAGTGGGCGAAAGCCGCCAGCATGCACAGGCGCGCCTACGCACCCTTCGACGCGAACCGGCCCCGCCCCCGCACCCGCGCCGACGATCAGGAGCGGGCGCGAAACGCGAAACCGAACGACATCCCGTCGCAACCTCCCGGCGGCCAGGGCGACCAGCTGCCGCGCTGATCCTCCCCAGGCCCGCGGTCACGACGTCCGCCGCGTGCCGCTCGAGGCATCCGTGACGCGCTCCGAAACCGACTACCCCGCCAAGAGCGCTGTCATCTGGGCCTGCGGCATGGGGCGCGCGAACAGGTAGCCCTGGCCGCGGTCGCATCCCATCGTCTTGACCTTCTCGAGCTGCTCCGGCGTCTCAATGCCCTCGGCGACGACGCGGACACCTGCCTCGTGGGCGATCGCTATCGCGGCACCCATCGTGCGTTCGGCCGACGGGGAGTCATCTATCACGAGAGCGCGGTCGATTTTGAGTTCCGTTGCGTGAAGCCGCTTCAGCTGGGTGAGAGACGCCTGCCCGGCGCCGTAATCATCGATCGCGATGCCCAGCCCCAACGCTCGCAGTCGATCGAGCCGGGCGACGACCGACGACACGTTGCCGATGTGACGGCCCTCGGTGATCTCGAGCGTGAGCCTGCGGGCGGGTCGGCTGATTCTCTCGACGAGCTGCCCCAGCCACGTCGTGAACGCGGAATCCTGCAGCTGTGCGGGTGACACGTTGACCGAGACGTCGATGCCCCACTTGGTCATCACGGCCATCGCTCGCGTGGCCATGTACCGGCCGATCTCCGCGATCATCCCGTCCTCTTCGGCGACCGGGATGAACTCGTTGGGTCCCACCAGCCCCCACTCCGCGTGATTCCACCGGCAGAGCGCCTCGACGGCGACCACCCGATTGCTCAGGAGGTCGATCTGCGGCTGGAACCACGCGGTGATCTCCGAGCGCTCGAGCGCATGGGTCAGCGCCCTCGATATCTCACTTCTCACAGCCACGGCTTCTCGCTTCAGTGCTGGCCGGTCCCCCCGACCCCTGCTCCCCGTCGGCGATTCTTGCACCGCGCGTGCTTCGAAACGGCGTCTTGACGCCGGCCGACGTCTCGGGTACCCCGTCAAGGGCTCCGACGCAGGCGAGGGCCGCCGTCCACGACCGCCGGCGCGGGCCGCGAAAGCATGATCGGGAAGTGGTGCGCTGTCGCCGGTTCATGAGAGGTTCGGTGACATGCTGCACGAGGATGACCGCGACCTGATGCGAGCCGTGTCCGACTACCTTCACCGTGTCAACGAGCTGGCCGCGCGCGAGACGGTTCTCGCTCGGACTCCGCTCGGCGACCTCATCAGCGAGCACCTTGCGACGGATGCCGAGCGCGTCTCCGTGGTGCAGGAGCAGATCTCGGATCACCGCCTGGTCGACGCCGACATCGCTCTGGAAGCGTTGTCCGCAGAAGGCGCTGGACGTCTCGTCGGCGTCACCGGCGGTGATCAACGCCACCACCAGGGACTGTCCGAGTTCGTCAGCAACGGTCACGTTCGGTACGACGTCGGACCTGTCGACTACGCCGAGCGTGCGGCTGGCCCGGACTCGAGCAGGCGCGTCGTCTCACTCGGAGTCCGCCTTCTGCACTTCGAGGGCGCCCCGGTCGCGCTGGCTCAGCGCGCGGCGGCGCCCCAGTACGGCCGGCAGACCGCCCTCGTGGAGGTCATGGCCGCCGACGCCGCCCTGGTCACCCGATTCCTCGACGCGCTCCGACGGAGGATGGTGGAGCTCAGCGTGCTCCGGGGCCAGGTGCTGTCGTTCCAGCACACCGAGTACGGGCGTGAGGCCGGCGCCACTTTCGTGGCGCGTCCGTCCGTCGCGGCGGAAGACATCGTGCTTCCCGAGGGCGTGCTCCAAGAGATCATCCAGCACGTCGTGACGATCGGCACGCACCGTGACGCGCTGCGAGGTGCGGGCCAGCATCTGAAGCGCGGCGTCCTGCTCTACGGACCGCCGGGAACCGGCAAGACGCTGACCGTGCGCCACTTGCTCAGCGCGACACCTGAGACGACGGCTGTGGTGCTGACCGGGTCCAGCATCCGGTTCGTCAGCGCCGCGGCAGAGATCGCCCGCACGTTCCAGCCCGCGATCGTCGTCCTCGAAGACATCGATCTCGTCGCGATGGAACGACACGGGTCTCCCCAGCCCCTGCTGTTCGAGGTGCTCGACGCACTGGACGGTCTCGACGGCGACGCCGATGTGTCGTTCATCATGACCACGAACCGCGTCGAAGTGCTCGAACGCGCACTCGCCGAGCGCCCCGGACGTGTCGACCTCGCGGTCGAGGTGCCGCTGCCCGCCCTTCCTGAGCGACGCCGGCTGTTTCGCCGCTACGCCCACAACCTGCCTTACAGCGACGCAGCCCTGACCGGCGCGGCCGAGCGAGCCGAAGGCACCACCGGCTCGTTCGCGAAGGAGCTGATGCGGCGCACCGTTCTCCGCGCGGCCCAGGAAGAGCGCGACCCCCACGACGACGATCTCGTCGCCGAACTCGCGCGCCTGATGGATTCGCGCGCGCAGCTCACCCGCACGATGCTCGGCTCCGCGACGGACGGGTCATCGCCCCCTCCACCCCGCGACCACCAGACGGCGAGCTTCGGCTGGTTCGCGGGTTCGTAGTAGCCATCGGTCGCAGCGACCGACGCACCGCGATCGCGAATCGACGTGCTGTGATGGACGAGTGACCACGCCGGAGAACGCCCTCTCGCTCACCATCGACGGAACCCCCGATTTCGGCAGTGAGGTGCTGAAGTCGCTGTACCGCATCACAGGACGCTCCACCGTCGAGCTGCGACGTGCGATCCGCGACGGCGAGCCCGTCTACACGGCGGGGCTGTTCGGCAACGACCACATCCAGGTCGTTCCTCGGCTCGAGAAGACCGCCGACTACCTCGACAGCCGGGGAATACCCTTCAGCGTCCACGAGTGGGTCGACGGCGAGAGTGAGCAGATCTCGATCGACGTGATGCGGCAGATCATCGAGTCCGCCGACGGCGAATTCCGCTGAGGCTCGCACTCATCGTTCAGTCTCCTGCGTGTGGCCAGGGGAGCGCCCGAGGTGGCGCGCTAGGGTGGCTGCAGGCCGGGTTCCGCACCTTTCGACCGTGTCGCATAGGCATCCCCAGTGCCGAGCCCTCCCCCCAGGGGCGCGCGACGCGCGCGCGGCAGGCTGAGGTCCCTCGGACGCTACAGGCTTCAGCTTGCAACGTCCGAGGGACCGTCCTTGCGCGGGGGGAGCGCAAGGGGAAATCAGCGGCCCAGGCCCCAGAGATCCCCAGTCCGGGCGCCCGCGCCGTGATCGGTTCCCAGGATCACGACGAGCAGCCCGTCGCCTCACCATATCGCGTACACGCCGCGCGGAACAGCATGGGGCGACGCCATTTCGCCACACGAGTTCACGCCCGCGATCTGCCGCCGTTCCACTCGAATGCAATACTGTGCACGTCACACGGACCACGCCGGAGAGGACCGGGATGACAGCGACACCCGCGCCCGACGGCGCCTCGAAGACGCCCTCCCGCTATCGCGGCATCGGCATCGTCCTCATCGGAATGAGCGGCGCGATCTGGTGGCCGGCATTCACGCTCGGGGCGTGGCACACCCCTTTCTTCGACCAGCTTCTGACGGTGTGGGTGGTCGCGACGGCCGGCTTCGTCGTGGTGCTGTTCCAGCCGGCGCGGCCACGGGTGAAGGTGGGCCGTGCCATCGCGCTCGTCATCCCTTCGCTGTGGCTCGTGTTGTCCTTCACGAGCGCCCCCGCCGCGGACGATCTCTGGGGCAACCTGTTCGATGTTCTCGCGGTCGTGGTCGGACTCGTCGGGATCCCGTTCACACTGTGGGTGGTCGTGCGCACCGTGTGGCCCGACGTGATCGCCGACTATTCGCCGCGGGTGCGACTCGGCATCTTCGCCATCGTCGCCGCCATCGCCGTCGCGTCCTTCGTCCTGGGTCTCAACCAGAGCCGGTTCCTCACGTGCGAGGACTTCACGCTCAGCGGCAACTCTGAGCCGCCGGGTTGCATCCACCCCGACGGCTCCCCCACATCCTGACGCATCGGCGGTCGCGTCATCCGGCTCACGGATGCCGCGGGCGCAGCTGGCACCCCGCCCCTGAGGCTCCGGCGGCGCAGCGGCGCGGCGGCGCGTGGAGGGAGAGCGGGGACCGATCCGGTCTCGTCCTTCGGCTAGGCGAGCCGCATCGTTGCCTGCGGTCCCGCGGCGAGCGCGGCAGCGGTGCGGACGATCGTCTGCTGCATCACCTCGACGGCCGCCGTCGCCGAGATGTCGGCGACGCGGGCGATGCTGATGGTGCGCGTCAGCGTCGGATCGGAAAGGCGCACCGAGCGCAGCCCTGAGCGCTCGATGAGCACCATCGCGGGCACGATCGCGACGCCGATCCCCCTCTCGACGAAACGCAGCACCGCGTCCATCTCCGCACCCTCGATCACGGTGCTCGGCGACAGGCCCGCGGCCGCGAACGCCGCGTCGGTCGTCGCGCGAAGATCGTACGTCGAGCTGAACGCCACCTGCGGCAGACCCGCCACCTCACCGAGGCCGATGCTCTCTCGCGCCGTGAGCGGTGGGGCACCGGCCGAAGAGATGACCACCAGCTCCTCGACGAGGAGGGGCGCGACGCTGAACCGCTCCGCGGACGCCGCACCCGACGTCGTGATCAATGCGAGATCCAGCTCGCCGCCGGCCAGGTGATCCAGCAGTCCGCGCGAACCGCTCTCGGTGATGTGCAGTTCGATCCCCGGATGCGCGGCGTGGAAGGCGCTCAGCACCTCGGCGACGAGGCTGATGCACAGGGTCGGGGTCGCGCCCAGGCGCACACGCCCGCGCTGGAGGCCGGCCAGTTCGTCGAGTTCACGGCGGACGGATGCCGCGTCCGCCAGCATCCGCCGCGCGAGGGGAAGCAGCGACTCCCCCGCGGCGGTCAGCGTGCTGCCCGTTCGTGCCCGGTGCAACAGCTCGGCCCCCAGGCTCTGCTCGAGCGTCGAGATCTGGCGGCTGAGCGACGGCTGCGCGAGGTGGAGCTGATCGGCCGCACGGGTGAAATTGCCCAGCTGAGCGACGGCGACGAAGGCGCGGAGCTGCTCGAGATTCACACGCATAGCGTATCGCTATGGATTCGACCACGAATATGCATTGGAGTAATGGAAGGGAACTGCCTAGCGTGTCTGACGTGATCCCTGCAGAACGCCAGCTTTCCACCACCGTCCTCGTGATCGGCACCGGCGGTTCCGGTCTCCGCGCGGCCATCGAACTCGCCGAGGCCGGCGTCGACGTCCTCGCCCTGGGCAAGCGACCGAAGTCCGACGCCCACACCTCCCTCGCCGCCGGCGGCATCAACGCCGCCCTCGGCACCATGGATGCCGACGACAGCTGGCAGCAACACGCCGCCGACACGCTGAAGGAGAGCTACCTCCTTGCCAACCCGCACACCGTCGAGATCGTCACGTCGGGCGCCGCCCGCGGGATCGAAGACCTCGAGCGCTACGGGATGCCGTTCGCCCGGGAGGACGATGGCCGCATCTCGCAGCGCTTCTTCGGTGCGCACACGTACCGTCGCACCGCGTTCGCCGGCGACTACACGGGGCTCGAGATCCAGCGCACGCTGATCAACCGCGCCGTGCAGCTGCAGGTGCCCATCCTCGACACCGTGTACGTGACGCGCATCCTCGTGAACGACGACGGCGCGGTCTTCGGCGCGTACGGGTTCGATCTCGAGGACGGCACGCGCTATCTGATCCACGCCGACGCGGTGATCCTCGCCGCGGGCGGCCACAACCGCATCTGGCGACGCACGTCTTCGCGGCGCGACGAGAACACCGGTGATTCGTTCCGCCTCGCGGTGGAGGCGGGCGGCCGCCTTCGGGACCCCGAGCTCGTGCAGTTCCACCCCAGCGGGATCATCGAGCCTGAGAACGCTGCCGGGACCCTCATCTCCGAGGCGGCGCGCGGCGAGGGCGGCATCCTGCGCAACGGGCTCGGCGAGCGGTTCATGCACAAGTACGACCCCGAGCGACTCGAGCTGTCCACGCGCGACCGCGTTGCCCTGGCCTGCTACACCGAGATCAAGGAGGGCCGTGGCACGCCGAACGGCGGCGTCTGGCTGGATGTCTCCCACCTCCCGCGAGAGACGATCATGACCCGCCTTCCCCGCGTGTATCAGACGATGCTCGAGCTGCAGATGCTCGACATCACCAAGGAGCCGATCGAGATCGCGCCGACGGCGCACTATTCGATGGGCGGTGTGTGGGTGCGCTCGTCGGACCACTCCACCGATGTCCCGGGCCTCTACGCGATCGGCGAGGCGTCCTCGGGACTCCACGGCGCCAACCGCCTCGGCGGCAACTCGCTGATCGAGCTCCTGGTGTTCGGTCGCATCGTCGGACAGGCGGCCGCCACGTACTCCGCGGCGCTGCCCGCCCAGAAGCGCTCGGCCGCGGCCGTCGCGACCGCTCGCGCCGAGATCGACGATCTGCTCGCCGCATCCGGAACCGAGAACGTCCGGGCACTCCAGCGGGCGATCCGCGACACCATGACCGAGCACGCCGGAGTGGTGCGCGACGAACAGGGGCTGCTCACCGGCCTCGCCGAGCTCGACGCGATCGAGGCGCGGATGGCCGACATCGGGGTGCACCCCGACATCGCGGGCTACCACGACCTCGCGCACGCGTTCGACCTGAAGTCGGCGGTACTCGCCGCCCGCGCGACCCTCGAAGCCGCGCTGGAGAGGCGCGAGACACGCGGCTGCCACAACCGCAGCGACTACCCCGACATCGATCCCGAGCTGCAGGTCAACCTGGTGTGGTCTTCCTCCACCGGAGTCGTGCGAGAGCCGATCCCGCCCATTCCCGCCGAGATCGCCGCGCTGATGCGCGAGGTGTCGGTCGCCGGGAAGCTCGTCGAGTAGGCCGCCGACGCGATGCCCCCCGGGTGACCCCGGACCCGCCGGAGCGGCGGGGTCCGGGGTCTACCCCGTTCGGCCGCAGGCTGCAACCCCCGAGAGCGAACGCGGGTGCACCAGGTAGAAAGGCCTCGTGAAGAGGGTGACCTACGCGGGAAGCGAATTCGTGACGGGGAACGACATCGCAGCCGCGCTGCTGGGCTGCGGCCAGGCGCTGGCCGAGGCCGGTGAGGCGGAGGCGGTGACGGTTCCGACCAGGGAGCCGGACGGATCCGTGGGCGAGGTGACGGTGCTCATCGGTCCGGCGAGCCAGATGGTCGCACGCGATGCCGACAGCGACGACGAACTCGTCGACGAGTCCGCGGTCGCCCGCTTGAAATCGATCCAACGACGCCTGCGCCCGGTCGCGGTGATCGACCTCCCCGCTTCGCACGACGACTGGAACGACGAGATCTGACCAGCCGACTCGATCACCCGCTGCCGAAGGACAGTGCCGGCGTGGCGGCATCCGTCAGCGGAAGTCCCTCGCGCGGTGCTGCACGCCGACACGGAGGTCTTCGAACGCGTCCGCGATGAGGTTCGTCACGCCCTCGGCCGAGCGCTCGAGAATGCCACGCGCGATGAGCGCCGGGGAATCGCGAACGATGCGGCGGTAGCGATTCCAGACGCCGAGGGAACACACGATGTTGACGAGTCCGTGCTCGTCCTCGAGATTCAGGAACGTGATTCCGGATGCTGTCGCCGGCCGTTGCCGGTGAGTCACGAGCCCGGCGACCTCGACGCGGCGGCCGACCTCGTGACTGCGCAGCCCGCGGGAGGTCAGGACGCCCCGCGCATCGAGCCCGGAGCGGTAGTGGGTGATCGGGTGGTCGTCGGTCGAGATGCCCGTCGCCCACAGGTCGGCGGCCAGGCGCTCGTAGCTGGTGGGATCGGCGAACAGCGGCGGCTGCACCGCGATGAGCGAGTCCGGCAGGAACTCGGGGCGGTCCTGCGCCGCAGAACCGGCGAGCCAGATCGCCTCGCGCCGGCTGAGACCGAGGCATTCGAACGCCCCCGCCGTGGCGAGCGCCTCGACCTGCACCGCGGTGATGCTGGTGCGCCGCACGAGATCGCGGAGGTCGCGGAACAGCCCGCCCGTTTCGCGCGCGGTGACGATGCGCTGCGCGACCGTCGCCCCGATCCCCTTCACTCCGGCCAGGCCCAGCCGCACCGCGAACCTCCCGTCGCGGCGGTGCGCGGCGGACTCGTCGGGCGCGTCGAGGTCGAAGAGCCCGACCGGCGGCTGCTTCCGCTCGACGCAGGAGTCGAGGCCGGTCGGTCTCGATGAGATGTCTTCGCCGGGCTCGGGGCGCTTCGTCTCTGCGTTTCGACTAGCAAGCTCGCTCAAGGACCGCGTTCCACCCTCGCTCGACGCCCGGGAGGAGGGTTCGAGCACCGCCTCGCTGCCCGAGAGATGCAGGTCGGGACGGCGCACCTCGACACCGTGGTGGCGCGCGTCGCCCACGAGGGTCGCCGGAGAGTAGAAGCCCATCGGCTGCGCCCGCAGCAGCCCCGCGAGGAACGCCGCCGGATAGTGCAGCTTGATCCAGGAGCTGGCGTATACGAGCAGCGCGAACGACAGGGAGTGCGATTCCGCGAAGCCGAAGTTCGCGAATGCCTGGATCTTGGCGTAGATCGCGTCGGCCTCCTCGCCCACGAGGTCGTTCTCGGCCATGCCGGCGTACAGCTTCTTCTTCAGCGAGTCGATGCGCTCGATCCCGCGTTTGGAGCCCATGGCGCGGCGCAGCAGGTCGGCGTCCTCGCCGGTGAGCCCGCCGACTGCCATGCCCATCTGCATGAGCTGTTCCTGGAACACCGGGATCCCCATCGTGCGCTCGAGCACCGACACGAGCTTGGGGTGGGGATAGGTCACCTTCTCCTGTCCGAGCTTGCGCTTGACGAAGGGATGCACCGCCCCGCCCTGGATGGGGCCGGGGCGGATGAGCGCGATCTCGATCACGAGGTCGTAGAACCGACGCGGCTGCAGGCGCGGGAGAAGCCCCATCTGGGCGCGCGACTCCACCTGGAACACCCCGATCGAGTCGGCGCGGCACAGCATGTCGTAGACAGCCTTCTCCTCCTTCGGGATCGTCGACAGCTCCCAGTCCTCCCCCGTCGAGGCGCGGATCATGTCGAAGCAGTACTGCAGGGCGGCCAGCATCCCGAGGCCCAGCAGGTCGAACTTCACGAGACCCATCCAGGCGGCGTCGTCCTTGTCCCACTGGATCACCGTGCGGTTCTCCATGCGCGCGTGCTCGATCGGCACGACCTCGCCCACCGGGCGGTCGGTGAGCACCATGCCGCCGGAGTGGATGCCGAGATGCCGCGGCGCCTTGAGCAGCTCTGACGCGAACTCCAGCACCTGATCGGGGATGTCGTGGCCGGCGCCGGTCTCGAGGAGGGCCCCCCAGCCCTCGATCTGCTTCGACCAGGCGTCCTGCTGCCCCGGCGAATGCCCCAGCGCCTTGGCCATATCGCGCACGGCGTTCTTGGGGCGGTACTGGATGACGTTCGCGACCTGCGCCGCACGGTCGCGCCCGTACTCCCGGTATACCCACTGGATGACCTCTTCACGACGGTCGGAGTCGAAGTCGACGTCGATGTCGGGCTCTTCCTCACGCAGGCTCGACAGGAACCGCTCGAACGGCAGGTCGTACGCGATCGCGTCGACGGCGGTGATGTCGAGCAGGTAGCAGATGGCGCTGTTGGCGGCGGACCCGCGCCCCTGACAGAGGATGCCCTGGCTCCGAGCGAACTGCACGATGCCGTGAACGATCAGGAAGTAGCCCGGGAAGTCCTTCACCTCGATGACCCCGAGCTCCTTCTCGATGCGCGCCCGGTTCTCCTCCGTCAGGTCGGGGTATTTGCGCGGCACCGCCTCCCACACCAGGTGCCGCAGCCACGACATCGGCGTGTGCCCTTCGGGCACCCTCTGCTTCGGGAGCGCGGGCTTGGCCTTGCGCAGCGGGAAGGCGAGCTCGTCGGCGAGCGTCACGGTCCGGGCGACGGCATCCGGGAACCGCACGAAGCGCTCCGCCATCTCGGCCCCCGACCGCAGATGGGCACCGGCGTGAGCGGGCAGCCATCCGTCGAGCTCGTCGAGACCGCGGTTCGCACGCACGGCGGCGACCGCCGCGGCGAGCAGCTGCCGCTTCGGCACGGCGTAATGGACGTTGTTGGTCGCGAGGAGCGGGAGGCCCCGCTCCCGCGCGAGCCCCACGAGCACGTCGTTGTCGCGGGTGTCGAGCGGATTGCCGTGGTCGATGAGCTCGACATGCACGTTGTCCTTCCCGAACAGCGTCACGAGGCGATCGAGTTCGCCGGCTGCCGCGTCGGGGCTCTCAGCGAGTGCGCGGCGCACCGCCCCCTTTCGGCACCCGGTGAGCACCGCCCACTCCCCCGCCGCCTGTGCGGCGAGCTCCTCGAGGTCGTAGACCGGCCTGCCCTTCTCCGCCCCCTGCAGCTGCGCGTGCGTGATCGCACCCGCCAGCCGGTGGTACCCCTCCTCACCGCGGGCGAGTACCAGCAGGTGTGCGCCGACCGGATCCGCCTCGCCGTTCTGCGGCTTCGGCAGCTCGAGCGACAGCTCGGCGCCGAACACGGTCTTGAGCTGCAGCGACTCCGCGGCCTCCGCGAACCGGACGATGCCGTAGAACCCGTCGTGATCGGTGACCGCGAGGGCATGCAGCCCCAGACGCTCCGCCTCCTCGGCGAGCTCCTCGGGTGAGGAAGCCCCGTCGAGGAACGAGTACGACGAGTGGGCGTGCAGCTCGGCGTACGGGATCGCATCGGCCGGGCGCTCGATCTCGGGTGCGACATACGGCCCTCGCTTGTGCGACCACGCAGGGCTGTCGCCGCCGTCCGCGCCCACCGGCGGCGCATCGGGCCTGCGGCGGCCGCTCAGCACGCGCTCCATCTCGGACCACGGCACACCGGGGTTGTTGAAGCCCATCAGCGACCCCTGTTCCTCGTGGGCTCGGGGCCTCTCGTCTCTGCGTTTCGACTCGCAAGCTCGCGCAACGACCGTGTTCCTGGCACGCTCGACGACCGACGGGAAGTGTCAGTCATAAGTGGCCTCCGCCGTCCAGGCGTCGCCGTCGCACACCAGCAGCCACGCGGACCCGTCGGCGTCGACGACCTGGAACCGGTGCGCGCGGCGCGAGCGGGCGGCATCCCATCCGCGCTCGACCACCGGCCACGGCCCCGCCCACGCCTCGATCGGGCGACGGCGGCCGCTCTCGATGAAGAGCGCGGGCACGGCCGAGACGTTCCCCCGCTCGTCGACGTCGACCAGCTCGCCGCCGAGCGCCCGCACGTCGACCGGCACCGGGTCGGCGAACACCGTCGTCGGCAGCGGATCTGGCAGGCTCCCCGGCCAGGGTCGCGCGCGCTGCGCTGCGAGGCCGCCGGCGCCGGCCGCCTTCCGGTCGCGTTCGTCCTTGTCTCCCCAGGGCACGAGCACCTGGCGCTCGGCCAGCCACCTCCCACCGCCGATCGCGGGGGTCAGCACGCCACGGTGCCCGAGCATCGCCTGCACGCGCGACAGCGCGTGGTGCACCCGCTCCTCGGGTCCGCCGCCGAACAGCGCCGGAGCATGATGGGATGCTGCATCCACCGCTTCCGGCGAGATCCGCACGAGCGTCACCCCGCTGCGCAGCCCGCCTCCGGCCGTGTCTCCCGCCCCGACGTCCTCCGCGAGCTGCCACCGCACGCGGTCGACGACCGCCGCGGCGTCGAACGAGCCGGGATGCAACCACACCCTCTCGCTGCGCTCCCCCCGGTCTCCGACGAGTTCGACCCGCAGCTCGGTGCAGACGAGGTCGACGGCGCCGAGACCCGCGACGAAGTCGTCGGCGGTGACGCGCATGGCGAACGCCACCTGATCGGCGATCTCGAGGGGCGGCTCGAACGCGATCTCCCGCTGCAGCTCGGGCGGCGGCGTGCGCGGCTGGACCGGTCGCGAGTCTCGCCCTGCGGCGAGCGCGTGAAGCCGGACGCCCCGCTCGCCGAACCGCTCGCGCACGCGATCGGTCGGCATCTCGGCGAACCCGCCGAGGGTCTGCACGCCCAGCCGGGCGAGCAGGCCGACGAGGTCCGTCGCCTCCTTCGCCGCCGCCGCGCCGGTGCCGAGCAGCGCGGACGCGTCGAGCACCGAGACCGGCAGCGGGGCGAGGAAGCCTGCCGCACCACCGGTGGGCACGACGAAGACCGGATCGACGGCGCTCGTGCCGCCGCGCGCCGCCTGCTCCGCAGTGAACGGCCCGTCGGCGATGCCCACCCGCACCCCGCCGAGCCCTGCCCCGTGGAGGGTGTCGATCAGCATGCGGGCGGCCTCGACCTCGCCGCCGTAGTACCGCGCCGGACCACGCGCGCGCAGCGCGCACAGCCCCGGACGCACCAGCTGCACGCCGGGCGCCCTCTCTTCGATCAGCGACACGACCGGGGCGAATGCGCGGTGATCACGGGCGGCGTCCGCGTTGACCAGCGTCAGCCCGGGGCACCGAGCCTGGGCATCGCGCCGGCGCTGCCCGCGGCGCACTCCCTCTGCACGCGCGGACGCCGAGCACGCGACCACGAGGTTGCGCTCCACAACGGCGACCGGAGGCTTCGCTTCGAGCTTCTCCTGCGCCGCATCCGTCCGAGCGCCCGGCCGCGGCCCGACCGAGTCCTCGGCGGCCGCGGCCGCACCCGCCTCTCGCTCGAGAGCCGTGACAGGCCAGTCGGGGAACCACAGCACGAGGCTCCGCACCGGCACACCGGGGGTCATGTCACCCCACCGCCCTGATCCGCTGCGGGAAGCTCTCCGCGGACTCGGCCGAGGGCAGCGCCTCGACGGGGCGCATGCGCTCGGGCGCGGCGGAGACGTGCCCCTCAGCATCCGGAAGCATCACGCGCGCCCGTCGCGAACGCGGCCAGCGCCGACTGGACGACATGAGCGTCACCGCCCGGCCGGCGAGGTACCCGTGCCCGCGGCCGACGCCTTCCCACGCCGGCTCGCCCACCTCGATCACGGCCTCGGCCTGCGGCCACGGCCCCTGCACGAGCAGCACCGCACCACGGTCGCGCAGCCGCGCCGCCAGGCGTGCGATCTCGCCGTCGGCCGCCCGCCCCGACGGGCGCACCGCGACCACCGGCAGCACCTCGGCGACGGTCGAGGTCACCGCGAGCCAGCGCGCACCCGGGTCGGGGATGAGCACGAGCCGCGACAGATCGACCCCCAGCCCCTCGGCTGCCTCGGCGCCGAGCCGCGGCATGCCGATCACCCCGCACCACGACCCGGACTGCGACGGCTGTGCCAGAAGCGCCAGCAGCACCGACGTCGAACGTGGGAGGGAGTAAGCGGAACCCGGGCGAAGACCGCCTCCGGGAAGCAGCGAGGCGAGCGCGGGATGCACCGGCAGCACCGGCGCGTCGAGTCGTCGGCCCTGCACCCGCTCGACCTGGGCGCGCAGCTGCGCGACGGTGCTGGGAGAAGACGTGCCTGGAGAAGACGCGCCTTCAGAAGACATGCCTGCAGGGCCGAGAGGAGGCGTCCCCGGCGCACCGAGGGCAACGGGGACGGTGCCCGTCGGCGTCTGGCCGACGGCCTCGTGCACGTGCTGTGCCGTGAGCTGCACGATCGCCCTCATTCCCACATTCTAGAACAGATGTTCTAGTCCTTCAACCGCTGGGAATGAGAGTAGTACCAGGTTCCGACAGTTATGTTCGAGACTGCAAGGCAGATGGCGCGGTACCCAGGCGCACAGCCCGCCCTGCAGGCGCCGCACCCAGCACGATCCCGACGAGCACGAGACCGACCCCCGCAGCCTGCGGCACCCCGAACGCCTCCCCCGCGACCGCCACCCCGAGAACGACGCCGGTGACCGGATTGAGCAGTCCGACCACGCCGACCGCACCCGGAGACAGGCGTCGCAGCCCCGCGAACCACGCGACGTACGCGAGCGCGGTCGCGACGAGCGTGAGATACGCGAAGCCGAGCGCCGACGGTACGGTGAGCGCCGGGGGGGCACCTTCGACCAGCACCGCGGCCGGCAGCAGCACGATCGAGCCGGCGACGAGCTGCCACGCCGTCATCGGCAGCGCGGGGACGTCGGAGCCCCACCGCGCCGTGAGCACGAACCCGATCGACGAGGCGACCATCGCACCGAGCGACGCGGCGACACCCCAAGGATCGGCGCCTTCCGCGTCGAAGCCCAGCATCACCCCCACGCCGACGAGGCCCACGGTCGCCCCCACGACGGCGGCGAGCCTCGGCCGGCGACGCAGCAGCAGCCACGCGAACAGCAGCATGCACGCCGCAGATGCCGACATCAGCGTCGCGGCCAGACTCGACGGCAACCGCTGGCCGGCGACGTACACGAGCACGAAGAAGCCGCCGACGTTCAGGGTGCCGAGCACGAGCGAGCGCCACCACCACGATCCGCGCGGGAGTCGGCGCGCGAGAAGCAGCACGATGAGCCCAGCCGGAAGCGCCCGCAGCACGCCGCCCCACAGCGGGGATTCCGCCGGCAGCAGGCTGTGCGTGACGACATACCCGCTCCCCCACGCGATCGGGGCGATCGCCGTCACGAGGATCCACATCCATCGCTTATCTTCCATGGAAGATACTTTATCTTACCGGGAAGATAAGATGGTCGCATGGCCGCCGACGACCGTTCCCCACACGACGAACCGCTCGACCGCGTCGGTGAGATCCAGCGGGAGTGGCGCCGTGAGCGCCCCGACCTCGACCCGTCGCCGCAGGGCGTGATCGGGCGCCTGCACCTCGTCGCGCTCGAGCTCACCGAGCGCCTCGTCGCGGTCTACGGCGAGTTCGGCCTCAGCGAGGGCGAGTTCGACGTCCTGGCCACGCTCCGCCGCGCCGGCACGCCGTTCGAACGCGCCGCCGGCGAGCTCGCCGACCACACCCTCGTCACCACGGGCGGCCTGACCAAGCGCGTCGACCGCCTCGAAGCCCGAGGGCTCGTGGAGCGGCGAGCCGAGGCATCCGACGCCCGGAAGCGCCTGGTGCGACTCACCCCGGAAGGGCGGGACCTCATCGATCGCGCCATCGCCGCGCACCTCGCGAACGAGCGCCGCATCCTCGACGAGCTCGGGACGACGGATGCCGCGGCCCTCGAGCCGATCCTCACCCGCTGGCTGCGCATCCTCGACGGGAGCTGACGCACCAGCATCGACGGACGCATCTTCCCGTCACGGCCTGCGACCCGCTAGCGTGAGGCCGACCGTGGGCTCGCTCCACGAGACCTGCGAGGAGCCCAGCCCATGGACGGTGCCGTCCACCCCAGCCTGCTCGAATCAGTGTCGGCGTGGGTGCTGATCGTGTCGTTCGCGCTGTCGCTGATCTACGAGTTCTGGCGGGCGACCGCCAAAGCGGGCACGTCGCGGTACGACTCGATGCGGGCCTTCGTCCAGGGGCTGTGGCTGTACGTGCTCGCCGCCATCGTGATCGTGCTGCTCTTCGTGGGCGTGCCCTTCGCAGCCTGGATCGGGCTCGTCTTCTCCGTGCTCGTGATCCTGGTGTCGATCTTCTACTACAACCCGAAGATGATGCCCGCGCGCAGACCCGGGCTGTTCGACTGGTTCGAGGACCTCGTCTACACCGGGCTCGCTTTCGTGACCGCGACGCTGCTCGCCCTCGAAGTCGCGGGCCTCGCGCTCTCGTGACGCCGCATGCGATCACGCCGCGAGGGCGAGGTACGGCTCCCATCGCGGGTCGGTGCGCTCCGTGCCGCGGACGGTCCATTGCGCACCTCGGGGCGGTCGCGGCGTGAACCGCAGCTCCCAGTGCATCTCCTGCGGCGTGCGATCGCTCTTGATGTTGTTGCACCGCAGGCAGCATGCAACGAGGTTCTCCCACGAGTCGGCCCCGCCGCGCGAGCGCGGCAGCACGTGGTCGATCGTCGACGCGGCCTTGCCGCAGTAGGCGCAGTGGTGGTTGTCGCGACGGAGCACGCCCCGACGGGTCACCGGCACGTGGCGACCGCCGGGCACCCGCACATAGCGGGTGAGGATGATCACGGCCGGTCGTTCGTACGATCGTCGGGTGCCCCACACCGGATCGGTCTCGGTGTGTTCCACCACGGTGGCCTTCTCGTTCATCACGAGCACGAGCGCCCGCTTGAACGACACGACCGCGAGGGGCTCGTAGCCCGCATTCAGCACCAGAGTGCGCATTGATCATCCTCTCGAATGGCCGGGACGGCTTCTCGGTTATTCGACTTGCGCGACGATCAAGGGCGCAGGGGCATGAAAAAAGGCGCTGTCTACAGACAGCGCCCTGGCGCCACGGCAGTGCCGCGGCATCCGCTCGTGCAATGCCGAAGGACGAGGCGTCCAAGCGCATCCATGGTTCGGATGCGTGGTGTGCAGCCCATCGGCTCCCTCCGCTCTCTCAGCGTCGAGTCCTAGGGTAACCCACCGCGACACGCCCGGGGCGCGGCAAGGCTGAACGGCTGATGGCGTGTCGGGTAACGAAGAAGAGAACGGATGCCTCGGTTCGAGGCATCCGTTCTCCGATGTGATTGCAGAAGGTCTGTGTGTCAGGCCCCGCCGGGCTCAGCCTGCGTTGGTCTGCAGCCACGCCCACGGGTCGACGACCGAGCCGTTGATGTGGACCTCGAAGTGCAGGTGGCACGCGGTGGAGCTGCCGGTGCTGCCGACGAGTCCGATGAGCTGGCCCGCCGAGACGCTCTGGCCGACCGACACCTGGCGGCTGCCGTAGGTCATGTGTCCGTAGAGCGTGTTGACCTGCTGGCCGCCGATGACGTGGTCGATCGAGATGCCGACACCGTAGCCGCCGTAGCTCTCCTGCGAGACCTTGACCACGCCCGCCGCTGCCGCGTAGATCGGCGTACCGCACGAGGTGAGCAGGTCGACGCCCTGGTGGTAGCCGGAGTCCCAGAGACCGCGGCCCTTCGTGAAATTGAGGAGGGGCCAGCGCACCTCGCCGGTTCCCGGCGAGGTCAGGGCGATGTTCTGCGGGACCGTGCCCCGCGATTTCGCCGCAGATGCGGCAGCGGCCGCGACCTGACGGGCCCGCTCGGCAGCGGCCTCTTCAGCCTTCTTCTTCTCGATCTCTTCCGCGGTGGTGGCCGCGTAGCTCTCGCGCGACAGCTCGCTGGCATTCGCGTCGGATGCCGCGACGAACGTCTGCGCGTCGTCGACGGCCATCTGCTGGATCGTCTTGGAATCCTCGGCAACGGCGGTGGCGCCTGCGGCGAACGCCGGGATCGCGACGGTGGCGACGAGACCGCCCACCATCGTCAGCACCACGAGGCTGCGCAGCGGCTTGACCACTCGGCCCTTCTTCGAGGACGCGGCGGGGCGGGCTTGCGCCGTGGCCGCGGTCGGCTTCGCGGGCGCGACGGCGCGGGATCGTCGCACGGGGGTCTTCCGATTGCGCGCACGACGGTTCTGGTCCGCCGCGGCGTGCTCGGGCACGTTCGCGTGCGACTCGATCTCTTCAGCCAAACTTGTCCTCCGGCGCCTCTGCGCCGGGGCGCCTGGCTCGTCAGCACTCGGTGTCGGGGCACGATGTGCGGGCTTCACCACATGTGGACGACGAGCCGGTGAGGCAATCCACGCGGGGTCCGGACGGCGGGCTTCTCGCCTGTTGGACTTTTCGAGGCTACCCGAAGGTCACGGTTATGTCACGCTCCTCGCCTGGCAATCTCCGCACAGTGCGTCGACGATGCCCGCGGAATGCGGCATCCGGCACCGTCGAACAGCGCTCCAGGCCCGGAAACACCGTCCGGGCCGTCCCATTCAGCGGAACGCGCCCAGCTCAGCGGACCTCGTCGACGAGGAAGATGTGCGACGCGATCTCGACCGGGAGCTCCAGACCCTCGTCGCTGCCCTGCATCTGTACGAGGACGTAGCCCTCGTTGTAGCGGTAGTCGCCGAAGGCGCCCGGCACGACGCCGGCGCCCTTCAGCTGCTGCAGCAGTTCGGGGTCGACCTGCGCCGGCTCGGCGAGGCGGCGCACGGTGCCGCTGATGGGCTCGCCGGCGTCATTGAGACGGCGCACCAGGCCGACGACGCCCTGCTCGAAGCCGTTGGTCGGCACGTCGCCGAGCTGATCGAGGCCGGGTATGGGGTTGCCGTAGGGCGACTCGGTGGGGTGACCCAGCAGCTCGACGAGCCGACGCTCGACCTGCTCGCTCATCACGTGCTCCCAGCGGCAGGCCTCTTCATGCACGTAGGCCCAGTCCAGGCCGATGACATCGGACAGCAGGCGCTCCGCGAGGCGGTGCTTGCGCATGACGTCGACGGCCTTCTGCCGCCCGGCGTCCGTGAGCTCGAGGGTGCGGTCCTCCGAGACGACGACAAGGCCGTCGCGCTCCATGCGGCCGATCGTCTGCGACACCGTCGGGCCGGAGTGCCCGAGGCGCTCCGAGATGCGCGCCCGCAGCGGCACGATGTTCTCCTCCTCGAGCTCGAGGATCGTGCGCAGGTACATCTCAGTGGTGTCGATCAGGTCGGTCATCGCGGTGTCCTCAGGGGGCTCAAGGGGCTGAGGACAGCCTATCCTCTGCTTCCGACGCCGAGGCCTGCCGGGCCGGCGTCCGCCGCACGACCTGGGGCAGCAGCATCCGTCCGCTCCCCTTCCCCGCTGCGAAGCAGCTCGACAGGTCAACCAGGGTTCTGCATGAGCCGAGGTCGCGCCATCGCCCTGTGGAAGCCCGGTTGACCGGTCGGAGGAGGGGCGGATGCTGTCACACGACCTCCCTGCACAGCGTCAGGAAGCCCGGTGCAAGCCTTGCGCGACCGCGCGCATGATCAGGTCCTGCACTTCGTGCCAGCGCTCGATCACCTGCACGTAGGTCACCCGGATGACGTGGTGACCGAGCAGCATGAGCGCCGCGTCGTGGGCGACGTCCTCGGCGCGCTGCAACCCGACGTGGTGCCCACCGTCGATCTGCACGACCAGCCGGTCGCCGATGAGGAAGTCCGCCCGATGCCCGTGAATCCAGATCTGCGATCGGAGAGGAAGCCGGAGCCAACGCAGCCGCGTGCGGAAGATCGTCTCCAGCCCCGAGTCCGCGAAGGGGGTCGCCTCCTCGAGGAGTCCTCGAACGGATTCCGCCAAAGGCAGGCGGGCGAGTTCGGCCTTGTGGACGAGTTGAAGGTTGAGCGCGGACTCCCACACGGCGAGCGCGCTCTCATGCGGCTGACACCGCGCGACAATCAGCAGCGTGTTCAGGATGCTGTCCTCCAGCGTTCCCGGCGCGCGCGGCTCGAGCGGCCGGGCCCAGTGCACGGTCGCCTTCTGGTTCTGCAGCTTCAGCCTCGACGCGCTCGGTGGCGCACCGACGTGCGGGCCGTCCTCGGCGAGGACCCACAGCCCTAAGCGCTTGGCCCGCGTGATGCACGTGAGCACCACGCCCGCCCGCGCCGCCGCCATGAGGTGGGGATCAGCATCCGGAACTGCCACCCATCCCCGCCGCGGCCTGGTCACGAGGCCCGCGGCCATCGCGCACTCGATCGTGTAGCCGCTGACCCCTGCCTTCATGAGCGCCGCTCTGAGCGCGACGCCGCCACGTGCGTACAGCTCCACCATGAGATCCGCCATCCCTGCATGCTCACGGCTCCGCCACGCCCCACACCGCCGTACTGGGCACGATCAGAACAACTCGCGTGCGCAGCATCCGTCCCCTCCCCTGTGGAGGAGGCCGACAGGTCAACCGGGGTTCTGCATGAGCCGATCCCCGGATCGCATCCTGCGCACGCCCGGTTGACCTGTCGTACCGGACGGATGCTGCGCAGCGCCCCCGCAGCAGGGTTGTCAGCAGCTGTAGCCGCACGCCCCACGTCTGATCTCGCCGTGGTCACCCGGCTCGACAGGTCAACCGGGGTTCTGCATGAGCCGAGGTCGCGCCGTCTCCCTGTGGAAGCCCGGTTGACCTGTCGAAGAGGAGGACGGATGCTGCGACCTGAGCGGGCCCGAGCGTCACGACCTGTCACGCGGGCGGGGCGGCGGTGCGCACATCTCTAGAATCGACGCATGGCCCACGTCCTCCTGCCCCGTGAGATCCTGCCCGCCGACGGACGGTTCGGCTGCGGCCCGTCGAAGATCGCGCCCGCGCACCTCCAGGCGCTCGCGGGCCCCGGGTCGGCACTCCTGGGCACGTCGCACCGGCAGGCGCCCGTCAAGGATCTGGTCGGCCAGGTGCGGGCGGAGCTGAGCCAGCTGTTCCGGCTTCCGCACGGCTACGAAGTGATCCTGGGCAACGGCGGATCGACCGCCTTCTGGGATGCCGCCGCCTTCGGCCTGATCGAGAAGCGCAGCCAGAACCTCGTGTTCGGCGAGTTCGGCGGCAAGTTCGCCGCCGCGGCGAAGACACCATGGCTCGAAGCACCCGACGTCCGCAAGGCGGACCCGGGCACCAGCACCGTCGCCGAGGCGGTCGAGGGCGTCGACGTCTACGCCTGGCCGCACAACGAGACCTCGACCGGCGTGTCGACCCCGATCACGCGTGTGAACGGCGACGAGGGCGCGCTCACCGTCATCGACGCGACGAGCGCGGCAGGCGGCATCGACTTCTCGGTGCACCAGGCCGACGTCTACTACTTCGCCCCCCAGAAGAACCTCGGCTCGGACGGCGGCCTGTGGTTCGCTCTGGTGTCGCCGGCTGCGATCGAGCGCATCGAGCGCATCGCGGCGTCGGGCCGTTACATCCCCGAGTTCCTGAGCCTCAAGAACGCGCTCGACAACTCGCGGCTCAACCAGACCCTCAACACCCCAGCGCTCGCCACGCTGTTCCTCCTCGACAAGCAGCTCGACTGGATCCTCTCCTCCGGTGGCCTGCAGTGGGCCGACGCCCGCACGCGCGAGTCGTCGCGGGCGCTGTACGAGTGGGCCGAGGCATCCGAGTTCGCGACGCCGTTCGTCGCCGATGCGGCCGACCGCTCCCCCGTGGTCGTCACGATCGACTTCGACGCGTCGGTGGATGCTGCGGCCGTGGCGAAGAGCCTCCGCGCCAACGGCATCGTCGACACCGAGCCGTATCGCAAGCTCGGACGCAACCAGCTGCGCATCGCGACGTTCGTGTCGATCGACCCGGACGACGTGCGTCAGCTCATCCGCTGCATCGACTACACGCTCGAGCGACTCGGCTGAGCGTGTTCGTCGGCCCCGTCCGCGAGCGGTGACGGGGTCGGCGACAGCACGGCAGTCACGATCGCCTCGATGGCGAACTCCGATGCACGCGCGAGCTCCACGGCGGTCGGATCGAGCAGCCACTGCACCTGCAGGCCGTCCATGACGGCGAGGATGCTCGTCGACGCGTCGGCGATCGTGTCGGGTGTGGTGATGCCGCGTTCCGCGCACACGACCTCGAATGCGTGGGCGACCTCCGAGCGCAGCGTCCGGTAGCGCTTCTCGAAGAAGGCCCGGCCCGGGTGGTCGTCCGTGACGGACTCGGCCGAGAGCACCGCGTACGCCTGGACGATCCCCGCACGATGCTCGTTGACGAACGCCGTGCGAACGAGGTGACGGAAGAGGGGCATCCCGTCGGGGATGTGCTGTTCCTCCAAATCGGCCACGTCGGTCTCGTCGCGGTGCTGGAGGACTTCGATGAGCAGCTGGTCCTTCGAGCCGAAGTGATGCAGGATCCCCGCGTGGGTCATACCCACCTGGTCGGCGATCTCCTGGAGCGTACCCCCCGCGAACCCTTTGCTGCCGAAGATCTCGACCGCCGCGTCCAGGATGTCGCGCCTGCGGGCGAGTGTCTCGGGCCGCGAACGCGGCTGCCGACGCTGTGCCGTCATCGGTCGGCGCCCCCTTCTTCGTCGGCGGATCGGATGGGTCTTCGCCGCGCCTGTGAGTCTACGCACGACCTGCCCGCACGCACCGGATCACCTTACTTGCGAAGTTACTTACTTGATTGTAAGTTGATCCGGCAATCACCCTGACGCCGTCGTCATCCCCTGGGAGACACGATGTCGTGCACATATCTAGGAGAAGCAATGAGGCTCAGAACATCCCTCGCCGCCGTCGGTGTCGCCGCGGCGCTGGTGCTCACCGGCTGCGCGGGCGGCGGCGGCAGCGACGCCGACTCCGCAGGAGCGGCGCTCACCATCGCGAAGCCCGACGGTGCGATCACCACGGAGTCGAACAACCCTTACCTGGGCGACTCTTCGGCCTCGAAGTACGGCTACGGCAAGGTCATCTTCGAGTCGCTCGCCCTCGTGAACCCGACCGGCGACCTGGGGACCACACCCTGGCTCGCGGAGTCCGTGGAGTGGAACGACGACTACACGCAGCTCACCGCCGTCGCGCGCAGCGGCGTGAAGTGGAGCGACGGCGAGGACTTCACGGCAGACGACATCGCCTTCTCGTACAACCAGGTGCTCGACGGCAAGCTCAACGACACCAACGCGCTCGACCTCAAGAGCGTCACGGTCGACGGCGACACCGTCACCATCGACTTCAACAGCTCGAAGTACACGCAGCAGGCGCGCGTGCTCCACTTCCAGATCGTGCCCGAGCACATCTGGAAGGACATCAAGGACCCGAACACCGACCCCGTCACCGGTGAGGGCCAGGCTGTCGGCACCGGCCCGTACGTGCTCGACTCGTGGACGACCGAGTCGGTCACCCTCGCCGCGAACCCCGACTACTGGGGCGGCGAGCTGGCCGTGCCAGAGCTTCACTACGTCTCGTATGGCGACAACGCGGCCCTGACGACCGCCCTCGCGACCGGCGAGGCAGACTGGGCGCAGGCATTCATCCCGCAGATCGAGGACAGCTACCTGTCGGCCGATCCCGACAACAAGTTCCTCGCGTCTCCCACCGCGGGCGCGGGCACGCTGTTCATGAACCTGCAGACCAAGCCGTTCAACGACCCGGCCCTCCGTCAGGCGCTGGCGTGGACGATCGACCGCCAGGCTTACGTCGACATCGCACGCGAGGGCGCGAGCGAGGCGATCTGGAGCGTGACAGGTCTCGGCACTCTCCTCGAAGACGAGATCGTGCCCGAGTACGCCGGCCAGAACTACGAGGTCGACATCGACAAGGCTCGCCAGATCCTGACCGAAGCCGGCTACACGTGGGACGGCGAGACCCTCGTCGACCCCGACGGCGAGGACGTCACGTTCTCGATCTCGGTGCCCGCGGGCTGGAGCGACTGGAACACCGAGCAGGCGCTCCTCGCCGAGGAGCTCAAGGAGGGCCTCGGCATCGAGGTCAAGGTCGACCAGCCGGACTGGGGCGGCTGGGATGCCGCGCGCCAGGAGGGCACGTTCCAGGCGATCATCCACTGGCTCGAAGACACCGGCAACGCGTACGGCCTGTACACGTCGGCGATGGATCCGAAGTGGATCGTCGACGGCAAGGCGGCCTTCAACTTCGGACGCTTCGACGACCCCGAGGTCACCGCGGCGCTGAACACCTACGCGAACGCGTCGTCCGACGCCGACCGTGACGCCGCCATCGCGGTGATCGAGAAGGCGTTCGTCGAGAACGTTCCCGTCATCCCGCTGGGTGCGCACCCGCTGCTGGGCGAGTTCAACACCCGCAACTACGTCGGATGGCCGTCTGCGGACGACCAGTACGCCTCGGCGGACCCGACGCAGCCCGCGATCGTGCAGATCCTGACCAAGCTGCAGCCCGCCGAATGACACCCCGCGGCGGGGGGGGGGGGGCCCGCCCCCCCCCCCCCCCCCCCCCCCCCCCCCCAACCCCCCCCCCCCCCCCAAGGGTATATAAGGGGAGACCACGCGCCAACACCACACGGTGATCACCGGATC
>NZ_JAVDXD010000007.1:0-244902 GCF_031457705.1 Microbacterium sp. BE35
GGGCCCGGCCCGCCCCGGGCCCCCCCCCACCCCCCGCGCGGGGGGCGGGGGTTTGGGGGGGCGCGCCCCCGGGCGGGGGGGGGGGGCCGGGGGCGGGCGCCCGGCCCCCGCCGACCCGGGGCTGTTCGTTCCCTACGCCTCGGGGATGATGCGACCGAAGGCTTCGAGCGTGATCGCCTCGGGTTGCGGGCCACCGCGCTTGACGGTGTCGAGGGCGTCGATCTGCGAGAGTTCGTCGAGCGTGAGGTCGAAGTCGAACACATCGAAGTTCTCCGCGATGCGTTCGGGCCGGATCGACCTGGGGATGACTTGGATGCCCTTCTGGATGTGCCAGCGGAGCATGACCTGCGCGGCGGACTTGCCGTGCTTCTCACCGATGGCCAGCAGCACCGGGTCATCGAAGCTGCGTCTGGCGGAGTCCCGGTACGACGTGATCCAGCCGATCGGCGACCATGCCTGGGTGAGGATGCCGTGTTCCCGGTCGAGAGCCTGCAGCTGCGTCTGCTGGAAGTACGGGTGCACCTCGATCTGGTTCACGACCGGAACCACGGACACCTCGTCGAGCAGTCGGGAGAGATGCTCAAGCATGAAGTTGCTCCCAGGCGTGCAGCGTCTGGTCGTACCCGTAGTCGCTGATCCAGACCTTCGTCTCGATGAAGACGTCCTCCCGCTTCACCCCCGATTCTCGGATGCCCGGCACCGACACTCATCCTCTGGCTGAGGCACGCAGCGACACCTTCGTCGATCGGTGGAAACAAAAGGCGCAGGCGTGGTTGGCATACTGTAGGCACTCTTCGCTCACCGCCCTGAAAGGTTGCTCATGACGTCGGACATTCCGCTCGGTCTGGCTGATCAGCCGCTATCGGCCAAGATCTACGAACTTCTGCGTGAACGGATCATCGAAGGGGTTCTACGGCCGGGGGAACGGATTCGTGAACGCGAGCTCGCCGCGGAGCTGAACGTCTCCCGCATCCCGATCCGGGAGGCGATGCCTCGGCTGGAGGCGGAGGGCTTCATCAGAACCCTTCCGCGGCGGGGCGCCGTCGTCACGGAGATGACCCTCAACGATGTCGAGGAGCTGTTCGCGGTGCGGTCGAGCCTCGAAGTGCTCGCCGCGAAGCTGGCTGCGCAGGCATGCGCCGCGGGACGCTCGCCGGAAGAGCTGTTCGATCGACTGGCTGCCTCCGAAGCGGCGTTGGAGGGTGCTGACGACGCGGCGATCGCTGCCGCGAACTCCGCGCTGCACGAAGAGATCCTGAACCTGTCGTCGAACTCGTTGCTCATAGGCCTGATGGGGCCCATCAATGGGCGCGTGCGACGGCTGTTCCGACTCGAGGCGGAGCGGGATCAGCGAGTTCTCTGCGCCGAGCACAAGAAGCTGTGCGACGCCATCGCGGAGGGCAACGTGGAATGGGCCGGCGCTCTCGCCTACGCACATGTGGAGCACAGCCGCGTCGATTCGCTCCGGCTCATCCGCGAGCGCCTGGAGTAGCTCGTGAAAGCGGTTTGGTCTACCAGATAGGCGAAACATTCAATTTACGTCCGCGCTGATCCGGCGAAACACGGGAATGGAATCTTGTATACCAAGTTCCTCCTCCCGAAGGGTCACCGGTGTACGAATTGCTCCACCTCCTCGACGGCACGCTGCCGGACGGCTCCCGCGTCGATCTGACGATCGCTGACGGCCGCATCCGCTGCGTCGCACAGGCGAAGGAGCCGTCCGAGCGCGGGTCCCTCGCTGTCGCGTCGGCCGGTTTCGAGGATGCGGTGCGAACCGGCGCGGTGTCACGCGAGACCACCATCGACCTCGGGGGGCGGCTCGTCCTCCCGGCGCTGGTCAACGGCCACGCCCACCTCGACAAGACGTTCGTCGGATCGGGATGGCAGCCGCATCGCCCGGGGACGACGGTGGGGGAGCGCGTCACCGCCGAGCGGGCGATCCGCGACGAGCTCGACGTGCCGGTAGCGGAGCGGGCCGATGCCCTCGCTGCCGCCATGATCGGCTTCGGCACCGGCACGGTGCGCACGCACGTCGACATCGATCCGGCCGTCGGGCTCGCATCGCTGGAGGCGATCCTCGATCTTCAGGATCGCCTGCGCGACACCCTCCGCGTTCAGGTCGTCGCGTTTCCGCAGAGCGGGATCATCGCGTCCCCCGGGGTGGGCGCCCTCCTCGAAGAGGCGCTGCGCGCTGGTGCGGATGCGATCGGCGGCCTCGACCCGCTGGGCTTCGACCAGGACGCAGAGGGCCACCTCGACACCGTGTTCGATCTCGCCGCGCGCTACGACGTCGGCGTCGACATCCACCTGCACGACCTCGGTGAGCCGGCGCGGCGCCAGTACGCCATGATCGCCGAGCGGACGCGACGTCATGGCCGGGCGGGACGGGTGGCCGTGAGCCACGCGTACGGGCTCGGATCGATCGGTGTCGACCAGGCCCGACGCGTCGGTGCCGAGTTCGCAGCCACCGGTATCGCCGTCATGACGAACGGCCCGGCCGGGCCGATGCCGCCGGTTCTGGCGATGCGCGCCGAGGGCGCGACGGTGTTCTCGGGCTCCGACAACATCCGCGATGCCTGGTGGCCCTACGGCGACGGCGACATGCTCGCCGTCGCCCGCCAGGTCGCCTACCAGTCCAACTTCCGCACCGACGAGGAGCTCGGCGTCGCACTGGATCTGGTCACTGCGTCCGCCGCGCGGGCCCTCGGTGTGCACGACTACGGCGTGCACGAAGGGGCCGTCGCCGATCTTCTCGTCATCGACAGTCCGTCTCCGGCCGCCGCTGTCGCCGCCCACCCCGCATCCCGGCTCGTGCTGCACGGCGGACGCATCGTCGCCGCCCAGCTCGCGTCGGCCCACGTACTCGCGCCGATCACGCTCGACGCGATGGCCACCCGGCCCTGATCCACCCCGTTCCTGCAGCACCCGACCATCCACAACCCGGAGTGAACATGAGAACCAACAGGACCCGAGTACTCGGCGCCATCACGGCAGGACTCGCCGTGGGTGCGCTCGTCACCGCCTGCGCGAGCGGCTCGGCGACCCCCTCGTCGTCGAGCGACCGAGACGACACCGTCATCATCGGCACAGGAGCCACGCCGCAGACGCTCGACCCGATCCTCGCCTCAGACGTGCAGACCGACTTCACGGTCGGCGGCGCCTACGACAAGCTCATCGACTACGACGACGACGGCGCGATCGTGCCGCTGGTCGCCACGGAGTGGACGTACAACGGCGACGCGACCGCCGTCACCCTCACCCTTCGCGACGACGTGGTGTTCCACAGCGGGAATCCGCTCACGGCAGCCGATGTCGTGTACACGCTCGACCGCATCGCTTCCCTGGGGATCGGGGTGTCATCTTTCCTCTCGTCGTATGCCTCGAGCACCGCGGTCGACGACACGACGGTGGAAATCGCGCTGAACGGCACCAACACGACCTTCGTCGGAGCCCTGAGCAAGGTGTACATCCTCGACTCGGCGCTCGTCTCCGAGAACGAGGGCAGCGACCAGGGTCAGGCGTGGCTCGCCACCAACGACGCCGGCTCCGGGCCGTACGTCATCACCGACTACACCGCCAACCAGCAGGCCACACTCGAGCGCTTCGAGGATTCGTGGCGCTTCGACGAGCACCGTCCCGACAGCCTCGTCTACCGCTACATCACCGAGAGCTCCACCCTGCGCGACGAGCTCAAGTCCGGCGGCGTGGACGTGGTGACCGGGCTCACCGGCACCGACCTCGACGCCCTCGCCTCGCAGGACGGCGTCTACCCGCAGGAGCTGTCGAGCATGCTCCAGCTGTTCGTCATGATGAACACGCAGGACGGCATCACGGCCGACCCGAAGGTACGTGAGGCGATCCAGCTCGCCTACGACTACGACGGGCACATCTCGTCGATCCTGAGCGGGCGTGGCCAGGTCGCCACAGGCCTCACCGCCCCGAGTGTGTCGTGTCGCGTCGACACCGGTGCCGCGAAGCAGGACGTCGCGGCGGCGAAGGCGCTGATCGCCGATGCCGGCGCCGAGGGCCAGACGCTGACGCTCGCGTACCAGTCGCAGATTCCCGAGCACCAGAAGGCGGCGACGCTGCTGCAGTCGAACCTCAAGGACATCGGGATCACGCTGGAACTCAAGACGGTCACGTACCCGGAGTACGTGGCGATGATCGAGTCGCCTGAGACGACCCCCGACCTGGCGCTGCTGTGGGACTTCCCCTACTACCCGGAGATCGGTCCCATGCTCTACCGGGTCTACGACTCGCAGTTCATCGGCCAGACGAACTACGCGCAGTACTCCAACCCGAATGTCGACGCGCTGCTCGAGCAGGGGATCGCGACCGTCGACCCCGACGCCGCATGCGACCTCTTCACTCAGGCGCAGGAGTTGATCCTCGCCGACGACGTCAGCGTGAACATCTCCAACCCGACCACGACGGTCATGCTGCGGGACGGCATCGAGGGCCTCGAGTACGCCCCGACCTACCAGCTCTTCGACCCGAAGATGCTCGTCCTGGCCGACTGACACGCCAGGTGGCTCCGTCCGTCGACCGATGGACGGAGCCACCCCCCCGACAACCCGAACCGAGGAGGCCCGCATGGCGACGTACATCGCGAAGCGGCTGGGGCTCGCCCTGCTGAGCGTGTGGGGCATCATCACGATCGTCTTCTTCATGACCAAGCTCATCCCGGGCGACGCCGCGCGCGTGGCGGCGGGTCGCACGGCCACAGCCGAGCAGATCGAGCAGGCGCGCCAGCGCCTGGGGCTGGATCTCCCGGTGATCGAGCAGTACTTCCTGTTCCTCGGCAAGGCGCTCCGCGGCGATCTCGGCCAGTCCGCGTCGACCCACCAGAGCGTGGTCGGCGATCTGGCCAACACCGTTCCCACGACGCTCCAGCTGGTGGTCGTCACCATGTTCGTGACCATCGTCGTGGCCGTGCCGCTGGGTGCGCTGTCGGCGGCGCTGCGCGATCGGGCGCCGGACGTCTCGGCGCGCATCCTCTTCGTCCTGGCCGGCGGTGTTCCCGTCTTCTGGCTGGCGATCCTCCTGCAGTGGGTGTTCGCGTCGAATCTCGGCTGGTTCCCGATCTCCGGAGCGAACTCGTTCGGGATGGCGCCACCGGACGTCACCGGCTTCACCCTGGTCGATTCGCTCATCGCGGGCAGCCCGGCGATGTTCTTCGACTCCCTCGCCCACGTGATCCTGCCCGCGCTCGCCCTCAGCGCGCCGTTCATGTCGACGATCGCCCGCAACGTCCGTTCCAACCTGATCGGCGCACTCGACACCGACTACGTGTCGTTCGCGATCTCGAAGGGCGCGGGCCCGTACCGCGTCGTCGTCCACCACGGACTCCGCTCCACGATGGGATCGACGCTCACCCTGCTCGGCATGCAGTTCGGCTGGATGATGGGCGCCGCGCTGCTGGTGGAGAGCGTCTTCGCGCTCCCCGGCATCGGCACCTACCTGAATCAGGCGGTGCTCAACCAGGACACCTTCGCGGTGCTCGGGTGCGTACTCGTCATCGGCATCGTCTTCACCGTCGCCAGCCTGGCCGTCGAGCTGCTGCAGATCTGGACCGATCCCCGGGTTCGCGAGTCCCACCTGACGGGAGCACAGGCATGACACTGACATCGACCCCGCCCGAAACGGAAGCGCCCGACCTCGACGGAGCCACACCGGCGTCCCGCGCGACCCGGGCCTCCGAGTGGCTCTCGCCCGCCGGCCTCGGCGGCGGCATCTCACGCGGACTCCGCGGTCTGTTCGGGCACCGCGCGGCGGCGCTCGATCGGGTGGCCGTCGTCGTGTCGATCCTCCTCGTGGTGATCGCCGTCATCGGACCGTTCATCGCCCCGTACGACCCCTACCTCGCCAACCCGGCCGACGCGCTGCTGCCGCCGAGCGCCGCGCACTGGATGGGCACCGACGACGCCGGCCGGGATGTGCTCTCGCGGCTCTTGGTCGGGGCCGCCACGACTCTGCTCGCGGCGGTCGCGGTCGTCCTCATCTCGACCGTCGTCGGGGTCCTCATCGCCTGCGCGGCGGTGCTCTCCCCGCGCGGCGTGGACGCGACGATCATGCGCATCTGCGACATCTTCATGGCGCTGCCTGCGATGGTCCTGGCGCTCGGGATCGCGGCGGCGCTCGGTCCCTCGCTCGGCTCCGTGGTGCTGGCCATGGTCATCGCCATGTGGCCGGGCACGACCCGTCTGGTCCGCGGCATCCTCCGCGTCACGATGAATGCCGCCTACGTCGAGTCGGCCCGCGTGAACGGCATCAGCCGGTTCTGGACGCTCGTCCGTCACGTGCTGCCGAACTCGCTCGACTCCGTCTACGTGCAGGCGAGCATGGAGATCTCGGGCGCCGTCGTGCTCATGGCGGGCCTCGCGTATCTCGGCGTCGGCGCCCCTCCCCCCAGTGCCGACTGGGGCGCGATGGTCGCCCAGGGACGCGAGTACATCACCACCGCATGGTGGGTGGCGACGTTCCCCGGCCTGGCCATCACCGTCGCGGCGATCGCCTTCGGACTGCTCGGCGACGCCATCCGCGTCCGGCTGGACCCGAGCCTTCGGAGGAAGCGATGACCCCGCCTGTTCTCGAGATCACCGGCCTGACGGTGAGCGTCCCCGACTCGACGCGTACCGACGGCGGTCGCGGCGCCTTGACCCTGGTCGACGGCGTGAGCCTCACCCTCGAGCGGGGCGAGCGCGTGGCCCTCGTGGGCGAGTCGGGGTCGGGCAAGTCCATGACCGCGAAGGCCGTGATGCGACTCGACCCCACGGTGGACCTCGCGGGCTCGATCCGCGTCGCCGGTCACGAGGTGATCGGCGCACCCGAGCGCACCGTGCGGCGGCTGCGCGGCTCCGCGGTGTCGATGGTGTTCCAGGACCCGATGACCGCGCTCAACCCGGTGCTCACGATCGGCGATCAGGTGACCGAGCCGCTTCGTCTGCGGGGAGTGCCGCGCCGCGAGGCGCGGGCGAGAGCCATCGCGATGCTGGACCGCCTCGGCGTGCCCTCGGCCGCTTCCCGCATGGACGCGTACCCGTACGAGTTCTCAGGCGGCATGAGGCAACGCGTCGTGATGGCCGCGGCCCTCATCGGCGGCCCCGACGTCCTCATCGCCGATGAGCCGACCACCGCGCTGGACGTGCGCGTGCAGGAACAGGTTCTCGACCTGCTCGAGGAGCAGTCGCGCGAGCTGGGTCTCGCGGTACTCCTCATCACCCATGACCTCGCGATCGTCGCCGGCTTCGCGCATCGCGTCGCCGTCATGCGTCACGGGCGCATCGTCGAGGACCGCACGGTCGACGACCTGTACGCCGCGCCGCAGCATCCCTACACCCGCGGTCTGCTCGCTTCGATCCCGAGCGTCGACGACGACCCGACGGCTCGCCTTCGGACGGTGGACGACGTGATGAAGGAGGATGCTGCGCTCGCGGCGTCCGCGACCGCTCTGGAGGTGCGGCGATGACCAGCCCTGTTCTGCCGGTCGACGGCGTCGACCTGCGCGTCGAGGACCTGACCAAACGATTCGGGCGCGGCGCGCGCGAGTTCACCGCGGTGGATCGCGTGTCGTTCCGGCTCGGCACCGGTGAGACCCTCGGCCTGGTCGGCGAATCCGGCTCGGGCAAGTCGACCACCGTGCGATGCCTCATGGGCCTCGAACGGCCGCAGGCCGGCACCCTCACGTACAACGGGCTCAATCTGCGCCGCATGACCTTCAAGGCCGAGCGAATCTTCCGTTCGCAGGTGCAGATGGTCTTCCAGGATCCGTACTCGAGCCTCGACCCCCGCATGACCATCGGGCAGATCGTGGCCGAGCCGCTGCGGGTGCACACCGACCTGGACGTCGCGCAGCGTCGTGCCCGCGTGGGGGAGATCCTCGAGCGGGTGGGGCTCGAGCCCGCCCACATGAAGCGGTTCCCGCGCAGCTTCTCGGGTGGCCAGCGCCAGCGCATCGCCATCGCCCGCGCGCTGGTCGTGCGACCCCGCGTGCTCGTGTGCGATGAGCCCGTCTCGGCGCTGGACGTGTCCGTCCAGGCGCAGGTGCTCAACCTCATCAAGGACATGCAGCAGGAGTTCGCGCTCTCGGTGCTCTTCATCGCGCACGACCTGGCCGTGGTCCGGTACCTCTGCGACCGACTCGTGATCCTCGAGAAGGGTCGCGCGGTCGAGCAGGGCACCCGCGACCAGGTGTACGGCGATCCGCAGCACCCGTACACCCGATCCCTGCTGGAGGCCGTCCCGCGGGCCGATCCCGCCGGCGAAAGGGAGCGCCGCCTGCGGCGCCGCGAATCCACCATCACCCCATCAGAAACGGAGACCGCCGCATGACGCGCATCGGAACCGACGTCAAGTTCATCGACGGGGCGACCCATTTCGGGGGACCGCTCGAAACCCTCCGCGACGTCGCCGCGCTCGGCCTCGAGGGCGTCAACGTGCGCACCCTCGACGAGATCGCGCCGACGCTGGACCGGGCGTTCCTGACCGACTTCGCCCAGCTCGCAGCCGAGCTCGAGCTGTACGTGGAGATGGGCGTCGGCAAGGTCAACCCGTATATGACCGCTGAGCTGCCGCGCGTGCGCGCCCTCGGCGACGGCAGCTACCTCGCCGGCATGGAGCGACTGCTCACCACGTGCGCCGAATTCGGCTGGACCGAGACGTGGACGGCGGTCGGCGGCTTCAAGCCGTACCCGGGCATCTTCTTCACCGACCGGTTCCGGACGGATGCTGCGTGGGAAGACCAGCTCGCCGCGATCGAGCGCTTCCTGCACCGCCTCGCACCCGTGCTCCGCGACACCGGCGTGCGCCTGAACCTCGAGACGCACGAGGAGATCACGACCTTCGAGCTGCTCCGGCTCATCGAGTCCGTCGGCGACGACGTGCTGGGCGTGTGCCTCGACCCTGCCAACCTCGCGGTCCGGGCCGAGGTGCCGCTGGAGGCGATCGCGCGGATCGCGCCGTACGTGCGTACGACGCAGTTGCGGGATGCCGCGCTGTGGCGCACCGACGTCGGCCTGTCGCGCTTCATCGCGCCGTGCGGCGAAGGGGTGATCGACTGGCCGGCGGCGCTCGGCCTGGTGCTGGAACACCACCCCGCCCTGAACCTCACGATCGAGCCCATCGGGCGCGTCCGCGCCGAGATGGCCCTGCACACGTCCGACCCGACCTGGCAGGCGGGCCATCCCGATCTGACCGATGCGGCGCTCGGCGAGCTGTTCGCGCTCGCCGAGGCCTACGAGGCCCGCGCGGCGCGCGGCGAGGCCGAGACCCTCGCGCAGTTGCGCGCACTCCGGCCGGACGCGGAGCTGGTCTCGTTCCTGCTGGCATCCGCCGACCACCTGCGCGCGGTGCTCGCCGAGCTTCCGGTGGCTGCGGCCGTCGGCATCCCGAACTGACAGAAGGAGAACCTCATGACACTCACCCAGCCCGCCGAGACCGTCGTGCTCGACGAACTCGCCACCGCCGTCGCCTGCGACGTCGTGCTGCCCGGCGACGAGGGATACGACCTCCTCCGCCGCGTCTGGAACGCCGACATCGACCGTCACCCCGCGGCGATCGTCCGCGTCCGCACCGCGCAGGACGTGTCGGACGCGCTGCAGTGGTGCGTCAGCCGGGGCCTGGCCGTGACGGTGCGGGGCGGCGGCCACAACCTCGCCGGCACAGCAGTCGCCGACGCCGCGGTGCTCATCGACACCGCGCTCCTGAACGACGTGGTGTTCGACTTCGAGGCCGGTACCGTCTCGGTCGGAGCAGGATGCCGGTGGGGCGACGTCGATCGGGCGGCCCAGCCGTACGATCTCGCGGTGCCGGCGGGGGTCGTCTCGCACACCGGAGTCGCGGGGCTCACGCTCGGCGGCGGCTTCGGCTACCTCGCCCGAGTCCACGGCGCGACGGTGGATCACGTGGTCGAGATCGAGGTGGTCGTCGCCGACGGCCGCATCCTCACCGCGAACGCCGAGCAGAACCCCGAGCTGTTCTGGGCGCTGAAGGGCGCCGGGCACAACTACGGCATCGCGACGCGCTTCACCTACCGCACGGTTGCGCTTCCTGGACTCGCCACGGTACGGCAGGCGCTGTATCCGGCGTCGGATCGCAAGGGCATCCTGCAGTTCTTCCGGCAGTGGGGTCCTGACGCTCCGGGCAACATCGGCACCTACATCCGCCTGCTGCGCGCGCCCGAGTACTGGACCCAGATCCCCGCGGAGCACCGCGGAGAGCCGATCATCTCGGTCGCCACCGTCTACTACGGAGACCCCGTCGACGAGCCCGCCGAGACGGCCGCCATGTTCGCGCACGGCACGGCGATCTACGAGAGCCTGCGCACGATGCACCACGCGACGCTGCAGCACGCCACCGACGATGAGTTCCGCTACGGCGTCGCGCACTACTGGAAGCACCTGTTCCTGCAGGACCTCTCCGACGACGCCATCGACACCGTCATCGAGCACAGCGACGCCTACACCGGCCGCGCCCTCAACTCGAGCGCCCATATCGCGCACCAGCTGATGTGCCCGTTCGAGATCCTCGCCGGCCGCCGCGAGCCGCGCGACTCGTCGAACGACTCGACCGCGGGCGTGGGATCGCCGTTCGCCGCGAACATCGGCGCCGACTGGGAGTACCCGGGCGAGAAGGCGCCGCTGGTCGCCTGGGCGAAGGCCTTCGACCGGGCGCTGGCGCCGCACAAGGCGGGCACGTACATCAACTTCACATCTGTCGCCGGCGACGAGTCCGTCGCGCGCGCCGTCTACGGCGACAAGTACGACCGTCTGGTCGCGGTGAAGACCGAGTACGACCCGGCCAACGTCTTCTCGCGCGGGCTCGTCGACCTCAGCGACAACGCCGGAGAGCTCGCGTGACCCGCAGGGTCGGCACCGACACGAGCAAGTTCCCCGGTGCCGCGGAGCTGGGCGCGATCGGCACGCTGGAGAGGATCGCCGCGCTGGGACTGGAAGGCGCGTTCTTCCGCAGCGCGTTCGAGCTCAGCCCGACGCTGGACGCGGGGGAGCTGTCGGCGGTGGCGGATGCTGCGGCCGACCTGGACCTCTACCTCGAGGTCGGCGTCGCGAAAGTGAACCCGTTCGCGACGCCGGAGGCGCCGCAGATCCGGGCGCTCGGCGAGGGGGACTATCTCCTCGGAATGGCGCGGATCATCCGCGCCGTGACGGCGGTGGGCATCAGCGAGCTGTGGACGGCGACTGCCAACTACCAGTTCCGCATCCGCGGGATCTACGCGTGCGACCGGTTCCGCACCGACGTCGACTGGGCGGACCAGCTCGCCGCGACGGCCAAGGTGCTCGACCGTCTGGCGCCGCTGCTGCGCGAGACCGGGGCCCACCTCAACATCGAGACGCACGAGGAGATCAGCTCGTTCGAGGTGGTGCGGCTCGTGGAGGGCGCGGGTCCGGACGCGTTCGGCATCACGTTCGACACCGCGAACGTGCTCGTCCGCGGCGAGGACCCCATCGCGGCCGCGCGCAGGGTCGCTCCGTACACGCGCTCGACGCACGTGCGCGACGTCGCACTCCATCGCACTGATGACGGCATCGGCCGTTTCCTCGCCCCGGTCGGGCGCGGAGTCATCGACTGGGACGCGCTGCTGGGCGAGCTCGACCGCGGAGGCGCCATCAGCAACCTGTCGATCGAGGGCGTGATCGGGATGAACGCCGAGATGCCGCTGTTCGTGGACGACCCACGGTGGTGGGCCGCTCACCCCGATCTCACGCGCGCGGAGTTCTCGGTCGTCGAGTCGCTCACCGCCGACTACGAGCAGCGTGCGGGGGCGGGCGACGTGCCCTCGCTCGCCGAGCTGCGCGGGCCGGTCGATTCGCGCCAGGCGCTCGCCTTCATCACCGACAGTGCCGCCGGGCTGCGCGCCGCGCTCGCCGCACGACAGCCGGCGATCGCCGGCTGACCGCTTCACACCCCCGAGGAGAGAAATGACCCTGACCATCGTCCCCAACTCCGTCGCTGTCGACAGCGACTACTTCCCGACCCTGAGCCTGGCCGAGCGCGATCGCCGCTGGGCGAACGTGCGGGCGTTCCTGTCGGACAACGGCCTGGACGCGCTCGTCGTGTTCGGGCAGGGCCGCAACGCCAACGACTCGTACCTCACGAACGAGGACGCCCACGCCACCGTCGTGTTCACGCCGACCGACGAGCCGCTGTCGCTGCTCGGTGACGTGCCGATCAACCGCTACGACGGCGCCGGCGCCCGATACGAGCGCTGGACCGACAGCTGGCTGCACGGCAACCCCATCGCCAACCTGACAGCGGTGCTCAAGGAGCGCTCGCTCGACGCCGCCACCATCGGGGTCGTCGGGCTGACCAGCCGTGCCGTCGGCCAGTGGAACGGCGTCATCCCGTTCCGGACCTGGAGCGCCGTGCTCACCGCCCTTCCGTCGGTGGTCTGGGTCGACGTCTCGGATGCCTTCGAGACGCTCACGCAGTTCAAGAGCGAGGAGGAGCAGGAGATGATCCGCAAGGCCGCCGCCCTCGGCGAGGCGGCCTGCGCGGCTTATGTCGACGCCGTTCGGGTGGGGGTGCGCGAGAGCGTGCCGACGGCGGCCGCGGTCAACGCGATCATCGCGGGAGGCGGCTGGATCCGCGCCCCGTTCATCCTTGAGCGCGCGGGCTCGCACCGGTTCGGCTGGGGCCAGCCCGAGTGGTTCGGCATGGGCGGTGCTCCCTACGCCCTGCAGAAGGGCGACAGCATCGCCTCCGAGATCTTCGCCTACTACGGCGGCTTCGAGTCGCAGCAGCAGATCGACGTCGTGCTCGGCGAGCCCGACAAGCTGCTGCGCGAGCTCGAGGACGTGTGCCTGGAGTCGTACCACGCGGGGCTCGCGGCGCTCCGCCCTGGGCTCCGGTTCGCCGAGCTCGCCGCGATCATGGACGAGCCGCTCAAGCGCTCCAAGACGTGGAACACCGGCCCGATGGTGCAGACGGTGTCGGGGGTGCTCTACAACTCCGCCACCCGGATCGACCCCAGCGTCGACCCCGCACTCTCGCACCTGCCGAAGCTGCCGTCGGGCGTGGGGCTGGACGGCGACTTCGAGATCGGCGAAGGCGTCGTGTTCGCGATCGAGCCCAACGCGCTGCGCGATGGCAAGCGCGTCTGCATCGGAGGCACCGTGATGCTGAGCAGCCGCGGCGTCGAGGAGCTCAACACGATCCCCAACCGCCTCGTGGTGGTGGACGCGTGAGCACCGTGAACCTTCCGTCCGCCGATGACGCGGCGGCGACCGGCGCCCTGCGGGTGGGCCCGGCGGTCCTGGCCGCGGGCGCCGCGACGGGTCCGCTGGCCGGAACCGTCACGGTCACGAAGGACCTCTTCGACGTCGCCGGCCAGCGCATCGCGGCTGGAAACCCCGACTGGCTCGAGGACGCCGAGCCGGCGGCTGCGAACGCGGTGGCCGTGCAGCGCTGGGTCGATGCCGGTGCCACCGTCGTCGGCATCTCCCACACCGACGAGCTGGCGTTCAGTCTTTCCGGCACGAACGTGCATTACGGCACTCCGCGCAATCCCCACGATCCCGAACGGATCCCGGGCGGTTCGTCGAGCGGATCCGTGGCGGCCGTCGCCGGCGGCCTCGTCGACTACGCCCTCGCCACCGACACGGGCGGATCGACCCGCGTGCCGGCGTCGTACAGCGGTGTCTTCGGCATCCGCACGACGCACGGCCGCGTGCCGATGGCTGGTGTGGTGCCGCTGGCGCCGCGCTTCGACACGGTAGGCGTGCTCGCGAGCACGGGCGCGATGCTCGAGCGGGCGACGCGTGTGCTGCTCGGCACCCCGGCTGCGCAGACGGATGCCTCCACCGCCGCCCCGGTGACGCGCATCGTGCTCGCCGACGACGTGCTCGCCCTGGCCGATCCCGACACGGCCGACGCCGTCGCGGCGGCGGTGCGGCGACTCGGGGAGGATCTGGACGTCGACGTCGCGAACACCGAGCTCGCCGGACCGCAGCTGCTCGGCGACTGGCGCGCGGCATTCATGGCGCGGCAGATGCCCGAGATCTGGCAGACGCACGGCGCGTGGGTCACGCGGCGGAATCCGTCGTTCGGCCCCGGAGTCGCCACGCGCATGAACGATGCCCGCAACGCGTCGCGCGACGGCATGCATCTCGCCGACGACGCACGCGTCGAGGTGCTCGCGGGCCTGGACGCCGCGCTCCCCGAAGGTGCCGTGCTCGCGTTCGCCGCAGCATCCGGTCCCGCCCCTCGCGTGGATCTCGACGCGGCGGCCAAGGGATCCCTCCGCGGCCGCACCATCGCGATGACCTGCATCGCAGGTCTCGGGGGACTGCCCGCCGTATCGCTGCCGCTGGCCGAGGTCGACGGTCTTCCCGTGGGGGTCTGCCTGGTCGCGCGACCCGGGGAGGACGAACTGCTCCTCGCCGTGGCCCGCGCGGTCGACGCCCTCGTCGCGCACGCCGAGTACGCGGCATGACCCGGATCGGCGATCTCGCCGCGGCCTCCGCGAGCATCGTGCTCACGGATGCCGCGGCGCCGGGCATCAGCGGACGCGTCGACGTCCGCATCACCGGCAGCGTGATCGCCGACGTCTCGCCGGCCGGCGCGACGGTGCCTCCTGCCGACGCGACGGTCGTCCCGCTCGACGGACGCGTCGTGGCCCCTGCGTTCGTCGAACCGCACCTGCACCTCGACAAGGCGCTGCTCGGCACGCCGGCCGAGGGTGGCGACCTCGGCGCGGCCATCGCGTTCACGGCGGAGCGCAAGCGCGCGTTCACGCACGCCGACGTCGAGGCTCGCGCGGAGCGCGTCCTCGCCGCGGCACTCCGCGCCGGAACGACCGCGATCCGGGCGCAGACCGAGGTCGATCCGACAGTGGGGCTCTTGAGCATCCAGGTGATGCGCGAGCTCGCCCAGCGCCATCGAGCGTGGCTCGAACTGCAGATCGCGGTGTTCCCGCAGGAGGGCATCCGCGCACGCCCGGGAACGCTCGCGCTGATGCGGGAAGCCCTGACGCTGCCGGGCACGATCGTGGGCGGCTGCCCCTACACCGAGTCCGACGCGGCGGACGCGCGCGCACACGTCGACCAGGTCCTCGATCTCGCCGCCGAGTTCGGCACGCACGCCGACCTGCACCTCGACCTCGCCGACGACACGAGCGACGAGCGTTTCGCTCTCGCCGGGTACGTCGCACGGGCCACGCGCGAGCGCGGTCTCGAGGGCCGCGTCGCGATAGGGCACGTCACGACGCTGGCGGCCATGGAGCCGGGCGAGCGCGGGCGGGTGCTCGACGACCTCGCGAGTGCGGCCGTTTCGGTCGTGGTGCTTCCCGCGACCGACCTGTATCTGATGGGGCGGTCGGATGCCGCGAATGTGCGACGCGGCATCGCCCCGGTGTCCGACCTCTGGGCGCACGGCGTGCGCACCGCACTGTCGTCGAACAACCTTCGCAACGCGTTCACCCCGACGGGCCGCGCCGATCCGCTCGACATCGCGCTCCTTGCCGGCCGGGTCGGTTTCGCGTCGAGCCGCGAGGACTTCCTCCGCCTCCACCGGGCAGTGACGACGGATGCCGCTGCGGTGCTGGGCTCCGAGCGGGCTCGCGGTCTCACCGCCGGGGCGCCTGCCGACCTCGTCGTCTTCGACAGCACCGAGCCCGACACCGTGGTGCTCGACCAGCCCGCGCGGCTGCTCGTCCTCGCCGGAGGCCGGCCCGCTTACTCCGCGACGCTCGAGGAGTCGTTCCACGACGTGCCGCTGCCCGCGTAGTGGCCGCGGGCTCGCTGAGAGGCCGTGGCCGTGGCCGCCTTCGGAGCCTGTGCGTCCCCGGCCGTGGCGAGTCGTCGCTAGCTCCGCCGCACGCGCGCGAAATCCGAGGTGCGGATGCGGGCGTGCACCCCGGAGACGAGGTCGACGACCTGTGTGACCTCGAAGTCGGTGGCCGCACTGAGATAGGCGAGCGCGAGCTGCGGGGCCATGCCGTAGCGCGAGCCCAGGAGGGCCACGGCGGCGCGGACGCACTCCCGCATGGCCTCGTCGAGGTCGGCATCCAAGCCCATGGGCACCAGGTGCTCGGCGGTCTCGGCGACCGGAGCGACCAGCTCGCCGAAGTCGCGCAGTGCGGTCTCGGCGGGGATCGCCGTGATCTCGAGCGTGACACGCAGCGATGCCTCGAGCGCCGTGAGCGCCACCTCGCCGCCGCCCTGCGCGAAGTGGGGATCGCCGACGTACGCCCCGGCACCCTTCACCTGCACGGGGAGGTACAGCGAGGCGCCTTCGACGAGCAGGTTGAGATCGATGTTGCCGCCGTGCCGCCCCGGGGGAACGCTGTGGGGGCGCGTGTCGGTGTCGGAGGCGACGCCCATGATGCCGAGGAACGGAGCGAGCGGGAACCGGACGTCACGGTCGCCGCCCTCGACGAGGGGGAGTCGCCCCGTCCAGATGCCCTGTTCGTCGCGTGCGATCGGCGTGAACACGCTCACGTTGCCTGGTGCGAGCGGGAACTCGCCGGCCAGGGCGCCGCGCCCGTGCCTGTTGGAGATCACGCCGTAAGGCACACGGGGAGTCGTGTCGAGCACCGTGATGCGCAGCAGATCGCCGGGTCGCGTGTCGGCCACATCGATCGGCCCCGACACGATGTGCGGGCCATGCCGGGACGGATCGCGCTCGTCACGTGAGCCCGCGAGTGCGACCGCTTCGTCGAGCAGGAGGTCGGCGCCGATACCGTGCGAGCCGAACCACGCCCGCGGGTCGCGGCCCTGATCCTCGAGCAGACCCTCGTGGCTGAGGGTGTCGACGACCACGTGGTCACCTGACGAGAGACGGATGCGGGCGGCATCGCCCCCGATCGGCAATTCGCCCCAGTACAGGTGCTCCGGCTCGGGTGCGAGGTAGGCGACGTCCGCCGGCAGCCGCTCGCCCGCCCGGAGCACACCCCGGTACTCACTCACCGCGAGCTCCTGCCGGCTCGGGCCGCGCGACGTGGCCGACGATCGCGACCAGGATCGTGATGAACGCCGGCACGGCGATCCCGAACCACAGGCCGACGTGAAGCGTCAGCGCACCGAGCGCGGCGCCGGCCCCGATCAGCGCGATCGCGCCCAGGCGGCGTGCCCAGGGGTGCCCCGCGCTTCGTCCGCCGAAGATCGAGTCCGCGGCGAGGCCCGTCAGCGTGGAAGTCACGACCACCGTGGTGACGTCCTTCACCGCCAGATGGCGCGCAGCCCCCGCCTGAAGCCCCATCGCCACGGCGAGGACGCCCGTGATGACGGCGAGGAGGGGCTCCCCAGGCGACGGGAGCACCAGCGTCGCGAGGCTCGTCAGCGCGAGGGTCGTCCCGACGGCCGCGAACGCGACGGTGCTGCGGATCGTCCATCCTGCCGCGAGCCCCCGCAGCAGCCGGCCGGCGAAGGCCGCGCCCACCGCGAACCCGAGCAGCGCGACCGCGGGGCCGATGATGGGCAAGCCGTCCGCGCCGACGAGCGCCATCCCGAGGATCACGACGTTGCCCGTCATGTTGGCCGTGAAGACACGGTCGAGGCCGAGGTATCCCACCGCGTCGATGACGCCCGTCGAGAAGGTCAGCGCGAGCATCATCGCCAATTGCACACCGGCAGGGTTGCGACGCAGGGCGGCCAGGCCTTTCGGCCGTCCGACCGGGTCCTCTCGTCGCGCTCGGACATCGCGCGGCTCCGCCTGTTCGCCGCCGCCTCCTGCTCGCTGCGCGAGAGTCCCGTCGTTCGCGCGCGGCGTGATGTGGGCGGCGAGGATGCGCCAGCCGGCTCGGCTGCGGATCCACACCTGCGTCTGTACGCCCATGCCGCCGGCCGCGTAGTCCGACACCGAGCTGACGACCCAGGCGTCGGAAGACAGTCTGCGTGACTGCATCGCGCTGATGCTCCGCTGGGCCACCCCGCCGCGCACCCGTCGGAACTGCGAGATCGTCGAATGGCCGACCAGCAGCCCGGCGGCATCCGCACGCATCGGCTCGTCGCCCTCCGCGAAGAGTTCGTCCATGACGCCCAGATCGTTCTCGACGACCGCGCGCTCATAGCGCCAGAACTCTGTCGACAGATCCCGGGGCAGCATCTCGGTGTGGCGCGTCGATTCGGTGTCCATGGATCTCCTTGCGTGGTCCGCAGATGGTATACAGAATGCCACCTGCGGTCGGATCCCTCCGCGCGCGAAATCGAAAGTTAACAATCGGATCCCGTATCTCGGCCGCGGCCGCGGCCGCCCCCGCCCGCCCGGCGCCTGCGAGCCAGCGGGTACGCGAGGCTCCGCCGAGCTGCGGGAGCCGAGGCGGCACCGTCTCAGCCCGTGGAGCGGAGCAGCGTCGCATGACCGCCGGCGACCGGTGCCCCCGAGACGCCGCGCCGGATCAGGCCGCCGCTGCGCGCTGTGACCGGGCGAGGATCCAGCTCGTGAGCCCCGTCAGGAGGAGGACGGCGACGATGATCAGCCCGAACGAGTCGAGATTCGTCGCCGCGATGGTCTGCACCGGCGCCCACTGCACCCCGGCGGAGTCGACCAGCACGCCGCACAGTCCGACCGTCCCGACGATGAAGGCGACCGCGACCGACAGCGAGAGGAGCGCCGCGTTGTAGCGCCGTCGCCGCTCCGGGTCACCAGCCGACCATCGATAGAGCCTCGCCGTGACGATGCTGTTGATCCCGTCGCACGCCACCATCCCGGCGGTGAACAGCAGTGGCAGAACCATCGCGGCGTACCAGGGCATGACGATGCCCGCCCCGCCGGCGATGAGGAGCAGCGCGATCGTGGATGCGGTGTCGAATCCCAGTCCGAAGAGCAGGCCGACGATGAACATCTTCCACGGCGCGTCCAGGGTCGCCGAGGTGCGCGCGATGAGCAGCGAGACCGCGCCGCCTGCAAGCACCGTCTCCGCGCGCGCGGAGGCACGCCCGCGTGCGCGACGAAGGAGGCGGACGAGGATGACGAGGTTCGCCGTCGCCATCGCGAGCAGGAACAGGCTCGACACGGTCGGCCCCCAGACTCCGGTGAAGATCGCCAGGGGCGAGTGATCCGTTCCGATCTGGGCGGTGAGCGCGCCGACACCGGCGGTCACGAGGCCGACGGCGACCAGTACGACCGTCGAGTGCCCCAGCGCGAACCACAGGCCGACGCTCGACGGGTCCTCGCCGTCCGCCACCAGCTTGCGGCTCGTGTTGTCGATGGCCGCGATGTGGTCGGCGTCGAAGGCGTGGCGCATGCCGAGCACGAACGCGGTGATGGCGAGACCGATCCCGAAGGTGGAGGTGCCCGCCCGATAGTCGGCGGGCGCCACCACGACCGCGAACAGCACCCAGCTCAAGACGAGCAGCGCGCCCGCCAGGATCAGCACGCCGCGCGCGGACAGGGTCATTCGATTCATTGGATGCTCCGTTCAGGCGACCTGCGCCGGCTCCAGGGCGGGCTGGGCGGCACGGGCGAGCTCCCCGCTCAGCGGACTGTCATGGGCGGCGTCGCCGAGGTAGCGCAGCACCGCACCCCCGCGTTCGAACTCGAGACGGGTCGCTCCAGCGACCTCGTCGAGCCCCGCGTGGTCGCCGACCGCGATCCTGCTGTCGACGACCCGCGCCGGACCGAGGACGCCGGGCACGCGCATGTCGCCGCGCACCTCGAGCGTCTCTCGCAGGAGGGGACCCCGCTCGTCGCGGATGTCGGTCTCGGCGGTCAGCTGCCCGCCGCGCTCGCCGGCGCGGCCGAGCACGAGGGTCTCGCGCAGGATCGCCGACGAATCGGGGGCGAGCGTCATGGTGAGCGACCGCGTCAGGCGACCGGCATCCGTGATCACGGTCGGAAGGCCCTCCCACACGAGGTGGGCGTCGCGTGCGAGGTCGGCACGAGCGTGCCACTGCGAGGCTTCGCCGAACTCGCCCGGCCGTCCGTAGACGACGAGGCCGCCGATGTCGACGAGGCGGAGCGTGCAGCCTTCGCCGACGGTGATCCCGATACGCACGTCGTCTCCGGGCAGGAGCATCGCGCGTCCCGCGACCAGCGCCACCTCGACGGATCGGCCGTTCCGGCGAACCAGCCGCGGCACGACGAGCTCGCCCGCGAGGGTGCACGACGCACCCGCCCCGCGCGGGGAGACGTCGACGACGGTGGGGTTCACGGGATCACGGGTTCAGGGGTGCACGTGATCGGCGTGGCTGTGCGCGGGCTCGCCCGCGGCGTGCGCGTGCGGCGCCTCGCCGTCCTCGTGCGTGTGGAGGACGCCGTTGCCGTCCTCATCGGCGTGGAAGTGGGGTGCCATGGGGCCGGGGTCCTGAGGGATGTGGGAGCCGGCGCGGTGCGCGGCCAGCATTGCCAGAACCCACTGGCGCAGTGCGGCCACCGACGGTCCGTCGGTACGCGAGAGCGCGAGGACCGGTCGGCCATCGCGCGCGGCGGTGGCGTCGGCGACCATCAGCGGGACGTCCACCCCGACGTAGGGGGCGAGGTCTGTCTTGTTCACGACCAGGAGATCCGCGCGGCCGATGCCCGGTCCGCCCTTGCGTGCCACGTCGCCGCCGCCGGCGACGTCGAGCACGAAGATCTGCGCGTCGACGAGGGCGGGCGAGAACGTCGCGGTGAGGTTGTCGCCACCGGATTCGATCACCACCATGTCGAGCGGCGCGAAGGCACGCTCGAGGTCTTCGGCGGCCAGGAGGTTCGCCGTGACGTCGTCGCGGATCGCCGTGTGCGGGCACGCGCCGGTCTCGACCGCGATGATGCGCTCGGGCTCCAGCACTCCCGCCGAGCGGAGGAAGCGGGCGTCCTCGTCGGTGTAGATGTCGTTGGTGATGACGCCGATGCGGATCTCGTCGGCGAGGGCGCGGCAGATCGTCGCGATGAGCGACGATTTGCCGGTGCCCACGGGGCCGGCGACGCCGAGGCGCAGAGCGCGGGATGGGGTGGATTCAGGCACGGAAGAGCCTCCTGGTGGATCGTGCGTGGACTTCGGCCCACGCTTCGGACTGTGGTGCGGTGAGTGCGGGGATGCCGTCAGGATCGGTGACCGCGGCGACCTCGCCGAGGCGGTCATCGATCGCGGCGCACAGCTCGGCCACGAGCGACACGAGCTCGAGCGGGTCGCGCGGCTCGAGTTTGAGCACCGCGGCGGCGGCGGCCTGCATGTCTTCGTAGACCACGAGCCGGGCCAGCTCGAGGGCTGGCACGTCGAGCCCGGCGGCGATGACGCCGAGCACGCAGGGCCTCGGGGGCGGGGTGGCGCGCTGGCGCCAATCCGCGATCACCCCGTCACCTGGGAGCATCGTGGCGCCGACGCGCAGGTAGCCGCGGGCGAGCACCCGCGCGGCATCCCGTTGCGCACGGCTCGGAGTCCGCGCCGCCCACGCGGTCTCGACGGCATCGAGGTCGCCGCGCGTGAGGCGTGCGTGCCGCGCGGCCACCGCGGTGCCGGCCTCGACGAGCGTGGTGGTCGTGACTCTGCCGCGCAGGAACGCGGGCAGATCCGCCGGGTCCACGCCGGCGCTCACCGCGGGCTCGACGCCGGCGGAATGCGCGTGCCCGCCCGACGGCAGCCGGGCGTCCGCCAGCAGCATGGCAGCAGTGGAGGAAGCGAGCGGAGGCATCAGAACAGCTGGTACAGCTGGGCGAGGGGGAGGCGTGCGGCCGGTGCGGGCTCCACGCGGTCGCCGTCGATGGAGATGTCGAAGGTGTCGGGCCGGATGTCGATGGTCGGGAGTGCGTCGTTGTTGCGCATGTCGGCTTTGCCGACCTCGCGCGTCGACCGCAGCGGCAGCAGCCGGCGCGTGAGTCCCAGGCGCTCCTCGAGCCCGGCATCGAGGGCCGCGGGGGCGACGAACGAGACCGAGAGGGAGCCGCCGATCGCGTCGGCGAACGACGGACGCATGAGCACGGGCTGCGGGGTCGGGATGGAGGCGTTCGGATCGCCGAGCGCCCCCCACACCAGCCCGCCGCCCTTGACGACGACGCTCGGCCGGAACCCGAAGAAGCGCGGGTCCCACAGCACCAGGTCGGCGAGCTTTCCTGCCTCGACCGATCCGACCTCGCCGTCGATGCCGTGCGCGATCGCCGGGTTGACGGTGTACTTGGCCACGTACCGGCGCGCTCGCTCGTTGTCGGCGGGAAGACCTCCGCCGAGGGACCCGCGGCGGGCCTTCATCACGTGCGCGACCTGCCAGGTGCGCGTGATCACCTCGCCGATGCGCCCCATCGCCTGAGCGTCGGACGACGTGATCGAGATCGCTCCCATGTCGTGGAGGATGTCCTCCGCGGCGATGGTGGTGGCACGGATGCGGGACTCGGCGAACGCGAGATCCTCGGGTACGCCGGGGTTGAGGTGGTGGCACACCATGAGCATGTCGAGGTGCTCGGCGACCGTGTTCACGGTGTGCGGAAGCGTCGGATTGGTCGATCCGGGGATCACGTACGGCAGGCTCGCGATCGACAGGATGTCGGGGGCGTGACCGCCGCCGGCACCCTCGACGTGGAAGGCATGGATGCTGCGTCCTGCCATCGCCGCGATGCTCGACTCGACGAACCCCGCCTCGTTGAGGGAGTCGCTGTGAAGGGCCACTTGCAGCCCCCACTCCTCGGCGGCGCGGAGACTGGCGTCGATCGCTGCGGGCGTGGATCCCCAGTCCTCGTGCACCTTGTACCCGGCCGCGCCGGCGAGCGCCTGCTCCTCGAAGGCCGCCGCCGACACCGTATTGCCTTTGCCGAGCAGCAGGACGTTCACCGGCAGACGGTCCAGGGAGCGGTGCATCTGCTCGAGATGCCAGGCACCCGGGGTCACCGTCGTCGCCTTCGAGCCCTCGGAAGGCCCGGTGCCGCCGCCGACGACCGTCGTGATCCCCGAGGCCAGCGCCTCGTGGATCTGCGAGGGGGAGAGTAGGTGCACGTGGGAGTCGATGGCGCCCGCGGTGAGGATCTTTCCTTCGCCGGAGATCACGTCCGTGGAGGGGCCGATCACGAGCCGCGGGTCGACCCCGTCGGCGATGTCGGGATTGCCGGCGCGCCCGATGCCGGCGATGCGGCCGTCACGGATGCCGACATCCGCGCGCACCACACCCCACCAGTCGAGGATGACCGCGTTGGTGATCACGGTGTCGAGCGCTCCATCGGCGCGGGAGACCGTGCTCTGCGCCATCGACTCGCGGATCGACTTCCCGCCGCCGAACACCGCCTCCTCGCCGCCGACCGTGAGATCGTCCTCGAGCTCGATCCACAGGTCGGTGTCGCCGAGCCGGATCTGGTCTCCCGTGGTCGGACCGTAGATGGCGGCGTACCGCTCGCGGTCGATGCGCACCATCAGGAGACCTCCGTCGATCGGATCTGGATGCCGGGCACACGGCGGTGACCGCGCAGCGCCACCGCGGGGACGCGCTTGGAGACTCCGGGCTCGAACCTCTCCGAGGTGCCGGAGGGGATGTCGAGCCGGAAGCCCGCTGCGGCCGCGCGATCGAACTGCAGCGCCGCGTTGACGTCGGGCAGGTGGATGTGCGAGCCGATCTGCACCGGCCGGTCGCCCGTGTTGAGGATCACCAGCTCGACGCGCTCATCGCCGGCGCGATCTGCGTTGAGCTCGATCCAGCCGGGTCGTACCCGGATGGCGCCGGGTCCGGATGCTGATCCTGATGCCATCGCTGCTCCCTCAGTCGATCGGGTGGTGAAGGGTGACGAGCTTGCGTCCGTCCGGGAAGGTCGCCTCGACCTGCACGTCGGCGAGCATGTCGGCGACGCCGTCCATCACGTCGCCGCGGGTCAGCACCGTGCGCCCTTCGGTCATCAGCTGCGCCACCTCCGCGCCGTCGCGGGCGCGCTCGATGACCCAGGTCGACAGCAGCGCGACCGCCTCCGGATGGTTCAGCTTGACGCCGCGCTCTCTGCGATCGCGCGCCACCATGCCGGCCACAGCGAGCAGCAGCTTCTCCGTGTCAGCGGGTGACAGGTGCATAGGTGCTCCCTCCTCGTCGATGCGTGTCAGAAGTCTGCCATCGCCTGGAAGCGAGGATGTTCTTCCGCGCGCGCGTAGTTCGCCCGAAACCCCGGAAAATCAAGGAAGCCGGCGACTCCGACGGTCGCACTGTTTACACGCTGGATACGTTCGAGCAATGGCAATGTAATGCCGCGGCTCCATCGTTGGACCACCTGCAGCGCCCGTGCGCTCGGTTCGCACCTCACCGCATCACACCCGAAACGCACCGCATCACCCCTGAAACGGAGCACAGCATGATCACCACCCACAGGAAGCGCCTCCGGGCGATCCTGGCAGCGGGTGCGCTCGTCACGAGCGCCGCCCTCGTCCTCTCCGGCTGCGGCAGCCGCGCCGGCGACGCGGCCCCGACCGAATCCGCTGCGGCCGCCGCGAGCTGCGTCGACACGTCCGGCGACACCATCAAGCTCGGCTTCCTCAACTCCCTCACCGGGGGCATGGCGATCTCCGAGAAGACCGTGTCCAACGTCCTGCATATGGCCGCGGACGAGATCAACGCCGACGGCGGCATCCTCGGCAAGCAGATCGAGTACATCCAGGAGGACGGCGCCACCGACTGGCCGACCTTCGCGGAGAAGACCGAGAAGCTGCTCACTCAGGACTGCGTCGCCGCGATCTTCGGCGGCTGGACCTCCTCCTCGCGCAAAGCCGTCAAGCCGGTCGTCGAGGAGCACAACGGGCTGTTCTTCTACCCCGTGCAGTACGAGGGCCTCGAGGCGTCGCCCAACATCTACTACACCGGCGCGACGACCAACCAGCAGATCATTCCGGCGATGGACTTCCTCGCCGCCCAGGGCGTGAAGACGCTGTTCCTCGCCGGCTCCGACTACGTCTTCCCGCGCACCGCGAACGCGATCATCAAGCTGTACGCCGAGGAGCTCGGCATCGAGATCGTCGGCGAGGAGTACGTGCCGCTCGACAAGGACGACTGGACCACGCAGGTCGCGAAGATCGCCGCGGCGAAGCCGGACTTCATCTTCAACACGATCAACGGCTCCTCGAACGTCGGCTTCATCAAGGCCTACTACGACGCCGGCCTCACGCCGGAGACGACCCCGATCATCTCGGTGTCGATCGCCGAGGAGGAGGCTCCCGCGATGGGGCACGAGGTCACCGGCAACTACGCCTCGTGGAACTACTTCCAGTCGCTGGACACCCCCAACAACCCCGCGTTCATCGAGGCCTGGAAGGCCTACCCCGGCTCGAGCGGCGTGACCAGCGACCCGATGGAGGCCGCCTACATCTCGCTCTATCTCTACAAGGCTCTCGTCGAGGCCGCCGGCTCGTTCGACGTCGACGCGATCAACGACGCGGCGGTCGAGAACGAGATCACCGTCGACGCACCGGAGGGCGTCGTCACGCTGGACGGTGAGAACCACCACATCTCCAAGCCCGGTCATATCGGCAAGATCAACGCCGAGAACCAGTTCGACATCGTCTGGGCGTCCGACGAGTTCATCGAGCCGGACCCGTACCTCGAGGAGTACGACTGGTTCCCCGAGGACGTCCGCAAGTCCCTCGTGGCTGCCGCCGGCTGATCCTCGCAACGGATGCCGAGACCCCGTGCCGGTCGCACGGCACGGGGTCCCGGCATCCAGCCCCCTCTCCACACCGCATTCGCACAGAAGGGAGCCGCCGCATGGATGCACTCATCCCCCCGCTGCTCAACGGCAGCGCCGTGGGTGCGCTGCTGTTGCTGGCAGCCCTCGGGCTCACGCTCATCTTCGGTCAGATGGGGGTGATCAACATGGCGCTCGGCGAGTTCATCATGGTCGGCGCCTTCGTCACCTACCTGACCCAGCTGGTCGTGCCCTCCAGCGACATCTCGATCCCGCTCGCGCTGCCCGCCGCGTTCGTCGTGGCCGGCCTCCTCGGGCTGCTGCTCGAGGTGAGCATCATCCAGTGGATGTACCGCAGGCCCCTCGACACGCTCCTGGCCACCGTCGGCGTCTCGCTGATCCTGCAGCAGGTCGCACTGCAGCTCTTCCCGGCCCAGGGCGTCCCCGTGGAGAATCCCGGATGGCTCCAGGGCCAGATCGACGTCTTCGGCTACGCGTGGCCCCTCCGCCAGGCGTTCACGATCGCGCTCGCAGGAATCTGCGTCGCCGCGCTCGCCGCCTGGCTCAAGTACACGTCCTTCGGTCGCCGCATCCGCGCGACCGTGCAGAACCGCGACCTCGCCGAGACGGTCGGCGTGCGCACCCGAAACGTCGACCGCATCACGTTCTTCGTCGGGTCGGGACTCGCCGGCGTGGCGGGAGTCGCGGCGTCGCTCATCGGCGGCACGAACTCGCAGATGGGCGTGCAGTACATCATCCCGGCCTTCCTGGTCGTCGTGGCCGGTGGGATCGGGCAGATCAAGGGCACCGTCATCGCTGCGTGGGTGATCGGCGTCGCCATGGCGTTCTTCGCCGACTGGACGAGCGGGAGCCTCGCACAGGTGCTCGCCTTCGTGCTCGTCGTGGTCTTCCTCCAGCTCCGCCCGCAGGGGCTCTTCACCGTCCGCACCAGGGGGTTGGCATGACCGAGCTGACGAAGATCGAACTCGCGAGCCCCGATCTCGCGAAGCCGGAGGCGCGCAACCTCAATCCGTGGTTCTCGCTCATCGGCATCGCCGTGTTCGCGGTGCTCCTGCTGGTCGTCGCCCCTTCCGTGCTCTCGATGCACTGGATCAACAACCTGGGCAAGTACTGCGCCTGGGCGATCGTCGCGGTGGGCATCGGCCTGGCGTGGGGTCGAGGCGGCATGCTCGTCATGGGGCAGGGCGTCTTCTTCGCGCTCGGTGCCTACTCGATGGCGATGCACATGACCCTCGAGACCGCCGGGCCCGATGCGACGCCCACGTTCATGATCCTGTACGACCCGCTGGCTGCCGTTCCCGCGTTCTGGGAGCCGTTCCGCAGCGAGTGGTTCACGGTCGTGGCGATCGTGCTGCTGCCCGTGATCGTCGCCGGGGTTCTCGGCTTCGCGCTGTTCAAGCGCCGCGTCAAGGGCGCGTACTTCGCGATCCTGACGCAGGCGCTCGCGGTCGCCCTCGCAGTCCTCGTCAGCTCGACGATCCGCGAGACCGGCGGTGATACGGGGCTCAGCGGCTTCAAGTACTTCTTCGGCTACGTCCTGAACGACGACGCGAACAAGATCATGATCTACATGATCACGGTGGCACTGCTCATCGTGTGCATGCTCGTGGCCTGGCAGCTCTACCGCAGCCGCTTCGGAGAGCTCCTGCTCGCGACTCGTGACGCGGAGGATCGCGTCCGGTTCCTCGGATACGACCCGGCCAACATCAAGCTCGTCGCATTCGTCATCGCCGCCGTGATGGCGAGCATCGGCGGGGCGATGTTCGTGCCCCTCGTCGGCATCATCACGCCCCAGGAGATCGGCGCCTCCGCGTCGATCCTGTTCATCGCCGGTGTGGCCCTCGGCGGGCGCGCTTCGCTGTTCGGCCCCGTGCTGGGCGCGATGGCGATCGGCTGGGGGCAGTCCAGCCTCGCCTCGAGCTGGCCCGAAGGGTGGATCTACATCCTCGGACTGCTCTTCGTCCTGGTGACGCTGTTCCTGCCGAACGGGCTCGCCTCGCTCTTCAGCAGGATCGGCTCCGGGCTGCGGGCCGGCACCGGCAAGCGCACGAGGACCGACAGGAGGTCGGCCGCATGAACGGGACCGACGCGACGCTTCCCCTCGCCGGCGCCGGCGAGCCGCTGAAGCCTGACACCGAGACATCCGTGAAGGTGTCGAATCTCACGGTGCGCTTCGACGAGTTCACGGCCGTCGACGACGTGAGCCTGCTCATGCTCAAAGGGCAGGTGCACTTCCTGATCGGGCCGAACGGCGCCGGCAAGACGACTCTCGTCGACGCGCTCACCGGCCTCGTCCCCGCCACCGGCACGGCGATGCACGACGGCATGGACCTGCTGTCCATGAAGACCAACAAGATCATCCGCGCGGGGGTGGGGCGCACGTTCCAGACCGCGACGGTGTTCGACGAGCTCTCGGTGCTGCAGAACCTCGACATCGCCGGCGGCCTGCATCGATCGGCGTGGCGGCTGCCGCTGACCCGGCGCGGAGTCCCCGCGTACGTCGAGGAGGCGCTGGAGACCATCGGGCTCACCGCGCAGCGTGACAAGCCGGCCGGGACCCTCGCGCACGGCCAGAAGCAGTGGCTCGAGATCGGCATGCTGCTCGTGCAGGACGCGAAGGTCATGTTCCTCGACGAGCCCGTCGCCGGCATGAACGCCGACGAGCGCGACGAGACCGGGCAGCTCCTGCGCCGCATCGGCGACGAGCGCACGATCATCGTCATCGAGCACGACATGGACTTCGTCCGCAGCTACGCCGAGTGGGTCACCGTCATGCACACCGGCAAGCTCCTCACCGCGGGAACGGTCGAGCAGGTACAGGCGGACAAGCGCGTACAGGAGGTCTACCTCGGGTCCGCGGCGGACGCCGCCGTCGAAGGGAAGGGCGACCACTGATGCTCGAGATCAAGGGTGTCACCGCCGGATACGGGCGCACCAAGGTGCTCCACGACGTCACCGTCGAGATCCCCACCGGCCGAGCGGTGTCGGTGATGGGCCACAACGGTGCCGGCAAGACGACTCTGCTCCGCGTCGCCACGGGGCTGATCCCCGTGATGAGCGGCCAGGTGCTGCTCGACGGCGAGGACGTGACACGGATGCCTCCCTCCAAGCGGGTGCAGCGCGGACTGGGCTACGTCCCCCAGGGCCAGCAGTCGTTCCCGCAGATGACGACGCTCGAGAACCTCCAGCTGGTGGCGAAACGGCAGTCCGACATCGACGAGGTGTTCGACCTGTTCCCCGTCCTCAAGGAGCTGCTGAGCCGACGTGCCGGTCTGCTCTCCGGCGGGCAGCGCCAGCAGCTCGCGATCGCCCGCACGCTGCTGACGAAGCCGCGGCTCCTCGTGCTCGACGAGCCCACGGAGGGGATCCAGCCGAACATCGTCGCCGACATCGAGCGCGTCATCATCGACCTCACCCGCCGCGGCGACCTCTCGGTCCTGCTCGTCGAGCAGCATGTCGGGTTCGCACTGCGGTCCACGAACACCTTCTACGTGCTGCAGTCCGGCCGGATCACGATCACCGGGGAAGGAGGAGCCGGCGCCGTCGACACCGTGCGCAACGCGATGGCGATCTGAATCAGATCGATTCCCCGCCGCAACGCGCACGAAACACCCACACGGCAGAATCCAGACATCGTGGATGTACTGGAGGTGAGCGTGGTTGCGCCGGGCGTGAAGGCCGGCGTGCGAGGCGGGGATGCGCGCGCTGCGGCCGAGGACAGCCTGGAGGACTATGCCTTCCGCTATGTCCCGCGCTCGTTCCGGCGCTGGAGTGCCCTGTCCGTCGGAGGCACCGCGCTCGGATCCATCGCCTTCCTCGCCGACTTCTCGATCGGCGCGAGCGTCGGACTCGAGCACGGCACGACGAACGCCGTGCTCGGCATCCTTCTCGCCTCCGTCATCATTTTCCTGGTCGGATTCCCCGTCGCGTACTACGCGGCGCGGTACAACCTCGACCTCGACCTCATCGCCCGCGGCTCGGGCTTCGGCTACCACGGCTCGATCATCACGACCGTGGTGTTCGCAGGCTTCACGTGCATCTTCTTCGCGCTCGAGGGCGCGATCATGGCCCAGGGCCTGGAAGTCGCGGTGGGGATCCCGCTGCCCGTCGGCTACGTGATCTCCACGGTGGTGGTGGTCCCGATCGTGATCTACGGCATGCGGGCGCTCGAGCGGCTGCAGTTCTGGACCACGCCCCTCTGGCTCGCCCTCGCGCTGCTCCCGCTCATCTGGGTCGTGTTCACCCAGCCTGACGCGGTCACCGAGTTCATCGGGTTCACCGGCGCCTCCGACGGCACCGTGAGCTTCAGCGCCATCGTCGCGAGCGCGGCGGTGTGCTTCGCGCTGACCCCGCAGCTCGCCGAGCAGATCGACTACATCCGGGTCATGCCGCCGCGTACGGCCGCGAACTCGCGGTCGTGGTGGACCGCGTTCGTCTTCAGCGGCCCCGGCTGGGTGATCTTCAGCGGCACGAAGCAGGTGATCGGGCTCTTCCTCGCGGTCTACCTGGTGACCAAGGTGGATCCGACGATCGCCGACCGCGCCGTCGAACCGGTGAAGCAGTTCCTCGGCATGTACCAGTCGCTGCTGCCCGACTGGACCGCGCTCGCGCTCGCCCTCCTGCTGATCGTCATCGCGCAGGTGAAGATCAACGTGACGAACGCCTACTCCGGCTCGCTCGCATGGTCGAACGTCTACACACGGGTGAAGAAGCGCTACCCGGGCAGAACGGTCTTCGTGCTCTTCAACCTGGCGATCGCGCTCTCACTCATGCTGATGGACGTCTTCAGTCTCATCTCCTTCGTGCTCAGCCTCTATGCGAACGTCGTCATGGCCTGGCTCGTGACGATCTCCGCCGACATCGTGATCAACAAGCACCTGCTGCGCATCTCCCCGTTGTTCCCGGAGTTCCGCCGCGGAATGCTCCACAACTGGAATCCCGTCGGCCCCGTCTCGGTGGGGCTCGCTTCGCTGCTCTCCCTGCTGTGCTTCGCCGGCGCGTTCGGCCCGGCGATGCAGCCCTTCTCCGTGCTCGTCGCCATCGGCGTCGCGGCCGTGGTCACTCCGCTGGCGGCGATCATGACCCGTGGCCGCTACTACCTCAGGCGCACGTCGGACGGCATCCCCACCCCGATCCTCGACCGTGACGGCAACCCGTCGGGCGAGCGGCTGCGCTGCCACGTGACCGGCTACACGTTCGAGCGGCCGGATATGCTGGCCTCGGCCGAGTCGGGACCGCGCGGCGAGCTTCAGTTCGTCTCGTCCCTGGCCCTGACGCTCGACGACTCCGACCGATATGTCCTCCCGGCGGAGCCGGTCACGCCCCATCGGGATGGGCGGGGAAGGATGCTGTGATGGACGAGGCCGCCGACACGCCGTCGGTCATCCTCGCGAGCGCCGCCCTGCTGCTGCGTCAGCGTACCTTCGAGGACGTGTCGTACCTCGAACTCGCCGAGCAAGCCGGGGTCTCCGAACGCACGATCTACCGTCGCTTTCCGACGAGGTCGCACCTGCTCGAGGCACTCGCACGCTGGATCGAGGCCGAGCACTTCCCGCTCCCGGACTTCCGAACCGCAGATGAGTTCCGCGAAGCGGTCCGCGCGCGGTTCCGCGCGTACGACGCCGAACCCGCCTACGCCTTCGTCGCGGCCCGCGGCAGTGCCCTCTCACCGACCGGCGACGACTCGGCCGCACCGATCACCGAGGCGATCGTCGCGATGATCGACGCCACCGCGCCGAGCCTCAACCGCCGCGACGCGCGCCGCGCCGCAGCATCCCTCCGCTATTTCGCGTCCCCGATGTTCTGGGCGCGGATGCGGACCGGATTCGAGATGAGCGCTGACGACACCTACGGGGTGTTCGATCTCGCTGTGCGCCGGGTTCTCCCCGCGGCGACCGAGGCGAATCGAGCAGCCTAGTGGGCGCGCCCGTGCCGCCGTCGGAGCTCTCGGGAACGCAGTCGGCGATCCTCGCCGCCTACGCCGAGCTCATTGAAGAGGTCGGCACCGACGATGTGTCCTTCCGGCTGGTCGCTCTCCGCGCAGGCGTCGGCGAACGCACCGTCTTCCGTCACTACCCGACGCGGGCCGACCTTCTGCTCGCGACGGCGGCGTGGATCGAGCGCACCGTCTTCACTCGCGCCGATTCCGACTCGATCTTCGACGTGCCGATCGCCATCCGTGAAGCGATGGAGGCATACGACCGACGTCCAGAACTGGCGTACGTCGTCGCCGAGACGGCGATGCGCGGCGTCAACGGCTCGGACCCCGCGCCGCATCGTGAAGAATTCGACGGGATGCTGCGCAGAGAGGCCCCGTCGCTCACAGGCGATGACCGGCGAGCCGTCGTCGCCGCGCTGTCCCACCTCGACTCCTCGGCGACGTGGGTGACCATGCGGCGCGAACTCGGGATGAGCGGCCGCGACATCGCCGATGCTGCGACCTGGGCGGCCGAAGCCATCCTCGACCCGATCCGCGATCTCGGCGGTACCGACGGCCAGCGGCCGTGAGGCTTCCGTGTGCGCTTACGGGGTGAAGAGGACCTTCAGCGCCGTGCGCTGGTCCGTGCCCTGGGCCTGCTCGTAGGCCGACATGTACCCGACCGCGCCGAGCACCGCGTGGGTGCCGGATCAGCCCGGTGATCGGCTACGACTGATCCGCGGCCGACGGCGGGAGCCAGTCGTCACGTGCGGTCGCCGCGGCCCCGCCTCGACGACTGGGCGGCCTCGAGGAGCTCGGCGCCCACCGTCTCGGTGAGCCAGGTGCACCAGGTCGAGACCGTGCGCCAGTCGTCGGCGATGATGTCGTACGCGTCGGGCGTCCACATCCAGTCGGCCGGCGGCTCTCGCCTGCCGACCGCGAGTCGCTTGAGCTGAAGCAGCTGCAGGCGCGGGTGGTCGGCGCGGTAGCCGCGGGGTGCGGTCTTGAGGGCATCTTCGCGGCGCAACTCGAAGCCGGCGCTGCGCAGCTCCTCGAGCAGCGCATCGAGATCCTCGGCGGTGCGCGGATCGTCGACCGCTTCCCGGAAGCGGGCCAGCGCTGCGGGCGGCACGTCGTAGATGCCGCCACCCAGCATCAGGCCCTCCTCGCTCAGCTGCAGGTAATGCGCCGGGGTCGCCTGGGAGACCATGCCGATGTGCAGCTTGTAGGGGGTCTTGTCGGCGCTGAAGCGGACGTCGCGATAGGGGCGGAAGATCTTCAGCGCGCCGAACTCGGGCTCGAGTTCCGCGCCGAGCGCCTCGAACGGTCCGCGAACGGCCGTGTCGTAGCGAGCTCGGTTGACCGTCCACCACGTCTTCGTGTTGTCGGCGCGGAGCTCGGCGTAGAACGAGACGGCGTCGCGATCGAGTCCTTCGAATCCCACTCGCCGATCGTATCGACCGGATGCTGCGACAGCGGTCGTGCGCGACCGAGACGTCCTCGGCGACGATGCGGACGACGGCGAGAAGACTCCTCTCGGCTCAGCCCGCCCGCACATCCGCGTCATCCGGAACAGACGCAGGAAGTGCAAAACCTCCATGTGGAGGTTTTGTGCTAGTCTGCCCTGGCACGATCCAGTCGATCCGCACGACGATGTACGAAAGGTGTCCGAAGTGACTCGACCCGAGAGCTCGGTGCAGCTCTACACCCTGGCCGCCGCCTTCTCCGCCGACATGTCCGGCTCGCTGGACAAGCTCGCCGCGATCGGTCTGAAGAACGTCGAGGCCTTCGACTTCGTCCGTCGTCCGCAGGAGATCCGCGCCGCACTCGACGCGGCCGGCCTCGCGTCGCCGACCGGTCACGCTCCACTGCTGTCGGACGAGCTGTGGACGCCCGACGGCTCGATCCCGACCCCCGCTCCGCAGGTCGTGTTCGAGGCCGCCGCGACGATCGGCGCGACCACGGTCATCGACCCGATGGTGCCGACGGACCGCTGGCTGACCGAGGAAGGCGTCGCCGACACCGCTCGCCGGCTGAACGACCTCGTCGACATCGCCGCCGGGTTCGGTCTCACGGTCGGCTACCACAACCACGCGCAGGAGTTCCTGGCCTCGTTCGACGGCCAGACCGCGTTCGAGCGCTTCCTCGAGCTGACCGACGACCGTGTCGCCATCGAGCTCGACCTGTACTGGGCCGCCGTCGGCGGACAGGACGTCACGGCGCTGACCCGCGCCATCGGCGACCGCCTGGTCGCGCTCCACATCAAGGACGGACTGGTGCCCGCCAGCAACCCGTTCGCTCCCGACGCGCCGGCCTTCACCTCGAAGAGCCTGCAGCAGACCCACCCCGGCGATGGCGTCGTCGCGCTCTCCGACGCGCTCAACGCCGCCACCTCAGTGAAGTACGCCGTCATCGAATACGACAACGCGCCCGGCGACGTCTTCGCCGACATCGCAGCGTCGTACGCGTTCCTGCAGAACGGCGGCTTCGTCCGATGACCCGCGTCGGAGTCGGCATCATCGGCGCCGGCGTCATCAGCGACACCTATCTCAAGAACCTCACGTCGTTCCCGGACGTCGAGGTGCTGGCCGTCGGCGACCTGCTGCCCGACCGCGCGCAGAAGAAGGCCGAGGAGTACGGCGTGCCGGTGCACGGCGATGCCTCTGCGGTGCTCGACCACCCGGACGTCCAGGTCGTGGTGAACCTCACCATCCCGGCGGCGCACGTCGAGGTCTCCGAGGCCGCGATCAACGCCGGCAAGCACGTGTGGACCGAGAAGCCGGTCGGGCTCGACCTCGCCGACGTCTCCCGCATCCTGGCGGCCGCGGACGCTGCCGGACTGCGCGTCGGCTCGGCGCCCGACACGATCCTCGGACCGGGCTTCCAGACGGCCAAGCGCGCGATCGCGGAGGGCGTGATCGGCGAGCCGCTGTTCGCGCAGACCGCGTTCCAGACGCAGGGCCCCGACTTGTGGCATCCGGATCCCGCGTTCCTCTTCAGCACGGGCGCCGGCCCGCTGCTGGACATGGGCCCGTACTACATCAGCGGCCTCGTGAGCCTCCTCGGGCCGGTGGCCCGCGTGTTCGCGGCAGGCCTGCGTGCTCGCGACGAGCGGACGGTTCACCTCGGCCCCATCGCCGGCACGAACTTCGCCGTCGAGGTGCCGACGACGGTTCAGCTGACCACGGTGTTCGAGGCGGGCCAGCAGGCGCAGAGCCTGCTGAGCTTCGACTCCGCCCTCGAGCGCCATGGCATCTTCGAGGTGCACGGCACCGAGGGCACGATCGTGCTGCCCGACCCCAACCAGTTCGAGGGTCGCATCGCCTACGTGAAGCCGCTCGGCGTGCTGCGCGACGGTGCGAAGTTCGAGCAGGAGTGGATCGACGTCCCCCAGCAGGGTGCCGTCGTCGGTCGCGGGCTCGGCCTCCTCGACATGGTGCGGGCCATCGCCGAGGACCGCCCGCACGTCGCGAGCGGCCGGCTGGGCCTTCACGTGCTCGACGTCATGCTCTCCGCCGAGCAGTCCGTCGAGTCCGGCCAGTCCGTCGAGATCGAGACCACCGTCGCTCCCGTGCCGTCGGTGCCCGCGGACTTCGACCCGTTCGCAGCGACGCTCTGACACCGCATACGCACAAGAGGCCGCGTCGTCCCGTCTGGGGCGGCGCGGCCTCTTGGACATGGGGACGGATGCCGCGGCGAAGGGCGAACCCCGGGCCGCAGCATCCGTCACGGACGGCTATCCGGCGAAGTGCGCCAGGATCCTCGCGACGACGTCGGCACGAGCGGCATCCGACTCGAGCTGCTCGAGGCCGAACCCGAAGAGCAGCGTGTCGGGCGTGGCCGTGACGGCCACGACGTCGCCCAGGCCGTCTGCGATCTCGAAATCGCCGGCATTCGCAGGACTTCCGTCGGGCGCGCCGAGTACCGACCAGGCGCCGAAGCCCGCTTCGAAGCCCTCGGCCTGCGTCGGCGCTCCCGCCACGACGAGCCTGGTGTCATCGACGATGAGGCCCGCGCCGCCGGTGGACGGGTCGGTGACGTAGCTCACGACCACCTCGATGTCCTTGCCCGCGTACGCGCTGAGATCGAACGCCACGGGGATCCAGCCACCGGAGGCGCCGGTGAAGGAGTTCCACTGGCCCGTCGTGCCGGTGGGCACGCACGGGTCGCCGAGGGTCAGGTAGTGCTCGAGCTGCGGATGCTCTCCCATATAGAAGCCCGCCTCGCATTCCGTCGGTACGGCGGTGGAGGTGTTGCCGTCGAGGTCGGGAAGTGTCGTCCAGTCATCCGACCCCACGGGGCGCACCTCGACGATCACGTTGTCGTAGCCCTCTTCGAGGTCGTAGGCGATCTGCGCCTCGAAGGTCGGGGCGTCGGCGGCGGTGACGCCGGTCAGATCGAAGGTCCGGCCCAACCGCTGGTAACCGTCGTCGACGTGCGTCGCCGCCGCTGCCAGGGCTCCTTCCGCCGCGACGAGCCTGCCCGTCACGTCGGTGTAGTCCGCCGCTGCCCAGCTCTCGAACTGCGGGAAGTCGGCCACCGGGAGCCGTTCGCTGGTCGGCGTGAAAGCGCCGACCTCGTCGATCGGATTGTCCACGGTGGCCGGTCCGCCGAAGATGGCCTCGAAGCCGTCGAGCGGCTCAGCGGTGCCTGCCACGCCCTCGGCTGCCAACGGAATGCGATCGTACGCGCCCATCCAGTACTGGGTGAAGTCGTCGGCCAGCAGCAGGCAGTCACCTCCCGGATCGGTGGTGACCACGCACTCCTGATCGGGGTGGCCATCCAGACCGTAGTAGATGCCGCCGAATTGGCTCCCGCCGAGGCCGTAGTAGGCCGTCGTCTCACCGGCGTAGGCGACCTTGCCGCCCTCGTTGAGGTAGTCCCTCATGGCGATCGTCAGGTACTGCTGGCGCTCGGCCACCGCGAGGTCGGGAAGCTGCGCAGAACCGTACTGCGTGAGCTCATCCTCGGGATCCTGCGTCAGCCTGTTGTCGCCGAGGTACCAGAGCACCGTGTCGTAGTGGCCGAGCACGCCGAGGTCGTGGGGCACACCCTGCGCGTCGACATCCCACACGTCAGGGGTGACGCCGTTGGCGAGAAGGGCATCGGCGTACTCGTCGATGTACTTCGGTGCGTCGGTGCCCGCCGGGTAGGTGGGGTTCACACCCGTGTAGTCCTCGTTCGCGACGATCAGCACGGAGTTTCCGGTGTCTTGCGCGACCTCGTACGTGAAGTGCTCGCTCTCGCGGGGGCCCGCCCCCTGCTGACCCTTCGGGATGTCCTTGCCCGTGGCCGTGCCCTTGAACCACACCTCGACGTGATCGCCCGGTCTCGCGCCCGTCACGACCCCGCGGTACTCGGCGTAGTAGTCCACATTCTCGGAGCCGTAGCGCTCGCCGCCGGCCCACTCGGTGACGTCCACGGTCTTGGGGCGTCCGCCGTTGATCGTGTAGGTCATCTTCTTGGCCTTGAGCGCCTTCTTCGCCCAGACCGCAACGGTCTGCGGGTCGCCGTACGACACCGTGAACGAGTCGACGCGGAAGTCCTCGGCGTCGCGGCCCACGACGGACACCGGGTCGTCGGGGTCGATCGCCGACTCGGCGACGGCCAGCGCGAAGGGGATGTTCTTCTCGAATTCGGCCTGGATCAGAGCCTCATCGTCGGGGAAGTCGAAGCCCAGGAACTGGCAATCGTCTTCGGTCCATTCGTCGTCGGGGACGGAGTTCACGGCCGCCTCGCACGTCGACATCTCCGGAGTGAAGCCCAGTGTCCCGTGCGCCTCCTGCATGTGCGAGTCGAGGTCCCCGTTGGTGGTGTAGAGCTCCGCCGAGATGTCGGGGTCGTAGCCGGGAACGGCAGGGTTCTCGTCGTCGCCCACCATGGCCTCGTAGATCACGTCATCCGGAGAGGGCGTGGCGACCTGCCATCCGATGCCGTGCAGCAGAAGTTCGGCGGCGGAGTGGTAGTTGATCATGAACTGCGGCGTGATGTCGGCGAACAGCCCGTCGAGCGCCTGCGTCTCAGGCTCTGATGCCGGCGAGGGCCCACGGTAGGTGTCGCTTGCCGGGTTCGGAGAGGAGCCCTCGTTGTCGTAGCCCCACCGCGTCGCAGAGTTGCGGTTCAGATCGACGCCGTCACCCACCGTGATCTCGCCATTGCCGTCGTTGTCGCGCAGGTTCTTGCGCCACAGCCGCTGGCCGTCTTCGAACGTGAAGTCGTAGCCGTCGGGGTTCGCAACGGGGACGAACCACAGCTCGGTGTCATCGACCAGATCCGTGATGCGATCGTCGGTGCCGTACTCGCTCAGATAGAGGTCGAGCAGCCGCCGCACCATCTCCGGCGTGATCCACTCCCGCGCATGCTGGGCGGCGACGTACACGGTCGCCGGCTTCTTCCCGTCCTTCGCTTTCGCGACGTTCTTCGTCACCCGCACGGCGCCGATCGGCGTGCCTTGGACGGTCTCGCCGATGACACGGAACTCGGCGATCTTGGGGTGCGCCGCAGCCTGCGCCTGGAGCTCCTTCAGAATGCCGTCGTCGCCGATGTACGTGCGGAAGACGCCGCCGGTCCGCTGGAGTGATCGACGCTGACGCGAAGGGTCCGCCTGGACCTGGAGATCCGTGCCTCCGGCGGCGAGTGCGTCGACCTGTCCGCCGCTCAAGATGACCTGCACGTCGACGAGGCCGGATCCGTCAGCGCTCGGCGCCGTGACGATCTCACCACGGTCGACGCCGAGCTCGACGATGGCGGCGAGTCCATCGGAGTCGACGGTTCCCGAGTACACCGCGAGTCGGTCGTCGCCGCTCGGCGTGGGTGGACTCGCGACACTCGGCGCGGCAGCCAGCCCGGTCAGAACGAGGGCCGCCGCAGTGGCGACAGCAACCTTACGGAACATCTCTACTCCCTTGTAGCTGACGTGTCCGACCGAGGAGATCCTCGGGGAGGTCGGCGCGAAACCCTCAAGCCGCCGAACGGTCCCCATCCTGGACCCGCGTTCGAGGGCGGTCAACAGGGGTCGTGACGCCCGTTGTCGGCGCCCCTGCGTGGTCGGCCGCGGATCGCAGGGTGGACGCCGCCGTGGATGTGCTGTGCGTCGCTACTCGTCGGCGGTCTCGCGGATTCCACGCATCACCAGGCGTGGGTCGGGGGTGCCGATGACCTTGTCGTCGCGTCCGTCGTAGTCGAACTGGCGGAGGAAGAAGCGCATCGCGTTCAGGCGGGCGCGCTTCTTGTCGTTGGAGCGCACGATGATCCAGGGACCGTGCTTCTTGTCGGTGCGACGGAACATCTCCTCCTTCGCGCGGGTGTAGTCCTCCCACCGGTCCAGCGAGGCCAGGTCCATCGGCGACAGCTTCCACCGCCTGACGGGGTCGAGCTGGCGGATCGCGAACCGGGTGCGCTGCTCGGTGCGCGACACCGAGAACCAGAACTTGGTGACATGGATGCCGGAGTCCACCAGCATCCGTTCGAAATGAGGTGCCTGCACCATGAACTGCTCGTACTCCTCATCGGTGCAGAACCCCATCACACGTTCCACGCCGGCGCGGTTGTACCAGGAGCGGTCGAACATCACGATCTCACCCGCCGTTGGCAGGTGCTGCACATAGCGCTGGAAGTACCATTGCCCGCGTTCGCGCTCGGTCGGAGTGCCGAGTGCCACCACGCGAGCGGTGCGGGGATTGAGGTGCTCGGTGAATCGCTTGATGGTTCCGCCCTTGCCCGCGGCGTCCCGGCCCTCGAACAGGATGATCGCCTTCCGGCCGTTGTCCTCCAGCCAGTACTGGAACTTGAGCAGCTCGATCTGCAGCCGGTACTTCTCGAACTCGTACGCGTCGCGGTCCATCAGGTCGCCGTACGGGTAGCCCTCCTGCCAGGTGTAGACGGGGTTCCCGTGCGGGTCGATCAGATCCGGATCCGCGGTGTGCCCGTCGCGCACCGAGTAGCCCTGCTGACGCAGATGCTCGATGTACTCCCGCAGACCCTCCACCGGCACGCCATCCATCACCGTCAGCTCCCTTCAGGGCGGCACACCCGCGCCGCCTTGCACCGCATTATCCCGGGCGGTGATGACCGACCGATACGCCGCGTGCGCCGAGTGTCGCCCATCCGATCGTGCCGGCACCGAGCGTGACGCCGGCGAGCACGAGCAGCGCAGCCGGGAGCGTCCACGCGGTTGCCACGGCGCCGACGAGGAGGGGGCCGCCGGCGTCGCCGAGCTCGCGACCGAGCTCCGCGTTGCCCATGGTCCGTCCCATGCGCTCCTCCGGGGTGGCCGCGGCGAGGTGAGCGAAGGCGAGCGGCGTGACGGTTCCCACCATCACGCCGTACGCGACGGCCGCCGCGAACAACGTCAGCGACGAGGGGGCGAGCGCAAGGGGCGCCGTTGCCGCAGCCGCGATCGCGAGGCCGGCCGTCGCGCCGAGACGGGTGGTGAGGCGGCCGGAGTCTCGCAGTCGTCCGATCAGGGGCTGGGCGAGCGTGGAGACGAGCGCCAGCACCGCGACCGGGGCCGCTCCGGCCAGGGGGTGCAGGCCGAGGCGGGTCGCGAGCAGGGGCAGGAATCCGACGGCGACGCCGAGGACGGCGGTGCTCGTGGCCAGCAGGAGCGTGGGCACGAGGAAGCTGCGCTCGGTGGTCTGCCGGACGAGATCGAGGATCGTGTATCGGGGCCGCGGCACGACGGGCAGCGCGGGCATGGCGAGCAGCACCCACAACGCCGCGCCGGCGGCCAGGGCGCCGAATGCGATGTAGAGGGCCTCGATGCCGAGCGTATGGGCCAGCGCGACGCCGATGAGCGGACCCACCACGTATCCGAGGCTCTTCCACGCGCCGTACCGGCCGAAGTAGCTGCCGAGCCGCTCCTTGCCCGCCAACCGTGCCACGGCGGCGGAGGATGCCGGGGAGAAGGCGGATGCGGCGGCGCCCTGACCGAGCCGGGCCAAGGCCAGAACGAGCGGGGTGGGGCTGATGAGAGCGAGCAACGACGCCGCGACGAAGCCCAGAAGACCGCCGACGATGACCGGCTTCGCGCCGATCCTGTCGCTCAGCGCGCCGAAGATCGGCTTGAGGATCACCTCCGCGACGTCGTACAGCGCCAGCACCGCTCCGAGCCCCAGGAGCGAGAGGCCGATGTCTTCGGACTCGGACCCGAGGACGCTCGCCACACCATGCGCCCCGAACGCGGTCGTGAACCCGGCAAGATACAGCGGCGCCAGGGCTCCCCGCCGAGGTTCAAGGTCTGTCACGCGTGCAAATGTAACATGCGTTACATGGCTGGCGACGATATTGCCCTGGACGAAGACCGGGCCGACGTCCGCAGGCATCGCGGGTCAGCGCGACTCCGCCGTGCACCTCCCATCGACGGTGAGCCTCGCCGCGCGTACTCTGGCGCTCATCATGTGGGGAGGGACCGTGAAGAAGCGGCATTCTCAGCAGGCGATCACTGCGGATGAGCAGATCGCGCGATACGCGTACGTCCTGGGGAACGTGCCGGCGAGCGTCGCCGACAAGGCGTACGCCGCCGCCTATTTCCGGCTGTCCCGAGCGCAGCGTGAGGAGATCCTCGGCCAGCTGAGCGCGGAGCTGCCGGGCGCGCCGAGGGAGGCGGCATCCGTCGATCCCGCCGCATTCGCCATGCTCATGCGCGACCTGCGCGCCCGCGATGCGCTGGTGCGCATCCGCGATGGCGTCGTCGTGGCCGCTGCGTTCGTTGCGAGCGCTCCCGTCGCCGCGTACTTCACGACCGGGGCGGGGTCGGTGACGATGGAACAGCAGCCGCCGTGGATCCACCGGCTGGCCGGGCATGAGACGTCCCCCGTCGACGGCGGGAGGACCCACCACCGCCCCGGTGTGCCCGGCTTTCTGGGCTTGGACCACGACAACTCGGGTGATTCGCGGGAGTGGTGATCCCGCGGCGCGATGGCACACTCGGGCCCCGGCGTCCTGCCGCTGACTCCCACGCGACAACCGCCGAACACGTGCGATCCGGAACTCGTCCTGGCTTACTGGGGCGTCTGAGGGGTGACTTCGCGGGCGGTGTCGGCGGCAGGCTTCTGCGCGCGGCTCAGCACGACGAAGGGGACCGCCACAGCGGAGATCACGCCGCCCCAGACCAGCGAGGCGCCGTAGCCGCCGACATCCGCCACCCGTCCCAGCGCGGGTTGGATGACGACGCCGCCGCCGGAGCCCATGAGCGAATCGAACGAGAGCACGGTGGCGCGCTGCTTCGACGGGATCATGTCGTTGAGGTAGGCGCGATGCACGGGGTCGTCGATGGCCGAGGCCACGCCCCAGAGCGCGACGAGCACCACCGCGACCCAGAAGTTGCGCACCAGTCCGATGCCGATCAGCACGACCGCGCTGGTGATCGTCGCGAGCAGGATCGTCGAGGTGCGCCGGTGGAAGAGCTTGCGCACCCAGGGTGCGAGGGTGCCGCCGAGGATGGCGGTGCCTGACACCAGCGCCGCCGCGAGCCCGGCGACGGTGTACGCCTCCTCGTCGCCCCACAGCTCCAGCAGATAAGGCTGGAGTGCGTAGAACACATAGATGCCGACGCCTGCGGTGAACGGGCTCGCGAGCATCAGCCAGCGCACGGGTGGATCACCCAGGCCGTAGCGGAGCGAAGCGCGCAGGACGGTGCGCGTCGCGCGCAACGGGCTCTCGCTCCGATCCGGCGTGAAGCCCAGGTCCCGCATCAGCAGCGCGGCGACGACGAACATCACCAGCAGGATGGCGCCGCGGAGCAGGAAGGGCACACCGAGATTCGTCATCTGGGCGATGACACCCCCCAGCACCGATCCCGACAGCATCGCGACGCCGCCCACGATCTGCGCCCGGCCGAAGACGGTCTCGAGGCTGCCCTGGTAGCTGGTCGCCTTCAACGCGTCGACGAGCCACGCATCGACGGCGCCCGAGAAGAACGTGAAGCCGAGACCGAGCAGCACCGACACCACCGCCCACGCCCAGAACGGCGATTGCCAGACCCACAGCATCCAGTACAGGATCGTCGTCACCGCCAGCGTGACCGTGCCGAGCAGGTACGACGCGCGGCGCCCGACGGTGTCCGCCACGACGCCCGTGGGGATCTCGAAGATGAGCATCCCGGCGCTGAAGAAGGCATTCGCCGCGAAGGCCTCGAGGTTGGAGAGACCGGCATCGAGCAGGAACAGCGTATTCACGCCCCAGATGAGCGACGCGGCGAGCGTGTTGCCGAGCATCAGCGTGTAATACGTGCCTTGGATCCTGCGCGGACTGGGCAGGGAGACCGTGGCATCAGGCCTGGAGATCGCGGCACCGCCTCTCTCCGCCGGAATCGGACGACACCGTGACCGTATCCCTCGCACGCTCGGACGGCTACCCGATTTCGGTGATCGGAGATGCGCATGGTACAGTTGCTAGTTCCCTCCTGGGAACGCGCGTTCATCTCTCTGCCTCATCGTGGAGACGCAGATCCGAACGCCCCGAACCTCTCTGCGGCTTCTGCACGCCGCCCGCCGCGAAAGCTCTCATCGCTTCGCGCCACGACGAACGAAACACACGATCATGCACTCCCCTCCACAGGCGCTCGCCTGGCGACAGGCCGACGACGACGTCTACGTCGCGACGCGCGCCGACGAGTACGCCGGCTTCATCGACACGACGCTGCGCGGCTTCCGCGCGCACGGACCCCGTGGCGAGGATCTCGGGCTCCACGCGACGCCGGATCAGGCGCGTGCGGCGGTCGCAGCATCCGTATCCTCACCGTTGTCGACTCCGGCACCGGTCCCCATCCGTCCGCACCGCATTCGTCGGCGCGGCACCCCCGGTCGCTCCGGCGGCCCGAAGAATAGGAAAGACACGATGGCCACTGGCACCGTGAAATGGTTCAACTCCGAGAAGGGCTTCGGCTTCATCGCACCCGATGACGGCTCGGCCGATCTCTTCGCACACTTCAGCGCGATCGCAGGCAGCGGCTTCAAGGAGCTGCGCGAGGACCAGAAGGTCGAATTCGACGCCGAGCAGGGCCCCAAGGGCATGCAGGCGGCGAACATCCGTCCGCTCTGACGCTCCCGCGTTCACAGGCGCCCGCCCCGGCTTCGGCCGGGTCGGGCGCCTGCTGTTCACCTGGGCATCACCTACGAATCAGGGTGTATTCCCCCCGGATCATGTGGGTCCACGTAGCCTGAGGGCAGCGATGGGCAACCGCCTCTGGCTGTCAACGGCCAAACGGTCCCCATCGGAACTGGTGCATCATCTCCTCCACCGCTCTCGAGTCCCGGCTCGGTCCCGTCCGCCAGACGTATGCAGGCACCGCCGAGTTCCCCCCGATGGCCCGCGCGTACACCGAGGTCTCGCAGGTCGTCCGCGAGACCGGGCTCCTCCGCCGTGCCGAGTGGTTCTACGCCCTCGTCGGCGCCGGCCTTCTCCTCGGCTTCGGCGGAGTGATCACCGGCTTCATCCTGCTCGGCGACACCTGGTACCAGCTGCTGATGGCCGGTGCCCTCGGAATCCTGTTCACGCAGGTCGCGTTCCTGGCGCACGAGGCTGCGCACCGTCAGATCCTCGCCTCCGGCCCGGCGAACGAGCGGCTCGCGCGCTTCCTCGCCGCCGGCATCGTGGGCATCAGCCTCTCCTGGTGGAACAACAAGCACAACCGCCACCACGCGAACCCCAATCGGGTGGGCAAGGATCCCGACATCGAGATCGACACGATCTCATTCCTGGAGACGGATGCCGCCTCCGCAGGTCGATTGCGCGCTCTGGTGACCCGCAAGCAGGGATGGCTGTTCTTCCCGCTGCTCACGCTCGAAGGCCTGAACCTGCACGCGCACGCGTTCCGGCACCTGTTCTCCCGCCAGGACGTCAAAGATCGCTGGATCGAGCTGGGGCTCATCGCCGCGCGCTTCGCGGTGATCTGGACGCCGGTCTTCCTCTTCCTTCCGCTGGGCATGGCGTTCGCGTTCCTCGGCGTGCAGCTGGCCGTCTTCGGCGTGTACATGGGCGCATCGTTCGCGCCGAACCACAAGGGCATGCCGATCATCGCCGCGGATGCGAAGCTCGACTTCTTCACCAAGCAGGTGCGCACCTCCCGCAACGTCACAGGCGGCTGGTGGGCGACCTGGCTGATGGGCGGTCTGAACTACCAGGTGGAGCACCACCTGTTCCCCAACATGCCCCGCCCGCACCTGGCACGTGCCCGCGAGATCGTCATCGAGCAGTGCCGTACCCTCGGCGTGCCGTACACCGAGACGACATTGTGGCGCTCCTACGGAATCGTCATCGACTACCTCAACCGCGTCGGCCTGGCCGCGCGCGACCCGTTCGACTGCCCGATGGTCGGGACCTACCGCCGCGCCTGACGCAGGCGCTCCGCCTGACGCAGGAGATGCTGCTGCTCGAGGCTGCTGGTCGCGCGGCGGGCGGCCTCCGCGTATTCGGCGGCGGCAGCATCCGTTTCGCCGGCCCGTTCGTGCAGGTACGCGAGCGCGGCGTGGTACCGCGGCACATGCTCGCCCACGGGGTGGAGGGCGGCGAGGCCCGCTTGCGGCCCGTCAGCCTCCCCGATCGCGACCGCACGATTCAGGCGGATAACGGGCGAGTCCCCGAACGCCAGCAGCTCGTCGTACCACTCCACGATCTGCACCCAGTCGGTCTCGTCGGCCGTCGACGCATCGGCATGCAGCGCCGCGATCGCGGCCTGCGCCTGGTACTGACCTAGCCGGTCGCATGTAAGGGCCGCCTGCAGAACGGCGACTCCCTCCGTGATCGCGTCCACGTCCCAGAGAGCGCGATCCTGCTCGGCGAGCGGGATGAGCCGTCCACCGATCACACGAGCCGGCTGCCGCGCATGGTGCAGCAGCATGAGTGCGAGCAGCCCGGCCACCTCGGGCTCGTCGGTGAGCACAGCGAGCTGCCGGGTCACCCGGATCGCCTCGGCCGCGATGTCGATCTCGCCGGAGTAGCCCTCGTTGAAGAGGAGATAGAGCACGCGCATCACACGCGACATGTCGCCCGGCTGATCCAGCAGGATGCCGGTGAGCCGCTGCTTCGCGCGACTGATCCGCTGCGCCATCGTCGCCTCCGGCACGAGGAAGGCGTCCGCGATCTGCCTGGTCGTCAGACCGGCGACCGCCCGCAGGGTGAGGGCGATCGCCGACGTCGGGGTGAGGACGGGGTGCGTGCACAGGAAGTACAGCCCGAGCGTGTCGTCATGCTGCGCAACGGGGCCCGGTCCGGGCTCCCGCGCGAGCCGCTCCTCGCGGGCGGTGCGCGCCGTATCGCTGCGCACCTGATCGAGGAACGCACGCCAGGCGACCGTGACGAGCCACCCCCGGATGTCGCGAACACCCTCGGGGACCGGTCGCTCGAGTGCGCGCACGAGGGCGGTCTGCACGGCGTCCTCGGCCGACGCGAAGTCCGCGCCGCGCCGGACGAGGATGCCGACGACCTCGGGGATCGCGCGGCGCAGCGCCGCCGCATCCGCCTCGCTCATCCGACGTCGGCGGGCGGCGCGCTCATCACCTCACGAAGCTCGAGCCATTCGCCGAGCGGCGTGCCGCCGGCCCACGGCGCCGCCGACAGCTCGGAGGCGACGTCGAGTGCGCGCTGGTAGGAGTCGACCTCGATCATCATCCAGCCCGCGATGAGGTCCTTCGTCTCGGCGAACGGGCCGTCGACGACGGGCGGGCGGCCTTCGCCGTCGAAGCGGACCCAGGAGCCCTCCATGGCGAGCCCCTCGGACGAGACCAGTTCGCCCGAGGCGATGAGGCGCTCTTCCATGTCCTGCATGTACTGGATGTGCGCGGCCCACTCTTCCGGGGTGAGCTTATCCATCGGGACCGAGTTCACCGAGGGGCGCCCGCCCCGGTAGTGCTTGAGCATCAGGTACTTGGCCATGACAGCCTCCCGTTCGGTGCGGCCCATTCTGGCCGCTTCAGATAGGAGACGGAACCGACCCCGGCGATCTCTACATCGCCCGGTGAAGAAGATTCTCGATCCCGTCGTGGGCGGGCGATCTGCCGGGGCTGAGCGCCCTAGAATCCAGGGATGACCGCGCCGATCACCCTTGCGCGAGTAGCGGCTGCGCGGCGCGGGGTCTCGATGCTCTTCATCGCGAACGCGTTGGTGTTCGCGACGATCGTGACCCGCTACCCCGAGTTGAAAGATCGATTCGGCCTCGGTGAGCTGGCCTTCGGCCTGATGGTCGCGTGCGGGCCCGTGGGGTCCGTCGTCGGAAGCCTCCTCGCGGGCAGGCTGGTGAACCGTCTCGGCGCGGTGCCCGTCGCCGTCACGTCTTCCGCGATCCTCGGTGCCTTGCTGGCGGGGGCGGGCTTCGCCGACTCACCGGTCGTCCTCGCAGCTGTGCTGTTCGCGATCGGGTTCGGGGATGCCACGGGCGATGTCGGGAACAACGCCCATGGCCTCGCCATCCAGCGGCTGATGGGCCGATCGATCATCAACGGCCTGCACGGAGCGTGGAGTGCCGGAGCGATCGCGGGCGCACTGCTCGGCGCGCTCGCCCTTCAGTTCGCGATTCCGATCCACGTCCACCTGCCCGTCATGGGAGCCGTCATCATCGCCGGAAGCCTTGGTGCGCTCCCGCTCGTGCGGTTGCGCACCGAGCCGGCCCTGCGACCGGGCCAGCCGCACTCCCCACGCCACGGTCGGCTCAGTGCAATGCTCCTCGCGGCGTGCGCCATCGCTGCCATCGGTGCGTTCCTCGAAGACCTCGGATCGACATGGGGTGGGGTCTACGTGGTCGCGGAGACCGGTGCCGGTGTCGCCGAAGCAGCGATCCCGTTCGCCGCGCTGATGGGCGCGCTCACGCTGGGCAGATTCGCGTCCGACGCGCTCGTCGACCGGATCGGTGCGGTCGGCACGGTTCGGGTCGGCTCGGTCGCGGCCTTCGTCGGACTCGTCACCGCGGTGTTCGCCCCCGAGACCTGGGTCGTCGCCGTCGGCCTCGGCCTGCTCGGGCTCGGAATCGCGCCCATGATTCCGCTGGCGATGGACGCCTCCGAACGCGCGCCCGGCCTCGACCCCGGGACGGGCCTGGCCGCCGCTGCGACGGTGATGCGGGTCGGCCTCCTCGCTTCGCCGTTGCTCGTCGGAGCGATTGCCGAGTGGGCCGGGCTTCGGCTCGCGATCGCCGTGTGCCTGCTCGTCCCTGCGGCGGCGCTGATGCTCGCGGGGCGGCTGCGCCACCCCGAGGCGTGAACCCGGAGCCGCGTCGGCGGCGCTGACCCGTCCGCCGTCGAACACCCTGCGACGGTCACTGCTGCGCCGAGAACCAGCACGCTCATGACCACACGCGGTCGCACGTTCATCCGTCGCTCCAGTCAGTCAGCCATACGCGAGTCCTGCCGGCCACGCTACCGACCCCGATCCGGGTCAGGCGGCAGCGTCCGTGTCCGTAGCCGCCGAGTCCGCACGCTCTGCCGTGGCGAGCGTTCGGGTGAAGAGCAGCAGCCACCCGACGACGAGGCCCGCGCAGACCATCTCGTGCGTGGCGAGGGTGTAGTACCCGATCCAGAACAGGCTCGCGGAGAAGAAGATGCCGGCCGCCACCGTGTACGCGAGCGCGATCATCGGCCACCGCAGGCACGGCAGCACCCAGTGCAGGCCGAGCAGGAAGGCCCCGAAGATGATCGCCATGCCGATGGCGAAGATGTTGTGGCCGACCTGGCTGAAGGTGACCGGCACCAGCGCAGCGCCGAGGAAGCACGCCGCCAGCGCGAGGAACACGAAATAGACGATGAGCGCACTTGCGCGCGTCACTCGGGACTCGGTGCGCGCCCACGCCTGCAGACTGGTCAGGAGGTACATCGCGAGCAGCGCCGTCACCCCGCCCGCGAGGATCAGCGTCGCGTTGAACACGGCGGACGTGATCCCGCCCCGTCCGCCGAGTTCGCTGAAGTTGAGCCGGTACCACTCGTCGTCCTGCGTCGTCGCGACACTCACGGTGAACCCGGTCGCCACGACGGCGAACAGCAGCAGCACGAGCCGTGTCGCCGTGACGTGCGCGGCGAGCGCGAACGCCGTGTACCCGCAACAGCCGGCCACCAACGCGACGATCATCGTCGCCGTCAACGTGTCGACCGCGGCACCGGCCCAGATCATCGACGCGGCGTGGAAGAGCATCCACTGCACCATGCCGAACACCGCCGCCAGCGAGGCCGCCACAGCTGCGGTCATCCACGCCCGCCGAGCACGCGTGACACCTTTCAGCCATGCCTGCCGCGGATCGCGGGCAGCCAGGCGATAGCTGACGGACGCAGCCGCGAGCGTGACGGATGCCGCGACCACGATGCCCGCCGCGCCGACCGACGCCCCTTCCCACACGAGTGCGGTGCGGCCCCAGAATCCGAGAGCTCCCGCGGCGAGGCCGATGCCGAAAGCGAGAGCGGCGACGACGATCGCCCGGGCCTCGGTGCGCACGGCGAAGCGTCGCGCTTCGACCACGCCGTCACGGTGCAGCTGCTTCTCGACCCGTACCGCGGCAGCTTCGAGGCGTGCTTCCTGCGTCCACGCGCCGCGTGCCATGGCTTGATTGTCCACCCATCACGGGCCCTTCGGGCGGTGTCGGGATGCGCGATCATCCGTCAGGCAGACCTGATGGGACACGGATGCTGCGGGGGCCCGCAGCATCCGTCATCAAGAGCGTCGCCCCACCCGCGAGGGCGCGGGGGTACGTTGAGGCTGTGGATGGATCGCCCTCCGCACCAGACTCCCGCCCCGAGTCGCTCGAGCTCACGGAAGGAAGCTCGCGCCCGTCAGACACCGAACGCGAGCTCGACGAGCTGCGCGCACGGGCGTATGGTCCCGAAGCCGACATCGAAGGGGACCCGGCGGCGATGGCCCGGCTGGTCGAGCTGGAGGCGGCTCACCTGTCGGCCGTCACGGCGGTGCGAGCCGGCGGATCGGCTGCCGTCGCCGCGCCCGTCCCGGCAGCGACGCCGGCGGATCCTGCGGGAGGCATCACGCCGGCGACCGCCCGCCGAGCTCCGGGACGAGGATGGGCCATCGCAGGGGCGATCGTCCTCGTCGTGGTCGTCCTCGCGGTCGCCGCGTGGAACCTCGTGCCGCGTCCGGACGCGACGCTGAAACAGATCGAGGTCGAGGCGAACAGCGACATCATCCGCGTGCTGAGCGCCCAGGGGAGGGGGCCGGTTCCCTCTACGCTGCGCCGGTTCGAGCCATACCACGACGTGCGCGTGTGGTCGGTCGAAGACCACGCAGGAAAGGTCTGCTTCATCGTGTGGGACCTCGCCGTGAGCGGCAGGTTCTCCATCAAGTGCGCCCCGCCGGGGACAGAGGTCGCCCTGACGCTGAGCGTCGCGTCGGAGGGGGACGAGTTCGGGCGATGGCTGCTCGACGGGAGCGAGGTCGTCTTCCGATTCCGCGAGGACACGGTCGACGTCTTCGTCCGGCCTCCTGATCGCTGAGCGCCGTCAGCGTCGCTCGGCGATCGCCTGGACCTGCCAGTCGTGGGCGACGAGCCGATCCAGCGGCGCCGGCGGATCGGTGCGCGGGTCGTCGGGCGCGCGTCCGCCGCGCAGGGCCTCGACGTACGCGCGGTCCTCGGCGATGCGGGGGTGCAGCTGTCCGGGTGCCAGAGCACGTGGTCCCAGTCGGGGTGCGTCGAGAAGGCGGCGATGACGGGCGATCCAGCCCGCGGCCCGCGGCGTGAGACGATGCACGAGATGGATGCCGCGACCCTCGACGAGCTGCGCACGCTGCGCGCCCGCGCCTATGGCCCCTCCGCCGACATCGACCAGGATCCCGCCGCGCTGCGGCGACTCCACGAGCTGGAGGGGCGCCGGGGCGCGCCGGACGCCGCCGTGCCGGTCGAGCCGTCCGGGCATCAGGCGCTCGTCCAGTCCGAGCCCGTGGAGGCGCCGTTGCTGCCCACGGCCGACGACGGCGCAGAGATCTTCGCCGTCGATGAGTCGAGCGCGACCGAGCCGGATGTTCCCGTGTCCGCCCGGGCCCGAACGTCCCGCCGTCCATCGAGCCAGACGGTGGCGCTCTGGACGCTCTCGGTCCTCGGGGCCGCGGCCCTGGCCTCCGGGCTCACGTACTCGCTGACGTCCGCGCCGCCGGTCGCCGCCCCGAGCGGTGCGACGCAGATCGACACGCTCGAGCCCGATCCGTTCATCGAGGTCCCCGTGGGCTGGTTCGGCGCCGGGCCGAGCTCGATCGCCTTCGAGTACTACGGCCTCACCATCTTCGAGAGCACCGGTGGCTACGCTGCGGTCGGGACCGACTGCTTCGCCGTGGTCGCGACCGAGCAGATGCCCGAGCTCGACGCTGACACGAACTCGTGGTCGATGTCGGGGATCATGTACAACGGCTGCCGTGCGGGCGCGTTCCCCGCCACCGTGCAGTTCGTCGTCGACAGCAACGCGCCGCAGCAGCTCCGCGACCGCTTCCCCTCCGACAGCGCGCTGCAGTTCGTCTTCGACGGCAGCCGCGTCGGCGTCTTCCTCGCGCCCAGCGAGTCCTGACCCGCGTCAGTCCTTGCGGCCGGCGACGCCGAGGAAGCGGATGAACACGGCGATCCAGCCGAAGATCAGCGCGAACACGATGATCTCGAACGCGGTCAGCGAGAAGTAGCCGACGGCGGGGATGAACAGGATCACCGAGGCCGCCATCGCCGCGAGGAACGCCCACGACGCGACGAAGTAGGTGCGCGGCATCCCTCGGAAGAAGCGCGGCCCGCCGATGAGCAGCACCAGGTACATCACGGCCATGCCCGATGCCGAGAGGTTGTGTGCCGGCATGTTCACGTCGACGGGGAAGATGCCGACGCACGCGAGCATGATGCCCATGATGACGAAGAGCACCGGCACCGTCCGCATTCCGCGGGGGTTCTGGAGGATGCCGGCGTCGGTGAGCTCGCGCATGTCGTTGGCGACGTAGACCGCGAACGTCGTCACGAGAAGGCCGGCGGCGATCAGGGTGCCGTTGAAGACCCAGCTCGAGAGGTCGTCCTCGAAGGTGCCGAGGTGACTGAAGTGGATCGTCCACCACTTCGGGTCGGGCGTCGTGACCATGGCGGTGAGCGTGCCGATCGCGATGAACGTGAGCAGGAGCGACGACATGCGCTGCGTCGTCATCGCCGACACCGACAGATAGACGAACCACGTCGTGAGGCCGAGCGTGACCGCCATCAGCACGACTGCCCAGAACGTCACGATCGGCAGTCCGATGAAGCCCATCGCGAGCACGCGGTACAGCGCATACACGGCGACGAACGCGAGCGCCGTGTGCACGATGACGACCGACACCGTGTTGACGATGTACTTCCACGACGGCAGCGACTGCCGCCACTGCTGGCCGGGCCGGTCGCGGGAGCGCCAGTACTCGAGCGTCGACGCGACGGCGGCGACCACCGCGGCGCCGCAGGCGGCCCAGACCGAGAATGAGTCCGCGACGCCGGCGAGCTGCAGATCCGGGGCGAAGATCCCCACCAGCAGGCCGTAGATCGCGCCGAGGATGCCGGCGGCGAACGCGGCGTAGACCGCCTCGCATTCGGCCCGGCGACCGGGCGACGGCGCGGCGTCCGGCAGTGGCGAGGTGTTCACGGTGCTCACGAGGTCAGAGTACGACCGCGTGAGAACCTCGAGGGCGATCGGCGGAAGAAGATTCGGTCACAGAATCCTCAGGCCTCGCGCTGGAGCCACGGCCGCAGCATCCGTGTCACCCACGGGAGCACCGCGTACGTCATGACGGGGGTGAGCAGCACCGTCGAGAGCAGCACGCGAGCGATCAGCGGCCACTCCGCGAAGCCCGGGACGAACCCGAGAAGCCACGACGCGAGGAGGTTCGTGGGGAAGAAGCCGAGCCAGATCGTGACGGCCTGCTTCCAGCGCGGCGGAGCGGCCGGGATGGGCTGCTGCACCGGGCCGGTGACCGGTGGAGTCGCGTGACCCGGATGCCTCGACTCGACGTGAGTGGCGAACGGCGCGTCGAACCATCCCTCGATGCCGGTGCGTCGCTCGACCCTGACTTCGCTCGCGAAGGCACGGCCGGAGTCGAGCCACCATGACCGCTGCGGCGAATCCTCCCAGGCTTCGAGGGTCGGGATGTCGCGGAAGCGGTAAAGCATGTACCAGAGGTCGCTGCCTTCGCCGGCGCGTACCCAGCCGGAGCCGAGGAACCCCGCGAAGCCCGCGGCGAGATCGGTGCCGGCTTGCATCCAGCTCGTGGCTTCGACGGTGCGAGAGGGATCGATGCGCCGTTCGATCGCGACGGTGATGGGATGGGCCACGGGTTCTGCCATGCCATCCATTCTGCGGATGCCGGAGCGGTGGTGGTCACCTGGACGGGTGCGGGCGCGGGTGCGTAGGCGAGGGCGCGCGGCAGCGACAGCAGCCAGATGCCCATCGTGACGAACGCGACGAACTCGAAGAGCGCGAGCGTGATGAAGCCGGCGGTGAGCACGCCCATGCCGGCGACGAGCAGGGCGACGCAGAGCCCGGTGACCGCGCGGAACCGTCGGCTGCGACCGGGGATCGCAAGTCCCGTCGCGACGGTCGAGACGAAGGACAGCCCGAGCGCGGTGGCGATGAGGTCGTGCCCTACCGGGCTCACCGGGATCGGCACGAGCCCGACGCCGGTGAGGAAGAGTCCCGCGGACACGATCGATCCGCGGAACGCGCGTGATGCACGAGGACGGATGCCGCTGGGCAGGGCGACCGCGATCAGCACGCCGTAGACCGCGAGGAAGAAGCCGGAGAAGATCGTGATGCTGTTGAAGGTGCGGCCCGAGAAATCGGTGTGGGTGCCGAGCTGCGAGAAGTGGAGCTGCCACCACGTGGCGTCGTGCGTCGTCAGGATCGCCACGGCGACCCCCACCGGGAGCGACAGCACAGCGAGCCGGCCGATGCGGTGGGCGATGTACCCGTTGTCGCCATTCGACGCCGCGGGTCGGGCCGGGGTCGTGGCGACGGTGGTGGTCGTGACGGTGGTGGCTGTGGCGGTGGCCGCGAGGGCGGTGGTCGTCGTCGCGGACAGGGATGCTGCGTCCGTGCTGGTGCTCGTCGCGGCGTGCGAGAGCACCCGCGCCATGGCGGGGTCGGGGTCGACGCGGGTGAGCGTCGACGCGTTGACGGCCACCGTCGCGCGCGACGGCGAGACGATGACCGGTGGAGCGTCGGAAAGGGTCGTGGGAGGCATTCGACTCACGATCGGTTCTGCACGGCGTGCCCGAAGCCGGACATCCTCCCAAAGAACCCCCGGTCCGGGGCCCGTTGGTCAAGACGGCAATTCCCCAGTTAAGCGGCGAACCGCCTACCTGAACTGTATCCCGCCGAGCAGGGAAAGCGCTGGTCGATGGTATATGGCGTCTCCGCGGTGGAGGTATCGTGCCCCGGGTACGCTGGACGGGCCGGTTCACGCGCCGCGCCGCGTGGACGGCGCGGGGGTGCCGCGGACCCGCACCTGGAGGAGCCGGATGCCCAAGAACAAGAAGCCCGGCGGCGGCCGCGCGGCGAAGAACTTCGACCCCCGCTACAACCCGAAGTACCGCGCGGCGAGCGAGGGTCGCGACGCCCAGGGCGGCAAGCGCCGCCCTGGCGAGTCCTCGGCAGGCAAGCCCGGCAGCCGCAGCACCGGGCACCGCGGACACCGCGCGGAAGCTCCGGATGCCGCGGCCCCGAAGCGCCGCTGGAGCGAGCAGGAGCGCGCGGGCCGGGATGAGGCTCGAGCGATCCGGACCCACTCGCGGGACGACCGCGGGCGACCGGGGCGCGACCGCGACGACCGCCGTGATTCGGGACGCGGCGAGGCACCGCGCCGTGACGCCGCGCCGCGCCGGGACAACGCTCCGCGCCGGGAGGAGGGTGCGCGGCGGGATGCCGCGCCGCGCCGGGACAACGCCCCGCGCCGGGCGGAGCCGGCTCGCCGCGACGTGGTGCACGAGCGGCTCGAGGCCGCAGCGGTCGCGCCTGACGAGGTGGGGGGCGCGACGTTCGCGGACCTCGGCCTCGGGCAGAACATCGTCAAGACGATCGCGGAGCTGGGGGCGCAGCATCCGTTCCCCATCCAGGCGGCGACGATCCCGGCGATCCTTGCCGGTCGCGATGTGCTGGCGCGCGGGCGCACCGGGTCCGGCAAGACCATCGCGTTCGGCGCGCCGCTCGTCGAGAGCGTGCTGCGGTCGCAGGCGCGAGAGAAGCGCGACTTCGGCCGTCCGCCGCGCGCGCTGATCCTGGCCCCCACGCGCGAGCTCGCGCTGCAGATCGACGCGACGGTCCAGCCGATCGCCCGCAGCGTCGGCCTCTTCACGACGCAGATCTACGGCGGTGTGCCCAAAGCGCGTCAGCTCGGCGCGCTGAAGAGAGGCATCGACATCGTCATCGGCACGCCGGGGCGCATCGAAGACCTCGTGGAGTCGCGCGCTCTCGACCTCTCGCAGGTGCGCATCGCGGTGCTCGACGAGGCCGACCACATGTGCGACCTGGGCTTCCTCGAGCCGGTGCAGCGCATCATGCGTCGCACATCCCGTGACGCGCAGCGCCTGCTGTTCTCGGCGACGCTGGACGGCGAGGTGTCGTCGCTGGTGAAGGAGTTCCTCAGCGAGCCGGCGGTGTACGAGGTCGCCGGCGAGACCCAGCGCACCGGCACCATCGATCATCGTGTGCTCGTGGTCGACCATCGCGACAAGCGCGACATCCTGCGCACGCTGGTCGATCGCAGCGGCAAGACGCTCGTCTTCACGCGCACGCGCGCGTTCGCCGAGATGCTCGCCGACCAGCTGGACGACGTGGGCATCCGCGCTCTCGCGCTCCACGGCGACCTCGACCAGGCCCGCCGCACGCGCAACCTCGAGAAGCTCACGTCGGGCCGCATCGACGTGCTGGTGGCGACGGATGTCGCGGCCCGCGGCATCCACGTCGACGACATCGATCTGGTGGTCCAGGCCGATGCGCCCGACGAGTACAAGACGTACCTGCACCGCTCCGGCCGCACCGGGCGTGCGGGACGCTCGGGCACGGTCGTGACGCTGGTGACCCGCGCGCGCCGCGAGCGCCTCGCCGACCTGCTCGAGCGCGCCGACATCGAGGCGCCGTTCGACGAGGTGCGCCCCGGCGACGACCTGCTGGAGGAACTCGCCGGACGCTGACGTCACGCGCTCACCGCCCGGACCGGGCCGCGAACCCTTCGAGCAGCTCGGCCGCGGGCGGCGCCCCGCCGAGAGACCTGAGCTCTGCGGCGACGCGGGCGGCGGCATCCGTCCCGCCGGGGCGCCCGCTGCCGCTTCACCCGGGGCGGGCGCGGGTCGAACCGAGGGCGCAGCATCCGCGGCCGCGTCGGGCGGGGGATCAGGCGATGGGCGCCGCGCCGATCGAGGCGATGAGCTCTGGGTCGCCGCCGAGGGACGTGAGGCGCGCGCGGAGTGCGACCTCGGCGCGGCGGTAGGGCTCCTCGCTCGTGTGGAGCAGTGAGCGGGTGTTCGCCGCCTCGAGGAACGACACCATCTCGAACGTGAGCTGGCGCGCGTCGTCGAGGAGGGGCAGCTCGCCGGCGGCCATCGCGTGCTCGATGCTCACCGTGAGGTAGTCCTCCCACTCGCTCGACGCCGCGACGATCGCGTCGCGGACCACGCCCGGCTTCGCATCGAACTCCACGGAGGTCGCGGCGAAGAAGCATCCGCCGCGGAACACGCGATCGCGGGAGTAGGCCAGCCAATCGCCCAGCAGCGTGCACACGCGGACGAGGCCGCGGGGGGTGCGAGCGCGGGCCGGCGCGACGACGCGGTCGATGAAGACCTCGCGGGCGGCGGCCACGACGGCGAGCTGCAACTGCTCCTTCGAGCCGAACAGCGTCGCGATGCCGCTCTTGCTGTGGCCCGAGGCATCCGCCAGCCGCCCGATCGTGAGGCCGTCGAGGCCGTCGACCGTCGCGGTGTCGACAGCGTGCGACAGCACGGCGCGCCGCGACTCGTCGCCTCGGAGGCGGCGTCGGTCGATGGGGGCTTGTGTCACATATCGAGATTACCGTACGATCGTTCGTATTCATAAGTACGATCGTTCGTATTCTTCTGATCGGAGCATCATGAATCTCGCACTCGCCGCCGCAGGCACGTCCGTTCGCGCTGCGGCCGCCTTCTCGCCCCGGTGGGGAGCCGCCGTCGCCATGCCCCTCTTCGGTCATGTCGCGAAGCCGCGACCCGTGCACGCCGACGACGAGGCCACGCTGCTGCGCGCGCGCCCGAGTGCGGTGCGCATCGCCGGCATCGACCGCCGCGGTGTCGACGTCGACACGTTCGCGTGGGGCGACGGCCCGCGCACGGTCGTGCTGTCGCACGGCTGGAACGGCCGGGCCAGCCAGTTCTCTGTGCTCGTGCGCGATCTCGTCGCCGAGGGGTATCGCGTCGTCTCATTCGATGCGCCCGCCCACGGGGGATCGCGAGGTCGTCGCACCTATCTCGTCGACTGGCTCGACGTGTTCGCCGCGCTCCAGGAGCGCCACGGCGGGTTCGACGCGATGGTGGGCCACTCGTTCGGCGGTCTCGCGACGCTCGTGGGTGTCGCGGGCGGTATCGATGCGGCGCGCGTCGTGACCATCGCCGCGCCCGCCGACGCCGACCTGCTGCTGAGCCAGTTCCAGGGCATGCTCGGCTACTCCGACGCGGTCGCGGCGAGCATGCGCGAGCGCTTCGCGACCCGGTACTTCCCGGGCGAGCCGGACCCGCTCGCGTGGCTGTCGGGTGTGCGGCGCCCGCTGCCAGGCGGGGTGCCGCTCCTCGTCGTCCACGACCACGGCGATCGCGTCGTGCCGTTCGCCGAGGCGGGGCGGGTCGTCGCCGCCAACCCGGGGGCGCAGTTGCTCGCGACGAAGGGCCTCGGGCACAACCGCATCCTCACCGAGGACGCGGTGCTCGATGCCGTGCTGGACCACGTCCGCACTCCGCTCGTCGACGTCGAGCGGGTCGAGGCCGAACGTGTCGAGGTCGCGGAGTTGGGCGCGGTCGCGGCGTAGCAGCACCGCGTGCGCAGAATCGGAGGTTCTGTGCGACGCGCCGGGACACGGATGCTGCCGCTCGGCGCGTCGCGCGAGACCTCCGATTCTGTGCGCACAGATCTCGGCCGTTCGGCACATCTGCGACGCAGCGCGCAGCGGCGAGTACTCGCCGGGCGGGGCTCAGAAGAGCCGAGCGGATGCCTCGGCCCCAGGCAGCGACCGGGAGGACGCCGCCCGCAACGACGTCGCGGCGGCACGCCCGCGCGAGGTCGTGATGATCGGCGGCGCGCTGCGCGCGTCGGCTCGATCGGCGAGACCCGCCACGGGCGCGCCGCGTGGATTCTCTTCCTCGGACTGCCCGTCGAGGCCGTGCACGCGCAGCAACGGGCGCACCCGCTTGGCGAGCCACGAGCGGTATGCCTTCGGCGCGTATGCCGTCGCGCCGGGGTAAAGCCCTCGATATGACGACACGAGCTCGGGGTGCCGCTCGGCAAGCCACTCGAGGAACCACTGCTTCGCGCCGGGCCGCAGGTGCAGTGCGCCATAGACGACCCGCACCGCTCCCGCCGCCTTGATGCGGGCGAGTGCGTGGTCGATCGTCGCGATCGAGTCGGTGAGGTGCGGGATGATCGGCATCAGGAACACCGTGACGCGGAATCCCGCCTCGGTCGCCGCGCGCACCGTCTCGAGGCGCGCGGTCGCATTGGGCGTGCCGGGTTCGATGAGATGCTGCAGCTCATCGTCGAACACCGCGATCGACATCGCGAGCGTCACGTGCACCTGGCTCGCGGCATCCTGCAGCAGGGGCAGATCCCGCCGCAGCAGCGTGCCCTTCGTGAGGATCGAGAACGGCGTGCCCGACTCGGTCAGGGCCGACACGATCCCGGGCATCAGCTTGTAACGCCCCTCCGCGCGCTGGTACGGATCGGTGTTCGTGCCGAGCATGACCGGATCGTGCTGCCAGCTGCCCCGGCGCAGTTCCTTTCCGAGCACCTCGGCGACGTTCACCTTCACCACGACCTGCGTATCGAAGTCCCGGCCGGCATCGAGCTCGAGGTACTCGTGCGTGCCCCGCGCGAAGCAGTAGACGCATGCATGACTGCAGCCCCGATAGGGGTTCACTGTCCAGTCGAAGGGCATCGCGGAGGCGCTCGGCACGTGGTTGAGGGCCGACTTGCAGAGCACCTCGTGGAACGTCACGCCCGCGAACTCGGGGGTCGTCACCGAGCGCACCAGACCGTTCAGCTGTTCGAGGCCGGGCAGGGCCGCGGCATCCGCCACGCCCAGTTCCTGACCTTGCCACCGCATGCATCCATGAGAACAAAGCTTCGAACTTAAGTCAAGACGGATGTCGTCGTGTCTAGAACATCGACGAGACGGACGCCGCTTGCCTGGCCAAACCGGCCGTCGCGGGTGAGAATGGCTGACGTGACGGAGCCTGGCGGGCTCGCTACCCCCCGAGCCGCCCCCGAGACTCGTCGTGCCGCCCGAGCGATGCGCGAGGAGGCGGCGAGGCGTGCCCGCGAAGCGGAATCCGCCCCCGCCGATGCGGCCGCTCCCGTCGCCGATCCCGCCGACGACGTCCGGGCGTCCGAGCTGCCGAGCGACGAGTTCGCGCCGGGTTCGATCCCGTCCGGCGCGCCGTCCACGCTGCCGCTGGATCTCCGCCCGACGGGCGCCCCGGCGCACCGCACCGACTCGACGCCCCACCGCATTCCCGAGGCGCGCGTGCGCGGACGCCGCCGGGCGGTGCGCTCACCCCGCCCCGTCGTCAGCGAACGTCGCGCGGCGCGCGCGGCCGAGCTGCTCGAGGTCGACGAGAGCGCGCAGCCCGTCCGGCATGCGCGGCCGCGTCGACTGACCAAGCGGCTGATGCTGGTCGCCGGGCTCGCGACCGGTGCGGCGCTGCTGCTCGGGTCTGCGGCGATGACCGCGATGATGCTCCCGTCCGAGTCGCAAGCCGCCGGTGCCGACGCGGCGCCGACGATGACGATGGAGCTGCCCGAGATCCAGCAGCTTCCGGTTCCCCAGGTCGAGGAATCCCCGCCGGCGGCCGACATCTGCGCGCTTCCCGACGTGGCCGCCTCTCTCCAGCGGGGCGACGACGAGGCCGCGATCGTCGCGGCCGGCGGCGGCGAGGCGTTCCGCGCCGCGGTCGTCGAAGGGCGGGCTCTGTGCGTCGACCTCGGCGACTCCGCCCGCGTCTGGACCGTCATGGACAAGATCCGCCCGGCCAGCCCGATCGACTATCGCCCCGGCGCGCTCGTGCTCCCCGACGGGGTGCGCAACATCGAGGGCGGCGCGCTGCGTTCGGACGCGGCATCCGCTCTCGCCTCCCTCGCCACTGCCGCCCGCAACGCGGGCGTCGGCGAGATCGCGCTCGAGAGCGGGTTCCGCTCGTACGAGACCCAGCAGCAGACGTACGGGCGCCACTTCGCCGAGAAGGGCGAACGCGCCGACCAGGTGAGCGCGCGGCCCGGTTACAGCGAGCACCAGCTGGGACTCAGCGCCGACGTCGTCGCGTGCGCCGGCTCGTGCGGCACGCTCGACCAGCTCGCCGCGACGCCGCAGGGCCAGTTCGTCGCCGAGCACTCGTGGGAGCACGGGTGGATCGTCCGCTACACCGAGGGAGCCACCCCCGTGACCGGGTACCTGCCCGAGCCGTGGCACCTCCGCTACGTCGGCCACGAGCTCGCGAAGGCCTATCACGAAGGCGGCTGGACCTCGCTCGAGGAGTTCTTCGCGCTCGACCCGGCACCCGACTACCTCGGCTGACGTCGGGCGTCGGCGCTACGCTGCGGATCACGGATGCCGCGGCTCACAGCATCCATCACGGTGAAACTGAGTACCATATGCCGTGAGATGCAATTCCACCGGGGGTGCGTCTCCACACAGACTCGAGGATGAGAGGAAGGCGCATCATGGAGCGCGAGATCTACGACGAGGACCACGAGGCGTTCCGCGATGTCGTCAAGGAGTTCGTCAAGCGCTACGCGTCGGACGAGAAGCGCAAGCAGTGGGACGCCGCCGGCGAGATCGACCGGGCGACCATGCTCGCCGCGGGCGAGGCCGGCATCATCGGCCTGTCGGTGCCCGAGGAGTTCGGCGGCGCCGGCATGCTGCAGGACTATCGCTTCCGCTCGATCGTGCTCGAAGAGACCATCGGCGCCGGCCTCGGCTCGCTCGCCGGCGCCCTCGGCATCCAGGATGACCTGGCCGTGCCGTACATCGTGCACATGGGCACGCAGGAGCAGAAGGAGAAGTGGCTCCCGGGCATGGCGACCGGCGAGATCCTCGGCGCCCTCGCGATGACCGAGCCCGGCGCGGGCAGCGACCTGCGCGGGATCAAGACCACCGCCAAGCGGGTCGAGGGCGGCTACGTCGTCAACGGCGCCAAGACGTTCATCTCGTCGGGCAAGACCGCCGACATGGTCGTGACGTTCGTGAAGACCGGCGAGGGCAACCGCCCCGACGCGTTCAGCCTGCTGATCCTCGAGGACGGCATGCAGGGCTTCGACCACGGCAAGAAGCTCGAGAAGATGGGCTTCCACGGCTGGGACACCGCCGAGCTCTCGTTCACCGACGTCTTCGTGCCGGAGGAGAACCTCATCGGCGGCAAGGAGGGCCTCGGCTTCATCCAGCTCATGATGAACCTGCCGCTCGAGCGTCTGTCGATCGGTGTGGCCGCAGCGGCAGCCGGCGAGGCCGCGTTCGTCTGGACGCGCGACTACGTGCTCAGCCGTGAGGCGTTCGGTGAGCGGATCGCCGACTTCCAGAACACCCGCTTCAAGCTGGCCGACATGGCGACGACCGTCGACGTGATGTGGGCCTACGTCGACCGCGCGATGCTGCTCTACAAGGACCAGAAGCTCACCGCCGAAGAGGCGGCGAAGGTCAAGTTCTGGACCACCGACCGCGAGGCCGAGCTCCTCGACGTCGGCGTGCAGCTGCACGGCGGCTACGGCTACATCACCGAGTACCCGATCGCCCGCGCCTACCTCGACGCCCGCGTGCACCGCATCTACGGCGGCACGAACGAGATCATGCGCGACCTGGTCTCGCGCCAGATCGTCGGCAAGCGCTGACGCCTTCTCGACAACGGATGCCGCGAGCCCGCGCCTCTTCGAAGGCGCCGGGTCGCGGCATCCGTCGCGTGTGAGCGTTCCTTCCGCAGTCACCTTCGGCGGGTGCAGTTCGATCCGACCCGCACGAAGTGACTGCGGAACTCAGTGCTGGCCGGCGGGACCCGCACCGCGGCCGAGGCCACGCGACGCCAGGCCGCGGCGACGCGCGAGCTTCGCGACGCCGGCCCTGCGGAGACGGTCGGCCACGAGGATGCCGAGCGCGACGCCTGCGACACAGCTCGCGATCGTGAGGGCGAAGAAGGTGATGAGGGCCCACGGCTCCATCGCCCACAGGTTGAACGAGGCGGCGGCGAGCAGTGGGTAGATCGCACCCACGAAGACGGCGCCGGCGTAGTACTGCCAGGTCCGCCACGAGCGGTACAGGGTCACCAGGAACGCGAGCTCGGCGAAGAACGCCCACCAGATCGCCGCCCCGAGGAACGGGAACACAACGAGCCCCGAGATCACGCCCACGAGGATGCCGGCGAACGGGCGCTCGAGCAGGCGCAGCGCGACGGTGGCCGGCAGGAGCCAGAGACCCGCGATCGCGACCGAGACGAACGGCACCGTCGCGAAGAGGACGGTCGAGATCCAGCCGGCGCCCCACAGCATCACACCGCCGGCGACGCCGATCGCGGCGCACGTCAGCAGGTACGCGGTGGTCGCGCGACCGCGGGGGCGGCGCGGGGGCGTGGGGGTGATGATCGTGTCGTCCGCGCCGCTCACGAGTGGGCCTCGGCGGTCGCACGCCGGGACTTCGGGGCGGGCGACGCGGCTCCGACGCGCCAGTAGCCGCAGAAGCTCACCTGGTCCTTCGGGACGCCGCACTCGCCGACGAGGTGCCGGCGACCCTCGGTCGCGAGGGCCTGCTCGCCGACGATGTACGCGTGGGATGCGGCATCCGGGATCGAAGCCTGGCGGAGTGCCTGCAGCGCCAGGGTTCCGGGCTTCACATCGTGGTCGCGGACGATCCAGCGCACCGTGACGCCGGCGGGATGCGGGAAGTCGAGCGCATCCTCCGCGGAAGGCGCTTCGACGATCGCGAGACCGGTCGCGTGCGACGGGAGCGCCGCGCAGATGCCGGAGATCGCCGGCAGGCCGGTCTCGTCCGAGACCAGCAGGACGCGGTCGGTGCCGCGGTCGGGGTTGAAGGTGAGGCCCTCGTCGATCACGACGACGCTCTCGCCCGCCTGGCACGACTCGGCCCAGCGCGAGGCGGGTCCCGCGGTGCCGTCGGCGGCGGAGCCGTGCAGTACGAAGTCGACGTCGATCTCGGCGCCCGTGGTCGCCGTGGCGGGGCGGAACGCCCGCACGGTGTAGTTGCGCATGACCGGCCGGACGCCGTCGGGGATGCGCAGATACTTGAGGTACCCGAACATCTTGTTCGCCTTCGCGGGCAGGCGCTCGAGGCCCTCGTCACCACCGAGCGGCAGGAACAGGCGGAACCACTGGTCGTACCCCATCGGGCGGAACCGATCGATCTCGCCGCCGCCGAGCGTCACGCGCAGCCAATGCGGCGACAGGCGCTCGGTGCGCAGCACCGTGAGGTGCACGAGCCCCTGCGTCTCGGGCTTGACCAGTCGGGGATGAGCCATGTCGGTGCTCCTTGTCGGGAGGGCGAGGGGGTCAGAGGCCCCAGGGGAAGAAGACGGCGAACACCGCGGCGGACGCGAGCCAGAAGGCGAGCACGAACACGGTGTCGCGGACGCGCCACGGCACGAGGTATCGCTCGGTGCGGTCGGGGTGGGCGCCGAACGCACGGGCGTCCATCGCAAGGGCGACGCGCTCCGCGTGGCGGATGGCGCCGGCCATGAGCGGCACGACGTAACCGAACCAGCGGGCGATCGCGGCGAACGGCCCGCGCCCGCCGTGGGCGCCGCGCACGCGGTGCGCCTGGCGGATGACGTCGAGTTCGTGCCCGAACCTCGGGACGAACCGGAACGCCGCCAGCGCCGTGTACCCGATGCGGTACGGCACGCGCAGCTGCTGCACCGACGCGCGCACCAGGTCGGGTCCGGTGGTCGAGAGCCCTGCGATGAGTGTGAGGCCGACGATCGCCGCGAGGCGCAGACCCGTGGCGAAGCCCACCTCGAGCGCGCCGCCGTACATCGTCCAGCCGCCGATCTGCCACACCACGACCGACTGGTCGACCCGCGACGCGTCGGTCCACAGTGCGAACCCGAAGCCGATGACGAGCGCGCTGAGGGGCAGCGCGAGGAACAGGATCGCCGCGAGGCGCCGGGTGAACGACACCCCCACCAGCAGGACGACGTACGCGAGCGCGAGGAACGCGGCCGGCGTCGCGGCATCCCGCACGAACACCAGCAGCGCCATCGCGGGCAGCGGCGCGGCGAGCTTCGCGAGCGGGTTCATCCCGTAGAGGAAACGGACAGCGGATGCCTCGACCCGCCGCGCGTACGGATCGAAGGTCGAGTGCGCGGCCGTCGCCGCGGTGAGCGGGCCGGTGTCGGTCACGCGGCACCTCCCGTGGCGTGCGGGGCCGGGGCGGCCGTCGGCGTCGATCCGGTTCGCAATTCAGGATCGTTGGAGCGCGGCGGGTCGATTCGGGGGGATTCGACGGCGTCGGTCCTGAATTGCGAACGCGACGGGGCGAGGGGCGCGGGTGCGTCGGGCAGGTCGGCGAGGCGGGCGATGCCGGAGAGTCCGGGATGCCGCTGCACGGCCTGCAGCGCGCGGCGCAGGGGTGGCGGGCGCAGTCCTGCGCGGGCGATGAGGGCGTCGTCGGCGAAGACGTCGGCGGTCGCGCCCTCGGCGAGCACTCGGCCGTCGGCCAGCACCGCCGTGCGTTGCGCGTAGTCGGTCACGAGCTGCATGTCGTGCGTGACCACGATGATCGTGGTGCCCTCGGCGTTGAGCTCCGACAGCAGCGAGAGCAGCTCGTCGGCGCGGGCGCGGTCCTGACCGAAGGTCGGCTCGTCGAGCACGAGCACCGGCGCGCCGGCCACCAGCGCGGTGCCGACCGAGAGCCGGCGCTTCTGCCCGCCCGACAGCAGGAACGGATGGCTCTCGGCCTTGGCCGAGAGGCCGAACCGCTCGAGCAGCGCCTGGGTGCGCATGCGAACCTCTTCGTCCGGGAGGCGCTGGCGACGCAGGCCGTGCGCGATCTCGTCGAACACGGTGTGCGCGATGAACTGATGCTCGGGGTTCTGGAACACGAAGCCGATGCGCGAGCTCAGGGTGCGCGCGTCGGAGCGTCCGACGTCGAGCCCGTCGACGTGCACGGTGCCCTTGGGCGGTGAGACCACCCCGGCGAGCGCCTGGATGAGGCTCGTCTTGCCCGCGCCGTTCGCGCCGACCACCGCCACGAAGGCGCCTCGGGGCACGTCGAGGTCGACGTCGTGCAGGACCTCGGTGCGGCTGCGGCGCAGCGTAAGGCTCCTGACGCGGATCAGCGGTGCATCCCCACCCCTCTTCGCGGATCCGGAACTCGGAGATTCGTCGCGTTTGCGGAGCGCGGCGGCCGCAGCATCCGGAATCGGCGCGATTGTCCGAATTCCGGATGCTGCGGAGAGAGGCACGTGCGAAACCCCGGCGGGAGCGGCGGCGGGAGCAGGGCCCGTCGGTGCGGGGTCCGCGGGAGCGGGGCCGGCGGGTGGGGGGCCCGACGGGGCGGGCTCGGCGTCGAGCGCGGCCCGGAGCTCGTCGGGGGTCAAGGGCAGAGGATCCAGAGCGAAGCCGGCGCGGCGGAGCCGCAGGGCGGCGATCGTCGATACGGGCAGCCACACGCCCATCGCGTGGAGGTCCTCCGCACGGCCGCGCAGCACGTCATCCACCGAGCCGTCGGCCGCCAGGAAGCCGTCGTGGTCGAGCACCACGACCCGGTCGACGAAGCCTACGGCGGCGTCGAGGTTGTGCTCGACGAGGAGGATCGCCCGGTCGCCGGCTGCGACGAGTTCGGCGAGGGCGGCGTACACCTCTTCGATCCCGGCGGGGTCGAGATTCGCGGTCGGCTCGTCGAGCACGAGGAGCGGCGACCCCATCGCGAGGGCGCACGCGATCGCGAGCCGCTGGCGTCCGCCGCCCGACAGGCGGTCGGGGTTGTCGCGTCGGCGTTCCCACAGGCCGACCCGGCGGAGGGCCTCCTCGGCGCGGGCGAGCACCTCTGCCACCGGCATCCGGAGATTCTCCGGCCCGAACGCCACCTCGTCGAGGAGCGTGCCGGTGACGAGCTGCGCGTCCGGGTCCTGGAACACCATGCCGACGCGGGTGCTGAGCTCGGCGACGGGCGTCGCCTGGGTGTCGAGTCCCTCGACCTCGACCGATCCGGTGACGGTCGCCGGCACGGCCTGCGGCAGCAGCCCATTGAGAGCGAGGGTCAGCGTCGACTTGCCCGACCCGCTCGGGCCGAGCAGCAGCACCACTTCTCCGGGGGCGACATCGAACGAGACGGATGCCGGCGCCGGCGTGGTCTCGCCGTCATGGGTGATGCCGAGCTCGCGCACCCGCAGCAGCGGCACGGCAGCAGACACGGGCATCCGATCGTCGAATGAAACTTAGCCTTCCCTAACCTACCGGGCGCCCGTATGGCGGCGAAACGGCGAGCGGAGTGACGGATGCCTCAGAGCTGACTGCGGCGGGCGACCCCCGCACGCCGCAGCGCGGACCCGATCGCGAGGCCCACGGCGGTCCATGCCACCGGGCCTGCGATGAACAGTGCCACGTAGACGATCTGACCCCACAGCGGGAAGCGGGTCACGTCCGCCGCGAACCAGATCGCGGCCGCGATGACGGCGCCGACGATGACGGCCGAGAGGAAGAAGCGCCACGGCTCCCAACGCTTGTAGCGCGAGGTCGCGGCGATGATCTCCTGCAGCCCGCCGATGAGGAGGGCGGTGCCGATGTAGCGGCCGATCCAGAGGGGCACCACTGCGCTCGCGACGAGGGCGGCGACCATGTGCGTGATCAGCGCGACCCAGGGGCGGCGCAGCAGCTCCTGCGCGACCACCCCGGGCAGCACATGCACGCCGAGGACGAGGCCGTAGAGGATCGGCGCCCCGGCCGAGACGAAGCCGCTGATCGCTCCCGCGCCCGCCTGCAGAACACCGGTCGCGACGCCGATGGCGGCGCAGGTGAGCAGAACGCTCGTCGAAATCCGGGTGCGGGCAGCCACCTGCCCAGCGTACTGGGATGCAGCCTCGCGATTCTCACTGAGCTCTCATTAACTGAGATTCACCTGGCAGTTACGTTTGAATCCGCTGCGCCCCGACGATGTGGCGCAGCGACTCCCCACATATCAATGGAGGCCACGTATGGGTCGATCCTCCGTCAGAGCAGCCGCGGTCGTCACACTCGCCGCACTGTTCACGGGCACCGCCACCGCCAGTTTCGGCAGCGTCCCGGAGGAGGTGAACACCCCGACCCCCATCAACGCCGAGGACGGCCAGTACATCGTCCTCCTCAAGGACGCGCCCCTCGCCACCTACGAGGGCGGCTCGAGCGGCATCCAGCGCACCAAGCCCGACAAGGGCACGCAGCTGGACGCCAATTCCACGAACTCCAAGAAGTACCTCGCGCACCTGAAGAAGCAGCAGGCGGATGTGGCAGCCGAGGCCGGCGTCACGCCCCAGCAGTCCTACGGCGTCACCGTCAACGGCTTCAGCGCCGCGCTGACGGCGAAGCAGGTCGCCGAGCTGAGCGCAGACAAGGGCGTGCTGGGCGTCTTCCCCGACGAGATCCACCATCCCACGGCCGCCGTCCCCTCGACGGAGTTCCTCGGCCTCGGTTCGAACACGACCGGCGGGGGCGGAATCTGGGATGCCGTCGGCGGCGTGGGCGAGGCCGGCAAGGGCGTCGTCGTGGGTGTGATCGACACCGGCATCGCGCCCGAGAACCCCTCGTTCGCGGGCGATCAGCTCAAGAAGAGGGGCGCAGCGGGCGTCCCGTACACGGAGAACGGCGACACGATCGTCTTCGACAAGGCGGACGGCGGCCAGTTCCGCGGGCCGATCACGATCGCCCAGAGCTGGGACAAGCGCCACTACAACACCAAGCTCATCGGTGCCCAGTACTTCTCCGCGGGTGCGGCGGCGTCGGGCTTCGACTTCAGCTACGACTTCCTGTCGCCCCGTGACGGCGACGGCCACGGCTCGCACACCGCGAGCACCGCGGCCGGCAACTTCGGCGTCGACGCGTCGGTTGAGGGCATCGGGTTCGGCAAGATCTCGGGCGTCGCTCCGGCGGCCAAGGTCGCGGCGTACAAGGCCTGCTACGTCGGACCGGACGACCTCGTCACGACCGACGACATCTGCGCGGGCAGCGACCTGATCGCGGCCATCGACAAGGCCGTCGCGGACGGCGTCGACGTGATCAACTACTCGATCGGCGGCGGTGCCGCGTCGACCGTGCTGAGCGCCGACGACTACGCGTTCCTCGGCGCGGCCGCCGCGGGCGTCTTCGTCGCGGTCAGCGCCGGCAACGACGGCCCCGGCGCCTCGACCGCCGACCACGGATCGCCGTGGTACACGACGGTCGCGGCATCCACCATCCCGACCTACGAGGGCACGGTCAAGCTGCCCAACGGCTTCCAGGCCGCGGGCGCATCGGTGACGGTGCCGTTCGGCAAGGAGCTGACGGGCCCCGTCGTGTACGCGGGTGACATCGCCAAGGCGGGTGCCGCGCCGAACGAGGCGGCCCTGTGCTTCCTCGGGACGCTCGATCCGGCCAAGGCGGCGGGCAAGACGGTGATCTGCGACCGCGGCACCAACGCCCGCGTCGAGAAGTCGCAGGAGGTCAAGGCAGCGGGCGGCACGGCGATGATCCTCGTCAACGTGACCGCCGGATCGCTCGACAACGACTTCCACTCGGTGCCGACCGTCCACATCGACGCGCAGTACCGTGCGGCGCTGCTGGACTACGTCCGCACCGCGGGTGCCGGCGCGACGGCGACGCTCGTGGGCGACAACGTGACCGGCAAGGTGACGCCGACCCCACAGATCGCCGGCTTCTCGAGCCGCGGCCCGATCCTCGCGGACGGCCGTGACGTCATCAAGCCGGACGTCTCGGCTCCCGGTGTCGCGATCCTCGCGGCCACGCACAACGGACCCAAGGAGAAGCCCACATTCGGCTTCAAGTCGGGCACCTCGATGTCGTCGCCGCAGGTGGCGGGCCTCGGCGCGCTCTACCTCGGCGAGGAGCCCCTGGCGTCGCCCGCGAAGATCAAGTCGGCGCTCATGACGACGGCGTACAACCTGGTCGACGCGAACGGCCGGCAGACGGCCGACACGTTCGCCCAGGGCGCCGGTCACGTCGACCCGAAGCGGTACTTCAACCCGGGTCTCGTCTACGAGAACGGCATCGTCGACTGGGCCGGGTACCTCGAGGGCGCCCTCGGGCAGGACTACTTCTCGGACGTCGACCCGATCGACCCGAGCGACCTCAACCTCGCCTCGATCGGCATCGGCGCGCTCGCGGGCACGCAGACGATCACGCGCACGGTGACGGCCACCACAGCCGGCACGTACACCGCGTCGGTGAGCGTCCCAGGTGTCGACGCGGTGGTCCAGCCGTCGGCCCTGGACCTCAAGGTCGGCGAGTCGAAGTCCTTCACGGTGACCTTCACGACGGCCGGTGCGGCACTCGAGAAGTGGGCGACCGGGTTCCTCACGTGGACGGGGGCCGGCAACACGGTGCGCTCGCCCATCGCGGTCTACCCGGTCAGCGCCGACGCTCCGCCCACCGCGTCGGGCACCGGCGCCGAGGGCGACCTCGACGTCACGGTCACCCCGGGCTTCACCGGGCAGCTGCCGCTCACGGTGCTCGGCCTCGCCAAGGCCGACGTGCTCATCGACGGCACGGAGAAGACCGGCGAGGCGAACGGCGGCATCACCAACGTGCTGATCCAGGTGCCGGCGGGCATCGACGTGGCGAAGTTCGCGCTGGACTCGTCGGTCGACACCGCGGGCACCGACCTGGACCTCACCGTCTACCGCGTGGTGAGCCCGACCGACCTGCGCTACTACGAGCGCTGGCAGTCGGCCACCGCGTCCGCGGACGAGGCCGTGCAGATCACGCAGCCGACCGGCGGGTGGTACGTGGTCTCGGCCAACGTCTACGCGTTCACCGGTCCGTTCACCTGGACGGCGACGAGCGCGCTCGTCGGTCCCGGCGGCGTCGGCTCGCTCACCGCGACCCCGAGCACGCTGGCGGCCCAGCAGGGAGAAGCGGCGACGTACAACCTGTCGTGGTCGGGCCTCGACAAGGGCAGCTACCTGGGCGTGGTCCGCTACGGCGACTCGCAGGTGCGCACGGTGGTGTCGGTCGACGTGCCGTAACCCATCCGCACACGAGGGGCGCCCGGGCTCAGGCCCGGGCGCCCTTCGCATTGACGGGAAGGGTCACAGGCGGCGCCGGCGTCGCGTCAGGCGGACGGCGGGCATCGGCGGCGCGGGAATGCGCTCGTCGCCATGGTCGACGACGCGGCCGAAGCGGTCGGCGCCCGTCTCCCAGGCCTCGCGGGCCTCGACGATCTCTTCGTGGGTGCGGCCGACGAAGTTCCACCACATGACGACGTCGTCCTCGAACGGTTCGCCGCCGAGGAGGAACAGCGTCGCACCGGCCGGGCTCGAGATCACGACCTCGTCGCGGTGTGTGCCGAGGTAGAGGAGATGCGCCGCGTCGACCACGACGTCGTCGCCGGCGTCCGCCGTGACGGCGGCCTGGCCGTAGACGGCGACGAGCGCGTGCTCCCAGGCGCGCTCGAGCGGCACCGTCACCGTCGCGCCCGCCGGAAGCCGCAGCTCGGCGCCGACGATCGGCGTGTAGACAGTGGCCGGCGACGCGACGCCCGCGAGCACGCCGAGCACCACCGTGGCCGAACCCGCGTCGCCGGTGACGGGCGCGAGCTCCACTTCGGGCAGTACCGCATGCTGCTCGAACGCTGGTTCGCCGTGGCGTCGTGACTCGGGGAGGGCGACCCAGAGCTGCAGGGCATCGAGGGGTGCGGCATCCTCGCCGACCGAGTACTCGGAGTGGGCGATGCCCGCGCCGCTGGTCATGAGGTTGAGGGCGCCGCGACGCACGACGACGTCGCTGCCGACGGAATCGCGGTGGCGCACGTCGCCGAGATACGGCCAGGTCACCGTCTGCAGGCCAATGTGCGGGTGAGGCTCGACGCGCATGCGCGTCTCCTGCGGACCGAATCGGTCGAGGAAGCACCAGGCGCCCACGAGCGGCAGTTCACGCTGCGGGAGCGCGCGGTGCACGGACATCGCGCGAACTCCGCCGAGCGGCACCTCGCGGGCCTCGAGCAGCAGGGTGCGCGGGCCCGCGCACTCGACAGCGGATTCGGTGGCGACAGCGTCGTCGGCGTCCAGTCGGGTCATGTCGCCGGCTCCGATCACTCCGGGTGCGGCTGGTCGGGCCACTCGACGATGAGCCCGGGTACGTCGTGCGTGCGGAGGTACTTCACCACCACCGGGCAGTGCGGCACGACCGTCTCGCCGCGGCGCGCGACATCCGCCATCGCCTCCGAGACGACGATCTGCGCGAGACCGCGACCGCGGAAGGCGGGGTCGACCTCTGTGTGCGGGAAGTGCAACCGGCCCTTCGCGTCGATGCGGAAGACAGTGAACCCGGCGAGCACCTCGTCGACGTGCACCTCATAGCGGCGATCCTCGTCGTTGCGGGTCACGATGGTCTGCGCTTGCGTCTCGGTCACTTCAATCCCTCCGTCGTGCTTCTCAACGTACGGGTCGGTCGCGTGATTCCGCCACCGCGCGCACACGCGAAGCCCTGGCGGGACCGTCGCCACGGGTCTATCGTCGGCCTCGTCCGCACTCTGCGCGGGCCGATTCGGGGGAGTCGATCCGGTGAGGATTCGAAGGGGAATCATGAAACGACGCATTCTGGCCGCGCTCGCGGCCGTCGCACTGGGGGCCGTCGTGCTCGTCGCGGGGGCGGCAGGGCCGGCCACGGCCTCGCCGCTGCTGGTCGCCAAACACGTAGCCCTGGGCGACTCCATCGCCGCGGGACAGGGCGGCGGCGTACCGCTGGACGCCTGCGCCCGGACCGACGGGGGCTACGCGGCCCAGCTCGACCAGGCGCCGAAGTTCAACCTGCTGCGCAACGCCGGGTGCTCCGGTGCCACGATCGCCGACACCATGGGTCAGCTGTCGCAGGTGAACCGGGGCACGAACGTCGTGACGCTCACCGTCGGCGCGAACGACCTCGACCTCGACCAGGTCTACGCCGCGTGCGCGGCCGCGGCGGCGGGCGGGGACCCCGCGCCGTGCCTCGCCGCGATCCAGATCGCCGTCGGTTCCGCGCCGGGGATCGTCACGCCGCTCAGCTCGCTGATCGCATCGGTCGCCCAGCGCTCGCCGAATGCGACCATCGTCGTCACCGGGTACCCGCATCTTCTCGCCGCGCCGCCGGGTGCCCCGCAGTTCGCCCAGCTCGCCGCCCTCGTCGCCGCCGTGAACGGGGCGACCGACGCGCTCAACGCCGCGATCCAGGGCGCCGTCAGCGCCGCCGCCGCGGGCGGCGCGAACGTGAGGTACGCCGACGTGGTCGAGGCGTTCGCCGGGCACGGCGTGCAGCTCGTGCCGGGCGTGCCCAGCGACCCGTGGTTCGGGATCGACCCGGTGGGCGACCCCGCGGGCTACCTGCACCCGACGTACGCGGGGTACAGCGCCTACACCGAGGTGATCCTGGGCGAGCTCGGACGCTGAACACGGATGCTGCGGCCGGGCCGCGGCATCCGTCTCCTCTCATGCCCGCGCCGGCTCCTCTCATGCCCGCGCCCCACCCGGCTTGCGTCTCCGGAACTCGGAGTTGTGATCCCTTTCCGCAGCGTGGAGCCCTGCGGCTGCGGAGACTGTGCGAAAGTCCGGATTCCGGATCCGCGAAGGGGAGGGGCGCGCGAGAGGGGCCGAGTGAGCGCGGCGACGGCCGGGACGCACGGATGCTGCGACCTGGCAGACTCGGACGGTGACGCTTCTCGAGACCATCAGGGCCGCGGCCGAGGCCTCGGGTGCGCCCGCGGGGGCGCCCGACGCCGACGCGCTGTACGACGCGTTCGTGGAGTGGGCGGGAGATCAGGGCTTCGCGCTGTACCCCGCGCAGGACGAAGCGGTCATCGAGATCGTGTCGGGTTCCCACGTGATCCTGTCGACGCCGACGGGCACCGGCAAGTCGCTCGTCGCGGTCGCGGCCCACGCGGCATGCGTCGCGCGCGGCGGCCGCACCTACTACACCGCCCCGATCAAGGCGCTCGTGAGCGAGAAGTTCTTCGCGCTCGTCGACATCTTCGGCGCCGCGAACGTCGGCATGGTCACCGGCGACTCGTCGGTGAACCCGGATGCCCCCATCGTGTGCTGCACGGCGGAGATCCTCGCGAACCTCTCCCTGCGGCAGGGAGCGGATGCCGCGGTCGATCAGGTCGTGATGGACGAGTTCCACTACTACGGCGACCCCGATCGCGGATGGGCCTGGCAGGTGCCGCTGCTGCTCCTGCCGCGTGCGCAGTTCGTGCTGATGTCGGCGACTCTCGGCGACGTCACCACGATCGCAGAGGACCTCGAGCGCCGCACCGGCCGCACGGTGTCGCGCATCACCGGCGTCGAGCGTCCGGTGCCGCTGCACTTCTCGTACGCGCGCACGCCTGTGCACGAGACCGTGGAGGAGCTGCTGCAGACCGGCGAGGCGCCGGTGTACATCGTCCACTTCTCGCAGGCGGCCGCGATGGAGCGGGCGCAGGCGCTGTCGTCGATCCGGATCGTCTCGCGTGAGCAGCGGGATGCGATCGCCGAGGCGATCGGCGGCTTCCGCTTCACGACCGCCTTCGGCCGCACCCTCTCGCGATACGTGCGCGCGGGCATCGGCGTGCACCACGCCGGCATGCTGCCGCGCTACCGCCGGCTCGTCGAGACGCTCGCGCAGCGCGGCCTGCTGCGGGTGATCTGCGGCACCGACACCCTGGGCGTCGGCATCAACGTGCCGATCCGCACGGTGCTCATCACGGCGCTGTCGAAGTTCGACGGCACGAAGATGCGCCAGCTCTCCGCGCGCGAGTTCCACCAGGTCGCCGGTCGGGCGGGACGCGCCGGTTACGACACCTCAGGCACCGTCGTCGTGATGGCGCCGGAGTGGGAGATCGAGAACGAGGCAGCCCTCCGCAAGGCCGGCGACGACCCCGCCAAGCGCAAGAAGATCGTGCGCAAGAAGGCGCCGACGGGCGTCGTCAACTGGGGCCTCGGATCGTTCGAGCGCCTGGTCGAGGCCGAGCCCGAGCCGCTCGTGCCGCAGTTGCAGCTGACCGCCGCGATGCTCATCAACGTCATCGCCCGCGGCGGCGACGTGTTCGAGAACGTCCGCTCGCTCGTCTTCGACAACCACGAGCCCCGCGCCCGTCGCTACGAGCTCGCGCGGCGCGCGATCGCGATCTTCCGGACGCTGCTGACCGCCGGCGTGATCGAGATCGACCGCACCGGGGGTCCGGATGCCGGGGGTCGCGGCATCCGGAATCACATCCGTCTCACCGTCGATCTGCAGCCCAACTTCGCGCTGAACCAGCCGCTGTCGCCGTTCGCGCTCGCCGCGATCGAACTGCTCGACCCCGACGACACGAGCGCTCGCGACACGAACTCCTTCGAATCGGGGGCCGTGGGCCCGGAATCCGGCGGATCCGCCGGCGAACGCGCGGCTCGAAGGAGTTCTGACGGCGCCCGCACCGGCACCGGCCACTACGCGCTCGACGTCGTGAGCGTCATCGAGGCGACGCTCGACGACCCGCGGCCGATCCTGTCGCAGCAGGAGTTCAAGGCGCGCGGCGAGGCGGTCGCGGCGATGAAGGCCGACGGCATCGAGTACGACGAGCGCATGGCGCTGCTCGAAGAGGTGACGTACCCGAAGCCGCTCGAGGAGCTGCTCGCGCAGTCCTACGAGGTGTTCGCGTCGAGCCAGCCGTGGGTGCGCGACTTCGAGCTGTCGCCGAAGTCCGTCGTGCGCGACATGTTCGAGCGCGCGCTGTCGTTCTCGGAGCTGATCTCGCTCTACCAGCTCGCGCGCAGCGAGGGGCTGGTGCTGCGGTACCTCTCGGACGCGTATCGCGCGGTGCGTCAGACCGTTCCGGCCGAGGCGCAGACCGAGGACCTGCACGACCTGGTCGCGTGGCTCGGCGAGGTCGTCCGACAGGTCGACTCGAGCCTCGTCGACGAATGGGAGGCGCTGATCAACCCGGTCGACGACCCGGCCGCGCCGGTGGTTCCCCCGGCCCCGCCGTCGGTGCTGACCAACCGGCGGGCGTTCGGGGTGCTGGTGCGCAACGAGCTGTTCCGGCGGGTACAGCTCGCCGCGCTGCAGCGCGACGAGGAGCTCGTCGAGCTCGACCCCGAGGTGGACTGGCCGGCCGCGCTCGACGCCTACTTCGACGACCACGACGAGATCCTGACGGGCGGCGCGGCGCGCTCACCCCGACTGGTGACCGTGGACGAGACGGATGCTGCGGAGTCGGGGCTCTGGCGCGTGGAGCAGACCATCGACGACCCGGCGGGCGATCACGACTGGCGCATCCGCGGCGTGGTGGACCTCGCGGCGTCCGAGGAGGCGGGCACCGCCGTGGTGCGGGTGACCGAGGTCGTGCGGCTGTAGCCCGCGGGCCTCGCTCGTGCCCATCGCACGACGAAACTCGCCGCGGCCGCGCTCAGCCGAGTCCGAGGCCGCCGTCGGTCGAGAGCACCTGGCCCACCACCCACGCGCCGTCGGGCGTCGCGAGCCAGCCGATGAGCCGTGCTGGGTCGGCGGGCTCGCCGTAGCGGCCGAACGGTGTCGATCGCATCCACGTCTCGATCTCGTCGAGGGACCGATCGGTCGTCTCGGGGTCGAGATAGCCGGTGTTGACGGGACCCGGATCGATCGTGTTGAGGATGATGCCGAGGTCGAGCAGCTCCGCCGCGACCGTCTTCGTGACGCCCGCGAGTGCCGCCTTGCTCGCCGCGTACGCGACTTCGCCCCGCATCGCGCCGTGGATCTGGCCAGACGTCATCCAGAACACGCGCCCCGTCGGCTCGGCGAACGGCCCCCGCCGCTCGATGCGCTCGCCGGGGCGCGAGTCGGGTGCGGGCGCGCCCGCGTGCAGCCTCGCGAACTCCCGCGTGAGCAGCAGAGTCGATCGCGTGTTGGTCTGCCAGAAGGCGTCGAGCCGCTCGGCGGTCATGTCGAGGATCGACCCGTCGTCGCCCGACTGCGCGTGATTGCACACCAGGATGTCGAGCCGCCCGGTCAACGCCCGTGCGGTCTCGATGACGAGGGGGACGGTCCCCACGCCCCCTCCAGGCGCCGCTGGCGCGTCGCCCGGAGCCTCCGGGCGCGTGGGCCCAACTGCGTCCCGCAGGTCCGCGCTGATGTCGCCGAGTTGCGCGCCCGGCGCGAGCTCCGCGCGCAGAGCCTCGCGCACGGCGTCGAGGTCGTCGCCGCCCCACGGCAGGCGTGTGTCGTGCGGGCGGTAGTGGTGAAAGAAGACATCGGCGCCGAGGCGCGCGAACTGGGCGGCGACGGCGAAGCCGATGCCGCGCCGACGAGAGACGCCGGTGACGAGGGCGGTCTTGCCGGCGAGCGGAAGGGACGACGTGGAGGGGAACATGCGATGCCTTTCCACGGACGCCGGGTGGCAGCATCCGTGATCTTGTCCGTGCTGTTCGCGAACGGACGGAGTGGTGACGGAGACGGGTCACAGGCATTGCATGCGAAGAGGCTAGCGGATCGCCTGAGCCGGGGCTCGGTAGCTGCTGGTCTTTCCTGCGACTGCTGCGTCGCGCGACACAGCAGTCGCAGGGAACTGCAGCGGTCGCGCACGGGGAGCGGCGTTGTCGGGAATGATGGCGTCATGCCGACGTATGTGGCGTTCCTGCGCGCGATAAACCTCGGGGCGAACCGGAAGTTCCCGAAGGCCGACATCGTGCGGGTGGTCGAGGGCGTCGGGTTCACCGATGTCCAGACCCACATCAACACCGGCAACGTGCGCTTCACGACGCCGATGCGCTCGCGGGCGAGGATCGAGAAGACGCTCGAGGACGCGTTCGCGGAGGATCGCGGGTTCGACGTGCCGTCGATCGTGTTCACGATCGACGAGCTGGCGGCGATCGCCCGTGACGCCGTCGTGCTCACCGCGGGCCGCCACGGCCCGGAGCGTCACTACGTGTATCTGCTGAAGGAAGCGCTGCCGGCCGACACGGTCGCCGAGATCGAGGGGCTGAAGACGGATGCCGGCGAGATGGTCGTGCGCGGCCGGGTCGCGCACGCGCTGCTCGGCCCGGGCTACCAGGCCGGAACCGTCGACCCGCTCCGCGCGGCGAAGCTGCTCGGCGTCGCGACCAACCGCAACCTCAACGTCATCGCGACCCTCGCCGACAAGTGGTGCTGAGCTCGTCGCGAGGCGGCTCCGCCCGCTCCTCGATTGAGGACCAGGGCCGGAATGCGGACCTGGCCACGGCGCACCGCTACTCATCTCGGCCCTGATCCTCAATCGAGGATGCCGGGAGGCTCCTCCCCACAACCCGGGGGCCCGGTTCGCGACGGGGTTGTGCACGGTGGTGCGGGCGCGGGGGAGCGCGTCGGATGCCGCGGCTACCCTGGGACGGGTGACGATCCCCCAGGGCGACCCGTACGCCGACCTCGCGTGGGAGCCGGAGTTCGCTCCAGCGCCCGACGATTCATGGGCGCCGCCGGAGGACGGGTGGATGCCCCCGCCCGATCCGCTGCTGGGCGCCTCGACATCGATCGACCCGTTCGCGGGGGCCGGTCCTCGCCGTGACTTCACAGGGGCCGATGCGGCCACCGTGCTGCGCGAGGTGTACGGCTACGACGCGTTCCGCGGTGAGCAGGACGCGATCGTCGACCACGTCATCGCCGGCGGCGACGCCGTCGTGCTGATGCCCACCGGCGGCGGCAAGAGCGTCTGCTACCAGGTTCCGGCGCTCGCGCGCCCGGGCACGGGGCTCGTCGTGAGCCCGCTCATCGCGCTCATGCACGATCAGGTCGACGCGCTCGTCGCCAACGGCGTGCGGGCGGCGTATCTCAACTCCACACAGGCGCCGCCCGAGCGCGCGGCCGTCGAGCGTGCATACCTTGCGGGTGAGCTCGACCTGCTGTACGTCGCACCCGAGCGGCTGAACACCGAGGCGACGCTGCGCTTCCTCGCGCGCGGAAAGCTCAGCGTCATCGCGATCGACGAGGCGCACTGCGTGTCGCAATGGGGCCACGACTTCCGGCCCGACTACCTCGCGCTGGGCGCCCTCGCCGAGCGGTTCCCCGGGGTGCCGCGTCTCGCGCTCACCGCGACGGCGACGCCCGCGACGCATCGCGAGATGACCGAGCGGCTGCAGCTGCCGCAGGCGCGCCACTTCGTGTCGAGCTTCGATCGGCCCAACATCCAGTACCGCATCGAGGCCAAGTCCGATCCGCGGCGCCAGCTCGTCGCGTTCATCCGGTCGCAGGGGTCGGGCGCGGCGGGCATCGTCTACGCGCTCAGCCGCAAGTCCGTCGAGCAGACGGCCGAGTTCCTCTCGGCGCAGGGCGTCGACGCGCTCCCGTACCACGCCGGTCTTCCCGCCGAGACGCGCGCCGCGAACCAGTCCCGGTTCCTCCGCGAGGACGGCGTCGTCATGGTCGCGACGATCGCCTTCGGAATGGGCATCGACAAGCCAGACGTCCGCTTCGTCGCGCACATCGATCTGCCGAAGTCGGTCGAGGGCTACTACCAGGAGACCGGTCGAGCCGGCCGTGACGGCGAGGCATCCGTCGCGTGGATGGCCTATGGACTCGGCGACGTGGTGCAGCAGCGCCGCATGATCGACCAGTCGCCCGGCGATCGCGCTTTCAAGACCCGGCTCGGGCAGCACCTCGACGCCATGCTGGGTCTGTGCGAGACGGTCGGATGCCGCCGTCAGAACCTGCTCGCCTACTTCGGCGAGGCCTCATCCCCGTGCGGCAACTGCGACACGTGTCTCGAGGCGCCCGACACGTGGGACGGACTCGTCCCCGCGCAGAAGCTCCTCTCGACGATCGTGCGCCTCCAGCGCGAGCGCGGTCAGGCGTTCGGCGCCGGCCACCTCGTCGACATCCTCCGCGGCGCCTCGACCGACCGCATCCGCCAGCAGGGGCACGACAAGCTCTCGACGTACGGGCTCGGCGCCGATCTCAGCGATCAGGACTGGCGCAGCGTGATCCGCCAGCTGCTGGCCCGCGGCATCCTGGTCGCCCGCGGCGAGTACGGCACGCTCGCGCTCGGCGATTCTGCGGCCGGCGTGCTGCGCGGTGAGACGCCGGTGCCGCTGCGCCGCGACGTGATGGGTCGCTCGGGCGGTGTCCCGCGCGTCCGCAAGACGACCGCGCCTGAGACGCTCGACCCGGCGAACGCCGGCCTCTTCGAGGCGCTGCGCGCGTGGCGGGCCGGCGTTGCGAAGGAGCTCGGCGTGCCCGCCTACATCGTGTTCGGCGACGCGACGCTGCGCGCGCTCGCCGAGCGCCGGCCCGCGAGCCTCGCCGACCTCGACGGCGTCTCGGGCATCGGCGCCAAGAAGCGCGAGGCCTATGGCGAGGCCGTGCTCGCGGTGGTCGCGGCCGCCTGATCCGTCACCGTGGCAGCACGTCGTCGAGGTGCGCTGACAGCTGGGCCGCGACATCCACCGAGGAGCGGTCGTAGAGCCACTGGTACTGCAGGCCGTCCCAGAGGGCGGTGAGCCAGAGTGCCTCGAACTCGGGGTCGCGGTGGGAGGGAAGGTCGCCGTCCTCCTGGGCGGCGCGGAACAGCGCGGCGAAGTGGTCCACCACACCGCGGAAGCGCTCCGCGAAGTAGGCGTGCGCGGGGTGGTCGGCGGGAACCGCCTCGCACGAGAGCACGGCGTAGACCTCGATGAGGCCAGGGGCCGTGGCCGCGTTGACGGTGGCCCCGCGAGGGAGGCCGCGCAGCTCCTCGACCGTACGGTCGGCGGGAACGTAGTCCGCCCGCGACTCGATCTGCCGGTCGCGGTGGCTCAGCACCTCGCTCAGCAGATCCTCCTTCGACGCGAAGTGGTGGAGCAGCGTCGACTTCGAGACCCCGACGCGCTCGGCGATGTCGCGCAGGCTCGTGTCGCCGTAGCCCTCCTCGGCGAAGAGCGCGGTGGCGCCGTCGACGATGAGAGCGCGGCGCTCGCGGCCCACGCGATAGCCCGAGGGCGCAGCATCCGCTGTCGCGAATGAGGGCATCGGCGGCACCGGCGCCGCCGTCGTCGCGGGTGGGGGATCGTCCGCGCCACGCCAGCCGACGGGCAGAGCGAGCGACTCCTCGTAGGTCTCGAGGGTCTCGGCGATGTCGACCCGCTCGGGAAGGTACTGCGCCAGCAGCTGGAGCCCGTCCCATGCGGCGGCGATGCGCACGGCCTCGCCGCCCGGGTCGCGGTCCGCCGCCACGGTGTCCTGCGTGATCGCCTCGTCGATCGCGTCGGCCGACAGCTCGCGCAGGCGCGCATACCGGTCGCGCATGATCTCGTGCGCGGGATGACGGGGAGTGGATGCCTCGCCCGTGAGCGCGGCGAAGAGCGCCAGGTACCCGGGCACGGTCTCGTTGTGCCGGGCCAGCTCGCTGTAGGCGAGGTGGCCGGGGTCTTCGGCTGCCATGCGCTCGAGGAGCTCGGTCTCGTTGTCGCGCTCGAACAGGTCGACCACGGCCGCGAGCAGCTGGTCCTTCGTGGCGAAATGCCGCAGCAGACCGGGATGGCTGATGCCGGCGGCGGCGGCGATGTCGCGGAGCGACGTGGCGCGGTAGCCGCGGGTGACGAACGCGTCGTGCGCCGCGGCGACGATCGCGGCGCGGGTCTGCTCGGTGCGGGCGGTGCGCACGGCGCCGGGTGCCGTGGTTGTCGTCATGTCGTCACCGCCTCCCTGCGCTCGCCCGCGCCCATCCTATCCTCGTCGATTACCGCTCGGTCGAAATTGAGTTACCAAGCGGTCGGGTTTCATGTACGCTCGTGCCTGGACGCGCGTCGGAGCCGACCCGCGTCGCACCCGAGAAAGGACTCCGATGACAGAGATGTCGCACGCCGCAACGGCTGCCGCCGCCGGCACGACCGGCTTCAAGGCCCCGGGCACGACGCCCGAGAAGACTCCCCGGGGCTACACCCCCGGCCTCGCCGCAGTGAACTTCGGCGTCTATCTCGCGCTGCTCACGCCGGTCATGGTGTCGATGGCGTTCAAGATCCAGCACATCTCGGCCACGCCGGAGGAGGCCACCGGCAACCTCGGCCTGGTCCTCGGCGTCGGCGCGCTCTTCGCGCTCATCGCCAATCCGCTCGCGGGCCGTCTCTCCGACCGCACCACGTCGCGGTGGGGCATGCGCCGCCCGTGGATCCTCGGCGGCACGCTCGTCGGGCTCGGCGGCTTCGCGCTCATCGGCGTCACCGAGTCGCTGTGGGTCGTGCTCGTGGCATGGTGCATCGTCCAGGCCGCGATGAACGCCGTGCTCGCCGCCGCCAACGCGACTCTTCCCGACCAGGTGCCCCAGCAGAGCCGCGGCAAGGTGTCGGGCATCATCGGCATCACCACGCCGCTCGGCATCCTGGGCGGCAACTTCCTCGTGACGTTCCTCTCCGACGACTTCGCCCGCTTCGTCGTGCCGGCGGCCATCGCCACGGTGCTCTCGGTGCTCTTCGTCCTGGTCCTCAAGGATCGCCGCCTCGAGCACAAGCCGGCGCAGCGCTTCACCGTCGGCCAGTTCTTCGGCTCGTTCGTCTTCAACCCGGTCAAGCACCCCGACTTCGGCTGGACGTGGCTGACCAAGTTCTTCGTCATGTTCGGCTACGCGGGCGTCGCCACGTTCCTGCCCTTCTACCTCACCGAGAAGTTCCAGCTCGACGAGCAGGCCGCCATCACGACGATCCTGATCGCCAACCTCGCGTCGATGGCCGCGATGATGATCTCGGCGCCGGTCGGCGGCATCCTGTCCGACAAGATCGGCAAGCGGCGCCCGTTCGTCGCGATCGCCGGCGGCATCATGGTCGTGGGCCTTGCCCTGCTGGCGGTCGCACCCGACATCACGACGCTGATCGTCGCGCAGGCGATCATCGGCCTGGGGGCCGGCTCGTTCCTCTCGGTCGATCTCGCCCTCGCGACGCAGGTGCTCCCCAACCCGGAGGACACCGCGAAGGACCTCGGCGTGCTCAACATCGCCAACGCACTGCCGCAGTCGATCGCCCCCGCGATCGCCCCGGCCATCATCGCGATCGGAGCGGCCACGCCCCTCGGCGGCTACACCACGTGGTACCTCTTCGGCGCGCTCGTCGCCCTCGCCGGTGCCGTGCTCGTCTACCGCATCAAGGGAGTGAAGTGATGACCGACACCACGACGACGATCGCGGATGCTGCGACCCCCGCCGCATCCGCCCGGCCCTGGCTCGACGCGAGCCTGCCCGTCGACGAGCGCGTCGAGCTGCTCCTCGCCGAGATGACGGTGGAGGAGAAGGCGGGCCTCTTCTTCCAGACGATGATCGTGATGGGCGAGGGCGGCGAGCTCTCCGAGGGGGACGCGGCCTTCGGCATCCCGTCGAACCGCGAGTACGTGGCCGGCCGTCACATGAACCACTTCAACCTGCTGGGCGTCGCGCCGAAGGCCAGTGACATCGCGGCCTGGCACAACAAGCTGCAGGAGCTCGCGGCATCCACTCGCCTGGGCATCCCGGTGTCGATCTCGACGGATCCGCGCCACTCGTTCAGCGACAACCCGGGCGCCGCGATGTTCGCCGGCCCGTTCTCGCAGTGGCCCGAGCCGCTGGGGCTCGCGGCGACGCGTGACGCGGAGCTGGTGCAGCGCTTCGGCGACATCGCGCGACAGGAGTACACGGCCGTCGGCATCCGCGTCGCGCTGCACCCGCAGGTCGACCTCGCGACCGAGTCGCGCTGGGCGCGCCAGCTGCAGACGTTCGGCGAGGACGCGGATCTCGCCGGCGAGCTGGGCGCGGCCTACGTGCGCGGCTTCCAGGGCTCGGCCTTCGGACCCGGCTCGGTGAGCACGATGACCAAGCACTTCCCGGGCGGCGGCCCGCAGAAGGACGGCGAGGACCCGCACTTCGACTACGGCCGTGAGCAGGTGTACCCCGGCGGGCAGTTCGAGCTGCACCTCAAGCCGTTCGAGCAGATCTTCGCCGCGGGCGGCCGCCAGATCATGCCGTACTACGGCATGCCGGTCGGCACCGAGTACGAAGAGGTCGGCTTCGGCTTCAACAAGGGCGTGCTCACCGGACTGCTGCGCGAGCGCTTCGGCTTCGACGGCATCGTGTGCACGGACTGGGGCCTCGTCACCGATCAGCCGATCATGGGCACGGACTTCGCCGCCCGCGCGTGGGGCGTTGAGCATCTGACCCCCGCCGAGCGCATGGTCAAGATCCTCGACGCCGGCGCCGACCAGTTCGGCGGCGAGCACGACCCGTCGCTCCTCCTCGGCCTCGTGCGCGACGGCCGCGTGAGCGAGGAGCGCCTCGACGTCTCGGCGCGCCGCCTGCTGCGCGAGAAGTTCGAGCTCGGCCTGTTCGAGAACCCGTACGTCGACGTCGAGGCGGCCGACGCGATCGTCGGCTCCCCGGAGTTCCGCGCGGCAGGTGAAGCCGCGCAGCGCGCCTCGATCGCCGTGCTCTCGAACGACGGAGTCCTGCCGCTGCGCCGCGGCGTGAAGCTCTACGTCGAGGGCATCGCGCCTGAGGCGGTCGCCCACTACGGCGAGATCGTCGCGACGCCGGACGACGCGGATGCTGCGATCGTGCGTCTCCAGGCGCCGTACGAGCAGCGCGGGTCGATGTTCGAGAACTTCTTCCACGCCGGGTCGTTGGACTTCCCCGAGGATGTCGTCGCCCATGTGCGCGCGGTGTCGTCGGTCGTGCCGACCGTGGTGGACGTGTTCCTCGACCGCCCCGCGATCCTCGGCCCGATCGTCGAAGCCGCCGGCGCCGTCACCGCGAACTGGGGGGCGAACCCCGACGCACTGCTCGACGTGCTGACCGGCGGATCCCCGGCGACGGGCACGCTGCCGTTCGACGTGCCGAGCTCGATGGCGGCCGTCGAGGCCTCGCGCCCCGACGTGCCCTTCGACACCGCCGACCCGCTGTTCCGCTTCGGCCACGGGCTCTCGCTCTGACCCGCTGACACCCAGGATGCTGCGCCGCGACCTTGCGGCGCAGCATCCGTCGTCGTGTTTCCGGCGCACAGAGTCGGAGACTCTGCCCGACACGCGGGCTCGGGATGCTGTGACCCGGCGTGTCGCCGAGAGCCTCCGATTCTGTGCAGGGCTACGCGCCGGTCCCCGGCACGACCACGACGGGCACGGGTGCGTTGCGCAGGATCTTCGACGCGCTGGAGCCCAGGAACACCTGGGCCAGGCGGTGCGTGGAGGACGATCCCACGACCATGACGTCCCCCTCGGTCCAGCCGACCGACGACACCGCCGTGCCCCAGTCGCCGGCGGCGGCGATGCCGTACTCGAGCTCCTCGTCCGAGAATCCCAGCGTCTTCAGGTGCGCTGCCGCCTCCTGTAGCGCGGCCGCGGCCTGCACTCCCCACAGCTCGATGACCTGGGTCTGCGCGTGGCTGATGTCGGTGGTGACGGGCCGGCGCGCCGGGTTCACGAGGAACGTCACGAGGCGCATGCGCGCCGACGCGAGCCTGCTGAACTCCGCGACGCGGTTCAGCAGCGACCAGCTGGCGTCGTCGTCGCGGAAGCCGACGGTCACCCTCGTGACCGCGCTCGTCGTGCGGAAGCTCCGCGGCGCGATGGCCACCGGCAGAGGCGAGGAGTGGACGAGACGGTCGGTCTTCGAGGTCAGCCGCACGCGCCCGGGCTCCGCGTCCTCGGCGGATCCCACGACGATCATCCGCGCATCCCGCGCCACGGCCTGCTCGATCAGCGTCGCGGGCGCGGATCTGCCGGCGACCCACACCGCCTCGGCGGGAATGCCGGGGTGGTGCGCGAAGTCCGACAGGGCGAGCTCCGCGCTCAGCCGGCCTTCGCTCGCGGCCCACTCCTCGTACTCGCGGTCGACACCGCCGGCGAGCGGGGTGCCCCAGCCCTGCGGGACGACCGACACCGCCACCACCGGCTCGGGATGCGAGCGGGCGAACTGGAACGCGAGTTCGATCGCGCTGCGATCGTCGCCGCGCGGTCCGTATCCGACGAGGTAGGTCACGTCTCGTCCTCGGGACGGATCGGCTCGGCGATCTGCTCCGCCGAGGTGTAGTCGTTCAGCGTCGCGTGCTTTCGTCCGTAGAACCAGTAGTAGAGCAGCACGATCGCGATCCAGGTGCCGAAGATCACCCATGTGATGGCCGCCAGCCCCGACAGGATGTAGACGCACGCGGCGATGGTGAGGATCGGAACCACCGGGTAGAGCGGAACCCGGAAGGGTCGCTCGAGATCGGGCTTCGTGCGACGCAGCACGATGACGGCGAGCGCGACGACGCTGAACGCCATCAGCGTGCCGATCGAGACGGTGTCCCACAGGTAGTCGGACGGCACGAAGCCGGCGATGATCGCGACGATCGTCGAGACGACGACCGTGTTGTAGATCGGCGTCATCGTCTTGGCGTTGACGCGGAGGAACTTCCGCGGGACGAGCCCGTCGCGAGAGATCGAGAACAGGATGCGGGTCTGCCCGTACAGCGTCACCAGCGTCACGGAGAAGATGGAGACGACCGCGCCGGCCGCCAGGATCGTGCCCCAGATCGGGTTGCCCGTGATGTTCTCCAGGATCTGGGCGAGGCCTGCCTCGCTGGCCTCCTCGGTGGAGTAGAACTCGACCGGCTCTGCGGCGAGACCCGCGATCGCGACCAGGATGTAGACGGTCGAGACGATGATGAGGGCGCCGATGATCGCCCGGGGGAGCGCCTTCTGCGGGTTGCGCACCTCCTCGCCCGCTGTCGCGACGGCGTCGAGGCCGATGAACGAGAAGAAGATGGTCCCCGCCGCGGCGCTGATGCCGGCGGCGCCGAACGCGAAGAAGTTCTCGAAGTGGTCGGCGTTGAACGCGGTGAAGCCGAGGACGATGAACAGCGCGAGCACTCCGAGCTTGATCAGCACCATGATCGTGTTCACCGTGGCCGACTCGGCGACCCCTCGGATCAGGAGCAGGCAGCACAGGGCCACGAGGACGACGGCGGGCAGGTTGATGATGCCGCCGGTCGCCGCGCCATCGGATCCGGGTATGAACGACACCGACAGGGCATCCGGAAGCCGGAAGCCGAGCGTGTTCTCGAGCAGTTCGTTGAAATAGCCGCTCCAGCCCACCGCGACCGCCGAGACGGCGACGCCGTACTCCAGCAGCACGCAGCCCGCGATGATCACCGCCCAGATCTCGCCCAGCGCGTGGTACGTGTACGAGTAGGTGGATCCGCTCACGGGTATCGCTGAGGCGAGCTCGGCGTAGCACAGCGCCGAGAGGCCGGCGCAGATCGCGGCGACGATGAACGAGATGATCACCGCGGGGCCTGCCTCGGGGATCGACTCGCTCAGGACGAAGAAGATTCCGGTGCCGACGGTCGCGCCGACGCCGAACATCATGAGCTGGAAGGTGCCGATGTTGCGGGCGAGCTCCTCGCCCTTGTGGTGCTTCTGCTGTATGACGATGGGCTTGCGTCGAAAGAGCTGTTCGCCGAGTGCGGCCATGTCGGACTCCCACGGGGTGGCCGGGCCACAGCGCCCGGAGTGCCCCCAGTCTGGTGCGCGAGGCGGGGCGGGCATAGGCCCGCGCACCCGACCAGCGTCTGGGATCACAGACGTCAGAGGGGGAACGGACGCTGCCCCCCGGGGTCGCGGCGGTAGCCTTGCGCCCATGCCGCGCCTTCTCGTCCGTCGTCCATCGCCCCGTCTCGCGGAGGGCGAGCTCACCCACATCGCGCGCGTGCCCGTCGATGCCGCGCTCGCGCAGCGTCAGTGGGAGTCGTACGTCGACGTGTTCCGCCAGCGTGGCTGGGACGTCGTCGAGGTCGCCCCGGCCGACGAGCACGCCGACGGCGTGTTCATCGAAGACGCCGTCGTCATGTTCGGCGACCTCGCGGTGCTCACGAGCCCGGGGGCGGAGTCCCGCCGGGGCGAGATCGCCTCGACGCGGTCGACGCTCGAGGGTGCCGGCATCCCGTACCGCGCCATCGAGCTGCCGGGCACGCTCGACGGCGGTGACGTGCTGAAGATCGGGCGCACGGTGTACGTCGGGCGGACGCTGCGCACGAACGACGAAGGGATCACGCAGCTGCGCGACCTGCTCGCGCCGCGCGGCTGGAGCGTCGTCGGCGTGCCCGTCTCGAAGGTGCTGCACCTCAAGAGCGGCGTGACCGCGCTTCCCGACGGCACGGTCGTCGGGTTCGAGCCGCTCGTCGACGACCCGGCCGCCTACCCGGACTTCCTGGCGGTGCCCGAGGAGCACGGCACCGCCGTCGTCGTGCTCGACGACGCCACCGTGCTCATGTCGGCCGACGCGCCCGAGACCGCCGAGCTCTACCGGTCGCGCGGGCTCGAGGTCATCACCACGCCGATCACGGAGTTCGAGAAGCTCGAGGGCTGCGTGACGTGCCTCTCGGTGCGCGTCCGCGACGTGTGAGCGCCACCCGCATAGGCTGACGGAGGCGGGCGACGAGGCCCGCAGCGGGGAGCGAGCGTGGCCACGAGCAACATCGAGATCGCACAGCAGGCCGAACTCTGGCCGATCACCCGGATCGCCCAAGGGCTCGGCATCCCTGACGAGGAGCTCGAGCCATACGGCCGGTTCAAGGCGAAGGTGTCGCTGCGGCACCTGCGGACGCTCCAGGACAAGCCGCGCGGGCGGCTCGTGCTGATGACCGCCGTCTCGCCCACACCCGCCGGCGAGGGCAAGACGACGACCACTGTCGGCCTGGGTGACGCGCTCACCCGCATCGGTGAGCGTGCCATGATCTGCCTGCGCGAGCCCGCGCTCGGACCGGTGTTCGGCATGAAGGGCGGCGCCGCGGGCGGCGGGTACGCGCAGGTCGTGCCGATGGAGGACATCAACCTCCACTTCACGGGCGATTTCTCGGCCATCGCGATCGCCACGAACCTGCTCGCGGCGCTCATCGACAACCATGTGCACCATGGCAACGCGCTCGGCATCGATGTGCGGCGTGTGACCTGGCGGCGCGTGCTCGACGTCAACGACCGGGCGCTCCGCGACGCCGTGATCGGCCTCGGCGGTCCGTCGAACGGCTACCCCCGCGAGGACGGCTTCGACATCGTCGTGGCGAGCGAGGTGATGGCGATCTTCTGCCTCGCCACCGACCTCGCCGACCTCAAGGAGCGGCTCGGCGAGATCGTCGTCGCGTACACGCGTGACCGCGCTCCGATCCGTGCTCGCGACCTGCACGCGCACGGGGCCATGGCCGCGATCCTGCGCGACGCGCTCGCGCCGAACCTCGTGCAGACCCTCGAGCACACGCCCGCGTTCGTGCACGGCGGCCCGTTCGCGAACATCGCCCACGGCTGCAACTCGTACCTCGCGACCGACTCCGCGCTGCGGATGGCCGACTACGTCGTCACCGAGGCCGGCTTCGGCGCCGATCTCGGCGCGGAGAAGTTCGTCGACATCCTGTGCCGCACCACGGGGCTCCGCCCCGACGTCGCGGTGGTCGTCGCCACGGTGCGCGCCATGAAGTTCCATGGCGGCGTCGAGGTCCAGGGCCTCCCGCACGAGAACGTCGCCGCCCTCGAGCAGGGCACCGCCAACCTCCTGCGGCACCTCAAGACCCTCCGTGAGACGTGGGGCATCCCGACGGTGGTCGCGATCAACCATCGCGCCGAGGACACGGATGCTGAGACCGCGGCGCTCGCCGCGGCCGCCCAGTCCGTCGGGGTCACCGCCGTGGTCGCGAAGCACTTCGCCGAGGGCGGCGCGGGCGCGGAGGACCTGGCGCGCGAGGTCGTGCGGCTGTGCGAAGAGCGGGCCGCGCAACCAGACGACGAAGGAGCGCTGCGCTTCACATACCCGGACGACGCGACGCTGTGGCGCAAGATGAGCGCGATCGCGACGCGGATCTACGGGGCGTCCGAGGTCACCGCATCGACCGCCGTCCGCGCGCAGATCAAGCGCCTGCAGGACGAGGGGTACGGCGGGTACCCGGTGTGCGTCGCGAAGACGCAGTACTCGTTCTCCACCGACCCGAAGCTGCGCGGTGCGCCGACGGGCCACGTCGTCGACATCCGCGAGGTGCGCCTCGCCGCCGGCGCGCGGTTCGTCGTGATGATCTGCGGCGACATCATGACGATGCCCGGACTGCCGGTGACCCCTGCGGCGAACAGCATCGACGTCGACGACGACGGGCGCATCGTCGGGCTCTTCTGAGACGGATGCCGAGACCGCGGGTTCGCCCGGCCCTGCGGCGTCACGGGGGCGGGTCGGTGCGCACTCGGGTGCACGCGGCCCGGGGCGTCACGAGCGCGGGAAGGTGCGCACCCGCTCGACGCGGAACGTGTGGGGGAGCGCCGCGACGTCGCGCGTGCGGTCTGCGCGCGGCAGCTCGTAGAGGTCGAGCATGAGCTGGACGGGGTAGTCGATGCGCTGGCGCACGGTCTTGACCCAACGGTGATCGATGAAGAATCGCACCGCGTCGGGCGTCCACTCGGCGGCGTAGTCGTGCATCTGGGTGAGATCGCCCTCGACACGGATCTTCTCGAAGTCGTCGCGCAGGCGCGGGTCGTGCTGGCGCTTGACGCCGACGCCGACCCAGCCGCCCTCCTCGCCGACCTCGCTGCCGAAGATCTCGGCGATGCAGATCTCGCCGGAGTCCTCGGGGCGGTCCTCGAAGCCGATCGGCCAGAACGCCACCATCGCGTCCGGGTGGCGCACCGCGGCCATGCGGACTTCGACCACGCCGTACCGCGGGAGGTGGAGCCGGCGCTCCGGCTGCTCTTCGCGCACCACCAGGCCGTCGCGGAAGCGGTGCTGCCCGATCGTGCTGCCGCGCGCGCCCGAGAACTGGCCGGTCTGCACGTGCGAGACGCGGTTGTCGCCGTCGAACTCGGGTGACCACGGCGCGGTGTCGGCGTCGATGAAGAGTTCGAGCGCGTCGGGCGCGATCGAGTACCGGGCGGCCGTGCGCTCGCGCGACGCCCAGTGCGGCAGGTAGTGCGGCCACCACACCTTCTCGTCGAGCACGCCCTCGCCGAAGCGCTCGTCGAGGTCGGGCTCGCGGCCATCGAGATCGAGGGGGGAGAGGTCGAGGGTCCAGATGTGGAAAGAGAGTTCCGAGCCGCGCCAGGGCTGCGTGCCCGAACCGCGGTGCTCGAATCCCGCGGTGCGGCAGAGCGCGTTGGACGCGGCGTTGTCGACGCCCGGGAAGGCGACGAGCAGGTGGCGGTCGTGGCGGGCGGCGATCTCGTGGGTGAGCAGGCGCAGCGCCGCCCGAGCGAGGCCGCGGCCCTGCCACTCGGGGAACACGTTCCACCCGGCTTCCCACGCGGGTGTGCCGTCGTGGTCGATCCGCCAGTACCCGATGCCGCCGACAGCGACGCCGCCGAGCTCGATCCGGTACATGACCGCCTCGCCGGTGCGCATGAGGCGGAGGTGGCGTTCCTGCCGCTGCGCGAGCTCGGCGGGCGTCTCGGGACCGCCGAGGTGCGCCGTCATCTCCGGCGTGTTGGCGCGCTCGAGCAGCGGCAGGTCGTCGGGACCCCACGCCGCGAGGGTGACGGTCGCATCGGTCATCCCGTCCATTGTGCGCCCGCGCGGCGATGGCTGCGTGGCGGGGCGGCCGGGTGGGCGTGGGGGTGGCCGGGCAACCGGCCGCGTAAACACGGCCGCACGGGACCGCGCGGCTGCACGGGGGTCAGCGGGCGGGGCTCAGCGGTCGGTCACGAGGATGGTGTTCCCGTCGGGGTCGGTCGCGGTGAAGAAGAGGCAGCGGTCGGGGTCGCCGAGCTCGTCGCCCGGGTGCGCCCCGAGCCGCGCCAGGCGCTCGTGCACGGAGGCGAGGTCGTCGACGCGGAAGTTGCAGGTCGCCCATGGCAGCCCCGGTTCTACGTGGATGCCGCTCTTCGGGCCCATGAGCGTCACCTGCCCGTGCGAGCCCGCGAGCACGCTCGAGGAGTCGCTCTCCTCGACGACGCCGAGGCCGAACGCATCCGCGTACCAGTGCGCGCTCGCTCGCGGATCGTGCACGGGGATGAACGCGGTCGTGATCGCCGTCGGCGGGCTCATGACCTGAGCCTAGGCCTGGACGCGGACCTTCGCGCGGTACTGCCCGAACACCGCGGGCACGGCCTCCCGAGGCGCCCTTGCTGTGCGTCTCGCACAATGCATCCGTCACCAGGGTCGCTCCAGCGTTGTGGACATCCACTAGAGGCTTTGAGTGGAGGTTGTGGGAGTCCTACGGTCTAAGGGAACTTGATCCTTCCCGTCGCACCGAGAGGTGATGCACATGGCTGACGCCGCCGTCCGCACCAAGAAGCCCGCCGTCCACAAGAACACACCCGCCGGCGGAGCGCCGACCGCTCCGCACACCGCTGCCGAGGCATCCGATCCCCGTATCGACATCGCTGCGGTCACCGATCTGCTCCTCGGGACGTGGGGCGAGACCCGCCGCGAAGCCCGCGAGATGATCAAGGACCCCGCGTTCTGGCGCATCGAGGGCCAGCCGATGCCCGAGCACCGCGAGCGTGTGCTGACGCAGCTGCACCTGCTCGTCGAGCACGGCGGCTCGCGCCGCGCGATGCCCGAGAAGTTCGGCGGACTGAACGACAACGGGGCGAACCTTGCCGGCTTCCAGGAGCTCGTGCTCGCCGACCCCAGCCTGCAGATCAAGTCCGGCGTGCAGTGGGGCCTGTTCGGCTCGGCCGTCTTCCAGCTCGGCACCGAGAAGCACCACGACAAGTGGATGCCGGGCATCACCGACCTCTCGATCCCGGGCGCGTTCGCGATGACCGAGACCGGACACGGATCGGATGTCGCGTCGATCGGCACGACCGCGACCTACGACCCCGAGACCGAGGAGTTCGTCATCCACACGCCGTTCCGTGGCGCGTACAAGGACTACCTCGGCAACGCGGCGCTGCACGGCAAGGCGGCGACCGTGTTCGCGCAGCTCATCACGGGCGGCGTCAACTACGGCGTGCACTGCTTCTTCGTGCCGATCCGCGACGACGAGGGTGCGATGCTCCCGGGCATCATCAGCGAGGACGACGGCGTCAAGGGCGGCCTCAACGGCATCGACAACGGCCGCCTCGCGTTCGACCAGGTGCGCGTCCCGCGCTTCAACCTGCTCGACCGCTACGGTCAGGTCGCCGCGGACGGCTCGTACACCTCCGACATCCCGACGCCCGGCCGCCGCTTCTTCACGATGCTCGGTGCACTCGTGCAGGGCCGCGTGTCGCTCGACGGCGCCGCGACCACCGGCACCGCGCTCGCCCTGCACATCGCGCTCACCTATGCGAACCAGCGCCGCCAGTTCGACTCGGGCGCGGGCACCGAAGAGGTCGTGCTGCTCGACTACGGCAAGCACCAGCGGCGCCTGCTGCCGCTCCTCGCCCAGAACTACGCGCAGTTCTTCAGCCACGACGAGCTGCTGAAGAAGTTCGACGCGGTCTTCTCGGGCCGCACCGACACCCCTGAGGAGCGCGAGGACCTCGAGACCCTCGCGGCGGCGCTCAAGCCGCTGTCGACGTGGAACGCGCTGAGCACGATCCAGGAAGCCCGCGAGGCCTGCGGCGGCTCCGGCTTCCTCGCCGAGAACCGCATGGTCGGCCTCCACCAGGACCTCGATGTCTACGTCACCTTCGAGGGCGACAACAACGTCCTGCTCCAGCTGGTCGGCAAGCGGCTCCTGTCGGACTACGCCAAGCAGTTCAAGGGGAAGGATGCCGCGGCCCTCGCCCGCTTCGCCGTCGGCCACACGGCGGGCAAGGTGTTCCACGGAGCGGGCCTGCGCCAGCTCGGGCAGACCGTGACCGACTTCGGCTCGACGGCGCGCTCGATCGAGCTGGGACTGCGCACCGACCAGCAGCACGAACTGCTCGCCGGCCGCGTGCAGCAGATGGTGGCGGACGTCGCCGCCGCCCTGCGTCCGGCCGCGAAGCTGTCGCCCGCCGAGGCGGCGGCGCTTTTCAACAGCCACCAGTCGGAACTCATCGAGGCCGCCCGTGCTCACGGCGAACTCCTGCAGTGGGAGGCCTTCACCGACGGAGTGAACCGCGTCTCCGACGAGGGCACGAAGCAGGTGCTGACCTGGCTCCGCGACCTGTTCGGGCTGCACCTCATCGAGAAGCACCTTGCGTGGTACATCATCAACGGGCGGCTCTCGACCCAGCGCGCGGCATCCGTCTCCCGCTACATCGACCGGCTCGCGGCGAGGCTGCGTCCGCACGCGCAGGATCTCGTCGACGCCTATGGCTTCGCGCCCGAGCACGTCCGCGCTCCCATCGCGTCGGGTGCCGAGCGCACGCGCCAGGACGAGGCGCGCGAGTACTACCGCGCGCTCGCCGCGTCGGGAACCGCCCCTGTGTCGGAGAAGTCGCTCAAGAAGAAGTGACGGCGCCCGGCTCGCACCGTGCGAGCCGGCGTCCTCGAATGAGGAGCGGAGCCGGGATGAGGGCTGGTCTGCGCCGACGGCTCCGCTGCTCGGCAACGATCCTCGATCGAGGATCGGGATCGTCCGTCAGGAGGCGGTCCAGCCGCAGTTGCCGCATTCGCCCGTCGCGGAGACCTCGATGAAGCAGTTCGGGCACATCGCGCGCACGCGCTCGGGGACGACGGGCTTCGCGACGCGACGCTGCGCGGCCGGACGCGGGGACGACGACTTCGCGCGCGCGGTCGGCGCGGCCGCCGCCGGCTGCGGAACGATCGCCGCTGCGGGGACGTGGTACGCGCAATAGAAGCGCACGTAGCCGTCGTGGTTCTTGGGGTGACGGTGCTTGTACGCCCACAGCTCGGTGCGGGGCAGCAGCTCGGAGTCGGGGCCGCACGTGAAGCAGCGCGTCGCCTCGCCCGGGACCACGTCCGCGAGGAGCACGGGGTTCTCGAAGGGGACCGAGTCCCGCCAATCCGCCGACGCGACGATCTTCATGGTCCTGCCTCCCAGCTGCGCGGACCCGAACAGCCCGACATTCCAAGGTAAGCGACGCGGGCGGCATCCGGGAATCGGCGTGGTGACGCGCGTCTGAACTCCGGCGACGTCGGCGGGGGAGCCTAGGCTGGCGCAGTGAGCACCGATGTCCGCCTCGGCGCCGACGGCCGCGCGCGCTGCGCGTGGGTTGGCGACGACCTCGAGTACGCCCGCTACCACGACGAGGAGTGGGGTGTGCCCCTGCACGGCGACCGGGCCCTCTTCGAGAAGATGAGCCTCGAAGGGTTCCAGGCGGGGCTGTCGTGGATCACGATCCTCCGCAAGCGCCCGCGGTTTCGCGAGGTGTTCGCGGGCTTCGAGCCCGAGGCGGTGGCGGCGTTCGGCGACGACGACATCGCACGCCTGATGACTGATGCCGGCATCATCCGCAACCGCGCCAAGATCGAGGCCACGATCTCGAACGCGCGCCTGGTGCTCGAGCTCGAGCCCGGCGAGCTCGACGCCTTCATGTGGTCCTTCGCCCCGGCATCCCACCGACGCCCGGCGACCTTCGCGGACGTTCCGGCGATCACCGCCGAGGCGGCGGCGATGAGCAAGGCGCTCCGAAAGCGCGGGTTCCGGTTCGTGGGCCCGACGACGATGTACGCCCTGATGCAGTCCGCCGGCATGGTCGACGATCACGTCGACGGCTGCTGGAGGGTGGCTCCGTAGAAACGGATAGTTCATCCGTTTCGGGTGTAGGCTGAGGGCGTGAGCCCCCGAGCCGATGCCCTGCGCAGCCGTGAGCGCATCCTCGAGGTCGCGCGCCGGCATGACGTGCGCGCGTTGCGACTCAACGACATCGCCCGCGCTGCGGGCGTCGGCATCGGCACCGTCTATCGGCACTTCCCGACCGTGAGAGCGCTCGTCGAGGCGCTCAGCGTCGACACGCTGGTGCGGTTGGGCGACGCCGCCGACCGCGCGACCGCCGAACCGGACGCGCGGCAGGCGTTCCGGCGGTTCCTCGACGACGCCCTGACGCTCCAGCTCGAGGACGGCGGTCTCGAAGCCGTGCTCACCGACATGGCCCGCACGGATCCCGTGCTGCACGACGAGTGCGCCGCGGCGCGGGGCAAGGTGTTCGCGGGCTACGACGCGGTGCTCTCGCGGGCCCAGCGAGACGGCGTCGTGCGCGGCGACGTCTCGGCCGCGCAACTGCAGCGACTCCTCTGCGGTGTCGAGCACGCCGTGCGTCTCGGCGTCCCTGCCGACCGGGACCTGCTCCTCGACATCCTCCTTTCGGGCATGCGTCCCGACCCCCAGGCAGCCCCCGACTCACCGGCCGGCGTCGCAGCGATCCGTCGCCCCGCGGCACTCGGCTGAAAGGACCTCATGGACTACGGACACCCGCTCGAATTCGGCGCCTTCATCACCCCCTCCGCCGCGAGCCCCGAGGCCCCGGTGCTGCTGTCGCAGGTGGCCGAGGCATCCGGTCTCGATCTCGTCACCTTCCAGGACCACCCGTATCAGCCAGCGTTCCTCGACACGTGGACGCTCATGTCCTTCGTCGCGGCACGCACCTCCACCATCCGCATCGCGCCCAACGTGCTGAACGTGCCGCTGCGCCCGCCCGCCGTCGTGGCGCGCGCCGCCGCGAGCATCGACCTGCTGTCGGGCGGGCGGTTCGACCTCGGCCTCGGTGCCGGCGGATTCTGGGACGCCATCGAAGCGATGGGCGGCAGGCGGCTCACGCCGGGTCAGGCCGTGACGGCGCTGGGCGAGGCGATCGACCTCATCCGCGAGCTGTGGCGCACCGACGAGCGGCGGGGCGTGTTCACCGACGGGAAGTTCCACGCGGTGCACGGCGCGAAGCGGGGGCCGCGGCCGGCGCACGACATCCCGATCCACATCGGCGCGTACAAGCCGCGCATGCTCGCGCTCACCGGGCGCAAGGGCGACGGATGGCTGCCGTCGCTCGGCTACATGCAGCCGGGCGACCTCGCCAAGGGCAACGCCGCGATCGACGAGGCTGCGCAGTCCGTCGGCCGCGACCCGCGCGAGATCCGGCGTCTGCTCAACATCGGGCAGCTCGCCGCCGATCCGCGCGAGTTCGCCGAGCGCCTCGCGAAGCTCGCGGTCGAGGACGGCATCGGCACGTTCATCCTCGCCGGCGACGACCCGAACCTGCTCCAGCGCTTCGGCGAGGAGGTGGCCCCCGCCGTTCGCGAGCTGGTGGCCGCCGCGCGCGGCACCCGCGGGGTCGACGCCGCGCCGGTGCGGTCAGCCGCGGCGCTCGCCGCACGCCGTGACGGCATCGCGTACGACGACGTGCCGGCCGGCCTCCGCGCGATCGAGCCCGGAGACTTCGAGTACAGCGACGTGCGCGCCACCTACATGCGCGGCGGGCGGCCGGGGATCGTGCTCCAGCCCTCGTCGGCCGAACAGGTCGCAGAGTCGCTCGCGTTCGCGCGGCGGCATCCCGAACTTCCTCTCGCGGTGCGCAGCGGTGGCCACGGCATCAGCGGCCGGAGCACCAACGACGGCGGCATCGTGATCGACCTCCGCAGCCTCGACGAGATCGAGGTGCTCGACACCGACCGCAGGCTCGTGCGCATCGGACCGGGAGCGCGCTGGGCGCAGGTCGCCGCAGCGCTCGGGGAGCACGGCTGGGCGCTGACGTCCGGCGACTACGGCGGCGTGGGCGTCGGCGGTCTCGCGACGGCGGGCGGCATCGGCCTCCTCGCCCGCGAGCACGGCCTCACCATCGACCATCTCCGGGCGGCCGAGGTGGTGCTCGCCGACGGCTCGATCGTGCGGACGGATGCCTCGACCCACCCAGACCTCTTCTGGGCGATCCGCGGGGCCGGCGCCAACGTCGGAATCGTCACGGCGTTCGAGTTCGAGGCCCGCGAGGTCGGTCAGGTGGGCTACGCGCAGCTCGCGTTCCAGGTGGACGACGTGGCGGAGTTCCTCGAGGGCTACGGGCGCATCGTCGAGGAGTCGCCGCGCGACCTCACGCTGTTCCTGCTCACCGGCGGACCGCGCCCCGGTCAGCCGCAGGTCGTCCAGCTCTACGGGATCGTCGACTCCGACGACCCCGACACGATCATCGCCCGCCTGCAGCCGTTCGCCGAGCTCGCCCCCCTTGTCCAGCAGTCCGTGCAGCTGACGACCTACGCGCAGATCATGGCGAACGCCGACCTCGGCCCGCAGCACGGTGCCGGCGAGCCGCACTCCCGCTCCGGGCTCATCGAGCACGTCACGCCCGCCTTCGCGAAGGCGGCGTCACGGATGCTGGACTCCGGCGCCGTGCCGTTCTTCCAGCTCCGCGCGGTCGGTGGGGCGGTGGCCGACGTCGCGGAGGACGCGACCGCGTACGCGCACCGGTCGGCGAACTTCTCGGTCGCCGCACTCGGATCCCACCCCGACCGGCTCGACGCCCAGTGGCGCACGCTCGCGGATCATGTCGACGGCATGTACCTGAGCTTCGACTCGTCCGAGCGGCCGGAGCGGATCGCCGAGGCCTTCCCGCCCGCGACGCTCTCCCGACTGCGTCGCGTGAAGGCGACCTACGACCCGACGTGCGTCTTCCGCGACAACTTCGCGATCGAGCCTGCGGACTCCGAGGCGGCCTGAGGCGCAGCATCCGTCCCCCGTCCCCCGCGTTTGGGGCGCATTCCTTCCGTTGGGGCGCAGATTCTCCGCCCCAACGGAATAACTGCGCCCCAAACCCCCCAGGTGGTCCGGATGGAGCAGGATTCAGGAAGCGAGGTGTCCGGGTTGACCGGCATACTCGTCGGCATGGCATCCGAGTCCCACATCGCTGATTCGCACGAGGTCATCCGCGTCGTCGGCGCCCGCGAGCACAACCTCAAGGACGTGTCGGTCGACATCCCGAAGCGCCGCCTGACGGTGTTCACCGGGGTGAGCGGGTCCGGCAAGTCGTCGCTGGTGTTCGGCACGATCGCGAACGAATCGCAGCGCCTCATCAACGAGACGTACCCGACGTTCGTGCAGCAGTTCATGGGGCAGTTGAGCCGGCCCGAGGTCGACGCGCTCGAGAACGTGAGCCCGGCGATCATCGTCGATCAGGAGCGCATGGGTTCGAACGCTCGGTCCACGGTGGGCACCGCGACCGACGCGCACGCGATGCTGCGGCTGCTGTTCAGCCGCATCGGCGTGCCCCACGTCGGCTCTCCGCAGGCGTTCTCGTTCAACATCCCCTCGGTCTCGGGCGCCGGCGCCGTGACGTTCGAGAAGGGCGGCAAGAAGGTCAAGGAGCGCCGCTCGTTCGAGATCACCGGCGGCATGTGCCCGCGCTGCGAGGGCCTCGGCGAGGTGAGCGACGTCGACCTCGATGAGCTCTACGACAAGACCAAGTCGCTCAGGGAGGGTGCCATCCAGGTTCCCGGCTACAACCCCGACGGCTGGATGGTGAAGGCGTTCACCGAGTCCGGCTTCGTGGACCCCGCCAAGGCGATCCAGGACTACAGCGCCGAGGAACGCGCCGACTTCCTCTACAAGGAGCCGACCAAGGTCAAGATCGCCGGCATCAACATGACCTACGAGGGTCTCGTGCCGAAGATCACGAAGTCGATGCTCCAGAAGGATCGCGACTCGCTGCAGCCCCACGTCCGCGCGTTCGTCGACCGTGCCGTGAAGTTCCTGCCCTGCCCCGACTGCGGCGGCACGCGTCTGAACGAGGGCGCGCGGTCATCGAAGATCAACGGGACGAGCATCGCGGATGCTGCGGCCATGCAGATCACGGACCTCGCGGTGTGGCTCGACACGGTGAACGACCCCTCGGTCGCGCCGCTCATGGTGGGCCTGCGCCAGACGATCGCGTCGTTCATCGACATCGGCCTCGGCTACCTGTCGCTGGACCGCGCCTCGGGCACGCTCTCGGGCGGCGAAGCGCAGCGCACGAAGATGATCCGGCACCTGGGCTCGGCACTCACCGACATCAGCTACGTCTTCGACGAGCCCACGGCGGGCCTGCACCCCCACGACATCCAGCGCATGAACCGGCTGCTGAAGCTGCTGCGCGACAAGGGCAACACGGTGCTCGTGGTCGAGCACAAGCCCGAGGTCATCGAGATCGCCGACCACATCGTCGACCTGGGCCCCGGCGCCGGCCGTGCGGGCGGCGAGGTGCAGTACGAGGGGGATGTCGAGGGTCTGCGCACGTCCGGCACCATCACCGGCCGGCATCTCGGCGACCGCGCGCGCCTCAAGGACTCGACGCGGGCCGCGAAGGGCGCGCTCGAGATCCGCGGAGCCACCCAGCACAACCTCAAAGAGGTCGACGTCGATGTGCCGCTCGGCATCCTCACCGTCGTGACCGGCGTCGCGGGGTCGGGGAAGTCGTCGCTCATCCACGGCAACGTGCCCGGCTTCGACGACGTCGTGGTCGTCGACCAGTCGCCCATCAAGGGCAACCGGCGCTCGAGCCCGGCGACGTACACCGGCATCCTCGACACGATCCGGTCCGCGTTCGCGAAGGCCAACGGCGTCAAGCCCGCGCTCTTCAGCGCGAACTCCGAGGGCGCTTGTCCCGCGTGCCGCGGCCTCGGCGTGATCATCACGAACCTCGGGTTCACGCAGACGGTCGAGACCCTCTGCGAGCTCTGCGAGGGATCGGGTTTCAGCGACGAGGTGCTCGAGTACACGCTCGACGGCAAGAACATCGCCGAGGTGCTCGCGATGTCGGCGGCCGAGGCATCCGTCTTCTTCTCCAAAGGTCCCGCACACACGACTCTGATGCGCATGATCGACGTCGGCCTCGGCTACATCACGCTCGGCCAGGCGCTCAACACCCTGTCGGGCGGCGAGCGTCAGCGCCTGAAGCTCGCGATCTCGATGGCGAAGAAGGGCGCGATCTACGTGCTCGACGAGCCGACCACCGGGCTGCACCTCGCCGATGTCGAGAACATGCTGGGGATGCTGGATCGCCTGGTCGAAGCCGGCAACAGCGTGATCGTGATCGAGCACCACCAGGCCGTGATGGCGCACGCCGACTGGATCATCGACATCGGTCCGGGGGCCGGACACGACGGCGGCTCGATCGTGTTCGAAGGCACGCCCGCCGACCTCGTCGCGGGTGCAGAGACGCTGACGGCCCAGCATCTGCGGGAGTACGTCGGCGCGTGACCGAAGCCCGCGGCCGGGGATGGGTGTTTGTCCCCATCGATCATGTCTGATCAGGTGGAATACGATCTCCGGAGTTGACACTCCCTGTCTCGTCACACCCCGTGCCGCGGGTTAGGCTGGGGTGTTCCCCCAGGTCTTCTGTGAGCTCGCGACGCCCCTCGCCGGGGTCCCACGCCACGACAAGACGCACGATGCCCCGGAGGAGGCCGACGTCCCATGAGCTCATTCGCCTGGCTTCGCGCGCGCCCGCGCGCCCTCGCGTCGGCGGGCGCGGTGACGGCTGCGGCGGTCACGATCACGACGCTCGCGTTCGTCTATCAGGGCGTGCCCACCACTGAGGTCGACCTCCACGACGGCGGTGTCTGGGTGACGAAGCAGTCGAGCCTGCTCGTCGGCCACTTCAACCACGAGTCCCAGGTGCTCGACGGCGGCCTGCGCACCACGAGCGACGACTACGACATCCTCCAGTCGGGCAGCACCGTCCTCCTCGTCGACGACTCGGGCTCGTCCGTGAGTGTCATCGACCCCGCCATGGTCGCCCTGTCGGGGGCTGCCGGCCTGCCCGGCGACGCCGACGTGGCGCTCGGCGGCGAGACGGTCGCGATCCTGGACCGCGCCTCCGGCGACCTGTGGGTGGTTCCGAGCGCAAGCGTCGGCTCGTTCCAGATCGAGGGCACCGACCCCACTGCCAGCGTCGGCAAGGGAGCGGATGTCGCGGTCGGTGTCGACGGCGTCGTCTACGCGGTCTCGCCCGAGAGCGCCGAGCTGATCACGATCCGGGTCGGGGCGGACGGAACCCCGGAAGAGCCCTCGCGAGCCGGGCTGCCCGGAATCGACGGCAAGGCCGAGCTCTCAGTCACGGCTGTCGGCGACAAACCCGCCGTGCTCGACACGGCCACCGCGACCGTGATCGTCGACGGCCGTGCGTCCGAGATCGACGGCGGACGCAACGCCGTCCTGCAGCAGCCGTCCGCAGCGTCCGATGCCGTCGCGCTCTCCACGGCCTCCGCCTTCGTGCGCGTGCCGTTCGACGGGTCGGAGCCGACGAGCGTGAAGGCCGGTGCAGACGGCGCGCCGGCCGCGCCGGTGTGGCTCGACGGCTGCGGCTACGCCGCGTGGACGGGCTCGGGCCGGTTCGTGCGCGACTGCGCCGGCGAGGCCGACGACCTCGCGGCCGACATCGACGGCATCGAGCCGACATCGCTGCTGAAGTTCCGCGTCAACCGCGACGTGGTCGTGCTCAACGACGTCGTCGGCGGAGCCACCTGGATGGCCGCCGAAGACCTGCAGCGCGTCGACAACTGGGACGAGATCACCCCTCCCGAGGGCGAGACCGAGGACGACGAGCAGACCACCGAGGAGACGACGGAGACGGTCCTCCCGGAGCGCTCCGACATCAACACCCCACCCGACGCGAACGACGACGACCTGGGCGTGCGTCCGGGCCGCACCACGATCCTGCCCATCCTCGACAACGACAGCGATCCCGACGGCGACGTGCTGACGACGCGCGTCGTCGACGGCGGCCCCTCGGTGGGCGAGATCCAGTCGATCGACAACGGCCGGTCGCTGCAGATCGCGGTCCCGGAGGACGCCCAGGGCTCGACCTCTTTCACGTACGAGGTCTCCGACGGGCGTGGCGGCACCGACACCGCCCGTGTCTCGCTCGCGGTGCACGGCTGGGACGTCAATTCGCCGCCGAAGCAGAATCGCGTGACGACCGTCGCCGTCGAGGCCGGCGGCACCATCACATACAACGTGCTGCCGGACTGGATCGACCCCGATGGCGACGACGTGTTCCTCGGCTCCGTCCAGCCGGCGGAGGGCGACGAGGCCGACTACACGTCGGACGGGCGCATCACGTATCGCGCGGTGGGCGGCACGCAGGGCCGCAAGGATGTCGAGATCACCGTCTCGGACGGGTCGGATGTGACCGTCGGCACCGTCCGCTTCGACGTGCGCCCGGTCGGCTCGATCGACCCGGTGACGAACGCCGACTACATCGCCGTCCGCGCCGGACAGACGGCCACCGTCTCCCCGCTCGCGAACGACGTCGGCGCCGGCCGCGAGCCGCTGCGCCTTGCGCGCGTCGACCCGGTGACGGGTGCCGACATCGTCCCCGACTACGCGAACAAGACCTTCACGTTCCGCTCGGCGACGCCGGGGACGTACTACGTCCAGTACATGGTCGCCGCAGGAGCAGCCGGCGTTCCGGGCATCGTGCGCGTCGATGTGCTCCCCGACGGCGAGACCGACCTGCCGCCGGTCGCCGTGCGCGACGTCGCCCTGCTGCCGAGCGGCGGCGAGGTGCTCGTCAACGTCCTGACCAACGACTCCGACCCCTCCGGCGGCATCCTCGTCGTTCAGTCGGTCACCGTCGAGCCCAACTCGGGCGTCGCGGTGGCCGTGCTGAACCACGAGACTCTCCGCATCAGCGACCAGGCGGCGCTGTCGGAGCAGGTGCGCATCTCGTACCGCATCTCCAACGGCTCGCAGTCGGCCGAGGGCGACGTCATCGTGATCCCCATCCCGGCCCCCGCTCAGCTGCGCCCGCCGGTCGCCAACGACGACCAGGTGGTGGTGCGCGCCGGAGACGTCGTGACCATCCCGGTGCTCGACAACGACTACCACCCGAACGGCGACACGATCCACGTCGCGCCGGAGCTGGTGCCGCCCCTCATCGAGCCCGAGGACGGCGAGATCTTCGTCTCGCAGGACACCGTGCGCTTCCGCGCCTCCGACGAGCCGGGCACGGTCTACGCGACATACGAGGCCGTCGACAGCACCGGGCAGAAGGACGCCGGCTACATCACGATCCAGGTGCTGCCGGTGAACGCCGACACCAACGCGGCCCCTCGCCCACGCGACCTCACCGCCCGCGTTCTCGGCGGCAGTCGCGTGCGTATCGCGGTGCCGCTGGACGGCATCGACTCCGACGGCGACTCCGTCGAGCTCGTCGGCCTCGCATCATCGCCGGGGAAGGGCCGGATCACCGAGACCGGATCCGACCACCTCGTCTACGAGGCGTTCGACGACACCGCGGGCGTCGACACCTTCACCTACCGCGTGCGCGACCGCCTCGGCGCGGAGGCCACGGCCACCATCCGCGTCGGCATCGCGCCTCCGGAGGGCGTGAACCAGGCGCCGTACGCCGTCAAGGACTCCGTGATCATGCGTCCCGGTCGCTCGGTCGCCGTGCCGGTGCTCGCGAACGACTCCGATCCCGACGGCGACGAGTTCGGCATCGTCAAGAACGGCCTGATCCTGCCCGACGTGGCGGGCCTGAAGGCGAAGGTCGACGGCAACCGCGTCGTGGTCACTTCGCCGTCGCAGCCCGTCGAGACGTCGTTGCAGTACACGATCCGCGACGCGCGCGGCGCCGAGGCGAAGGCCGTGCTGCAGATCACCGTCGCCGAGGACGTGCCCCTGCAGAAGCCGATCGCGCGCGACGACTACGTCCGCGCGGCCGACGTCGAGGACGGCGTCGTCGACCTCGAGGTGCTCGCGAACGACGAGGACCCCGACGGCACGGTCGACGACCTCGAGCTGAAGGTGGCCGACGCGGATTCGCGCGTGCTCGCCGACGGCAAGGTGCGGATCACGCTCGGCGACGCCGACCGGCTCGTCACCTACACGATCACCGACCGCGACGGGAACGAGGCATCCGCGTTCATCCACGTCCCTTCTCTCTCCTCGCTGCCGCCCACCCTCGTGTCGGCCGAGCCGGTCGAGGTCAACAGCGGCGAGACCGTCGAGCTGGCGCTCTCGAAGTACGTGCGTGCGGCGGGCGGCGGCAAGGTCGTCATCACCGAGGCCGCCAAGGTCACCGCCGCCCACAACGACGGCTCGTCGCTGATCAAGGATCAGACGACGCTCGTCTACACGTCGGCGCAGGGCTACTTCGGACCGGACGCCATCACCTTCGAGGTGACCGACGGGACCGGGCCCGACGACCCCGAGGGTCTTAAGGCCACGCTGACCCTTCCGATCACCGTGCTGCCGCCAGAGAACCAGCAGCCGACGTTCGTGAACGGGCAGATGGATGTCGCGCCCGGCGAGGACGCGACGACGCTCGACCTCGGCGGACTCACGACCGACCCCGATCCCGAGGACGCGGGCCGCATCGAGTACCAGATCGTCGGCGGCGCCCCCGAGGGCATGACGGCGACGATCGACGGCGACGAGCTGAAGGTCAGCGCGGCGGCCGAGACGAAGAAGGGCACCGCGGCGACGATCCGCCTGAGGATCGACGACGGCACCACCGAGCCGGTCGACGGCACCGTCAACGTGCGAGTGATCGCATCGACGCGCGAGCTGCCCACCGCCAACGACGACATCGTGCCGGAGGCCCACCAAGGCAAGACCGTCACCGTGGGGGTGCTGAGCAACGACGTGAACCCCTTCCCGGGGAAGCCGCTGAAGGTGACGACGGCGCTCACCGAGACCGGTCAGGGCGATGTCCGCGTGGCGGGCGACCAGGTCGAGGTCACGCCGGACGCCAAGTTCTTCGGCACGATGGTGGTGCGCTATCGCGTGCAGGACGCCACGGGCGATCCCGATCGTGAGGTCGAGGGCCGCATCCGGCTGACCGTGCAGGGCAAGCCCGATGCTCCGGGCACCCCGATCGTCTCGAGCGTGCAGGATCGCACGGTCGTGCTGTCGTGGACGCCGCCGGCCAACAACGGCGCCGAGATCGAGCGCTACCTCGTCACCTCGACGACCGGCGGCTACGAGAAGGTCTGCCTCGCGACCACGTGCACCCTCGACCAGCTGACGAACAACGTCGAGTACAACTTCACCGTGGTGGCCGAGAATCGCGTCGGCCCCTCCGACCCGTCGGCGCCGTCCGAGACGGCCCGCCCAGACGCCCGGCCCGACACACCGGCCGCGCCGACCCTCGTGTTCGGCGACCGGAGTCTCACCGTCTCGTGGGTGACGCCGACGACGCCGGGTTCGCCGGTAGAGAAGTACACGCTCGAGATCTCGCCCGCGCCGCCGTCGGGGCTCGGCCAGAAGACCGAGGTCACGGGCAACTCGATCGTGTGGGACGGGCTGCAGAACGGCGTCGCGTACCAGGTGCGCGTGCAGGCGCACAACCGCGCGCCCGACCCGTCGAGCTTCAGCCCGTGGTCGGTGAGCGAGATCCCGGCGCGCGCGCCTGAGGCCCCCGGGGCCCCGTCGGTGAACCGTCTCGACCCGGTGGGCAATCAGGCCCAGCTCGAGGTGGTGTGGGGTGCGCCGGCCGACAACGGCGACGCGATCTCGGGCTACGAGGTGCAGGTGATGCAGGGCTCGAGCGTCATCAACACTGTCACCGGCATCCCGGGCACGCAGACCCGTCAGGCGATCAACGTCGCGACGTCCACGAGCGACTACACGTTCCGCGTCCGCGCCTCGAACAAGGCGGGCTGGAGTGCGTGGGGTGCTCAATCGGCACCGCGTCGCGCGTTCGGCGTGCCGGGTGCGCCGACGGCCGTGAGCGCGACGACGCCGCGCGGTGACAGCAGCATCGACGTGTCGTACTCGCCCGCGCCCGGCAACGGCGCGACGGCCGGCGAGGTCAAGTACGAGTACTCGCTCAACGGCGGAAACTGGCAGTCGCTCACCGGCAACACCATCGGCGGGCTCAGCAATGGCACCGACTACACGGTGCGGCTGCGCGCGTACACCGCGATGGACGGGGTGCGGTACAACGGCGACCCGTCGGCGGCGTCGAACGTGGCCAAGCCGTACGGTCCCGTCCGCAACCCGGGTGTGTCGGCTTCCGCCAATGGCCGATCGATCACGTACTCGTGGAGCGCCCCGTCGCCGAACGGTCGTGCCATCACCCAGATGCAGATCCGCATCGACGGCGGCGGCTGGCAGAACGTCGCGAACAACGGCTCGACGTCGGCCAACTACGGCTACAGCGAGACGCACCGGATCGACGCGCGCGCACAGGATGCCGCCGGCCAATGGAGTGCTGTCGTGTCGGACTCGGCACGGACGGTGGATGCCCCGAAGCCGCGCGCCTGGACCAGCAAGGGCTCGAGCGCCCAGGGCATGCCGGGCTGCAGCAGCGCGTCCTGCGGCTACATGGTGCTGAACGTCGAGAACTGGGTCGCCGGCAATTACACGCTCAATTGCAACGACACCGAGGGTCGATGGGGCAACCGCACCTTCTATGTGCCGGCCAACGGCAGCGTGCAGCTGGGCTGCTACACCGGCTACACCGGGTACACCAGCTGGGTGAGCTACAGCGGCCCGGGCGGCACGGGCAACGCCGAATCGATGGTCTGGTACTGACCGCTGTGCCCTACGAACACGACAGCAACGAGAGAACGAGAACACGCATGACGATGACCCCCGAACAGGCGGCCTGGTTCCAGGGAACCTTCGCGCGACTTGTCGACAACGTCGACCAGGCCCTCATGGGCAAGCGCGATGTCGTGGCGCTGGTGCTCTCGGCGATGCTCGCCGAAGGCCACGTGCTGCTGGAGGATGCCCCGGGCACGGGCAAGACGAGCCTCGCCAAGGCGCTCGCGGCCACCGTGCAGGGCACGTCGAGCCGCATCCAGTTCACGCCCGACCTGCTTCCGTCGGACGTGACGGGTGTCACGATCTACGACCAGACATCGCACCGCTTCGAGTTCCACCGCGGCCCGGTGTTCGCCTCGATCGTCCTCGCGGACGAGATCAACCGCGCGTCGCCGAAGACCCAGTCGGCGCTGCTCGAGGTCATGGAGGAGTCGCGGATCACCGTCGACGGCGTCACGCACGACGTCGGTCGTCCGTTCCTCGTGATCGCGACGCAGAACCCGATCGAGCAGGCGGGCACCTACAAGCTGCCCGAGGCGCAGCTCGACCGCTTCCTCGTCAAGACGTCGATCGGCTACCCCGACCTCGCGGTGGCCGAGCGGATCCTCGCGGGCGCGGCCGACCGCAACCCGTCGGCGCACCTGCCCGCGATCATCACGACCGGTGCCGTCGCCGACATGGCCGACCTCGCCGGCACCGTGCACGTCGACCCGGCTGTGCTGCGCTACACCGCGCAGCTCGCCGAGGCCACGCGCAACGACCCGGCCACGCGCGTGGGCGTCTCGGTGCGTGGTTCGCTCGCGATGATCCGCGTCGCCAAGGTCTACGCCGCCGCACAGGGCCGCCACTTCGTGCTGCCCGACGACGTCAAGGCGCTCGTGGCGCCGGTGTGGACCCACCGCCTCGTGCTCGACCCCGAAGCGGAGTTCGCCGGCACCTCGGCCGAGACCGTCATCGGGCGCGTCCTCGAGTCGGTCGCCGCACCGCAGGCGAGGTCCGCGGCCTGATGACGACGGAAGCACTCGGGCAGCCGGCGGCCACGGAGGACCGCCGCGCCTGGTACGGGCAGCTGGTGCTCGGCGCGCTGCGGCGCGTCGGCGCGGTGCTCGGCCGCGCGTTCGGGGTCGTGCGCCCCGTCGCCTGGGTGCTCATCGCCGGTGCGCTCACCTTGTGGATCGCCGGCCGGTCGCTCGGCTGGTGGGAGCTCACCGTTGCGGCGATCTCGATCACCGTCGTGCTGGCGCTGTGCCTGCTGTTCCTCATCGGCCGCACGGCCTACGACGTGTCGCTCGACCTCAACCGCACGCGCGTCGTGGTGGGGGAGCGGGCCGTCGGTGCGCTGACCCTCGCCAACACCGGCTCGCGCGCGATCCTCCCCTCGCGCGTGCTGCTGCCGGTCGGAGGCGGCCGCGGCGTCTTCGACGTGAACCGGCTGGCCGCCGGCGAGTCCGCCGAAGAGCTCTTCGCCATCCCGACGTCGCGACGCGCGGTCGTCAAGGTCGGCCCGGTGAGCGTCGTGCGCGGCGATCCGCTCGGCCTCTTCGAGCGCGTGCACCGCCGCGACGAGCCGGTCGACCTGTTCGTGCACCCGCGCACGGTGCTGTTCGACGGGCAGTCGCTCGGGTTCCTGCGCGACCTCGAGGGCCTTCCCGCCACCGACCTGTCGCCCGACGACGTCTCGTTCCACGCACTGCGCGAGTACCAGCCCGGCGACGACCTCCGCCACGTGCACTGGAAGTCGACCGCGCGCACCGGCCACATGATGGTGCGCCAGTACGAGGAGACCCGCCGATCGCACTTCGTGATCGGCCTGTCGACGAGCCCCGGCGACTACCGCGACGACGACGAGTTCGAGCTCGCGATCTCGGCGGCGGGCTCCCTGGGCCTGCGCGCCTTGCGCGACTCGCAGCGCGTCGAGGTGCGGGTGCAGGAGCGCGCGCTGCCGGCCGGCACGGGCAAGCAGTTCCTCGACTCGCTCTCGGCGCTCGGGCATTCGAAGGCGAAGGCGGGCTCCGTCGTCGAGCTCGCCGGCGTCGTCGCCGCGACTCTGCCCCTCGCGAGCGTGGTCGTGCTGGTGTGCGGCAGCAAGGTCGACTCCAACGATCTGCGCACCGCGTGCAGTCGCCTGCCGTTCGGCGCGCGCGTGCTCGCCGTGGTCGCGTCGCCGGGCGACTCCGCGCCGTCGCTGCGCAGAATCGGCGACGCGGATGTCGTGACCCTCGGTGCGCTCGACCAGCTCCCGAACGCCCTCCGGAAGGTGCTCGCATGAGCGCGTCCGTCACGCCGCTTTCCACGCGGGCCGAGGCTTCGACGCCGCCTCGGGCGGCGGCATCCGGTCCCCGCGCGTCGCGCGCCGACGCGCTCCCGGCCCGGCGCTGGATCCTCGACCTCGGCGCTGTCGCGCTGCTGCTGCTCATCCCGATCGTCGGGTTCGCGCCGACGTTCGACGGCGCGAGCTATCTCGTCGCCGCGCTCGGCGGACTCGTGCTCGGCATGGGGCTGGGCGTGCTCGGACGGCTGTTCCGCTGGGGCATCCTGCTGCTGACGGCAGCTGCGATCGCCGTCTACTTCCTCTTCGGCGGGGCGCTCGCGCTGCCGCACACGACGGTCGCGGGCGTCATCCCCACCCTCGAGACGCTGGGGCAGCTCGCGCTCGGCGTGGTCATGTCGTGGAAGCAGCTGCTCACCACCATCGCTCCGGTGGCGACCGACGACGGTCACCTGATCGTGCCGTTCATCCTCTCGCTCGTCGCGGCGGTGCTGACGACGTCCCTCGCCCTGCGGCTGCGCAGCGCCGGCTGGGCGCTGATCCCTGCGGCCGCGTTCCTCGCCATCGAGATCGCGCTCGGCACGTCCGAGCCGTTCGTGCCCGTCGTGCAGGGCGTCGCGTTCGGGCTCGTGGCCGTGGTGTGGCTGGCGCTGCGCCAGGCGTGGCAGCCGCAGGCGGCCGCGATCTCGGTCGGCGAGGGAGCGGCGAAGTCGGGCGCCGGTCTGCGGCGCGTGCTGATGGGCGCCGCCGTCGTCGCGATCGCCGCCGTCGTCGGCGTCGCCACCAGCGGGTTCGCGGCGCCGTCGTCGCCGCGGTACGTGCTGCGCGACGTCGTGATCCCGCCGTTCGACATCCGCGAGTTCGCCAGCCCGCTGCAGTCGTTCCGCGCGTACGTGCGCGACCACCCCGAGGACCCGCTCTTCACCGTCAGCGGCCTGCCCGAGGGCGCCCGCATGCGTCTGGCCACGATGGACGCGTACAACGGCACCGTGTACAACGTGTCGGACGACGGAAGCGGTTCGTCGAGCGCGTTCACACCGGCGCGCACCAACATGTCCGCCGGCGCCGAGGGCACGCCCGCGACGGTGCACGTCGAGATCGGGGAGCTCGAGGGCGTGTGGATGCCGGATGCCGGCGCCGTCCGCAGCGTCACGTTCGACGGCGACCGCGCCGACGACCTCCGTCGCACCGCGCACTACAACGAGGCGACCGAGACCGGCGTGGTCACGGTCGGGCTCGAGAAGGGCGACGAGTACACGCTCGACGCGGTGATCCCGGAGGTGCCGAGCGACGAGGCGCTCGCCGACCAGAGGTTCGCACCGCTGAAGATGCCGAAGCAGACCGGCGTGCCCGAGGCGCTGGCCGACATCGCGTCGAAGACCGTCGCCGAGGCCGAGACGCCCGTGGAACAGGTGCGCGCGCTGCAGCAGATGCTGTCGGAGGGCGGCTACTTCAGTCACGGTCTCGCCGGCCAGCCGCTGTCGCGCGCCGGCCACGGCGCCGAGCGCATCGCGACGCTGCTCGGCTCCGAGCAGATGGTGGGTGACGACGAGCAGTACGCGACGGCGATGGCCCTGCTCGCGGGCCAGGTCGGCATTCCGGCGCGCGTCGTGATGGGGTTCTACCCTGACGAGGATGCCGCCGGAGAGCCCGTGTACGCCGCGACCGGAGAGACCCTCCACGCGTGGGTCGAGGTCGCCTTCGACGGCGCCGGATGGGTGCCGTTCGACCCGACGCCTCCCGAGGACCAGGTCCCCAGCGACCAGACGACCAAGCCCAAGGCCGATCCCAAGCCGCAGGTGCTGCAGCCGCCGCCCCCGCCGGCGGAGCCCGTCGACCTGCCTCCGACGGTCGCCGACGACCGGGGCTCGGAGGACGAGAACGCGTTCGACGCGGGCCTGCTGTGGACGATCGTGTCGATCGGCGCAGGCCTGCTGGGCCTTCTCGCCGTGCTGCTCGCGCCCTTCATCGTGATCGGCGCCCTGAAGGCCACGCGCCGCCGCAAGCGGCGCGATGCCGAGCGCGCCGCCGACCGCATCAGCGGCGGGTGGGACGAGCTCGTGGATCGCGCCTCGGACTTCGGGGCGCCCGTGCGCCCCGGAGCGACGCGCCAGGAGGACGCCGGCGTGCTCACCGCGGCGTTCGCCGAGCCGCGGGTCGCGACCCTGGCATCCCGCGCCGACCTCGAGGTGTTCGGTCCCACCGAGCCGTCGCCCGATGACATCGCGGCGTTCTGGACACAGGTCGACGAGATCGTCGGCGGCATGGGGAAGGGCCGCTCGGTGTGGCAGCGTCTCGGCGCGAGGCTCAGCATCCGTACACTCCTCGAGGGCACGCGATTCGCGCTGCCTGCGCGCCCGGCGCGCGCACCGCGGACGCGGACGCCGGACGCCGTCGCTGCCCCGCAGCCCGACGCATCGGACGCCGACGCGGCCCAGACCTCGACCCGGCGCTCGCGCCGCGGCAGCAAGACCCGGAGCGCACCCGAGCGCTCCACCCACCCCGCACAGGAGAACGAATGACCGCGAGCCCGCCAGGCGCCGCCCCCGCGGCGACCATCGGACGCCGAGTGGGGGCGTTCGCGATCGACATCGGCGTCGCCTGGGTGATCGGCGCCGTGCTGGTCGGCATCGTCGTCGGCATCATCTTCGGCGTGGGCCCCGCCTGGGACCGCGACGGCCTGGCGGTCATGATCCTGCTCAGCTACGCCGGGATCGGCCTCCTGCTGTTCGCCTGGTGGCTCGTCTACTCGGCGATGCAGGGCAGCGGCGGCGGGTCCATCGGGCAGCGGATCCTCGGACTGCGCCTGCACGACGCCGCTTCGGCCGCCCCGATCGGCTTCTGGCGCGCGATCCTGCGCAACATCGTGTTCAGCCTCGCCGCGTCGATCGTTGTCGGCTACTTCACGCCCCTCTTCGACGCGAGCGGCCGCCGGCAGGGCTGGCACGACATGGCATCGCGTGCCCTCGTGGTCGATATCCGGAAACGGGATGCTGCGCCCCCTGCGCCCGCGGCGACGGCCACGGCGAACCCGTACCTGCCTCCGCCGACGGGGGCCGCATCGCTGGCGCCGGCGCCCTCCCTGCAGCCTGCGGGCCCGTTGCCCGCACCGGGGTTCATGCCGGCTCACGCAGCCCCGGCCTCGACGCGCCCGGCCGCTCCTGTATCGACCGGAGTGATCGCCGACGTCCCGTGGATCACGCACGAACCCGGGCCCACGCGGGCGGCCGGGTCCTTCCCCAGCGTCACCATGCCCTTCCCCGCCGCGACCACGACCGAGCCGCTCGGCGCCACCGCGACCGCCTCCACCGTCGTCCCCGCCTCCGCGGAGGAGGACGTCGAGTCCACGCGCATCGTGGTGCCGCCGCCGGCGCAGCGGGCCGCGCTCTACGACGGCGCGCCCGTGCTCGCGGTGCTGACGTGGGATGACGGCACGCGCATGGCCGTGTACGGGCGCACCCTCTACGGCCGCAACCCCGCGAGCGGGGACGGCGCGGTCGCGATCCCGGTGCGCGACGAGACGCTGTCGCTGTCGAAGACGCACTTCGAGGTCGGCGGCGACACCGCCGGCGCCTGGATCGCCGACCGGCACTCGACCAACGGCACCACGCTCGTCCGCGACGGCGGGCGGATCCCGCTCACTCCGGGCGTCCGCACGAACCTGCGCGACGGCGACACGCTCGAGTTCGGCGACCGGCGCGTGACGGTGGGGCTCGAGCGATGACCGGATCACCTCCGCCGATCGCGGTCGCGTTCGGGGCGTCGACGGACGCGGGCCTGCGCCGCCGCATCAACGAGGACTCGCATCTCGCGGTGTCGCCGCTGTTCCTCGTGGCCGACGGCATGGGCGGTCACAACGCCGGCGAGATCGCGAGCGCGACGGTGATCCACGAGTTCTCGGGCCTCTCCGGACGCGAGAGCCTGACTATCGACGACGTGCAGGCCGCGGTCGTCGCCGCGCGCCGCCGCGTCGCGGCGCTGCCGGCCGGCGCCGGTGCGGGTGCCGGCACGACGCTCGCGGGCGTGGTCATCGCCGACGTCGACGGTGAGGGTTACTGGCTCGCGATCAACCTGGGCGACTCGCGCACCTACCGCCTGAGCGAGGGCCATTTCGAGCAGGTGAGCGTCGACCACTCGGTCGTGCAGGAGCTCGTCGACAGCGGGCAGCTCGCCGCCGACGCCGCTCAGCGCGACTCCCGCCGCAACGTGATCACGCGCGCGATCGGGGCGGGCAGCGACGCCGAGCCCGACTACTGGCTCATCCCGGCCGAGGACGGCGACCGCATCCTGGTGTGCTCCGACGGACTCTCGGGCGAGCTCGAGCAGGACGCGATCCACGGCATCCTCCTGGCCGAGGCCGACCCGCAGGCGGCGGCGACGCGGCTGGTGCACGAGGCGATGGTGCGCGGCGGCCGCGACAACATCACCGCGATCGTCGTGGACGCCCTCGCGGTTCGCACGCGCACGAGCCGCACGTGCGAGCGCGACACGGTGCCGGCGAACGCCGCCGGCACCACCGACGCCGACATCGACGGCGACACGCTGCCCCGCGCGGTGTTCGCGGGAGGATTCTGATGCCCACGATCTACGCTCCGGGAACGACGCCGGTCGCCGTCACCCCACGCGGATTCGCCGTGCTCGAGCCCGGCGCCTCGGCGTCGCTGCTCGCCCGCATCCGGTCGGTGCTCGCCGACGGCCGCGGCTTCGGCGGCGTCATCGAGGCGCTCACCGGTGCCTACGGCGCGTCGCTGACCGCGATCCCCGCGTTCGCGGTGGCCCTCGCTGACGGCGACGGGATCCGCGTCGCCGTGCGCGGCGACTTCGCGTTCGACGTCGATGCCGCGGCGTCGGAGCGCGTATCGGGCGCCGGCGTCACGACGTGGACCGAGCGCGTGATCCCGGGCGCGGTGCGCGTCGCGCTCACGACGCCGGGGTCCGACACGCCGGCCGAGTTCGAGATCGCCGACGGCATCGTGCTGGCGAGCAGGATCGAATGGGATGCTGCGCCGGCGGGTGCGACGTCGGCCGCCGGTGACGCCCCGGTCGAGCCCGCACCCGGTCCGCGTCGGCGCGACGTCGCGGTGCCCGCGGCGTCGGAGCCGGCTCCCTCAGCCGATGCGCCGGCAGCCGCAGAAGCGCCGGCGAGTCCGGTGGCGCCCGCGGCAGCCTCTTCGTCGGGCGAGCCGCCGGTTCGCGGTCCGTGGTCCTCGCGCGTCGCCGTGCCCGACGTGCCGTCCTCGACCCCCGCCGCCGAGCTCATCGACTCGACGGCCGTGCCGTCGGTCGTCGACGCCGAGACCCTGCTTCCCCTCGACTCGGCCCTCATCCCTCCCGCCGCTGCGGACACCGTTGTGCCGTCGCCCGCCGCGCCGGTCGCCGCCGAGGATTTCGCCTCGACCACGGGCTACGACCACCTCTGGGGCGCCACGGTGATCCGCTCGGTCGAAGACGCCGCCGTCCGCCCCGAGGGCGACGACGAAGACGGCGCTCCCACAGCCCCGCCCGCCGGCGACCACGACGGGGCCACGATCTCGCTGGCCCAGGCCCGCGCCCTGCGTGAGGCGGCGGGCGGAGCCGGAGTTCCCATCGATTCGACCCCCGCGCCGCTCGCGCCGCCGCGGCCGCCCGCCCCCGGACGCATCCGGGTGTCGACGGGGCAGGTGCTGCTGCTCGATCGCACCGTCGTGATCGGCCGGCGCCCGCGCTCGACGCGCGTGAGCGGCACCGACCTGCCGCACCTGGTGGCCGTCGACAGTCCGCAGCAGGACATCTCGCGCAGCCACGTCGAGCTGCGGGTCGAGGGCGAGAGCATCGTCGCGACAGACCTGCGCACCACGAACGGCACGACGCTGCTGCGCCAGGGCGCCGAACCGGTGCGGCTGCATCCGGGGGAGGGGGCGGTCGTGATCCCGGGCGATGTGCTGGACCTGGGCGACGGCATCACCGTCGCGATCGAGGGGCTGTCGTGAGCGCCAAGCGCGCGCCCATGGCGCCGCCGGATCTTCCCGGCTTCACCTACGTCGACCTGCTCGGATCGGGCGGCTTCGCCGACGTGTTCCTGTACGAGCAGCAGCTGCCGAAGCGCCGCGTCGCGGTGAAGGTGCTGCTCACGGACCGCATGTCGAGCGGCTCGGTCGAGGAGTTCACCGCCGAGGCGAACGTCATGGCGATGCTGTCGACGCACCCGGCGATCGTCACGATCTACCAGGCGGGTGTCGCCAAGGACGGCCGCCCCTACCTCGTGATGGAGTACTGCCCGCGGCCGAACCTGCAGGTGCGGTACCGGCGCGAGCCCTTCTCGATCGCGGAGTCGCTGCGCGTCGGCGTTCAGGTGGCCGCCGCCGTCGAGACGGCTCACCGCGCGGGCGTGCTGCACCGCGACATCAAGCCCGCGAACATCCTCGTCACCGAGTACAACCGCCCGGCGCTCACCGACTTCGGCATCGCCTCGACCACGAACGCGGCCGCCGAGTCGGCGGGCCTGTCGATCCCGTGGTCGCCGCCGGAGTCGTTCGCCGACGTGCCCCGCAGCGAGCCGCGCTCCGACGTGTACGCGCTGGGCGCGACCGTCTACACGCTCCTGGCCGGACGCTCGCCGTTCGAGCTGCCCGGTCAGCGCAACGGCGCGGCCGAGCTCATCCACCGCATCGAGACGCTGCCGCTTCCCACTCTCGGTCGCGCCGACGTCCCCGTGTCGCTGCAGCGCGTGCTCGAGCGCGCGATGGCGAAGGCACCCGCCGACCGCTACGAGAGCGCGCTCGCCTTCGCGCGTGCGCTGCAGACCGTGCAGATCGAGCTGTCGCACTCGGTCACACCGATCGACATCCTCGACGACCAGCTCCCGGACGACATCGAGGAGGACGAGGACGACGGCCTCACCCGCGTCCGCGGCGTCGTCAGCATCAACCCCGAGACGACTCCCGCCGCGGGCATGACCCGCCCCTCCGCCACGACCGCGCCGAGCCAGGCTTACGCGCCGCGGTTCGACGCGGCGCCCGTCGAGACCGAGACCGTCGCCCGCCGGGTGCCCGCGGCCCCGCCGTCGGCGTACGAGCAGACGGTCCGGCGCGATCAGGTCGGCCTGCCGGTGTCGCTCGACGAGACGATCGTCCGCGCTCCCGCCTTCGAGGCGGCACCTCCGCAGGAGGAGAACACGGATGCTGCGCCGCGTCGCCGCCGTACCGGTCTGTGGATCGGGCTCGGCGCCGCCGCGCTCGTGATCGTCGCGGTCATCGTCGGGGTGTCGCTGCCGGGCATCCTGTCTGGCACGGCGCAGGAGCAGCCGAGGCCGACGGAGTCCTCGAAGCCGCAGGATCCGCTCTCGACCGTCGTCCCGGCCGTCGCAGACGTCGTCGGCGCACCGGTCGAGGGCGGCGTGAGGTTCACGTGGACGAACCCGGATCCCCAGGAAGGCGACTTCTACATCATCGAGGCCGTCTCGCTGACCGACGGCACGGGCGAGACCGAGCCGGTCGAGGCGCCCGAGATCACCGTGCCGGCCGCGACGACGGGGCAGACCTGTGTGGACGTCACGCTGGTGCGGGCCAACGGTCAGCAGCAGCCCGATCCCACCCGGGGGTGCACGCCGTGACCACCGCAGAGGCCGACGCGCTCACCGTTGAGTTCGCGGGCGAGGAGTTCTCCGTCGAGCCCGGCGCCGTCTTCACGGTGGGGCGCGAGGGCGACCTCGCGATCGACGACAACCTGTTCCTGCACCGGAACTTCCTCACGATCCAGAACGTCGAGGGGCTCTGGCTGCTCTCCAACGTGGGCTCGCGGCTGTCGGCGACGGTCACCGACTCCGGCGGGCGCGTGCAGGCCTGGCTCGCCCCCGGCGCACGGCTGCCGCTCGTCTTCGCCTCGACATCCGTCATCTTCAGCGCCGGCCCGACGACGTACGAGCTCACGATCCACGCGGCCGAGCCGACGTTCCGCGACACGCAGCCGCCCGCCGACGACGACGGCCTCTCGACGATCGGCGACGTGCCGCTGACGCACAGCCAGCGCGTCATGATCCTGGCGCTCGCCGAGCCCGTGCTGCGGCGCGAGGGCACCGGCATGAGCGAGCTGCCGACGTCGGCGCAGGCCGCCGAGCGGCTCGGGTGGACGCTCACGCGCTTCAACCGCAAGCTCGACAACGTCTGCGACAAGCTCGATCGTGTCGGCGTGCCCGGCATGCGCGGCGGGGTGCGCTCGTACGCGACGAACCGCCGTGTGCGACTCGTCGAGCACGCGATCGCGGCGCGCCTCGTCACCCGTGACGACCTCCCCCTCCTGGACGTCGAGCACGAGGGCTCCCTCCGCGGTGAGAGCGACCTGGGAGAGGACGACGCGTGAAGCTCAAGTTCACGCTCCACCGGTCCGGAACGCCGGTGGATCTCGAGGTCACGGCCGACGGCACCTCGACCGTGGGCGACCTGGCGCGCACACTCGTTCTCGCCGATCCGACCGCCGAGATCGCCGACCCGGGGGCCGTGACCCTCGCGGCGGCCGAGTCGGCGGGACCGCGCATCGTCGACCCCGAGCGCGCCGTCGCCGAATCCGGCATCCGCTCGGGGCAGACCGTGCAGGTCGTCGCCGCGCCCGCGTACGTCGGTGACGACGCGCCCGCCGCGGTTCTCCGCATCCGCAGCGGACCGCGTGCCGGCAGCGAGCTGCCGCTGCGCGCCGGATCGAACGTCGTCGGCCGCGACCGGGGCGCCGACATCGTCATCGACGACGCCCTCGTGTCCAAGCGCCACGCGCGCATCAACGTCGACGCGGGCATCGAGATCATCGACCTCGGCTCGGCCAACGGCCTCGTGATGGGCGGCGAGCAGATCGCCCGCACCACGCTCTCGCCCGACGACGTCGTGCTGCTGGGGTCGACGGAGGTGTCGGTCGTGCCGCTCACGCGCCCCGGCAGCGTGCACTCGGCGGCATCCACCGTCGAGATCGTGCGCTCGCCGCGCGTCGTGCCGCGCTACGAGAAGCCCGACTTCCCGGCGCCCAAACCGCCCCGGCCGCAGGCCGCTCAGCGGCTTCCGATCATCGCGCTCATCGCGCCGCTGTTCATGGGTGCGATCCTCTTCTGGTTCACCCAGTCGATCCTCGCCGTCGTCTTCATCGCGCTGAGCCCGCTCATCATGATCGCGGCGTTCGTCGACAACAAGCTCGCCGCACGGGCCGAGCACAAGAAGGCGGTGGCGCGCTTCGACGCCGGAATGGAGCAGTTCGACGCGCTCCTGCAGCGCGAGCAGATCGAAGAGCGCGCGGTGCGCTCGGCCGAGGTGCCGGCGCTGGCCGATGCGCTCGCGTCGCTGTCGTCGTGGGGCGACCTGACGTGGACCCATCGCCCGGAGCACCCGGCATTCCTCACGGCCCGCCTCGGCACGGGCACCCTGCCTTCTCGCGCGGTCATCGAGCTCGGCTCGATCGAAGACACCGAGCCCGAGTTCACCGAGCGCCTGTTGGCCGTGCGCGAGCGCTTCGCGACCATCGACGACGTGCCCGTCGTGGCCGACCTCCGCGAGGCGGGCAACGTCGGCATCGCGGGCTCGCGCGGACAGGCGGATGCCGCGGCGCGCGCCTTCGCGATGCAGCTGGTGGCGACCCACTCTCCTGCCGAGCTCATCGTCACGGCATTCACGTCACCCGCGTCGCGTCCGGCCTGGTCATGGCTCGAATGGCTGCCGCACACGAGCTCGCCCCACACTCCGCTGGACGGCGCGCACCTCGCCGCGAACCCGGGGACCGCAGCATCCCTTCTCTCCCGTCTCGAGGGTCTCGTCGACGAGCGCGTCGGCGACAAGGACATGCACAAGGGCCGCGGGCCCATCGAGTCGGGAAAGCCGGCAGACGCCGCGCCGTCGCGCGTGCCCGCGGTGCTCGTGATCGTCGAGGACGACGCCACTGTCGATCGCGCGCGCCTGACGCGCCTCGCCGAGCGCGGCCCCGACGTCGCGGTGCACCTCCTCTGGGTCGCGCCGACGGCGCTCGCCCTCCCCGCCGCGTGCCGGACGTTCCTCGTGGTCGACGGTGCCGCCGAGGGCACGGCGGCCGGGATCGTCCGCCGGGGCCTTTCGAGCACCCCGGTGCGCGTCGAACTGCTCGACGACGGCTCGGCGACGGCGTGGGCGCGCGTGCTGTCGCCGACGGTCGACGCCGGAACCCCCGTCGACGACGAGTCCGACCTCCCGCGCTCGGTGTCGTTCATCGACCTCGCCGCCGCCGACATCGGCGGCGATGCCGCGGTGATCGTCGACCGCTGGCGCGAGAGCGATTCGATCACCCCGCGCGACGGCCGGCCGCCGCAGCGCCGCAAGAAGGAGGGGAACCTCCGCGCGCTGGTCGGACACGGCGGTGCCGGGGCCTTCCACCTCGACCTCCGCACGCAGGGTCCCCACGCGCTCGTCGGCGGCACCACGGGAGCCGGCAAGTCCGAGTTCCTGCAGTCCTGGGTGCTCGGCATGGCGGCGGCGCACAGCCCCGACCGCGTGACGTTCCTGTTCGTCGACTACAAGGGCGGCTCGGCCTTCGCGGACTGCGTCGACCTGCCGCACACCGTCGGCCTCGTCACCGACCTGTCGCCGCACCTCGTGCGCCGCGCGCTCACGTCGCTGCGCGCGGAGCTGCGGTACCGCGAGCACCTGCTCAACCGCAAGAAGGCCAAGGACCTCGTCTCGCTCGAGCGCACCGGCGACCCCGAGACGCCGCCGAGCCTCATCATCGTGGTCGACGAGTTCGCCGCGCTCGTGAGCGAAGTGCCGGAGTTCGTCGACGGCGTCGTGGACGTCGCGCAGCGCGGCCGGTCGCTCGGTCTGCATCTGATCCTCGCGACGCAGCGGCCCGCCGGCGTCATCAAGGACAACCTGCGCGCCAACACCAACCTCCGCGTCGCCCTGCGCATGGCCGACACCGAGGACTCCACCGACATCCTCGGCACGCCGATGGCCGCGCACTTCGATCCGTCGATCCCCGGCCGCGGCGCCGCGAAGACCGGACCGGGGCGCGTCGCGTCGTTCCAGACCGGCTACGTCGGCGGCTGGACGACGGGCGAGAAGCCGCGCCCGCAGATCGGCATCCACGAGCTGGACTTCGGCGTCGGCGCCCGCTGGGAGGTGCCGGCCGAAGAGGTCAGGGCGGTCGCCGATCCCGGTCCGACCGACATCGCCCGGATCGTCCGCACGGTCAGGTCCGCGGCATCCGCGCTCGCCATTCCCGCCCCGCGGAGACCGTGGCTCGACGAGCTCGCGACCGCCTACGACCTGGCACGCCTTCCCAGCCCCCGCACGGACGAACGGATGCTGCTGGGCGTGGTCGACGACCCGCACACGCAGTCGCAGCCGACGACGTTCTACGAGCCCGACCGCGACGGCAACGTCGCGATCTTCGGCACCGGCGGCTCCGGCAAGAGCACGGCGCTGCGCACCATCGCGGTGTCGGCGGCCATCACACCTCGCGGCGGCCCCGTGCACGTCTACGGCCTCGACTTCGGCGCCGGCGGCCTGCGCATGCTCGAGGGTCTGCCGCACGTCGGTGCGGTCGTGGACGGCGACGACGACGAGCGCGTCACCCGCCTGCTCCGGATGCTGCGCGACATCGTCGACGAGCGCTCGACGCGCTACGGCGACCTACGGGCGGGCACGATCGGCGAGTACCGGCGCCTCGCCGGCCGTCCCGACGAGCCGCGCATCGTGGTGCTGATCGACGGGCTCGGCGCGTTCCGCGAGCGGTACGAGTTCGCATCGGGGAGCTCCGGCTGGTTCGCGGTGTTCTCGCAGATCGCCGTCGACGGCCGCCAGGTCGGCGTGCACTTCGTGATGACCGGCGACCGCCCGAACTCGATCCCGACCTCGATCTCGTCGACGGTGCAGAAGCGATTCGTGCTGCGCCTGGCCACCGAGGACGACTACCTGCTGCTCGGCGTCCCGAAGGACGTGCTGACCGCGGCCTCGCCCCCTGGCCGCGGCATGCTCGACGGCGACGAGATCCAGTTCGCCGTGCTCGGCGGCAGCTCGAACATGGCGGTGCAGGCGCGTGAGCTCGAGCGCCTCGCCGACGCGATGCGGCGCCAAGGCGTCGCCGACGCCCCCGCCGTCGGCCGTCTGCCGGAGCGCGCGGACCTGGCGAAGCTGCCGCCGCGCACCCCGCGCGGCGACCTGGTGATCGGACTCGCCGACGAGGACCTCGGACCGGCCGGCATCGACGCGCGCGGGGCGTTCCAGCTCGCGGGCCCTCCCGGCAGCGGCCGCACCACGACCCTCGAGACGATCGGGCGCGCGCTGCGCCGCGCCGATCCGCAGCGGCCCGTCGTGCACCTGTCGGCCCGGCGCACCGCGCTGCGGCTGGCGACCGAGCCGGGGTACGCGGCACAGGACCCGCCAGCCGTCGCCGCGCTCGCCGCGACGCTCGCCGACGAGATCGAGTCGGGGGCGCTCGCGAACCCCGCGATCCTGGTCGAGCACCTCACCGAGTTCTCCGGCGGCGAGGCCGAGTCGCCGCTGGACCGGCTGATCCGTGCCGCCGTGCGCGCCGACGGGTTCGTGGTCGGCGAGGCGGAGTCGTCGACGTGGAGCCAGGCGTGGCTCCTCGGCCAGCCGTTCAAGGCCGCCAGGCAGGGACTGCTGCTCGCCCCCAGCGACGTGGACGGCGACTCCCTCTTCGGGCTGTCGCTCGGCCGCGTCAAGCGCGCCGACTTCCCGCCAGGACGCGGCTTCACGATCCATCAGGGGCGCGCACGGCGCCTGCAGGTGGCCGTCTCGGACGGCGTCTGGTGACGGTGCAAGGCCGATGGGGATATGTCCCCATCGACGGTGTGGAAGCGGCGCCGATAGCGTCGTGGACATGAGAGGGAATCGCCTCTCGAAGGACTTCCCGGAACGACTCGGGGCCTGAACCGGAACCACTCGCCCGCTCGCCGGGCAACCAACGAAGGAGAACACCATGGCCGTTTGGGGTCTTGACGTCCAGCAGGTCCGCGAGCTCTCGACGCAGCTCAACAGCAAGGCCGGCGACATCCAGTCGATCCTGTCGCAGCTCACCTCGAAGCTGAACTCGACGCAGTGGACGGGCCCGGACGCCGAGCAGTTCCGCAACGCCTGGAACGGCGAGCACACCGCGTCGCTCAAGAAGGTCATCGCCGCGCTGCAGGAGGCCGGCCAGAAGGCTTCGGCGAACGCCTCGGCTCAGGAGAGCACCTCGTCGTCGCTCTGATCGACGCGTTGCAGGGGCGGTCCTCGGGACCGCCCCTGCACGCGTAGGTCGGGCCTGATCCGCCGGAAGGTGCGAAATGGGTGTCTACGGGGCAGACGTCGCGCAGCTGCGCGACGCGGCATCCGAGTTCGAGCGCGCCGCGCAGTCGCTCGAGTCGATCACGACGCTGCTGAGCGGCGAGCTCTCGAGGGCGCCGTGGCACGGCGCGGACGCGACGACGTTCCGCTCCGACTGGGACACGGACCATTCGCGCCGGCTGACCGATGCTGCGACCCGCCTCCGTGACGCGTCGCGGGCCCTGCGCACCAACGCCGACGACCAGGAGGTCACGAGCTCCGTCTCCGGCGGCCCCGGTGGCTCCGCAGGCCCGGGTGGACCCGGGACGAGCGTGCCCGGACCGACCACCGGCGGCGGGGGCACGACCACACCGCCGGGATCGTCCACGGACGAGGACTCGCCCAACTTCGCCGGCTGGGAGAACGGCGTCGTCGAGGCGGGCGACGGCGAGGTCGCGTGGCGCTATGGTCTGAACGCCCGCGGCGAGGCCGAGGCCGAGGTGCTCGGCGGCACGGCGAAGGCGGACGGCGAGATCGGCGCCGGCGTCAAGGCCAACGCGTCGGGCGACTACAGCTTCGGCGAATCGGACGAGACGCAGCGCAACGATGCGAACGACCGCAGCAAGCACCTGGGCGACGACGTCACGCAGAACAACGTGGGCATCGGCGTGGGCGGGGAGGCCTCCGTGAAAGCCGGCGCCTACGCCGAGGGATCGGCCGAGTACGGCAACGACCTCGGCCACGTCGGCGTCGAAGGCGAGGCGCTCGCCGGCGCCCGCGCCGACATCGGCGGCGGACTCACCCTCGGGCCCGAGGGGGCGCAGGCCGGCGTCAGTGCCGGCGCGTTCGCCGGTGCCGAGGCGAAGGGCTCCGTCGAGGCCGAGATGCTCGGGGTCGGCGGCGAGCTCGAGGCGGGCGTGCGCGCCGGCATCGGGGCGGAAGCCGCCGTCAACGCGCAGTTCGGCGTCGACAAGGTGGATCTCGAACTCGAGCTCGGCCTCGCGCTGGGTGTGGGATTCTCGGTGAAGCCGTCGATCTCCTTCAGCCCGAAGGACATGGCCGACGGCATCATGAGCCTGTTCTGACCACGCCCGCCCTACGACGACCCATACGGACCTGACACACCGAGAGGACCTCATGTCCCAGGCATCCTTCCCCAGCGACGCCTTCCCCGCCTTCCCGGCGGTGACCCTCGACGCGCCCGACGGCTGGGAGCCGCGGGCGTTCGCGGGCACGGTGCTCGCGCTCATCGACGACCGCGGCCCCGAGGCGTTCTCGCCCAACGTGGTCGTCGGGTTGACGCGCGCCGAAGCCGGACACACGCTCGAGGCGGCGGCCGCCGCAGTCGAGGAATACGTCGCGCAGCTTCCCGACGTCGCGCCGGTCGACTCCGCGCGCGTCGAGTTGTCCGGCCGGACGTGGGCCGTGTCGGAGTTCGCCTATGCGACGGCCGCCGTCGGCACCGTCGTGCAGGTGGTCGCGGTGACCGTGGTCGAGCACGGTCCAGTCACGGACGTGGTGCGGGTCACGGGCACGGCCACCCCGGCCGACTACGAGACGTCGCTGCCTGCGATCCGCCAGATCGTCGCAGGCGCCCGCATCGGCTGACCGGCGAGGCGCGTCAGCGCCCGGCGTCGTACAGGTGGCGCCCACCGTGGCTGACGACCTTCACCACCACACCGCGGCGGTGCAGCTCCGCGACGGTGCGGGTCTCCTCGTCGATGTCGCGCCCGAGCGCGTGCACGTTCGCGACCACGAGCACGTCGCCGCGCACGAGCGTGCCGTACAGGCGGACGAGCCGCTCCTCCCACGACTCCAGCGTCTCCGGTGCGGGGTGGCGGAAGCCTTCGATCGGCACGCCGAAGCGCGTGAGGTCATTGCGCTGCTCGACGACGGACGGCATGTCGTCGCGTGCGATCACGAGCCCGACGAGACGTGAGCCGGCGGGCTGGGCGAGCCACCAGTTGCGGTTCTGCTGCAGCTCGGTGAAGCACTTGGGGCACTCGGCCGCCTGGTGCGGCAGATGCAGCGGCGCGGTGTCGGACGCGACCGGCCCCGGAGTCGGCGCCGCGTGCGTGTGCGCGGCATCCGGCGTCTTCGTCGTCTCGCTCATGTGAGGCCCCCTCGCTCTCGACCATTGTCCCCCACACCGCCGTGACCTGGCGACGCGGTACCCTCCGGAGGCAAGTGCTGCACTTTCCGGCACCTGCTGCGTCGCGCGACGCAACAGGCGCCAGGAACTGCAGCGGTCGCGGAAGGCCCGTGCTCAGTCCTCTTCGTCGTCGAGGCGCAGCTCGAGGCTGAGCTGGTCGGCGTCGAGCTCGGCCAGTGCGTGGCGCAGGGCGGGCGTGCTGTAGTCGCCGCCCGATGACAGCTCGTTCAGGCGCACGCGCATCGCTTCGATCATGGCGAGCCGGAGCTCCAGCAGGTCGCGGGTCGGGAGCCCGTCGGCGTCGTCGGGCGGATCGACCATGCGGCTGCCGATCCGTTCGACGAGCTCCTCGTCGAACGCCGATCCGTCGCGGCGGCGGAGCGCGGGGCTCGACAGCGCGCCGACCGCGGCATCGCGCAGCTCGTCATCGAGCGCCGACTGCTCGGCGCGGTCGAGGCTGTCGTCGCCCGGTCGTTCGAGCCGCAGCGCCTTGACCACCCACGGCAGCGTGAAGCCCTGCAGCATGAGGCTGCCCACGGCGACCGCGAACGCGATGAACACCAGCAGCGCACGGTCGTCGGTGACATCGCTCGAGATCGTCTGAGCGGCCGCGAGCGTCACGACGCCGCGCATGCCGGCCCACACGATGATCGCGCCGTGCTTCCAGCCGAGCGGCGACGCCTGGTAGTAATCGAGGTCGCTGAGCGCTCGCGAGACGCGAGACCGCATCGACGAGAGGCGCCGCTGGGCGCGCGGGTCGTCGAACGAGGCCTCGCCGCGACGGCCGCGATATCGCGGATCCGGCACGACCGAGCCGTCGGCGATCTGGTCGAGCCGCGTGTTCATCGCCTCGAGGCGCGTGCGCTGCCGCCCGCGGGCGCGGCGGCTCTGCAGCCACACCAGCAGCGAGACGTACCCGGCGCGCGCCGCGATGATGATCGTCAGCGCGCCGAGCGCGATCCCGAGTCCGGTGCCGATGCCGTTGTGCTGCTCGACGTTCTGCTCGACGATGTCGCTGAGTTCCAGGCCCATGATGAGGAAGACGGCGCCCTCGAGCACGAGCTCGATCGTGTGCCAGTTGTGCTCATCCGATCGTCGCTGCTCGGGCGTGAACCACCGGGCCGCACCCTGGCCGGTCACGATGCCCGCGACGACCGCGGCGACGAGGCCGGATCCGCCGAGCTCCTCGGTGGGGATGTACGCGATGAAGGGCACCACGAAGCCGATCGCGGTGTTCGCTGCGGAGTTCTTGATGAGCGACCGCAGGCGCAGGTTGAGCCACCCGACGATCGCGCCGACCACGACCGCGACGACGACGCCCCACGCGAACGCCGGGATGAACCCGAACCCGATGCGGGTGTCGCCGGTGACGCTGGTCGCGAGTCCGACCGACGCGATCATGGTCCGCAGCAGCACCAGCGCCGTCGCGTCGTTGAGCAGGCTCTCGCCCTCGAGCATCGTCACCACGCGCCGCGACACACCCAGGCGCTTGACGATCGAGGTGGCCACAGCATCCGTGGGACTGAGGATCGCCCCGAGCGCGACAGCGACGGCCGGATGGATGCCGGGGATCACGGCCATGAAGAAGAACCCGAGCAGCACGGAGCTCAGGATGACGAGCAGGAACGACAGGCCGGCGATGGGCCCGAAGTCACGGCGGAACTCGATCGCGGGGAGCGAGACGGCCGCCGAGTAGAGCAGTGGGGGCAGCACGCCGACGAGGATGAACTCGGGGTTGATCTCGGGGATCTCGAGGAACGGCAGCAGGCTCACCGCGCCGCCCACGAGCACGAGGATCAGCGGTCCCGCGATCCCGAGCTTGGGCGCGACCGCCGTCGCGAGGGCGATCACCACGATCGCGATGATGACGACGATCAGGGCTTCCACGACTCAGAGCCTATTGCCGCCCGTTCCGGCCTCCGGCGAACCGCCGATCGCGTCAGAGCACGCCGAGCGCCCGGACCGCGTCGCGCTCCGCGACGAGTTCGTCGACGGATGCCGCGACCCGGGCGCGCGCGCGGGCGTCGAGGTCGAGTCCCTCGACGACTTCGTACCCGCCGCCGTGCGATCCGACGCCGCGCGAAGTCACAGGGAACGAGCACACGAGCCCCTCGGGCACCCCGTACTCGCCGCGCGAGACGACCGCGGCCGAGGTCATGCCGCGGCGGGTGCCGTGCTGCTCGTCGCGGACGTGGTCGATCGCGGCGTTGGCCGCGGACGCGACCGACGACGAGCCGCGCACCTCGATGATCTCGGCCCCGCGCTTGGCCACCCGCGGGATGAAGACGTCGTCGAGCCATGCCGCGGCCGCGGCCTCGCCGCCGAGGCGCTCGGCCAGAGCCTCGAGCACCGACCTCGCGTCGGGCAGGATCGCGTGCGCGACGTCGGGGAACTGGGTCGCGGAGTGGTTGCCCCAGATCACGACGTCTGCGATGTCGCCGGCGGCGACATCGAGGGCCTCGGCCAGCTGGCCAACGGCGCGGTTGTGGTCGAGGCGCGTGAGGGCGGTGAAGCGCTCGGACGGGATGTCGGGCGAAGCGGATGCTGCCGCGATGAGCGCATTCGTGTTCGCGGGGTTGCCCACCACGACGACACGCACGCTGTCGTCGGCCACCGCGCCGATCGCGTTGCCCTGCGGCCCGAAGATGCCGGCGTTCGCGGCGAGCAGGTCGCCACGCTCCATGCCGGCGGTGCGCGGCCGCGCGCCCACGAGCATCGCGATGCGGGTGCCGTTGAAGGCCGTGAGCGGGTCGTCGGTGACGTCGACGTCGGTCAGGAGCGGAAACGCGCAGTCCTGCAGCTCGAGCGCCGCGCCCTCGGCCGCGCGCATGCCCTGGGGGATCTCGAGCAGGCGCAGCCGAACCGGACGATCCGGGCCGAGCATGTCGCCCGCAGCGATGCGGAACATCAGGGCGTAGCCGATCTGGCCTCCGCCGCCGGTGATGGTCACGGTCGTAGGTTCGCTCGCCATGCCCCGAGCCTAGACCGCGGCATTTTACTCATTCCTGCCGATTAGGGAATGGTTCCTGCTCTGGATCGGACTGTCGCGGTACCGTGACGGCATGACGTTCAATGAGAACGCCAACGTCGGGGGGAACACGGCGCGGCGTCGAGGAGCGGGCGTGGCGGTGGCAGGCGGCGGTATCGCCGGCCTCGGCGCGATCGCGGTGATCCTGTTCCAGTTGTTCACCGGACAGGACCTGTCGAGCATCATCCCCTCGCAGCCGCAGGTCGGATCCGGCGAGGAGTCCGAGATCCAGCAGTGCGAGACCGGCGCCGACGCGAACAGCAACGACGCGTGCCGCCTCGCCGCGGGCACCGTGGTCCTCGACAAGTACTGGGGCACCCAGGTCCAGGGCTATCGCGCCCCGCAGCTGATCATCGTCGACCAGCAGACCAGCACCGCCTGCGGTACGGCCTCCAACCAGACCGGTCCGTTCTACTGCCCCCCCGAAGAGACGGTCTACGTCGACCCGACCTTCTTCGGATTGCTGCGCCAGCAGTTCGACGCGACCGCCGGCGACCTCGCCCAGCTCTATGTGCTCGCCCACGAGTACGGCCACCACGTGCAGTACATCACCGGCATCATGGACCAGCACCCGAGCAACGGCACCGGTCCAGACAGCAACGGCGTGAGGACCGAGCTGCAGGCGGACTGCTTCGCCGGTGCGTGGGTGGGCGACATGACCACGCAGGTCGACGAGAACGGCGTACCGTATCTGAAGGAGCCCACGCAGCAGCAGATCGCCGACGCGATCAACGCGGCCGGCGCGGTGGGCGACGACCACATCCAGCAGGAGTCCGGGGGCATCGTGAACCCCGAATCCTGGACCCACGGTTCGAGCGAGCAGCGCCAGCGCTGGTTCGAGACCGGCTACCGGAACGGTCCCTCCGCATGCGACACCTTCGCCGTCTCGGGGGCGAGCCTGTGAACGAACACCTCGACGACATCCTCTATCCGCCCATCGAGCCCTACGACACCGGCACGCTCATCGCCGGCGAGGGCAACCGCATCGCGTACGAGCAGAGCGGAAACCCCGAGGGCAAGCCGGTGGTGTTCCTCCACGGCGGGCCGGGCGCCGGTACGTCGGCCTGGCACCGCCGCTTCTTCGACCCCGAGCGGTATCGCATCATCCTGCTCGACCAGCGGGGCTGCGGCCGCTCCACTCCGCACGCGAGCGAGCCCGACGCCGACCTCCGCCACAACACGACGTGGCACCTCGTCGCCGACATCGAGCTGCTGCGCAAGAACCTCGGCATCGAGCGGTGGCAGGTGTTCGGCGGCTCGTGGGGGAGCGCGCTGGCGCTCGCCTACGCCGAGGCGCATCCGCAGGCCGTCACCGAGATCGTGCTGCGCGGCATCTTCACCCTGCGCCGCCACGAGCTGGAGTGGTTCTACGAGGGCGGCGCGGCATCCATCGTCCCGGATCTGTGGGAGGACTTCATCGCCCCCATCCCGATCCTCGAGCGCTCGCAGCTCATGCAGGCCTACCACCGCCGGCTCTCGGATCCCGACCCCGCCGTGCACGTGCCGGCTGCGGTCGCGTGGTCGCGCTGGGAGGCCGCCAACCTCACTCTGCTCCCGGATGACGAGCTCATCGAGGCGATGACCGAACCGCGCGCGGCGGTGGCGTTCGCGCGCATCGAGAACCACTACTTCCTTCATGGCGGCTGGTTCGAACCCGAGCAGCTGATCGCGAACGTCGGCCGCATCCGCGACATCCCCGCCGTCATCGTGCAGGGCCGCTACGACGTCTGCACCCCTGCCATGACCGCGTGGGACCTCCACCGCGCCTGGCCCGAGGCCGACTTCGTCATGATCCCGGATGCTGCGCACGCCGCGTCCGAGCCGGGCATCGCGTCCGCCCTGCGCGCCGCGACCGACCGCTTCGCGGAACTGACGCCGGCGGAGGAGACGCAAGCGCCCGCGGAGGACGCGGAGGCGCCGGCGGAGGACGCGGAGGCGCCGGCGGAGGACGCGGAGGCGCCGGCGGAGGAGCCCGGCGCTGCCGGGATCGCAGCGGAGTCCGAGGAGGTGCCCGAGTCGGCAGACCCTGAGGGTGAACCGACGGAGGAGGAGTCCGACACGTCAGAGTCGGCGATGGACGAGCCCGACGAGCCCGAGTCGGAAGCGGAGTCCTCCGCGCCTGAGGCTGACCTCGAGGCCGACGACCCCGACGACGCCCCCGACCCCGAGGCCGCCCCGCATGCCGAGCCGGCACTCCGCCGGGAGCGCATCCGCAAAGGGTCGAAGAAGCGCAAAGACACCGCCGGCCTCTGACGGCGGAGGGCAACGCCCAGCCACCCACTGGTAGGGTGGAAACCCTTGCAGCGCATTCTTGCGCTTCTCGCGTCGTAGAACGCTTCCCTCGCCGGCATCCGGACCCCGCTCCGAAGAACCGCGCTGACATCTTTCGTACGGCGACCCGCGGGCGAGATACGCCCCGGCCACCGACAGGGCACCCGTGTGCCCGGAGAACATCCACTCATGACCGAAACCTCGTTCGGCGCGCTCGGCGTGCCTCAGCCCCTTGTCGACGCGCTCGCCGCGAACGGCAAGACCACCGCGTTCCCGATCCAGGTCGACACGCTCCCCGACACGCTCGCCGGCCGCGACGTGCTGGGCCGCGGCAAGACCGGCTCGGGCAAGACCCTCGCCTTCTCGATCCCCATGGCCGCGCGCCTCGGCGGCAAGCTGGCCGGCGGCAACCGTCGCAAGGGGCGCCCGCTCGGCCTCGTGCTGGCGCCGACGCGCGAGCTCGCCACGCAGATCGATGCCACCCTCGCCCCGCTCGCCAAGGCGTACGGCCTCACCACCACCACGATCTTCGGCGGCGTGAACCAGAACCGTCAGGTCAACGCCCTCAACGCCGGCGTCGACATCGTCGTGGCGTGCCCGGGCCGCCTCGAGGACCTCATGAAGCAGGGCTTCGTGCACCTCGACGCCGTCGAGGTCACCGTCATCGACGAGGCCGACCACATGGCCGACCTCGGCTTCCTTCCGGGCGTCACGCGCATCCTGAACGCGACGCCGGCCGGCGGCCAGCGCCTGCTGTTCAGCGCGACCCTCGACAACGGGGTGGACAAGCTCGTGAACCGCTTCCTGCAAAACGAGGTGCTGCACTCCGTCGACGAGGCGCACTCGCCCGTCGCCGCGATGACGCACCACGTCTTCACGCTGGCCGACGCCGACGCCAAGAAGGACGTCGTCACGGCGCTCGCCTCGGGCATGGGTCGCCGCATCCTGTTCATGCGCACCAAGCACCAGGCGAAGAAGCTCGCCAAGCAGCTCACCGGTCAGGGCATCCCGGCCGTCGACCTGCACGGCAACCTGTCGCAGGCCGCGCGCGACCGCAACCTCGCGGCGTTCTCGTCGGGCTCCGTCAAGGTGCTCGTGGCGACGGATGTCGCGGCCCGCGGCGTGCACGTCGACGACGTCGAGCTCGTCATCCACGTCGACCCCCCGACGGAGCACAAGGCGTACCTCCACCGCTCCGGCCGCACGGCCCGCGCGGGCGCCGAGGGTGCCGTGGTCACCCTCGTGCTCCCCGAACAGAAGCGCGACGTGTCGCAGCTGCTGCGCAAGGCCGCCATCTCCGTCGAGCCCGTCGCGGTCACCGCGACCTCGCCCGAGGTCGTCGAGCTCGTCGGCCAGGTCGCGCCGTACGTCAAGCCGGTCCCGGTCGCCGAGACGCCGCGCGGCACCAGCCAGGGAGCCAACGCTCAGCGCAAGCGTGCCGCTCGTGACGCTCGCGATACGGATGCCGCAGCCGGCGCCGGTCGCTCCGGCGCCGGTCGCTCGGGCGGCGGTCGCCGTCGCGGCTCCGGCCAGGGCGGCTCCGGCCAGGGCGGTTCCGGCCAGGGCGGTTCGGGCTCGCGTCAGCAGGCGTCGGGCGGTCAGCGTCGGGACGCTGCCGCCGCGCACGACAAGGCGTCGCACCAGCGTCACGACCAGAGCGCCGGCCACTCGCGTTCGGCCCAGCCCACGGGCAACCCCCGCACCTCGGGCCGTCGCGCCTCGTCGGGCGGCAGCGGCAAGCTCATGGTCGGCTCGGTCGTCCGCCCCAACGGCACCAACCGCCGCGGCGGCCGCTGACCCCCAGAGCACGCTCCCAGACGCCCCGTCGCTTTCGCGGCGGGGCGTCTTCGTCGTGTACGCGCCGCGGCCGGGGGTCGCAGCATCCGTCCCTCCATCCCGCAACAGGTCAACCGGGCTTCCGCAGGACACGAGCGCGGAGATCGGTCCTGTGGAACCGCGGTTGACCTGTTGACGGGGTATGCGGGGATCGCTGACCCGAGTCACGTTTGCTCGAGGCCCCCGCTCCTCGCGAGGGGGCGTCTCGCTGTGTACGCGCCGAGGCCGGGCTCGAAGCATCCATCCCTCCATCCCCCCGACAGGTCAACCGGGCTTCTGCAGGACGCGTGCGCGGGGGCCCGTCCTGTGGAACCGCGGTTGACCTGTTTACGGGGTGGAGGAGGGCCGGGTCTGGGCGCCGCCCGCGCCGTCGCCGGCGATCGCCGTGACCGCGCGGGCGAGCTCGTCGCCGGTCGGCAGGGACTCGGGGCTGATGATCCACAGCAGACCGAGGCTCTGCACGAGCACGAACTCGAGCTTGGCGATCGCATCGAGGTCGGCGGGGCCGAGGTCGGGGCGTGCGGAGCGCAGCACCTCGACGATGCCCAGGTGCGCCTGCTCCGTGGCATCCGCCAGCGCTCGGCTCGCACCGGCGTCGCGTGACACGCGAACGGAGTTCTCCAGGCTGGCGACCAGCGCCTCCCGGTTGGCCGCGAAGATCTCGGGCATGCGGTCGAACAGCGTGGCGAAGCCGTCGATCAGGGGGAGTGCGGCCGTCTCGTCGACGATGGCCTCCATCGCGTCGCCGATGCCGCTGCCGAGGGACTCGGTGAGCGCGGCGCTGATCAGCTCGTCCTTCGAGCCGAAGTGATAGCCGATCGCAGCGAGGCTCACACCTGCCGCGGCGGCGATGTCGCGCGCGGTGGCCTTGGCGACGCCGCGCTCGAGGATCACCTGTCGTGCACCGGCCAGGAGGTCTTCGCGATTGCCCATGCGCCCATCGTACCGATGTGTCTGAGACGAACGTGCTAGACAAACGTCTGACAAGTCTGTTAGACATATGTCTCATACAGATGTCTAAGAGATGGGACACCTCATGAACGACTTCGACGCGACGCCTCACGTCCTCGTCTCCGGCGCCGGGATCGCCGGTCTCGCCCTCGCCGTGCAGCTGGTGCGATCCGGCATCCGCACCACCGTCGTGGAACGTGCGGAGGCTCCGCGCCCGGGCGGGCAGGCGGTCGACCTGCGCGGTGCGAGTCGCGAGGTCGCCGAGCGCATGGGGATCATGCCCGGTGTCGATCGCCTGCGCGTGCACGAGGAAGGCATGTCGTACGTCGACGGCGAGGGGAAGGTGTTCGGCCGCATGTCGATGGCGGACTTCGACGGCGAAGGAGCGGTCGCCGAGATCGAGATCGCCCGCGGCGACCTCGCGCAGGTGCTGCTCGACACGCTGCGCGCCGCCTCCGACGCGTCACCCGGGCTGCTCGAGCTCCGCTTCGGCGATGGCCTGACCGCTCTCGCCCAGGATGCGACGGGCGTCGACGTCGAATTCGAACACGCCGAACCCGGCCGCTTCGACGTCGTGGTCGGCGCCGACGGCGTGCACTCCCTCACGCGCGGGCTCTCCTTCGGGCCGGAGGACCGGTTCGCCACCTACCTGGGCGGATACGCCGCGTTCTTCACGATGCCGACGCCCGCTGACCTCGAAGAGCACTGGTTCGCGATGCGGTTCGTGCCCGGAGCGACCTTCGGAATCCGACCGGACCGCGATCCGGCGACCTCGAAGGCGATCCTCACGTTCCGCATGGACCGCGACCCCGCGCTGCGCGGCGACCGAGCCGCGCAGGAGTCGCTGATCCGCGATCGCATCGCCGGCGCCGGCTGGCATGCGCCGGCTGTGCTCCGGGCGCTGGCCGAGGCATCCGATCTGTACTTCGATGAGCTGGTGCGCATCGACGTGCCGGACGTCGCAAACGGCCGCGTGGTGCTGCTCGGCGACGCCGCGTCGTGCGGCTCGCCGATGACCGGTCAGGGCACGGCCACGGCCCTCATCGGGGCGTACCTGCTCGCGGCGCGGCTCGCGGCGACGCCCGGCGACGCCGTGGGTGCGCTGCGCCACTATTCGGCCGACATCGCGCCGTTCGCCGAGAAGGGCAAGGAGATTCCCGGCGGCGGCATCAGGCGGATGGTCCCGGCGACCCGGTTCGAGGCGGCGATGTCGCGGGCGCTGACCCGCGTGATGTTCTCGCGCGCCGCGCTGCCCCTGGTCCGGCGCATGTTCGCCGGCGGTACGCCGCTGGCGCTCCCCGAGGTCGCGGTGCCGGCGCCCCACCGCTGAGGCGCCCGGCGGTCACCCACCGGGACCGCCAGGGCCGGTCAGACGCGTCGGCCGCGCACGAGGTCAGCCGCGACCTCGCCGATCACGATCGACGGAGCGTTCGTGTGGCCGCGGATGACCGTGGGCATGACCGAGGCGTCGGCCACGCGGAGGCCGCTCACGCCACGGACGCGGAGCTCGGGGTCGACGACGGATGCGGCATCCGTCCCCATCCGTGCCGTGCCGACGGGGTGATACAGGGTGTGCGAGTAGCGGCGCAGGGACAGCTCGGCGCGATCGGCCGGCGTCATGTTCTCGCCGCCCTCGGGCAGCACCCACCCGCCGGTCGTGATCTTCCGCAGCGCGTCGGTGTCGATCAGGCGCTCGCACTCGGCGAGGCCCGCGCGCAGCGTCGTGGCGTCGATGTCGCCGGCGTCCGACAGGTAGGCGGGGTCGATGAGCGGCGCCTCGGCCGGGTCCGCCGACGCGAGGCGGATCGTGCCGCGGCTGACGGGCCTGAGCAGGATCGCGGCGACCGTCAGCCCGTGCGCCGGCATCGGGACCAGGCCTTCGCCGACGTACGGCCCGGGCACGAAGATGATCTCGATGTCGGGGAGGCCCTCGGGGACGCCGGCCGCATCGGCCACGGGTGTGCGCACGAAACCGTACGCCTCGGCGGCGTTCGAGGTCAGCATCCCCTTGCGGGCCAGGAGGTACTTCACGAGCTCGGCGGGCTTCTCGGCATCGTAGAGCGTTCCGCCGTGGGCCGCGGGGGCGAGCCCGGCGACGAGGTGGTCCTGAAGGTTCGCGCCGACCTCGGGCGCATCGACGACCACGTCGATGCCGTGTGCGGCGAGGTGCTCCGCCGGGCCGATGCCGCTCAGCATCAGCAGCTGGGGGGTGTTGACGGCGCCGCCTGACAGCACGACCTCTCGCCGCGCGCGCACGTGGCGCGTGATCCCGTCGATGTCGGCGTACACGCCGGTCGCACGCGGTTCGCGCGGAGTCCCGGTCCCCGTCGAAGCGGCGAAGGTCACGCGTCGCACGTGCGCCCGCGTCACGACGCGCAGGTTGCGCCGCCTCTTCGCCGGCCGCAGGTACGCGTCGGCGGTCGAGGCGCGGGCGCCGCGGTGCTGACTGACCATCGTCTGCGCGAACCCCTGCCCTGCGGGGAGGTTCGGCGGAGTCACCGGATGCCCCGCCTCCCGCGCCGCTGCCAGGAACACGGCCGTGTGCGGCCGGGGGTCGCGCTGGTGCTCGACCGACTGCGGACCCTGGGAGCCCTGCGTCGGGTCGACCGGGTCGGCGGTGCGCTCGACGCGCTGGAAGTAGGGCACCAGGGCGTCCCACGACCACGCCGGGCCGGCAGCATCCGCCCACTCGTCGTAGTCGGCGGCGAAGCCCCGGATCCACATCAGGGCATTGAGCGACGACGACCCGCCCAGCGTCTTGCCGCGCGGCCAGTAGACCGTGCGGCCTTCGAGCTGCGGCTGGGGCACCGTGTCGTAGTTCCAGTCGTACTCGCCGCGGAACAGCTTCGAGAACGCAGCGGGCACGTGCAGCTGAGGCGCTCTGTCGGGGGCGCCGGCCTCGAGCAGCAGCACCGAGACGTCGGGGTCCTCGCTCAGCCGGGTTGCGAGCGCCGCACCCGCCGAGCCCGCGCCGACGACGACGTAGTCGGCCTCGAGCCCGTCGTCACCGAAGCCGGCGGTCACGCCTGCATGGCCTTGGTCAGGGTCTTCACCAATCCGGGGAGCTTGCCGTCGACGAGATAGCGCGTGAGGCCGGCGCTGACCTCGGCGCCGGTGCGCGAGCTCACGAACCACGGCGGCGTCGGCAGGATCGTGAACACGCCCTTGCCGACCGACCGGGGGAAGGGGCGGAACGGGCCGCGCGCGACCGAGCGCTCGACCCGATCCAGCAGCAGCGCGTTGTGCACCACGCCGATGCCGCTCGACACGTCGGCGAGCGTCGCTCCCGGAAAACCGCCCCACGTGAGGCGTGCGGTCAGGAAGTTGAAGGCCGTCCAGGTGTTGATCGCGACGTCGCCGTAGCAGAGGTCGGCGATCGCGCGCTCGAACCCTTCGCCGAGCGCCTCCTCGGTGGCGGGGTCGATGATCACGTTCGCACCGAGGGTGCCGGTGAGGCGGTCGTTCGCGTGCGCCACTGCGCTATCGAGGAACTCCTGGCCGGTGCCGCCGACCTCGACGACCCCGAGGATCGGTGCGAAGTACTCGACCGTCTCGACCTCGTCGTCGCCGTCGCCCGCCGCGACGATCGCGCGCGTGCGGTCAGCGCTCCACACGGCATCGGGATAAGCGGATGCTGCGGCCTCCAGCCGCTCTTCGCTGCGGGGGTACCAGACCGGGCGCTGCGGGGCCGCGGCGTACGCCGCGTGCAGTTCGCGCAGGAAGTCCGCGCGCTGCGGCCAGTCGGAGCTCACGATGACGACCTGCCCTGCGATGCAGTTGTGCCCGGCGTTCACGAGGCGCATGGTCGCGACGTGCTCCGCCTGGTACTTCAGGTCGGCCGCCGACCACCGGCCCGGCACCACGATGATGGGCGAGACGCCGCCGAGCTCGGCGGTGATCGGCACCTGCAGCTTCGGGGTTCCGGACTCGCGTGCGGCATCCGTCCCGGTGCCCCATACGATCGCGTCGAACGTGACCGCCGAGCCGGTGATGTGCACGTGCGCGAAGCGCGGGTGCGAGGTCAGATAGGCGCCGGTCGCGGCCCCGCCGCGCACGATGCGCACGAAGCCGGGCTCGATCAGCGGGGCGAGCGCGCGCTCGAACACCGGCACGAGTGCGTCCTGCGTCGGGTTGACCTTGAGCAGCGCCACGCGATTGTGCGCGAAGAGCTCGTAGAGCACGTCGGCGACCGGGATGGAGGTCACGTTGCCCGCGCCGAGCACGAGGCCGACACCGCCGGAGGAGGTCGGGGTGAGCTGGGCGAGGCCGGCCGCGCGGGTCGCCTCGATCGCGGAGACGCCCGGCTCGAACCACACTTCGCCGGTGAAGCCCGACAGCAGGAACTTCTCGGTGCCGTTCAGCGGGAATGTGTGCGCGCGCAGACGACCGCCGGGAGCCTCGTCGAGCGTGACGCCGTCGAGTGGACTGCGGCCCTTCGCGAGCGCCTCGAGCGTCTCGCGGAGGGCGTCGAGCAGTCCGATGACGGCGTAGGGCCCGCCGAGCCACTCTTCCCCCGACAGCGGATGCCCCGGCGTCAGGCCCTTCGACACCGTCGCGGCGTCGGCCCACTCCTGTGCGACGACGCCGACGGCATCGCGGACGCGGCCGAGCAGGCGGGCCCGCTGGTCGAGGGTCAGCGCGACCCACACCTTGGCGCCCGCTTCGAGCCGATCGATGTCGGCATCGAGCGCCGCCCGCTCGTCCGCCGGCACGTCGGACTTCGGCGTGTGCCCCGGCGCCTTGCGCGGCTTCGCCGGCGTCGCGGACGAGGTGGGGGACATGTGTTCTCCTTCGAACTCGCGCGCGACTCCCGCTCGTGAGTCCGTCACCGGGCATCCTACGTCACGGCGCCAGACACTCGGTGTCAGCAGGTGTGCGACCCGATCCCACGTCGTCGTGCACAGAATCGGCGGTGCGGCCCGACACGCCGGGAGGCGGCATCCGTTCGTCCGCGTGTCGGCGAAGATCTCCGATTCTGTGCCGGTGGACGGATGCTGCGGCGCCCGGCCGTCAGCCGTGATCGATGTCGGCGCGGCGCAGCGGGTAGCGGGCGAGGGTGAGAAGGCTCAGCGCGATCAGCACGGCCGGCGCGAGGCTGAAGCTCACGACGATGCCCGTGATCGCGGCATCCGGCTGCTCCACCACCTGCGTGCCCGTCGACGAGACGTATCCCGTCACGGCCAGGATCACCGCCAGCGTCGTCGCGCCGAGCGCGAAGCCCACCGTCTCGCCGGCGGTCCACACGCCGCTGAACGACCCTGCGCGACCGGGTCCGTGCATGCGCTCGTCGTGCGAGATGACGTCGGGGAGCATCGCCATCGGCAGCGACTGCATGCCCGCGTACGCGATGCCGGCGACGCCGACCGGCGTGTAGATCCAGTCGCCCGGCGCCCACAGCATGCCGACGATCGACAGGGCCGCGATCGCGAACACGACGCTCGCGATCGTGAACGTCCGTTCCTTGCCGATGCGGCGCGCGACCACTCCCCACGCGGGGGCGGCGAGCAGGGCCGGCGCGATGAGCGCGACGAACAGCAGCTCGACCGCGGCCTGAGAGTGCAGCACCCACGTCGCCACGTACTGCGCACCGGCGAGCATGAGCCCGGTGGCCAGCGCCTGCAGCACGAACGTCGACAGCAGCAGCCGGAACGGCCTGCTGCGCGTGAGGGCACCGATCCCCGAGGCGAAGTGCTCCCGGATCCCCGCCGAAGGCTCCGCGCTCGCCGAAGCTGCAGATGCAGCAGCGGCCCCGGAGGCGTCGACCCGGCGCCTGGCGACACCGGTGGCCACCAGCATCCCGATCCCGATCACCACGCCGCAGACCACGCCCATCACCAGGTACTGGACGAACGGGTCTTCCGAGACACGACGCAGCGCCGGGCCCCCGGCGCCGAAGAGCAGGATCGCGAGCGTCAGCACGACGACGCGCCACGTCAGCAGGCGCGTGCGCTCGTCGTAGCGCGGCGTGAGCTCGGCGGGAAGCGCGATGTACGGCACCTGGAAGAGGCTGAACGCCGTCGCCGTGAGCGTGAACGCGAGCAGCACCCAGATGCCGGCCACCACGGGACCGAGCGACGGCGGCACCGCGAACGTCAGCGCGAACAGCACCGGCAGTGCGAGCGCGCCGATGAGCATCAGGCGTCGCCGGCTGCCGTGGCGGGCGAGGTCGCGGTCGGTGAGCGCCCCGATGACCGGGTCGATCACGACGTCCCACACCTTCGCGACCGTGATCACGGCGCCGGCCGCGAGCGCCGCGACGCCGAGCGAGTCGGTGAGGTAGTAGGTCAGCACCAGGCCGGGCAGGGTCGCGAACCCGCCCGTGCCCAGCGACCCGGTCGCATAGCGCGCGATCGTGCCCCGGCTGAGACGTGCGGAGGAGATGGATGCCGGAACCCCAGTCGCCGGCGGAGCCTCATTGCTCATCGAGCCAGTGTAGGTCAGCAGTGTCGCTTGCTCGGCTCGGCCTGTGGACGCCGATCCCGCCGTCAGGACTCCGCGCGGACCGCGGCCTCGACCGCCCGAAGCCCGGCGATGGTCTCGGTGAAAGACGTGGACAGCGGGGAGAGGCCGATGCGGAGGCCGTCGGGATCGCGGTAGTCGGGGATGACGTCCTGGGTCCACAGGCGGGCGGTGACCGCGCGCATAGACGGGTGCGAGAGCGTCACGTGTCCGCCGCGCTCAGCGGGATCCCGCGGCGACGCCACCGTGACCCCGAGCGGGGCGAGCAGCTCGTCGGCCACCCGCACGGCGAACTGCGTGAGCGCGATGGACTTCGCGCGCACGGCCTCGATCCCGACCTCCTCGAGCAGGTCGAGGGTGTCCTGCATCGCGAGCATGCCGACGATGGGCGGCGTGCCCGACAGGAAGCGCCGCATGCCGCCGGCCGGGCGGTACTCCGGGCCCATCGCGAAGACGTCGGCCGCGCCCATCCACCCCTGGATGGGCTGGGCGAGCCGATCCTGCAGCCGCGAGGCGACGTAGGCGAACGCCGGCGAACCAGGACCGCCGCCCAGGTACTTGTACGTGCAGCCCACCGCGAGGTCGAATCCCCACGCGTCGGCCTCGACCGGCACCGAGCCCGCCGAGTGGCAGAGGTCCCACACGATGAGCGCGCCGGCGGCGTGCGCGATGCGGGTGAGGGTCGCGGCATCCGTCAGATATCCCGAGCGGTACGCGACGTGCGACAGCAGCACGACCGCCGTCTCGGAGCCGACCGCCGCGGCAAGCGCCTCGGCGGACACGCCGCGGGCGAGATCCACGTCGATCCAGCGCACGCGTCCGCCGCGCTCCGCGGCGATGCCCTCGACGAGGTAGCGGTCGGTGGGGAAGTTGTCGCGATCGACGACGATCTCCACGCGCGCCGGATCCGCGGCGAGGGCCGCGTCGAACGCGGCCCGCACCAGCTTGTAGAGGAGGACGGTCGTCGAGTCGCCGATCACCGTCTGGCCCGCCGCGGCGCCGATCGCGGCGCGCCCCACGGCGTCGCCGATGTCGAACGGCAGCTGCATCCACGACTCGTCCCAGCCGCGGATGAGGCGCCCTCCCCACTCGTCGCGCGCGAACGCGGCGAGCCGATCGACGCTCGCCCGCAGCGGACGACCGAGCGAGTTCCCGTCGAAGTACACGAGCGATGTCTCGGCTCCGACGAACGCGTCGCGGTGCGCGCGCAGCGGGTCTGCGGCGTCGAGAACGGATGCCTCGTCCTCGAGCCGCTCGGCCACCCGCGCCTGCGCCGGGTCAGTGGTCGTCATGGATGAGCTCCTCGGTGGGGACGACGGTCGCTCCCCGCAGCCACTCGGCGACCTCGTCGAGTCCAGTGGGCGGGGGGCCGGGGACGAAGGTGCAGACGCCCGAGGGCGGATCGGCCAGGGGCCAGGGGTCGGCCAGCGTGGAGATGAGCGCTGCACCGCGGATGCCCGCGCGGTCGAGCGCCGCGACCTCTTCGGGGTTGACGCCCACCGGCTGCTCGCCGTTGCCGAGATCCGTGCCGTAGAGCACGCGCCCGCCCGCGGCGGCGAAGCCCGCGAGGTTCACCCGCGCGTACTCGGCGGACTCGGCGTCTGCGCGGTGGATCGCGAGCGTCGAGATCCACACCTGACCGGCGGCGACCGCGTGGGCGGTGAAGGTGCGTCCGACGAACTCGGTGAACGGCGTGTGGGCGAAGCCGTCGACGCCCGCGTCGAGTGCGAGCTGCGGCATCCCGTCGCCCTCCGCATGCGCGACGACGGGCAGCCCGCGCTCGCGCGCGACCTCGACGATCGCGGCCAGCGCCTGCGCGTCGAGCACGGGACCCGCCGCGCTGTTGAGCGCGGCTTTGATGACGGATGCCCCGAACGACGCCTGCTCGTCGACCGCGGTCCCAGCGCCGCCGGCGACGCCGGGGTGGGTCGACGCGTCCGCGATCTCGCGGGCGATCTCCGCGGGTGCCCAGGACCGGCCGAGCGGGTATCCCCCCACCGCAGTGAGGAACGCGCCGGCATATGCCACGCGCGGAATGCTGTGGTTCCCGCGCCGTGCCAGCGCCACCGGGTCGCCGCCGAGATCGACGACTCCCGCGATGCCGCCCGCGGCCAGACCGCTCTCATCGATGAGATGCAGGTGCACGTGGTGATCGGTGAACGGGGGAAGCGAGACACCATGCTCGCCGGTGATGGCCCGGTGGCAGAGCGCCGCATCGGCACCGAGGAGTTCGCGCAGTGCGTCGGGATCGTGCGACATCACAGCTCCGTCCGCACGGCGTACAGCTCGGGGAAGAAGGTGAGATCGAGGGCCCGCTGCAGGAACGGCACGCCGCTCGATCCGCCGGTGCCCGTCTTGAAGCCGATGATGCGCTCGACCGTCTTGAGATGACGGAAGCGCCACAGCTGGAAGTTGTCCTCGAGGTCGACGAGCTCCTCGCACGTCTCGTAGGCCGCCCAGTGGGCCTCGGGGTCGCGATAGATCTCGGTGAACACCGGCACGAGCTCCGCCGTGTAGGTCCACGCCTTCGTGACATCGCGCCCGAGCACCTCGGCGGGGATCGGGTAGCCCGAGCGGGCGAGCAGCCCGAGGAACTCGTCGTAGAGGCTCGGCGCCTCGAGTGCGGCGCCGACGAGCGCGTGGGCGGCGGGGTCGGAGGCGAACACCCGCAGCATCGCGGCGTTCTTGTTGCCGAGCGTGAACTCGACGGCGCGGTACTGCGCCGACTGGAAGCCGCTCGCGTTGCCCAGCACGCCGCGGAACTGCCCGTACTCGGCGGGTGTCAGCGTCGCGAGCACCGACCACTGCTCGGTGAGGGTCTTCTGGATGTGCTTGACGCGCGCGATGCCCTTGAGCGCGGGTGCGAGCTGGTCCTCGCGCAGCAGCCGGCACGCGGCGCCGAGCTCGTGCAGCACGAGCTTCAGCCACAGCTCCGTGGTCTGGTGCTGCACGATGAACAGCAGCTCGTCGTGGTGCTCGGGGTTGCTGAGCGGGCGCTGGGCCGACAGCAGGGTGGCGAGATCAAGGTAGCCGCCGTAACTCATGCGGTCTTCGAAGTCGGTGACGACGGATCCCTCGATCGCCCGGGTATTGCGTTCGACGCTCACGGCCTCAGCCTAATGACGAGGGATGCCGCGGCGTCAGGGTGTCGAGATGCCGGATCGCCGACCCCCCCGACAATCCCCTCACCCGGGGCAAGACCGGTGGGCGGCCTCAGATGAGGGAGAGCTCGCGCAGCTTCGACTCGACGTCGGCGTTCGACGGCTCGACGTGGTGCGAGGCATCCGGGTACACGACGACCGGGATGTTGGTGCGGCCCGAGATGTCGCGGGCGACGTCCGCCGCGGCGGGGTCGGCGACGAGGTCGACGTACGTGTACGAGATGCCGAGCTCGTCGAGCTGCTTCTTGGTGCGGATGCAGTCGCGGCACCAGTCGGCGCCGAACATCGTGATGGTCGAGGAGGAGTCGGGCGTGTAGGTCACCCTTCCATTCTCCGGGATGGATCCTGGGCGCGGGCCGGGTGAGGCATCCGGTGTGCCGGCCGTGCGTCTCCCATGCGTCTGCTGAACCCTGAGTGGACCATTCACCGACGCGTGGGAGGATAGCCCGCGATGCTGTTGTCCATCGTGGTTCCGACGTACAACGAGGCTCCGAACATCGCGGAGCTCGTCCGGCGTATCACCGCCGCGGTGCAGAACCGGCTCGATGCCGAGATCGTCTTCGTCGACGACAGCACGGATGCCACTCCCGACGTGATCCGCGAAGTCGCAGCATCCGCTTCCCTGCCGGTCCGGCTGATCCACCGGGACCGACCCGTCGGCGGCCTCGGGGGAGCGGTCATGGAAGGCTTCGCCGCTGCCGAGGCGGACGCCTGCCTCGTCATGGACGCCGATCTGCAGCATCCGCCCGAAGAGATCCCGGAGCTCTGGCACCGCTACTCGCGCGGCGACGTGGACGTCGTGATCGCCTCGCGCTACGCCGGCGGAGGCACCGCGGGCGGACTCGCCGACCGCACCCGGGTGACGGTGTCGAAGGCGTCGACCGCCGTGACGCGAGCGATGTTCCCCATCCGGCTGAAGGACGTCTCCGACCCGATGACGGGGTTCTTCCTCATCGACCGCCGCGCCATCGAGCCGGAGCAGCTCCGCCCCCGGGGGTTCAAGATCCTGCTCGAGATCCTCGCGCGCCGCCCGATGCGCATCGCGGAGGTCCCGTTCGACTTCGCCGACCGCCATGCGGGTGAGTCGAAGGCGTCGATGCGGCAGGGCCTGCACTTCCTCACGCAGCTGACCGCGCTGCGCTTCGGCAAGATGTCGCTGTTCGCCGTGATCGGCGGGCTCGGCGCCATCGCGAACGTCGGGATCGTCTGGGCGCTCACCCACTGGGGCGTCGACTACATCGTCGCCGCGATCATCGCCGCCGAGGTGACCATCATCGGCAACTTCCTGCTGCAGGAGCGCTTCGTCTTCCAGGACATGCGCGAGAGCGCCTCCGGAGTGTGGCTGCGCTTCGCGAAGTCGTTCACCTTCAACAACGCCGAGGCCGTCATCCGGATCCCGATCGTCGCGATGATGGTCTCGACCGGGCACATCTCAGCGGTCGTGGCGACGGCGATCACCCTCGTTGTCGCGTTCTTCGTGCGCTTCCTCTTCCACTCGCTGGTCGTCTACGCGCCCCGCAAGGCCGGCGCCGAGGTCAGCCCCGCCCGCCGCTTCGTCGAGGACCTCGACCGCGAGGCCATGCAGCCCGGCGAGCTCTAGAGGACGGATGCCTCGGCCCGAGGCATCCGTCAGTCCACAGGACGGAGTCGCTCGCCCTCCTGGATGTAGCGGTCACCCGACTCGGGGCAGACCCACGCGCCACCCTCCTGGACGAGTGGCTTGCCGACCTTGCCGACCCACCCGATGCGTCGCGCAGGAACACCCACGACCAGCGCGTAGGCGGGCACGTCCTTGGTGACGACCGCCCCGGCCGCGACGAGGGCCCACTCTCCGATCGTCACCGGAGCGATGCACACTGCGCGCGCCCCGATGGAGGCGCCGTCGCCGATCGTGACGCCGACCGCATGCCAGTCGTCCGCGCTCTTGAGGGAGAGGTCGGGGTTCGCCGCCCGCGGGAACTCGTCGTTCGTGAGCACGGCGGCCGGCCCGATGAACACTCCGTCGCCCAGACGCGCGGGCTCGTACACGAGCGCGTAGTTCTGCAGCTTGCAGCTGTCGCCCATGATGACGTCGGGGCCCACGTACGCTCCCCTGCCGATGTTGCAGTCGGTGCCGAGCCGCGCACCTTCGCGTACCTGCGCCAGATGCCAGACGCGCGTACGGGCGCCGAGCTCGGCACTGTCGGCGACATCGGCGGATGCTTGGATCACGGGTGCGTCTGACATGTCTTCTGGTTCCTCGCGTCGCGGGGCCGGGGTCTGCTTCGAAAGATGTATCAGTCGAGGGCCCGGGCTCTCCCTCAAGAGTGGGTAAAGGTACGCCATGCTCCCCCTCCACGGAGGGGCGGCATGAGGATATACTGCCCGCGGGGAGACCCGAATCGTTGCGCCATGGGGATTTGACGGCGCGCGATCCGGAGCTCGCGCTGCGACGGGGGTCGCAGCGTCGGATGACCGCGACGTCGGCGGGGACTGGGGATCATGACGAACTTTGCAATGGGGACGGTCGGAGTTCGTCGGCGATGGCCCCGTGGTGCCCGGATCAGCACGTTCGTGGCCGTGGTCGCGCTCATCGCAGCGGCGTTCGTCGCCTTCGCGCCGACGCCCGCAGCGCAGGCCGCGGGCAGCCCCTGCGGGGCGACGATCAACCCCATCGTCTGCGAGAACCAGAAGCCGGGCACGGACCCGGACGTGTGGGACGTCTCCGGCGCCGGCGACTCGAGCATCCAGGGCTTCGCGACCGACATCTCCGTCAACGCAGGCTCGAAGATCGACTTCAAGATCGATACGGATGCCTCGGCCTACACGATCGACATCTATCGCACTGGGTGGTACCAGGGGCTCGGAGCGCGGTTCATCACCTCGGTCCCCGTCACCGCGCCGCTGCCGCAGCACCAGCCCCAGTGCATCTCGGAGGCCAGCACCGGGCTGTACGACTGTGGCACCTGGGGCGTCTCGGCATCATGGGATGTGCCCACGAGCGCGGTCTCGGGCGTCTACATCGCCAAGCTGACGCGCTCCAACGGCGATGCGAGCCACATCACATTCATCGTGCGCAAGGACGGCAACACCTCGGACGTGTTCTTCCAGACCTCCGACACGACGTGGCACGCGTACAACACCTACGGCGGCGCGAACTTCTACCAGGGAGGTGCCAACAACCGCGCGTACAAGCTGAGCTACAACCGCCCCTTCGCGACGCGCGACTCCACAGATCTCAACTCGCCGTCGGGTGACACTCAACGCGACTTCTATTTCGACTCCGAATACCCCACCGTCCGCTTCCTTGAGCGCAACGGCTACGACGTCAGCTACACCACCGACATCGACACGGACCGCCGAGGCTCCGAGCTGCTCAACCATAAGGTCTTCCTGTCCGTCGGTCACGACGAGTACTGGTCCGGCGCTCAGCGCGCCAACATGGAGGCGGCGCGGGACGCCGGCGTGAACTTCCAGTTCCTGACAGGCAACGAAGGCTACTGGCGTGTGCGCTGGGAGTCGTCGGTCGACGGCTCCCACACGCCCTACCGCACGCTGGTCACGTACAAGGAGACCTGGGCGTACGGGAAGATCGACCCCGACGAGCAGTGGACCGGAACCTCGCGCGACCCCCGATACGCCACGTCCGCGCAGGGAGCGCACAACCCGGAGAACGCGCTCACCGGCACGATGTACATGGTCAACGACATCGACCTGCCCATGAAGGTCACTTCGGAGGAGGGCAAGCTCCGGGTCTGGCGCAACGCCGGTCTGTCGAACATCGCATCGGGGACCAGCGTCAGCCTGGGCGACGGGATCCTCGGCTACGAGACGAACGAGGACGTCGACAACGGATTCCGCCCGGCGGGCCTGATCCGCATGTCGACCACCGTCGCGCCGACGACGCAGTACCTGCGCGACTACGGGAACGTCGTGGCCGCGGGAACCACGCAGCACCACATCACCCTGTACCGTGCGCCCAGCGGTGCGCTTGTCTTCTCGGCGGGTACGATCCGCTGGGGCTGGGGCCTGGACGACGTGCACGACGGACGCCAGGGCACTTCCGATTCGCGCATTCAGCAGGCGACCGTGAACCTCCTGGCCGACATGGGCGCCCAGCCCTCGACGCTGATGTCGGGACTGTTCGCGGCCACCAAGAGCACGGACACCACGGCGCCGACCACCACGATCACTTCGCCGGCGGCCGGCCAGGCGATCCCGAACGGCACCGCCGTCACCGTGACGGGCACGGCCTCGGACGTCGGCGGCCGCGTCGCCGGCGTCGAGGTCTCCACCGACGGGGGCACGACGTGGCGCCGAGCCGAAGGCACCACCTCTTGGACCTTCACCTACGTGCAGCAGGGCGACGGCGCCCAGACGATCACGGCCCGCGCGATCGACGACAGCGCCAACTACTCGTCGACCGGCGTGAGCCGCGCCATCACCGTCGGCGGTCCCTACTCGGCGCTGGGCAACGCCACTCCGGCCAACCCGTCCACCGATGACAGCCAGGCGGTAGAGCTCGGGCTGCGCTTCTCGACCGAGTTGGACGGATATGCCAGTGGCGTGCGCTTCTACAAGGGAGCCGGCAACCTCGGCCAGCACGTCGGGTCGCTTTGGGACGAGGCGGGCGTACGCCTGGCCACGGTGACCTTCGCGACCGAGTCGGCCACCGGCTGGCAGACCGCTCGGTTCTCCTCACCCGTGCCGATCATCGCGGGCCAGACATACACGGTGTCGTATACGGCGCCCCAGGGCGGCTACGCCTACCAGGAACGCTACTGGCCGTACAATGCGCGGCCCTCGTCGCCGGTGAAGGTGACGTCGGCCACCGGCGCGAACACCGCCGGCGTGTACGGCGTGGCCGGGCAGTTCCCGACCTCGACCTGGTCCGACGCGAACTACTTCGTGGACGTGGAGTTCACCAAGTCCGACACGTCGCCCCTGCGGATCCAGCTGCGCACGCCCGGCGCGGGGGCCGCCAGCGTCGCGTTGGACGCCCCGGTCACGGCGACCCTGACGAGGCCGGCGACGCCAGAGTCCGTCGGTCTGACGATCAAGGATCCCTCCGGCGCCACCGTGCCGGGGACGGTCACCTACGACTCGGCCACTCGCGTGATCCGGTTCGTTCCCACGGGGACGTACGCGCCGAGCACGGCGTACACGGTGACGCCGGTCGCGCAGGACGCCGCGGGAGTGGGCCTGGCGCCCGATTCCGGCTGGACGTTCACGACGCGTGCAGACGGCCAGTCCGATGGGCAGTGCCCGTGCAGCCTCTTCGACGAGAGCCGCGTGCCGGCGATCCAGAGCGACTCCGACACGTCGTCGGTCACGCTCGGTGTCGGGTTCACCGTCGCCATCCCTGGCAAGATCAGTGCGCTGAAGTTCTTCAAGGGACCTGGCAACATGGGCGCTCACGTCGGCACGCTCTGGGACGATTCCGGCACTGCGCTGGCGACCGTGGACTTCACCAACGAGTCGGCCTCCGGGTGGCAGAAGGCCAACCTATCGACTCCGGTGACGGTACAGCCCGGCGTGCGATACGTAGTGTCCTACCGCGCCTCGCAGGGCGGGTATTCGGCCACCCCGGCGACGTTCGCGCAGGAGTACACCCGCGGACCCCTCACCGTCGCCGCCGCCGGATCGGTCTTCACCTACTCCAACGGGTTCCCGACGCAGAGCTCGACCACCGACTACGGCGTGGACGTGGTCTTCCAGCCGCTCGGCGACAGCCCCGTCCTGACGAGCTCGTCGCCCGCCGCCGGCGCGACCGCCGTCGCGGCGAATGCGCCGATCTCTGCGACGTTCAGCGGCGCGCTGCGCGGCGGATACACCGGCACGGTCAAGGCGAACGGCAGCCCGGTGGCTGGATCGTGGTCGCTTTCGGGCGACAAGAAGACGCTGAGCTTCACGCCCTCGGCACCGTACTCCTCGTGGGCGCAGGTCTCGGTCGCCATCACCGGCATCGTCTCTGAGTCCGGCGTGGCCGGCGCTGATGTCGGCTGGTCGTTCACGGCCGTCGGCTCGGCGACGATCTTCTCGCTCCTGGGCGCAGCGACTCCGGCGCAGACCGAGGCGTCGGACACGGCATCGGTCGAGCTCGGGATGTCGTTCACCACGGCGTCGGACGGCAATGCCACCGCGATCCGGTTCTACAAGTCGACCTCGAACACCGGAACCCACGTGGGATCGATCTGGAATGCGGCGGGCGAGCGCCTGGCGCAGGCCACCTTCGTGTCGGAGACCGCCAGCGGCTGGCAGCGCGTGGTGCTCCAGCAGCCGGTCGCCCTCACCGCCGGACAGGTGTACACGGTGTCCTACCTCGCTCCCCGCGGCGGCTACTCATACACGGGTGGATACTTCGCGGCGCCAGTGTCGTCGGGTCCGCTCACCGCTGTCAGTCCCGCCAACGGCGTCTTCCGCTATGGCGATGGCGCGGCGATGCCGACCTCGACCTGGAACTCGACCAACTACTTCGTGGATCTCGAGTTCGTCCCCGACTCGCAGGGAGAGACCCCGCTCGCCGTGGAGTCGACCTCGCCGGCCGACGCCGCGACGGCGGTGGCCATCGACGCGCCGATCGCCGCGACGCTCAACCGCGATGCGGCCGGCCAGTCCGTCGGGATCACGGTCGTGGCCGGCGGCGCCGAGACCGAGGGCGAGGCCACCTACAATGCGGTGACCCGCACCGTGTCGTTCCAGCCGGACAGTGCGCTCGCGTATGCAACCTCGTACACCGCCACGGTGACCCTCGGGGGGCTGGGCCTGCACTCCTGGACGTTCGAGTCGGTCGGGCCGCCGGCATCCGGCGAGGTCCAGACGCTGTTCGGCGATGCGTCGCCCACCGTCGCGTCCGTGGCCGAGACCGACCCGGTGGAGCTCGGCACCGCGTTCACGGTGGCCAAGGCGGGCAACGTGACGGCGTTGCGCTATTACAAGGGCGAGGGGTCCACTGGCACGCATCGGGGAACCCTGTGGACCTCGACCGGCCAGGAGCTCGCGCACGTAACGTTCGAGAACGAATCGGCCTCGGGATGGCAGCGGGCCGTGCTCAGCACACCGACCCTCGTGAAGCCCGGCGTCACCTATGTCGTGTCGTACTTCGCGCCGAACGGCGGCTACGGGTACACCAGCGGGTACTTCTCGCAGGCACGTGTCTCGGGCGACATCACGGGGCCGTCCACCGACAACGGGCGTTTCTTCTACGGGGCGAACGGCGGCTTCCCCACCTCGAGCTGGGGTGGGTCGGCCTACTTCGCCGATGTGGAGATCGACTTTGGGCCGCCGCCGACCGTCGTGCCGCCCTCAGCACCGGCCCTGTCGTCGCGGACTCCGAGCGCCGATGCGACGGGGGTCTCGACGACGACGGTGATCAATGCGACCGTCGCGCATGCGACGTCGGCGACGATGGCGGTGTCGACAGGCGGCACCGCCGTCGCGGGCGCGAGCACCTTCGACGCCGCCACGGGCGTGGTGAGCTTCGTGCCGACGGAGGCTCTGGCGCGGGGCAAGACCTACTTGGTCTCGGTCAGCGTGGGTCAGCAGCCGGTCGCGGACGGCACCTGGTCGTTCTCGACGCTTGCGGCGCCGTCGATCAGCAACCGCACGCCCGCCCAGTCGGCCACCAACGTCGATCCCGCGACGGCGACGCTGTCGGCCACGCTCGTCAACGCGACCGCCGCGTCGATGACCTTGAGCAGCGGCGGCGCAGCGGTCCCCGGATCGTCCGGCTTCGACCCGTCCACGGGCACCGTCACGTTCGTCCCGGCGGCCTCGTTGCAGTGGGGCAAGACGTACGAGCTCTCGGTGACGGCGGACGGCGCGGCCGTGACGGGCGGGGTGTGGTCGTTCTCCACCCTCCCGGTGGCGACGCTGACCGCGACGACACCCGCCGCAGGAGCCAGCACGGTCGATCCTGCCACTGCCCAGGTCACCGCCACCCTGACCGGCGCGGTGAACGCGACCCTCTCGCTCAATGCCGGCGCCAACGCGGTGGCCGGAACCTCAAGCTTCAACGCCTCGACGGGCGTCGTCACCTTCACTCCGACTGCACCACTGGACCGGGCGAAGACCTACACCGCGACCGTGTCGGCGAACGGCACGGCCGTGGCCTCGGGCACGTGGTCGTTCACCACCATCGCCAACCCGGCGATCACCGCCAGGACGCCCGGGTCGTCGGCGACCGGGGTGCTCGTCAACGCGCCCATCACGGCGACGATCTCGAACGCGTCGTCCGCGGCGATCAGCGTCGCGACCGGCGGCGCCGCGGTCGCCGGCGCGTCCAGCTTCAACGTGTCGACGGGGGTGGTCACCTTCACACCGGCGGCGGCGCTGGGCTTCTCGCGGACCTACTCGGTCACGGCAACCGCGAACGGAGCGGCGCTGGCCGGCGGCACTTGGTCGTTCACCACGATCGCCCAGGCGACCCGGACGTCGAGCTCGCCGGCGTCGGGCGCGACGAACGTGAACCCGTCGGCGCTCACCATCACGGCGACTCTGTCGAGCGGCGCGCAGGCCGGGGCGATCACGCTGGCGCAGGGAGCGACGAACATCGCCGGCACGTCGACGTACAACGCGACGACGCGCGTAGCGAGCTTCGTGCCGGCGGCTGCCCTCGACTGGACCAAGACCTACACCGCGACGGTGACCGCCAACGGTGGTGCGGTGACCGGCGGAACGTGGTCGTTCACCACGATGGCCAAGCCGGACCAGGTGAGCCTGTTCGCGACCGGAACTCCCACGAACTCCAACGCGAGTGCGGTGCTGGCCTACCAGGTGGGCACGAGATTCCGCACGAGTGCTCCCGGTGTGGTCACAACGATCAAGTACTACAAGGGCACCCTCAACACGGGCACCCACACGGGCTACCTGCGCAGCGCGACCGGCACGGTCCTCGCCCAGGTCACGTTCCAGAACGAGACATCGTCCGGATGGCAGAGCGCGTTGCTCTCGTCGCCGGTGAGACTGACCGTCGGCACGGAGTACCGGGTGACGCTCTATAGCTCCTCCGGACGGTACGCCGTGACCGACGGTGCACTGGCCTCTTCCGTAACAGTGGCCCCCTTGTCTACAGTCGCCAATGGGGGCGTGGCCGGATTCGGGACATCCAATCCGACCAACATCAGCAGCAACAAGTACTGGGTAGACGTCATCTTCGATCCCGACAACTAGTCGACGGGGTTCTGCAGCAGTGATCACTCCGGTTTGGGGACTGGAGAGAAGGAAATGGGGGTAATCCGACGTGTCTTCACGACTGAGCGTCGCCGTCATCGGTGCGGGGTATTGGGGGCCGAATCTGGCCCGCAACTTCCGTGCGTCGGCGGACTGGAACCTGGCTGCGATCTGCGATCTGGACCTCGAACGCGCCCAGCGCGTGGCCGACAGCGTCGGCGGGGTCCCCATCACACCGAGCCTCGATGACGTGCTCGCCGACCCGGCGATCGATGCCATCGCCATCGCCACGCCCGCGCGCACGCACCATCCGATCGCGCTGGCCGCGCTGGATGCCGGGAAGCACGTCATGGTCGAGAAGCCCCTGGCCGACACCCGCGAGCGCGGCGTCGAGATGGTCGAGCGCGCCGGTGAGAACGGTCTGGTCCTCATGGCGGACCACACCTACTGCTACACGCCTGCGGTCCTAAAGATCCGAGAGCTCATCGAGGACGGGGCGCTCGGCGAGATCCTCTTCGTCGACAGCGTGCGCATCAACCTCGGCCTGATCCAGCCCGACGTCGACGTGTTCTGGGACCTCGCCCCTCACGACCTGTCGATCATGGACTTCATCCTCCCCGGCGGTCTCGACGTCACTTCGGTGTCGGCGCACGGCTCGGACCCGCTGCGCACGGGCAAGGCGTGCATCGGCTACCTCGCGATGCCCCTGACCAGTGGCGGGATCGCTCACGTCCATGTCAACTGGCTGAGCCCCACCAAGATCCGGCAGATGGTGATCGGCGGCACCAGGCGCACGCTCGTATGGGACGACCTCAATCCGCAGCAGCGGGTGAGCGTCTACGACCGTGGCGTCGACCTGGCCCTGCAGTCCAAGGCGACGGCCGACACGCGTGCGGCGAACATCTCGTATCGACTCGGCGACACGTGGGCGCCCGCGCTGCCCGAGCGCGAGGCGCTTGCGAACGTCGCGGGCGAGTTCGCCGCGGCGATCCGCGATGCCCGCCCGGCCCGCACGAGCGGCGAGTCCGGCCTGCGCGTGCTCTCGGTGCTCGAAGCGGCCTCCACCAGCCTGGGCGCAGACGGTGCGCCCCATCACGTCGCATCTCACATCAAGGAAGTGCAGGAAGCATGACCACTCTCGAAGGCACCCGCGTCCTCGTCACCGGCGGCGCCGGGACGATCGGCTCGACACTCGTCGACCAGCTCCTCGACGCCGGCGTCGCCCACGTCGACGTTCTCGACAACCTCGTGCGCGGTCGCCGGGCGAACCTCGACGCCGCGCTGGCGACCGGGAAGGTTGAGCTCGTCGACGGCGACATCCGCGACGCGAAGCTCATCGACGACCTCACCGCCGGCAAGGACGTCGTCTTCCACCAGGCGGCGATCCGCATCACCCAGTGCGCGGAAGAGCCGCGGCTCGCACTCGAGGTGCTCGTCGACGGCACGTTCAACGTTGTGGAATCCGCCGCGAAGCACCGTGTGAAGAAGCTGATCGCCGCATCCAGCGCGTCCGTCTACGGCATGGCGGAGGAGTTCCCCACGACCGAGCGCCACCACCACGAGAACAACGACACCCTGTACGGGGCGGCCAAGACGTTCAACGAGGGCCTGATCCGCAGCTTCCGTGCCATGCAGGGGCTCGACTACGTGCTGCTGCGCTATTTCAACGTGTACGGCCCGCGAATGGATGTCCACGGTCTGTACACCGAGGTGCTCGTGCGGTGGATGGAGCGCATCGCCGACGGCAAGCCGCCGCTCATCTTCGGCGACGGCCAGCAGACGATGGACTTCGTGTGCGTGCCCGATATCGCGCGCGCCAACCTGCTCGCCGCGCAGAGCGACGTGGTCGAAGGCACCTACAACATCGCCAGCGGCACCGAGACCAGCCTGCTCGAGCTCGCCGAGGCGCTGCTGCGCGTGATGGGCTCGGACCTGGGTGTCGAGCACGGCCCGGAGCGTGCCGTGAACGGCGTCGCGCGGCGCCTCGCCGACACGTCGGCCGCGCGGCGCGACCTCGGATTCGAGGCGACCATCGGCATCGACGAGGGCCTGCGCCAGCTCGTCGACTGGTGGCAGCCGCTGCGCGAGGAGATCGCGGCGGGTCGGGCGGTCCCCGTCTCATGAGCGACCGCATCAACGTGATGGTGCCCTGGCTCGGCCAGGAGGAGGCGGATGCCGTCGCCGCGGCGATCGCCAGCGGATGGGTCGCACAGGGCCCACGGGTGGCGCGCTTCGAGGAGGAGTTCGCGGACGCGATGCAGGCCCGCTTCGCCGTTGCGACCAGCAGCTGCACGACGGCGCTGCATCTCGCGCTCATCGTCGCGGGCGTGGGCCCGGGCGACGACGTGGTGGTGCCGTCGTTCTCGTTCATCGCCACCACGAACGCGGTCACCTACGTCGGGGCGAACCCCGTGTTCGCGGAGGTCGACGCCGTCACGGGCAACGTGACCGGTCACACGGTCGCGGAGGCCCTGACTCCTCAGACGCGCGCGGTGATCGCCGTCGATCAGGGTGGCGTTCCGGTCGACATCGACGACATCCGGGCCTTCACCGATCAGCTGAACATCGTCGTCATCGAGGATGCCGCGTGCGGCGCGGGCTCGACGTACAAGGGCCGTCCCGTCGGGGCCGGCGCCGAGATCGCCGCGTGGTCCTTCCACCCCCGCAAGCTCCTCACGACAGGCGAGGGCGGGATGATCACGACGTCGAATCCCGACTGGGCTGACAGGGCACGGCACCTCCGCGAGCACGCGATGAGCGTCTCGGCGGCGGACCGCCACGCGTCGCTGCTGCCGCCCGCCGAGGAGTACACCGAGGTCGGCTTCAACTTCCGCATGACCGATCTTCAGGCCGCGGTCGGGCTCGTGCAGCTCGGGCGACTGCCCGAGATCGTCGCGCGGCGCCGCAAGATCGCCGAGCGGTACCAGGGGGCGATCGAGGAGATCGTCGGGCTGCGGGCAGTCACCGATCCCGAATACGGCACGGGCAACTTCCAGTCGTTCTGGGTCGAGGTCGGCGATGAGTACCCGACCGATCGCGACGGTCTTCTCGAGGCTCTTGCGAACGCCGACATCTCGGCGCGCCGGGGAATCATGGCAGCGCATCGGCAGCCCCCGTACCGTGATCTCACCCCCGAAGGGGGCCTGCCGGTCACCGAGAGACTCAACGAGAAGACGCTCATCCTTCCGGTCTTCCACCAGCTGACGCAGGAGGACCAGGATCGCGTGATCGCCGTCCTGCGCGCGCCGATCGGAGCGGCGTAGTGGCGGCAGGACTTCTGCTCGTGGGGGCGAGCGGGCTGGCGCGCGAGGTGCTGGCAGCGGGGATCACGGGTGTCGTCGGCATCCTCGACGACAATGTCGAGCTGCATGAGACGGAGATCGACGGCGTTCCCGTCGTCGGCTCCGTCGCCGACGCCGTCGCACGCGCCGAGTCGCTTCTCGTCTGCGTCGGCCCGAGCCAGAGCCGCCGCAACGTCGTGCGCCGTTTTCGCAAGTTCGGCGTCGACGAGGAGCGGTACGCGACCTTCGTCGCCCGCTCCGCGCGCATCGGTAGATCGAGCGACATCGCGGCCGGCAGCATTGTGCTGGACAGCGTGGTGGTGACCGCGGATGCCGTGATCGGCCACCACGTTGTGGTCATGCCGAACTGCACGATCACTCACGATGACACCCTCGAGGACTTCGCGACGCTCGCCGCGGGGGTCTCGCTCGGGGGAGCCGTCCGGGTGGGGGAAGCCGCCTACGTGGGCATGAATGCGTCCGTACGGCAGGGGCTGACGATAGGCTCCGAGTCCACGGTGGGGATGGGGGCCGTCGTGCTGCAGGACGTCCCCACGGAGGCGACGTGGGCCGGTGTGCCCGCCCGCGAGATCGGAGCACGCGCGTGAGCACCAATGTCCCCTTCCTCGATCTCACCGCCCAGCAGGCGGAGATCGCCGAGGAGGTCTTCCCGATCTGGCGCGAGCAGCTGACGTCGGCGTCCTTCATCGGCGGCCCCCAGGTCGAGACGTTCGAATACGAATACGCCGCATACATCGGCGTCGAGCACGTGGTGGGCGTATCCAACGGCACGGATGCGCTCGAGCTCGCCTACCGGGCGATCGGAGTCGAGCCGGGCGACGAAATCATCATGCCTGCGAACACCTTCATCGCCACCGCAGAGGCCGCCTCGCGCATCGGGGCGGTGCCCGTCTTCGTGGACGTCGACGACGAGTACCTGCTCATCGACCCGGACGCGATCGAAGCGGCTATCACCCCCCGTACCAAGGCGATCGCGCCCGTGCATCTGTTCGGTCAGACGGCGCCGCTGGAGCTCGTCACCCCTATCGCCCGGAAGCACGACCTGGAGGTCGTCGAGGACGCCGCACAGTCCCAGGGTGCGTCGGGTCCCGCCGGGCGTGCCGGCGCCTTGGGCAGGGTCGCCGCGACGAGCTTCTACCCCGGCAAGAACCTCGGCGCGGCGGGCGACGCGGGTGCGGTCATGACCGATGATGCAGGCGTCGCTGCGCTCATCCGCAACCTGGCCGCCCACGGCAGCTCGGTCAAGTACGTGCACGACCACATCGGCATGAACGCGCGGCTCGACGCCGTGCAGGCCACGGTGCTGCGGGCGAAGCTCCGCCGGCTCGACGGCTGGAACTCCGCGCGACGCGCGGCCGCCGCCCGATACGGTGACCTACTCGCGCAGGTCGACGGCGTGCGGCTGCCCGCGACGCGTCCGGGCAACGAGGACGTCTGGCATCTCTACGTCGTCCGCGTCGACGACCGGGACCGCGTGGCGGCCGAACTCGGTGCCGCCGGCATCGGCGTCGGCATCCACTACCCCACTGCGGTGCATCTCACCGAGGCCTACGAGGGGCTCGGATATCGCCGCGGGCAGTTCCCGGTCGCCGAGCGCGCTGCCGACACGATCCTGTCGCTGCCGATTTTCCCTCACATCGTGCCCGACCAGCAGGTGCGGGTCGTTCACGAGCTGTCAACCGCCACGCGGGGCCATGGCTGACCTCGCGGCAGCATTCTCTGCGGACGCGGCCGCACGGCCGCGTCTGGCGTTCTTCCGCCTGAACGACACGGATCTGCCAGAGTTCATCCGCGGTCATTTCGATGATCACGTCAGGTGCCTCGAGCAGTTCTTCAACGTCACGGTCATCGCCGAGAACTGCGACTACGACGAGGTTGTCGACCGCGTCCGACCCGACGTGGCCCTGTTCGAGTCCGGAGTGTATGCTCGGCCGGACCGCTCGATCACTCGCACCGACACGCATCCGCAGATCCCGAAGATCGGTCTCCTCGACGCGGACGCCTACTGCCTCACGCGTTCGGTCTTCCTCTCCGACATGGACGACTGGGGGGTGGAGACCTTCTTCACGATCGCGGCCTCGGCGACCGGCTACACCCCCGATATCGCCGACCGCACCTACGTGTGGCCGAACTTCGCCGACCGGGCGGTGTTCCATTCCTACCCGGAGGGCAAGTCCCAGACGATTCTTCTCAGCGGCAGCCGGGCGACGAACTATCCGTGGCGGGTCAGGGTCGATCGCCTGCTCTCCGAGCGTTTCCCTGTGCGCGCCTTGCCGCATGCGGGATGGTTCGGACGCGATGCCTCGATCGGGATGCCCAGCGGTGAGGCGTATGCGCGATCGTTGAGCTCGGCCCTGATCGTCCCCACCTGCGGGACGATCGCCAACGAGTTGGTGCGCAAGCACTTCGAGATCCCGGCCGCGGGAGCGATCCTGCTGACCGAGCGGACCGAGGCGGTCGAGGCGGCGGGGTTCGTCGACATGGAGAACTGCATCTTCGCCGACACCGCGGATGTCGTCGAGAAGGTCGAACAGGTGCTCGGCGACGAGACGCTCCGGGAGCGGATCGCGCGGTCGGGCCAGGAGCTTGCCCACGCGCGGCACTCGATCGAGAATCGCTCCCAGATCCGGGACTGGTACGACCTGAGCCGGCGGGCCGGTGCGGGGCAGCGTGTCGTTCAGCCCGGTCTCTTCGGCCCGCTCGCACTCGAACACCCGTACCCTGCGCCGGCTGCGAGTGCGGTGAGCCCGATCGCTCCGGCGGGCGTGGATCGCATCCTCGTCGCCTCTGGACGGGAGCGGCTGCGATCGGGGCGCCCCGAGCTCGCCCTGGATGAGTTCGCGAAGGTGCTCAACATGCATTTCGAGCCCGAGGCGGCGTACGGCATCGCGCGCAGCTGGCTCCAGCTCGGTGAGCCGTCCCGCGCACGGCGGATCCTGGAGTACTCGACCGGCGTCGTCGTTCGTGCACATGGCGCGTCCCAGCCCGACCCTGTGGAGTGGGCAGGGCTACTGCGGGCGGTGCTCTGTGAAGGCAAGCCGGGCGAGGCTGTCGAACTGTCCGAGCGTTATCCCGGCCTCCGTCATCCAGAGCTCGACCGCACGCGGTGGGTGCTGTCGCACCTGACCGACCTGCCTGTGGGGTTCGCCCATCGCGCCCGCCGGCGGTCGGTCCACGGCGCATCCGCGCAGCGTTGGGAACTATGGCGGGCGGAGTTCCGCGGTGAGCTCGAGGCCGCGGGCCGACCCGAGCTCGCGGCGCGCGTGGCGCACGTGGCCGAGCCCAGCGCCGTCGACCTCGCACGCGGGCCGGCCCGCCGCCGACCGCCGCGTGTGTCGGTCATCGCCCGACGGGGAGTGCGAGCTGGCCGACGCGTCACGGGCCGTGCGGTTCGCGAATGGTCCCGCCTGCGGGGCGTGAGCCGAGAGCCGGACCGCACCGCGATCTCGACGCTCCTGGCCGGGCTGCCCGTCGATGTCGTCATCGCTCTGCTCGTCGAGGACGCGATCGCCGCGCGTGCGGAGTCGGCCGTCGTGAACGACGGCACGGACGTCGCGTTCGTGCGTGTCGGCCGCGCGGCCTCCCCCGATGCTTCGGCTGCCGAGGTTCCTCACGGCCTCCGGTACGCGACGAACGAGCGGGTGCTAGCCGGCGTGCTGGGCTCGGGGCGAGCCGTCGTCGTAACCGGGGCGGTCGGCGCCGCCCATCTCGCGCCGCCCCAGCTCGACGACACCGTCCTGCTGGTGATCGTCGGCGAGCAGGTCGAGACCTCGATCGAACCGCGCATAGAAGAGGCTGGGCGGTGGCATCGCGCCGCTGCGGAGGTAGAGGACCGGCTCACGCGTCTATGGGACGGCAGGACGGTGCGCGTGTGGGTGCACGGCGCCCTCGACGGCGTCGGCAGTTCGTGACGGGGAGGGATGAGGTGACAGGACAGGAGCCGGGACTGCGCGCGAAGGCGACCCGGGCGGCCGCGTGGAGCGGGATGAGCACGATCGTGCTGCGGCTGGGCAGCCTGGTCGTCGGGATAATCCTGGCGCGCATCCTCAGCCCCGAACAGTTCGGCGTCTATGCGGTGGCGCTCACGGTACAGTCCATTCTGATCACCGTCGCAGATCTCGGTTTGTCCGCCGACCTCATCCGCTCCGATAAACCGGACCGGATCGCACCCACCGTCGCGACCCTGGGCCTGGCGATGGGCACCACGATGACCATCATCACCGTCCTTTCCAGCGGGTTGCTTGCCGATCTGCTGGGGAGCCCGGAAGCGGCTCCCGCCATCTCAATGCTCGCCTTCACCCTCGCACTCGCGGGCGCGTCGGTCGTGCCCTACGCCCTGCTGCAGCGTCGCTTCCAGCAGCGGGAGATGTTCCTGATCGGCGTCGCCGACTTCATCGTCTCGACCACGGTCACGCTGGTTCTCATCGGTCTTGGCTTCGGCGTGCTCGGCCTGGCGATCGGCCGCGTCGCGGCGCAGATCGTCTCTTCCGCCCTCCAGTTCGTGCTGGCCCGGGTGAAGCCGCGCTACGGGATCGATCGGTCGGTCGTCGGCCCGGTGCTCGCCTTCGGCCTGCCCATTGCGGCCGCCAACATGCTCTCGTGGGGGCTGCTCAATGTCGACAACATCGTCCTCGCGCGAGTCGCCGGGGCCACGGCGCTCGGCTATTACGTCCTGGCATTCAACATCTCGAGCTGGCCGATGAGCGCTCTGGCACAGGTCGTGCGATCGGTCTCACTGCCGTATTTCTCACGATCCACCGAGGGCGGTAGAGGGCTGGCAGCGCTCACGGCCGTCGCGTGGGCCGGTGCGCTCCCCGCCGGCGCCACACTGGCGGCCCTGTCCGCGCCCGTGATCGAGGTCGTGTACGGCGCCAAGTGGCTGCCTGCCGCCCCGGTCCTCGCGGCGCTCGGTGTTTACGGGAGCATGCGTGTCGTCTTCGATATTTTCGCGGGGTACCTCTACGCCCGCGGGAAGTCGGGCGGAGTCCTGATCATCCAGATCGTGTGGCTCGTCGCGCTGACGGTGGGCATGATCTTCGCGACGCGCGCGTACGGCATCGTCGGCGCGGGGTGGGTGCACGTTGTGGTCGCGGCCGTCGTGATCCTCCCGGCCTACGCCATCGCGCTGCGCGGCACGGGCGTCCGCATGGCGGAGTTCGTCCGCGCCGCGTGGTGGCCGACTCTCGCCACGGTGCCGGCGGTGCTCGCTGCGCTGGGAGCGCGTTGGCTGCTGCCGGGTGCGCTGCTGGAGCTCCTGGTCGGCGGAGGGGCGGCGGTGCTCGTCTACGGTGCGCTGATGTGGCCATGGTTGCGCACACACGTTCGGGCGATCCGTGCGGGCGGCGACAGTGCCATCGTGGAGGTGTCCGATGAGTGACTCGCGGTGGACGAGGTTCCAGGAGGAGCACGCGCTCGACGGGACGGTGCATCGGCTGCTGGCGAGGCTGTCGCCGCGCGCCCCGCGCCCGATCCGGGCCGGCACGGCGCCGCGGGTGAAGCCGGCGACACAGGCGACGGCATCCGTCGTCATCCCCTGCTACAACTACGGGCGGTTCCTGCCCGACGCCGTCCGGTCGGCGCTGAGCCAGGACGGAGTCGAGGTTGAGGTCATCGTCGTCGACGACCAGTCCACAGATGATAGCCGCGAGGTCGCGGCCGGGCTGGCCGAGGGCGATGCCCGGGTGCGGCTCCTGGTCAATCCGGTCAACTCCGGCCACGTCCGCTCTTTCAACGCCGGCTGGGAGGCGTCGACCGGCGAGTTCGTCGTCAAGCTCGACGCCGACGACCTGCTGACGCCCGGATCGCTCTCACGTGCGATCGCGCTCTTCGAGGCGAACCCGTCGGTAGGCCTGGTCTACGGGCACCCGCGCCACTTCACGACGAGCACGCCGCCGGACGGCCGCGTGGCCACCGTCCGCTGGTCGGTGTGGGCCGGGCGCGACTGGCTAGCCGAGCGGTGTCGGCTGGGTGTCAGCGCGATCACCAACCCCGAGATGGTCATCCGTGCGTCCTTCCTGCGGGAATCTGGAGCGATGAATCCCGCCGTCGACTATGCGCCGGATATGGAGATATCGCTCCGGGCGGCGGCGGTGTCCGACATCGGCTACGTCGGCGGCGCCGATCAGGCGCTTCACCGGGAGCACGGGGAGAGCATGAGCGAGACCGATGGCGCGGGCACGCTCGTCGACCTCAAGGCGCGTCGCCTCGCGTTCGAGCACGCTCTGGAGGCGCTGCCCGAGCCGGACCGCTCACGAATGCTCGCGCTGGCCGGGCGCGGCCTCGCAGAGGATGCGCTGCGCTTCGCGTCTTCGGCCCGAGATCGCGGGCGCTCTCGCTCCGAGACGGAAGATCTCCTGCGCTTCGCGCGGGAGGCCAGCGCCGAGGTCTTCGATAGCCCCGAGTACCGGCGCCTGCTGCGCCGCGCCGACGGCGGGGGCACGCGGGCGGCGGCAGCGCTCCGTCGGGCACGACGCCGGTGGCGGCAGGAGAGGTACCACGTGCGTTGGATGATGTCGGGTGTGTGAGAGCGGGGGACCGATGCGGGTGAGTGGAGCATGAGCCGGATAGACAGGACTCTGGCCAAGGCGCGGCGCGCGTGGGCCGTCGGGCCCCGCGGCGTGGCGCAGCGCGTCGCCTGGCGTGCCTACAGTTCCAGCGGCGCCGCCGACCTCTTCTTCCAGCTCGACGCCGCCGACATCCTCACCGACGTTCCCGCGTCGCTTCCCGAGCCGGAGACCAGGCCGGCCGCCGGAGCGCCTCTCACCGTCGGCTGGGTGTCGACGGCTCCCGCTCCCGGATCGGGCGGGCACACCACGCTGTTTCGCATGGTGGCCGCACTCGAGGCCCGCGGCCACCGCTGCGTGCTCTACTTCTACGACCGGCACGGCCTGGACGTGGCCGAACTGTCCGCCATAGTGCGCCGCCACTGGCCGCAGCTCGGGGCGGAGGTGCGGGACGTGCGCGAGGGGATCGCCGGCGTGGACGCCGTCGTCGCCTCGGGATGGGAGTCCACCCATCTCATCACCAAGTACGCACAGGAGCCCACCCGTCGCCTGTACTTCATGCAGGACTACGAGCCCTACTTCTACGGGCACGGCGCCGAGTACGAGTTCGCGGCGATGTCGTATCGGCTGCCCTTCCGCCGGATCGCACTGGGCGAGATGCTGGATGGGATGGTGCTGCGGGAGACGGGCCTCGCGAGCGATGTCGTCCCCTTCGGTTGCGACTCGGCCGCCTACAGCCCACCCTCGCCGCCGCGGTCGAGGGCGGGGATCGTCTTCTACTGCCGCCCCGACTACCCGAGGCGCGGGTACCAGCTGGCCTGCGTAGCACTCGGGCTGTTCCACCGGATGCATCCGGAGCACCAGATCCACGTGTACGGTGCCCGCCCGCGCCAGGTCGACTTCCCGTTCACCTTCCACGGGCGTCTTTCCACGAGAGAGCTCAACGACCTGTACGGCGCCACGATCGCCGGACTCGCGATGTCGTTCACGAATATCACGCTGGTCGCGGAGGAGATGCTGGCGGCGGGCAACATCCCCGTCGTCAACGACATGGACCTCGCGCGAGTCGTGCTTCCCAATCCGCATGTGCGATGGGCGGCGCCGACTGGCAGCGCTCTGGCCGCCGCGTTGGGGCAGGCAGTCACAGCGCCTGATATCGGTGCGCGGGCAGCGGCGGCAGCCTCTTCCGTCGAGGGCCGGTCGTGGAACCCCACGAAGGAGGCCGTAGTGCGCATCATCGAGGAAGAGGTCTACGGTTCATGACGTCACCCCATGTCCTGATCATCGTTCAGAACCTGCCTGTGCCGCTCGACAGGCGCGTATGGCTGGAATGCCAGGCGCTCGTCGCGCGAGGCTACCGCGTCAGCGTCATCTGTCCGAAGGGACCCGGAGATCCCGACCGCCAGCACATCGACGGCGTGGACATCTATAAGTACGCGCCCGCGCCCGAGGCGGAAGGACTCCTCGGGTTCGCGTGGGAATTCGCGTACAGCTGGGTCAGGACGGCCTGGCTCTCGCTCGCAGCGTGGCGTCGCCGCCGGTTCGACATCATCCAGGCCTGCAACCCGCCGGACACGTATTGGCTCTTGGCTCTGCTGTGGCGTGTCCGCGGAGTGAGGTTCGTCTTCGACCACCATGACCTGAACCCGGAGCTCTTCATCTCGCGCTTCGGCCATCCCACGGGGTTGCTCAAGCGGCTGGAGTACCGGGGGCTGCGGTGGCTGGAGCGGCGGACGTTCCGCGCGGCCGATCGGATCATCTCCACCAACGAGTCCTACAAGGCCGTCGCAGTCCGTCGTGGCAATCGTCGGCCCGGCCATGTCACTGTCGTCAGGAGCGGGCCGGACACTGAGCAGATGCGACCGATCTACCCCGCCGACCCCCGTCCGGCAGAGGGCATCGAGCTGGTCTATCTCGGCATCATGGGTCCCCAGGACGGCGTCGACCAGGTGCTGCTGGTCGTCGATGAGTTGGTGAACAAGCGAAGTCGCGGCAACGTGACGGCGACGCTCCTGGGTTTCGGCGACTGCCTCGAGGAGCTCAGGGCCCAGTCCGCTCGCCTCGGGCTGGAGGATCGGGTGACCTTCACCGGGAGGGTGGACCGCGTAGCGATCGCCGAGTACCTGAGCCGAGCCGACATCGGTCTCTGTCCCGACCTGAAGACTCCGCTCAACGACCTGTCGACGATGAACAAGACAATGGAGTACATGTCCTACGCCCTGCCGGCGGTCTCCTTCGACCTCGTCGAGACCCGCGTGTCGGGCGCCGACACCCTGCTGTACGCGCCGTCGGGCGACATCCACACGTTCGCGGACCAGGTGGAGCGTCTCATCGACAACCCGGCGCTGCGCGTCGAGCTCGGCCGCAAGGCGCGTGCCCGCGTCGCAAGCGAACTCGACTGGCGTCCGCAGGCCGAGGCGTATGTCGCGGTGTTCGACGAGGTCTCCGGCTTCTCGCAGCCGGGACCTGCGGTGCCGGCGGGGGAGGGGCGGCGCGACACTGCTGACGCGCAGGGGCGGCGCTACGTCGATCTGGACGACGATGCCGAGTTCGATCGCTACGTCACCGAGAGGCGCGCGCCGTGATCCGCACGAACTTCCACCACCTGCTCGCGGGTGCGGCTGCAGCATCCCCCGACGCTCCGGCGCTCAGTTACAAGGGTGGGACCGTCACCTACGCGGCGGCGTGGGGCGGTGCGCAAGCGCTCTCCGCCAGGTTGCTCGACCTGGGACTGGCGCGCGGCGACCGCGTCGCGATCTACCTCGAGAAGCGGATCGAGACGGTACTCGGGCTGTTCGGGGCCTCGGTGGCTGGAGGCATGTTCGTTCCGGTGAACCACGTGCTGAAGGCTCCGCAGGTCGGGCACATCCTCTCCGACAGCGGTGCGCGCTACCTGATCACGTCGGCCGACCGCCTCGCCCAGATCGCCGACACCCTGCCGGACACCGCGGTGGAGCACGTGATCGCCGTGGGCTCGGCAGACGCGGCAGCACCCGGCGTGACCGTCCACCCCTGGCCGGAACGGGAAGAGGTCGAGGCATCCGTTCGCCCCGCTGCCGTGCTGGACGTGGATCCGGCCGCGATCCTCTACACCTCGGGAAGCACCGGCAAGCCGAAGGGGGTGGTGCTGAGCCACCGCAATCTCATCGTGGGGGCCGAGAGTGTGAGCACCTACCTCGGGAACACCGCGGACGACGTGATCCTCAGCGTCCTGCCGCTCAGCTTCGACGCCGGCCTCAGCCAGGTGACCACCGCCTTTGCCGTCGGCGCGCACTGCGTCCTGATGAACTACCTGCTTCCGCGTGAAGTTCCCAAGCTGTGCGCGCAGTATGGGGTCACCGGGCTCACCTGCGTGCCGCCGCTGTGGATTCAGTTGGCCGACGTCCCATGGCCGGCTGAAGCCGCTGAGCGCCTGCGCTACTTCGCCAACACGGGAGGACGGATGCCGCGGGCCACGCTCGAGCGGCTCCGGGAGATCTTCCCTCAGGCGGATCCTTTCCTGATGTACGGGCTGACCGAGGCGTTCCGGTCGACGTACCTGGACCCCGCGGAGGTGGATCGGCGGCCGGACTCCATCGGCAAGGCCATCCCCAACGCCGAGATCCTCGTCCTCCGCCCCGACGGCACGCTGTGCGATCCGGGCGAGGAGGGTGAGCTCGTCCACCGTGGAGCTCTCGTCGGCCTCGGGTATTGGAGGGACCCGGTGCGCACCCGCGAGAGGTACAAGCCGATCGAGCGCGTGGGGGACGAGTGGCGCACCCCCGAACTGGCCGTCTGGTCGGGTGACACCGTCGTGGCTGACGACGAAGGCTTCCTGTACTTCGTCGGCCGCAAGGACGACATGATCAAGACGTCGGGCTACCGCGTCAGCCCGACCGAGGTCGAGGAGGCCGCCTACAGCACCGGCCTGGTGCGCGACGTGGTGGCCGTGGGGGTGGACGACGCTGCGCTCGGGCAGCGGATCGTGCTGGTCGCGACCCCGACGGACGGCGTCCTCGATGTCTCGGGGCTCACGACGGCCCTGCGCCAACGACTTCCGATGTACATGGTGCCCGGGCAAGTCGAGATACGTGACGAGCTGCCCCGGTCTCCCAACGGCAAGTTCGATCGCAATCTGATCAAGGCGGAGGTGTCGGGATGAAGCCGGCTGAGCATGTCGCGGCATTCGGGACGACCGACGGTGAGTTGCGGGTGGGCGGCATGCCGCTGACCCGGCTGGCCGCGCGCGTCGGTTCCACACCCTTCTTCGCGTACGACCGCGCTCAGCTGGATGCGCGGGTCGAACGGCTCCGCGCCGCGCTTCCGCAGCGAGTCGAGCTGAGCTTCGCGATGAAGGCGAACCCGATGCCGGCGATCGTGCAGCACCTCGCACGCCGTGTCGACCGGATCGACGTCGCGTCGGGGCTTGAGATGCAGACTGCGCTCGACACGGAGATCCGGCCAGAGCGGGTCAGCTTCGCCGGGCCCGGTAAGACACCGGCCGAGATCCGGCAGGCGGTCGCCGCGGGCATCATCGTGGAGATCGAATCGACGACGGAGCTGCGGCGGGTACTCGCCGCTGGAGACGACCTGGGCCTGACGCCCCGCGTCGCGATCCGGGTCAATCCCGACTTCGCGGTCAAGGGGTCGGGGATGCGGATGGGGGGCGGCCCGCAGCAGTTCGGAATCGACGCCGAGCAGGTTCCCGATGTCCTGCGGGAATATGCCGGATCGGGCATGGACCTCCTGGGCTTCCATGTCTTCGCCGGCTCGCAGAACCTGAACGCCGAGATCATCGCGGAGGCCCAGCGTCGCACGGTCGACCTCGTCACGGACCTCGCCGCGGGGCTGGCGGGACCGTTGCGCTACCTGAATCTCGGCGGCGGCTTCGGGATCCCCTACACCGAACGCGACCGGCCGCTCGACCTCGACGCGGTCGCGGCGAGCCTCCACAATCTGGTCGATGGGCAGATCGCTCAGCGATTCCCCGAGGCGAGCCCAGTGATCGAGCTCGGCCGGTACCTCGTCGGCGAGTCCGGGGTGTACGTCACGCGTGTCGTCGACCGCAAGGTGAGCCGCGGCAAGACGTTCCTGGTCGTGGACGGCGGCATGCACCACCAGCTCGCCGCCTCGGGGAACTTCGGGCAGGCCATCCGCCGCAACTATCCGCTCGTCGTGGGCAATCGCGCGGACGCGGCCGGCGACCAGGGGGTCAACGTCGTGGGCTGCCTTTGCACGCCCCTCGATCTGCTTGGCGACGACGTCGAGTTGCCGCCGGCCGACATCGACGACCTGATCGTCATCTTCCAAGCAGGAGCGTACGGACTCACCGCGAGCCCCACCGCCTTCCTGGGGCACCCGGTCCCAGCCGAAGTCCTCGTCTGAACCCGAAGGAGAACCATGACCGCCACGATCGATGCCATCCGCGGTGTCCTCATCGAAACGCTCGAGCTGCAGCAGTCGCCGGAAGAGCTCACCGCCGACACCGCGCTGTTCGGCGCGCTCCCCGAACTCGACTCGTTCGGCGTGGTCGCGCTTGTTGGCGCCCTCGAGGATCGTTTCGACATCACAATCGACGACGACGAGTTCGGTGCAGACCTGTTCGAGACGGTCGGCACGCTCACGGACTTCGTCGACTCCAAGATCCCAGACTGAGCACCGCCGGGATCGCTGATGGAGCGACGCACTCTCGGCGGGCTGGAGGTCTCGATCCTCGGCCTGGGGACGTCTCGCCTGGCATCGATCGGCACAGGGCGGTCCAAGTCGGACGCCAAGGCACTTTTCAATGCCTGCCGCGAGTGCGGGGTCAATGTCATCGATACGGCCGACGCGTACGGTTCGACGATGGCCGAACGATGGATCGGCGAGCTGACGCGGGCCGATCGGGAGCGGTGGGTGGTGGTCACCAAGATCGGACTGCCCACGGTCGACCTGCCGGGTCCTTTCCGTGTGTTCGGCCAACGGGCGCGAAAGACCACGCAGGCGCGGGCCGGAGGTGCATTCGCGCTGGATCATGCCTCGCTCACGCGGAGCATCGAGCGGAGCCTGAAACGTCTGCGGCGGGATCGAATCGAGATCTTCCTGCTGCACCTGCCACCGGCTTCGATCGTCGAGGACGACGAGGCGCACGAGATACTCCAGGAGGCGCAGCGGTCCGGGGTGATCGCTCATTTCGGCGTGTCGACCGACATGCCGCGGACGATCGCCGCGGTTCGTGATGCCTGGGGCTGCCCCGTGGCCGAAACCGCAGTGAATCCCTGGTCGCTCGCGAGCGCCGCTCCCGCTTCCATGACCGGCGTCGACCTCATCGCGAACCGGGTCATGGGATCGGAGGCCCTTCGCGTCCAGCTTCTGGATCGCGAAGCCGCGTCGTCTGCGCCGCACCGGGCTGCGCCGATCGCTCGGCGGCTGTTGCGCCACGCCGCCGCAGTGCCCGGCGTGAAGGTCATCCTCACCGGCACCATGGAGCCGGCCCACCTGCGGGACAATGCCCGGGCGATCGACACCCCCGTCACTGCGGAGGACCTGATCGCATGAGCTTGAGAACGCGACCGCCTGTCCGCAGCGCGAGATGCGCCCGGCTCGAGCAACATCAGCGCATACTGCGAGGAGCACACATGACGCACATTCCCGAGACGACCGGCCGCCCTCCGCGCCCCGAGCGGAAGCTCTGAGCGGCCATGCAGCCTGACCAACTGCTTCCCGGAGCCCTGGCCATCGCCGGACCGGCGAATCCGCCTGTGCCGTTTCCGGCCGCCGCGATCAGAGCCGACTGCGGCCCTATCGTCATCTGGCACTGGGGGGTGGACCCCCTCGCTGAAGTCGGTGACGCGAGTCTCGCTCTCGTGCTGAGCAGAACCGCGCGGCGCGCGGACGGCCGAGTCGCGCACGCCGACATCGTCGCCCTACTCCGTCACCGCCCGGACGCGCTGACGCGGCTCCTGCCGCCGTTCGGCGCCCTCGGGGCGTCTCCTGAGGGCGCGGAGGCGGTAGCGGACTCCATGGGCTTCCAGCATATTTTCCATTCGGATCCAGGCGAAGGGACCGTCCCCCTCGTCTCGACGTCCGCGCTCCTGGCAGCGCGCGCGCTCGATGCGCAGCTGGACCCCATGGCCGTCGGCATCCAGTCGCTGCTCGGCTGGCAGCTGGGAGGCAACAGCCTCTTCGCGGGCGTCAAGAAACTCGAAGCCGGCGCCGTCGTCACGCTCGACGAGCGAGGTGTGACGCTCACGAAGACGTCGGCGCGGCGCCATGAGCCCATCTCGCCGGCCGAGGCGGTCCAGGAGGCAGCGGATCTGCTGCGCACATCGCTCAATGCCGTGCTCGACGACTACCCGGACGCCGTCCTCCAGCTCACCGGCGGCATGGATTCCCGGCTGCTGCTCAGCGCGATCCCGCCCGCGCGTCGCCGCGGCCTTCGAGCGATGACCCTCGATGTGCCTGGCAAGGGCGATACCGCCATCGCGAGCATGATCGCGCAGCAGTACGGCATCCGGCACGACGTCCGTGGGCTCACCGACGTCGCCGGCGTGAGCGCTGTTGAGGCCTGGGAGCTGTGCCGGATCGAGGCGACGCGCCTGGACGCCATGGCGGACCCCGTCGCCCTTGCCGCCCAGCGCATCGCCGAGCGCGCGTTCGACCAGGGCGTGCGCATCTCGGGACTGGGCGGTGAGATCGCGCGAGGCTTCTATTACGTCGGGCGCGTCCGGGACCGGACGTACGACCGCCAGGATGCCGCACGCCTCGCGGCGTGGCGGATGTTCGTCAATGAAGCCGTGGAGCCTGGCCTGCTTGTCGGCGAGTTCGCCGCATGGGCCGAGAGCGTCGCGACGGCGCAGGTGCACGACGCGCTAGTCGACGGTGGCGAAGAGTGGTTCCGCGCGACTGACGAGCTGTACCTGCGTCATCGCATGCAGCGGTGGGCGGGTGCGACGGACCTCGCGGTGAGCGTGGAGAGGATCGTCATCAACCCGATGCTCGACGAGGGCTTCCTCGATCTGGCATACCGGCTGAGGCCGCAGGACAAGGTGAACTCCCGCTTCCTCGGCGCCCTGCAGATGGAGCTCGACCCCGAGCTCGGGAAACTCCCGCTCGACGGACGGCCTGCTCCTGCGACGTATGCGGCGCCCTCGCGCTGGGAACCGGTGACCCAGTTGGCGAGCACGGGCAAGCGCTTCGCGCGAAAGGCGATCCAGCGCGTGCAGCGGGGCAACCGCCCTCCCGCCGGCGGCACCATTCTCGCGGCGAAGGTGGTCGAGCACTGGCGTGCCGAGTCGCAGGTGCTGCGCCCTCTGGAGGAGCTCGACTTCGTCGATCCGTCGTGGGTGTCGCGGGTGCTCGACGGCAGCGTGGATCCGCGGCCCAGCAGCGTCGCGTTTCTCACCAACCTGATCGTCGCGACGAGCGACGCGGGTTGAGGCTCAGGCGGTCGTGCCTGTCACCTCGTCGTAGATCCGATCCATCCGGTCCAGACGCCCGGACCACAGGTGGGTGGTTTCCGCACGTCTGCGCCCCGCGTCGCCCATCCTCTCGCGCAGGTTCGGATCCTCTGCCAGCGCCCGCACGGCCGCCGCACAGTCCGCGGCGAGCTGGGTAGGGTCGTCGGCGTCGAGAAGGAAGGCGCATGATTCGTCGACGTTCGCGCCCGGGCCGCCGCGCCGGCAGACCACGACGGGCAACCCCCAAGACATCGCCTCGAGGCTGACGTTGCCACCGGGCTCACGGTAGCTCGGGAAGACGAAGACATCTGCGTTTCGGTAGAACTCGTCGACGACAGCTCGAGGCACGGACCCGTGCAGCGTGATCCGCTCACCGAGGCCGAGCTCCTCGATGAGCTCTTCGCAGGCCCCGCGATCGTTGCCGTCGCCCAGGACATCCAGCACCACATCGAGGTCGCGCAGCGCACCCATCGCGCGGATCGTGTCCCGCAGTCCCTTGGTGCGGACGATGCGGCCGACATGCAGCAGTCGGAGCGGTCCGCTCCTGCCCGTTCGGTCGACCGGCGGGTGGACGGATTCCACCGCGGTCTCGCTCATGATCTCGAATCGCCGAAGATCCAGTCCGGCGAGGAACTCTCGAACGTAGTCGGCCACGCCGACCACGCAGTCGGCCCGCTCGTACGTGCGCCGCAGCAGCGGGTCATGCCGGATGCGCCATCCGTCGAGCGCGCGCAGCCGCTGGTACCAGGGCGTCGCGCCTTCCTCCTCGACGAACGCAAGAGGTGAGTCGAGGCTTCCGCCTACGGGACCGATGACGAACGGAATCCCCAGACCGACGACCGGCGACGGGTAGCGCATCGCGACCGGCACAACCTGGTGCGCGATGTCGAAGTGCTCGCCCGCTTCGAGACGCTGACGGATCCACCGTCGGGACCGCGCGTAGAAGGGCACGTAGCCGGGCTGCATCAGACTGTTCAGCCGCTCCAGCCGGCCGACGCCGGGCGGCTCCTGCCATTCGATGACCCGTGCGCCGGGCAATTGCCGGGCCATCGGGGTATGGCCGCGCTTGTACGTCGTCAGGAGCGTCAGCTCGTGACGTGCGGCCAGACGGAAGGCCCATTGGGCCGCCACCCAGGCTTCGCCGACATCCTCGCCGTCACAGGCGGGGGCGACCATCAGGAGCTTCTTCATCGGGCCCGTGTCTCCGTCAGCGGGGAAGGATACTGCCGCCGGCGTTGAGTGCCGGCGGCCTCAGGGACGGGCGCAGGAGGGCGCGCACCGTGGGCCAGGATTTGTCGTGACCCAGCAGCGCGCGGCGCAGCTCTATGAGCACCGTCATCCCGTAGTAGAACCAGGCATGCGTGGTCCCCGCCCTTCGGCGATAGAGGCGGATTCGGTTGACCTGCTTCATGATGTGCGTCGTGGCGCTCTCACCGGAGCCGCCTCCGATATGCATCGCACTCGCGTTCGGGGTGTATACGGTGGACCATCCGGCGTCCTTCGCCCTCAGGCTGAAGTCCGTCTCCTCCGAGTAGAGGAAATAGCTCTCATCCATTCCGCCGAGCCGCTCGTAGCACTCTGCGTCGACCAACAGGATCGCGCCGACCGCCCAATCGACCTCGTGTTCGGTGTCGTACTCGGCGGCCTTCTCGATGCGTTCGGTGAACGCCGGCCAGCCGGTGAAGCTCAGCCCGCCGACCCGACCCAATGTCGGGCCTCGGCGGAGCGTGGGTGACAGGCTCCCGTCCGCCTCCCGCACCCGTGGTGCGACGATCCCCACACCCGGTTTGCGCAGTACCTCGAGCATGGCGGGAACGGCGCCGTTGTCCAGGGTGGCATCGGGATTGAGGATGAGGACCGCGTCGGCGGGCGGGGACGCACGCACGGCTCGGTTCATGCCGCCGGCATAGCCGACGTTGGAGGAGCGGACGGCGATCACGTCGGCCCTCTGCTCGAGCAGCTCGACGGTGGAATCGGAGGATCCGTTGTCGACGACGACGACGGAGTAGGCCAGCGTGCCCATCGAAGCGGGGATGCTGTCGAGGAGCTCCTCGATGTGTTCCGCGCTGTTGTAGGTGACCACCACAGCTGCGACATCTACACGCACGATGTCATCTTAGGAGGGCAGCGAGGCCCGCTTTGGCATCTTCTACGCGGCGGAGCGCTCCGGCGAGTCCCAGGGTGAGGAAGAGCGCGCCCATAGTCATAGGGAAGGCGAATGCGTCGAACATGAAGAGGCAGCTGAACCCGGCGCAGATGGCGGCCGTCAGGGCCATCGCGAGATCCCGGGATGCCTCGTCGCGCAGACGTGTGCGAAGACGGATCGTCGTGACGACAGCGGTGACTGCCAGAGCGAGGAACGCCACGGTGCCGGCGATGCCGACCGTGACGAGCAGCAGAAGGTACTGGTTGTCGAAGATCCGGTACTTCGGCAGGAAGGTGCCCAGGCCCCGGCCGAACCAGGGACTCCTCTCGATGAACTCGAGCGCGAGGGCGAAGCTATCGGTGCGTGACGTGATGCTGGGGTCCTCACTCGCCCCGGTGAACAACCCGATGATCGAGTTGAGGAAGTTCGGGGCGACAACGGTCATGGCGAGGAGCCCGATGACGCCGACGCCGATCACGCGCGCTCGTCGCTGCCTCGTCCAGCCGATGAGGCATACGACCAAGGCGATCAGCGCCCCGAGGTAGGCCGAGCGGGACGACGTGAGGGGGAGGATGAGGGCGACTGCGGCTGCGGGTGCCCACCGGAGCAGGACGTGACGGTGAGTGTGGTGGAACGCGACATGGAGGGTGACAGGCAGAATCATCGCGAGGATGACACCGTACTCGATGGGGTGGATCGCCGTGCCTGCGGGGCGGACGTACCCGCCTCGTGTGCTCAGCCCGTATCCGGGAGTGCTGGTGAGTCCGGGAATGGACAGCTGGTCCACCCACAGCTGGCGGGTGACCACCTGGAGCAGGCCCAGCGCCGCGATGGCTCCTCCGCAGAGGGCGAATCGCCAGATCAGGGTGTCGAGCCGACCCCGGTCGCTGATGCCGTCATGCGTGAGCAACAGCGTTCCGGCCCAGGAGGCGAGCGCCAGCAGCGCGACGTCGCCGGGACTGGCTTCGTCGGGGATGAGCGGATTCGACATCGCGAGGGCGTAGCTGACTCCGACGCAGAACAGGAAGACGCCCAGCGCGATGCGGATCGGCTGGGCTTCCGTGGCCGCCCGTCGTGCCGCTCCGAGGAAGGCGAACAGCCACAGCAGCAGACTTCCGAGTCCGAAGAGCATCGACGGGGCCCCAGCGCTTCCCAGGGGTCCGAGGATGAGCCGGGAGGGGATGAAGAGCAGGAGCCCGAGATAGACGGTGAGCCAGGCGACCGCGTCGATCCACCGCGTTCGCTGGCCGATCCCGAGCGAGGTGATGGTCAACGATTGCGTCCTGCGCGCGAATCGAGACCGGCGCGACCAGAACCGGACGAGACTCTCTCGGGGTCACTGACACGATCCCGGGCCGAGCGCGAGCTGCCCTGCTGCGGGTCGGCGGTCTCATTCGGATCGTCGGCCGGGCTCTCGCCTCCGACGGGATCGTCCACGGCGGGATCATCGGACGGGATGATCTCCTCGGCGCCGACCAACGCGTCGTAGTCTGCCGCCGCTTCGGGTGCGGGGTCGGCGTCAAGCGCTACCGCCTCCGTATCGACGGATGTGGTGGGGCCGAATTGCGCGGCGGCCTTCGCCCTGCGGCGCGTACGCCTACGCATCAGCACGCCGTCCAATGCGAACGTCGCGACACCGGTCGCGACGATTCCTGCTGCCAGTGCGGCGATCGTGATCCGCACCGTTCCCGAGTTGTCCGCCTCGGGCTCGTCATCGGTGACGAGTTGCATCGAAGAAATGATGGAGGGCGCGGGCGCACCCACCTCGTTCTGCAGTCTTTGCAACTCCTCGGGCACCCGCGCCGCGAGGAAGTCGAGCGTCTCGATCGTTCCCTCCGCCGTCTGGTCGGTCACGTCGATGGCGATGACGGGACCGCGCGTGGAGGCATCGAGTTGAACCGAGAACTCTGCGGTGTCCGAGACCCCCGCCACCTCCTCTTGCGCAGCCGTGCTGCCGAAGTAGGCGACGACGATGCTGGCGGGCTGTTCCAACCCGCTCAGTGCGAGGAACGGGTTGCCGCCGTCGGGCACGGCGTTCGCGCCCGGAAGGAGGAGGACCAGACCGCGCGCTTCGTACTCGGGCGGCGTCGCCTGGTACGCCGTCCACGTGAGGGCGGCAGTCAGGATAAGCCCGGTCAGAACGATGTACCATCGACGTGCCATCGCTCGCATTACGTCCAGGATCACTGCTGACTCTCCCCCTGCTGAGATGGCGGATGGCCACCGGTGCGAGGTTTATCTTAGGTACGGGGACTTATGACTTTCTGGGAGTTGCTGGCGGCTCTTCTCCGGCGGTGGCCGATTCTACTGGTCGGCGCGTTGGTGACTGCCTTAGCAGGCTACGCGGTCGTCAGCGACAGAGGGGTGTATTTCACCCGCACGGAGATCGTTTTCCTCGCTCCGACGAGTTCGGCGAATCCGAATGCTTTGCGCACGCAGTCGGAGGACATCATCGACCTGGCCGGAGTGGTCGCCAAGCGGCTGACCGGGCCGGGCGAGGTCACCAAGTACGCTTCGCCCGACGTCATGCTGGCCGGACTCGGCGTGCGCGACGGCTGGTCGCTGGGCCTGCCTGACACGGGCGGGCAGTGGGGGACGAACTTTGCGACGCAGCAGCTCGTGCTCGACATCGTGGCCCCTACACGCGAACGCGTGCAGGAGCAGCAGGACGAACTCGTCGGACAGATCATGACTCAGCTGCACGAGCTCCAAAGCGACAAGGGGGTCGATCCGGTCAACGAGGTGACAGCCATCGTCGCACCGCAGACGACGATCATCCACCACGTCGGCGGCAGTCGCCCGCGGGCGCTGGGGATGACTGCTGTCCTGGGCCTGGGCGCAACCGTCGCCGCGGTGACGTTCCTCGAATACCGCAAGCGTCGGGCTCTGTGGGATCGTGCTGCTCGGCACGGGCAGCCCGCGGGGGAGGTCGCGTGACCGGCACCCAGGTGCCCGCTCGCCCGATCGTGGTGCCGATCGGCGAGGCGGAGGCTCCCGAAGCGGCGGAGTTCCTCCACCGTCATCTCAATCCGCGAATCAGTCCCGAACGCTGGCTCGCCGTACTGGCGCCACCCTGGGCGGACGGCCCGAATCGTGGCTTCGCCCTGCTGAGCGGCGGCTCGGTGGTCGGGGTGTATGCCGCGATCTACTCGACGCGGACGCGGCGTGGTGCGACGTTCGGGGTGTGCAATCTCGCCGCGTTCTGCGTTCTTGAACCGTACCGCGCCCACTCGCTGAGGCTCGTCCGTGCGCTCCTCGGCCAGAAGGATCTCGTCTTCACTGACCTGTCGCCGAGCGGCAACGTGCCGGCGATGAACGAGCGTCTCGGGTTCTCCACTCTCCCGTCGGCGACGCGCCTCATGGTCTGCCTGCCCCGGATCGGTGGTGGTGCCCGGCTGACCGAAGCGCCGGACGTGATCGCTCGCACTCTGAGTGGACCGGACGCCGGCGTGTTCGCTGACCATCACGACGCAGCTGCCGCACGGCATCTCGTCGTTCAGGATGGGGAGCGATACGCCTATCTGGTCTACCGCCGGGACCGGCGGAAGCGGCTGCCGCTCTTCGCATCACCGCTCTACGTCGGCGGGGACCCCGTGGTGCTCGAGTCGAACTGGGGAGCCGTCGCGTCTCACCTGCTGCGTCGCGGATACGTTGGCGTGCTCGCTGAGAGGCGAGTCCTCGGCTTCACACCGCGCGGATGGGGCTTCGAAGTCCGCCATCCGCGACCCAAGATGTTCAAGGGCGCGTCCGACCCCGAGGACATCGACTACCTGTACAGCGAATTGACGTTGCTGGAGTGGTGATCCGAGTCGATCGGACCACCACTCCAGCAACGTCTCACCAGCCGTGGCTGGTCAGTTGGCCGGTGCTACGGCAGTGCCGTCGTCGTACAGGTTGTTGGTCCAAACATTTCCAGGTGCGTTGCGGTCGAAGGACGTGATCGCGCCCCAGAAGCCGCATTTCCCGGAAGAACCCTTCTGATAGACGTTGTTCGTGAACTTGATGTTCTTCGTCTGTCCGGAGTAGGGCTTGCCCGCAGTCGATCCACCGTAGGAGCAGTACCCTCCCGAACCGGCGATGATCAGGTTCCCGTCGACTGTGTTGTTCTGAACGGGGTCGAAGTCGGGGTAGCCGGTGATCGCGGCCGAGCACCCGGCGTCCGGCGGGAAGTCCGGCGCGTCGCAAGCGATGGTGTTCCCGATCAGCGAGCTGTTCGTGTTGATCCGGATGCCGGACTCGTGGTGCACACCTGTCGTGTCGTGCAGCTGGCCGTGGACGTAGGAGTCGCGGACCGTGCAGTTGGCGTAGCAGTTGATCGAACGGGTTCCACCTGTCACCTCGACACGGGTCGCTGTGAACCAGGCATCGCCGATCCCGGTCCACGGACCGTCGCCGGCGTCCACCTCACTGTCCGTGATGGTGAACGATCCCTGGTTCTGCGTGTAGTCGGCGTAGACCGTGCCGTTGATCTTGGAGTTCTTGATAACGACATCCTTGGCGAGGATGCGGAGGCTGCAGTCGACCTGCTTGCCGTCGATGACGTAGCCAGCGGTCTGGATCGTGCACGGACCCGTGTACTTGGTCAGCGTCGTACCGGCCGGAACACCCGTCGTGTTGGCGTTCGGGAAGCTCCTACCGAGTACCACCGTTCCACCGGAGCTGGATGGAGGCGGGGTCGTCGTCGGCGGGGTCGTCGTCGGGGGCGTCGGCGTAGGCGTCGGGGTGGCCGTGGGAGTCGGCGACGGGGTCGGCTTCGGCGTCGTCGTGGGAGTCGGCGTCGGCTTGGGCGTCGCGGTGGGGGTCGGCGTCACGGTCGGCTTGGGCGTCGCGGTCGCCGTGGGGCTCGGAGTCGCCGTGGTCGACGGCTTGTACACGATGTCGACGAGGTAGTTCGAGCCCGAGTACGTCGAGGTCGGGACCTTGCCGGTCGCGCCGTAGCGGTACACGCCCGCGCCGGATTTGAGCGTGAAGCCGTTCTGCACCCTCGTGCGAGTGAGGTCGTTCTCGGTGACGGCGTATCCGCCGCTGGGTGCGTTGTAGGACGCCACGTAGGACGCCCCAGCCGTCAGGGTGACGGGCTTCGAGAGCGCGACGGTGCGCCAGCCCACGGTGGTCGACGCCGTGAACGAGACCTGCGAGAGTACCGTGCCGTCTGACGACCACAGCGTCGCCGTCGTGACATTCTTCGCACCCTTGCCCTGGTAGTACTGCAGGGCGGTCACGGTGCCCGATTTGTCGGGGGAGAATTTCACCCCGAGCTCGACCGCGGTCCGGTCGGAGTCGGCGGCGATCTTCGGCTGGAGGTCGTCGGCGAAGATTCCGGTCGTCGTCGGGGCGGCGATGGCAGGGACGACGGCGAATCCGGCGGCGACCAGGACACCCGCGACAAGAGCGGTGAATCCGATGTTGGCGCGGCGTATGCGAGTACGAAGGCGTAGGCGAGCGCGTAGTGCTTTTCGAGACATGATGATTCCGGGTCGGGGGATGACTTATTCGGGGTAATGGAAGTATCACCTACCCTCCTGCGCCCCATCAACGGATGAGAGAAGACTCATGTACACTTCCCCCGCCCTTAATGTGGACCCGGGGGCATCAGATCCGCGCTTGTGCACACCGAGGGGAGCCGTGCATGTCGGAGGGCGCATCCGTTCGTCGTCGCTGGGTGATCGCCGGGCTGGCGGCCTACGCACTGGTCGTGGGGCTCGTCCTGCTCCTGCCCGTGTCGTACTCGGGCATCGTCAACCGGATCGGCGACTGGCTCCGCGACGGGTTCGGGATGGACTGGTTCGGGACGGGCTGGATCGAGTTCGGTGCGAACATTCTCATGTTCGTGCCCCTCGGATTCCTGCTCACCCTGCTGTTCCGCCATCCCTGGTACGGCGTCGCGCTCGCGCTGGCACTCTCGGCCGCCGCGGAACTCGCGCAGGTGATCATCCCGTCGCGTCAGCCGACGATCCGCGACATCCTCGCCAACACGCTCGGAGCGGCGCTGGGTGCCGCGCTGGCCTGGCTGATCGTCCTCAGGGCGCAGCACAAGTCCGCCCGCAAGGCGGCTGTCAGCGACGCACCACCGACGGCGACCAGGCGTGCTCGATGAGGACCGCGGGGTCGCCTGAGCCGTCGGCGGCGAGCGCCCACACGTCGTAGTCGCCCGCCTGGTCGTCCCGCGGCATCCCGTAGAGGATCGTGTCGTCGTCGAGCCACTCGATCTGATCGTCAACGTTGCGTGGCTCCGGGAGCAGTTCGACCTCGCCCGTCGCGAGATCCATGACCGCCGGCGTCCAGTGGACGGTGGGGCCGGAACCCGCGGTCACGGACTTGAAGGCGATCCGCGTGCCGTCGGGTGACAGCGACGGGCACTCGACATCCTCCGCGATCGTGGTCAGCGTGCGCGACGGGATGTCCCCCTTCACGAGGTAGGTCTTGCCCGAGTTCGTCATCCCCGCAGTTGCATAGAAGGTCTCGTCGTCGATGAAGGTGACACCCCAGAAGTTCCGGTCCAGCGGTGCGCTGGGGGCGCCGTCGACGATGAACGTCCACTCTTCGAAGTTGCCGAAGTCGCCACCGGCGTCATCGTGGATGACCGTCTCGGTCGAGAAGCCGATCGTGGCGTAAGAGTGACCGGTGACGAAGGATGTCGTGGCTATGCGCGTCCCGTCGTCCGAGATGCGTGTGCGGCTGGGGATGCCGGGAAGCGGCCAGGTCTGCCGCACCACCCCGTCGTTCGTGTACAGCGACGCGCTGTAGGACGGGACGACGCCGCGCTCGGTGCGCAGACACGAGAACTCTTCGGGCGTCGCGTCCACGCGGTCGCACGCGACAGCGGTGAGCGCCCGCACGCCCGACGGCTCGGCGAGCGGCACACTCGCGACCAGACCGTAGCCCTCGCCCAGCGCCGTGTTGCGGAACACGACCCGGTCGCCGGTGGCCCAGTCGTCGGACGCCGTCGTCTCGGCCGCGCTGGGCGCGACCTGTCTCGTCTGGTACTGCTGCCATGCGACCACGCCGACGGCGGCGGTGGCTGCGAGGGCGACGGCCGAGACGCCGGCGACGACCAGCCACTTGGTGCGGTTGTTCACTGGCCGGAGACCTCCGTGGGCTCGCTCTGGTCGGTGTCGGGGTACAGCGGTCGCGTGGTGGCGAGATAGGGGCGCAGCAGCAGCGCGACAAGGGGGATGGCGACGACCAGCAGGACGGCCACCACGATCATGGCGGACTCCGGGCCGACGGCGTACCAGAGGAAGCCGAAGCCCGTCGCCGAGACGAAACGCGTCAGTGCCACGACCGTCTGGGCGGCGGCGATCCCCGTGCCTCGCGTCTCGGGAGTCGTCAACTGGCTGGCGAGGGCGGCCAGCACCCCGTCGGTGGAGGCGTAGAAGGCGCCCAGCAGCACGAGGCAGAGGATCGTGGCGGCGACGTCGGTGATCGGCATCGCCGCGACGAAGTAGGCGGCCACGAGCGCGACGTGCCCGAAGACGAAGACGCGGCCACGTCCGACGCGGTCCGACAGTCGTCCCAGAGGGATGGCGAACGCCAGGAACGCGAGGTTGGTGCCCACATACATCAGCGGGAACCATTGCGCCGCGAAGTCGCTGCGATCCTGCAGGACGAGGTAGATGAAGCCATCGCCGATCGTCAGGATGCCGAGGATGCCGGCGGCGGCCAGGACGCGACGCATCGGCCCCGTCGTCACGGCCGCCCAGTCGAACTTCTTGCGCAACGGTGCGGGCGCGGCCGGCGTCCCCTCGCCGGTGCCCGGAGCGCCTTCGCGCCCGCGGGTGCGGACGTTCGGGACGACCAGCCCGAGGATCAGCACGCCGATGAGCGCGAAGGCGAGGGACGCTACGAAGACCGTGTGGAAGCCGTCGGGGATCAGCAGCAGGATGAAGAATGCGATCAGCGGCCCGATCGCCGCGCCGATGTTGTCGAGCGTACGGTGCACGCCGAAGGACCTGCCCAGGTTCTCCGGCTCCGATGTCGCCGTGATGAGAGCGTCGCGGGGTGCTGTGCGGATGCCCTTGCCGATGCGATCCGCCGTGATCACCGCGGTGATCGCCGCGAACCCCGAGGCGAAGAGCAGCCCGACGCGAGCGACCGCGGCCAGAGCGTAGCCGACGAACGCCACCCACTTGGGCTGGTCGGACCGATCCGACACGTAGCCGCCGCCGATGCGCACCAGCGCGCTGACTCCCTGATAGAGGCCGTCGAGGAAGCCGAAGGCGATGGTCGACAGGCCCAGTACCCCCGTGACGTAGAGGGGGAGGATCGCCGCGACCGACTCAGACGAGATGTCGGTCAGCATCGAGACGATGCCGAGGGTGATGACCGTGGAGGAGACCGTGCGCGTCCCCGGTGGCGTGCGCGGCGCGTCGCCCGTCTTGTCTTCAGGCTCGGGCGAGTTGGAGAAGGAGATGTACAAGCGATGCTCAACTCGTGCGGAAGACGCCGTAGATCATGTACACGGTGCCGGTCCCCGACGACTCCGAGAATGCCAGCGACAGCGACGAGAAGGCGTCGGAGTAGGTGATCGACCCGTCGCCGCCGCTGGTATCGGTCAGACCCAGGTCGGCCCACAGCTCGCGGTAGTGCGCTCGAACGTCGTCGTCCGCAGCATCCGTCCGAGCCACGAGGCTGACCTGCATGGTCGAGCCTTCCGTGGAGATCGAGCTCTCGAGCACCTGCGAGTCCGGCACCGGACCCATCAGGTCGACCGGGAAGCCCTTCACGAGCTCTCCGGATGCCGAACCAGAGGCAGGCAGCGGGTCGCTGACGAGCGGAGACGAGGTCGGAAGTGGCGGGAGACGGTCGATCGGCGCCGCGGTCTCGTCCGGCGGCTGCACCTCGCTGCCGGTCGTCGGAGTCGCGCCCGGGATCGGCCCCTGGGTCACCGTCGCAGTGGGGGTCGATCCCGCATCCGGGTCGGCGCCGTCGACTCCGGCGGTCCCGCTGCCGATCGTGAGCAGCCAGATGGTGACGGCGATCCCGAGTACCACCACGGCAGCGACGATCCACAGCACCGTCCGCATGCCCGTCGTGAGCCGCGTGCCTCCGCCGGCGCTTGTCGGCTCCGTGCCGTGGCCATCGCTCGTCGCCTCGGTGGCGTCGCCGTGGCCGGTCGGCTCCGCAGCCGCCCCGGGCCGCCCTTCCTCAGGCGTTCCCTTTTCATCCCCCATGTCGCGTCCCCCAAGACGACGATCCGGCATCCTCGGTCGGGATGCCTCTGTCCAACGCTACCCCGTCCGCCGGGGATCACCGCACGCGCTTGACCGCGCTGGCCAGCACATTCCTTGCTTCGTGGAGGCCCGGTCGGCCCCTCGCGATCCGCGAAACCGATTCCACCGTGTCGTCGGCCGTGACGCTGTAGCGCGCCTGCAGCCAGGACGACTTCCGTGCGGGGAACCGGTCGCTGGTGAAGACCGTCCGGTAGCCCGCCGCCTTGAGACGGCGCAGCGCCGACCGGTCGTACCGGCCGAGTGGGAACGCCGCTTCGGAGATCTTCGCTCCGCTCGCTCCTTCGAGAGCGCTCCGGGCGTCGATGAACTCGCGCTTCGCATCCGCGCTGGTCAGGCCCCGCCAGGGGATGTGACTCCATCCGTGGGACCCGATCGACATCCCCTCGGCCCGCAAGGCCCGCAGGTCGGCCGCATCCAGGCTCGCCGGGTCGTCGAGCCGACCCGCCAGCACGAAGAACGTGGCCGTGAGTCCGCGCTCGCGCAGCGCGGGAAGGGCGATCTCGGCGTCGGAGCGGTTGCCGTCGTCGAAGCTCAGCGCGACATCGGCGCGGCCCGCGACGGCGTCGAGCACGCCGAGGAAGACGTCCTCCTTCATCCAATACCGCGCCTCGCCGGGCTCCCGCTCGCGCTCGCACACACCGAGGCCGTGGAAGCAGACATTCACCATCATCCGGTCGAGCCTATGAGATCCGGGGTCCTCTGGCGCGTGCTCTCATCGCGGCCCCACGCGTCGGCCGTGTGAGGAGCGCGCCGCGCGCGGAGAGCGGCCGTCACGGTGATCACCAGGTAGGGAACGGCGGCGAAGACCAGGTGCGGGTTCGGCAGGATCACGTCGCGGAGCCACGCCCACTTGTCTGACGGACGGATCGCGACCGCGACCTCACCGCTCGCGGATGCCGAGCGCATCTCGGCGTTGCCGCGGCGCACGCGCACGAGCCGGTTCACGAGCGCCTTCGTCGTGCGTGGTGCCTCGACGACGACCTCCACCGAGGTCGCCTCTGCCTTCTCGGCAGCCGAGAACTGCGAGTCGAGGAAGAGGTCATCGGCGATCATTGCCGGGAACCGATCGAAGCGCCGCCGGCCGCTCTCCGACACGGCGATCATCCCGCGGCCGAAGAGTCCGTCGCGGAACACGGGCAGACGCTCGTTGATCGCGAAGTAGGCCCTGACGGCGAGGGGGCGTCCCGAGGTGTCCACACGGCGCCGGGGGACCGCCGCCAGCGCGCCCTGGTCGAGCAGTCGTTCCAGGGCGGCCACACCCCCTTCGGGGACTCGGATGTCGGCGTCGAGGTACACCCGGGGGTAACCGGTCGCCAGCTCGTCGGCGGCGTTCAGCGCGCCCGGCTTCCCCGGCTCGGGCCGGTCGATCACGGCCGCGCGGTGCTCGCGTGCCACCTCGACCGTACGATCGGTGCATCCGTTGGCGCTCACGATGATCTCCGCGTCCGTGCGGAGGCCGTTGCGAATCGCGTCCAGACATGACCCGATCACAGGCTCTTCATTGTGCGCTGCGATGATGATGCTCAGCATGTGTTGGCCCCCAGAGCCGTTGTCGTGACCTACCCCAGTCGGTCTGTTCGCTTGTCGTCGTGTGCGATCTGCACACTTTCCCCAGGGATCCGCGGCCACGCCCCCTTGGGGGAAGGGCACCGTCTCGGGTGGCCGCCAGTGCGCACTGGCGGGGTTCGACGGATGGGTGGCCGCGGATCCGGCTCATGTCGGCCGACGACGCCGTTGTCGTCGACCGAGCGCTGTGCGGGCCATCAGTACGCCCCCGTGGGGGCGATCATCACCTTGGCCGTGCGCCACATGATCATGAGATCGCTCGTGATGGACCAGTTCTCGACATACCGGAGGTCCAGCCGCACGCTCTCCTCCCACGAGAGGTCGCTGCGCCCGCTCACCTGCCAGAGCCCCGTGATGCCGGGCTTGATGAAGAGGCGGCGGTAGACCTTTCCCTCGTACTCGCGCACCTCCTTCGGCAGCGGCGGGCGCGGTCCGACGACGCTCATGTCGCCGATCAGCACGTTCCAGAACTGCGGGAGCTCGTCGATCGAGTACTTCCGCAGGATGGCGCCGATCCGCGTGATGCGCGGGTCGTTCTTCATCTTGAACAGCACACCGTTGCCGTCGCTCTGCGCCTCCAGCTCAGCGAGTCGCTCCTCGGCGTCGGCGCGCATCGTGCGGAACTTCAGGATGCCGAACTCCTGGCCGTCGCGGCCGATCCGCGTCTGACGGAAGAACACCGGACCGCCGTCGTCGAGCTTGATGAGCAGTGCGATCACCGGCATGACGATGAGCGAGAACGGGATCATCACCAGGGATGAGAACGCGACGTCGACTGCTCGCTTCAGGGCGTGCTTGCCGCCCTCGAACTCCGGGATCTTCACGTGGATGAGGGGCAGCCCGTCGACGGGACGCAGCGAGATGCGCGGGCCCGCGACGTCGGCGACGCGGCTCGAGATGATCAGCTCGGACGCCGTGCCCTCGAGCTCCCAGCTCAGGCGCTTGATGAAGTCGGGGTCGTCCTCTGGCCGGGTGGCCACGATGATCGTGTCGGCCTCGAGCGTGCGGGCGTGCATCGCGACGGAACTCATGGTCCCGACGACGTCGTGGACGCGGCCGTCGATCACGATCGGCTCGTCGCTCTGGTCCGATGGCGCGGCGCCGATGGTGACGTAGCCCGATCCGCGCTCGTCGAGTGTGCGCAGCACGTACTCGATGTCGTCGCGGCTGCCGGTGACGATCGCCCGCGACGCGTAGTGGCCGTACCGGCGCTGACCAAGCAGCCACTTGCGCCACAGCCAGCGTCCGACGAGGAGCGCGAAGAGTCCGGCGGGCAGCGCGGCGATGAGCTGCAGCCGCACCCCCTGCCACTGGAAGAGTACGAAGATCATCGCGATGACGCCGAAGGCGAACCCGGTGGCGTGGATCACGCGCTTGTACTCGGTGGCGCCGGAGCCGCTGATCGATGCAGCGCGACTCTGCACGAGCGCGAGGCAGAGCAGCCACACCACCGTCGTCAGCACAGCGACCCGCCCCACCGCGAACGCGCCGGTCGACCACACCGACGTGTCGATCAGGGCGGTGAGGGCGGTCGCGCTGATGACGACGACCGCATCGGTGGCCTGCAGACGGCGTGCGTAGCGGTGCTCCCAGAGGCGCCGCCGCTCGATCGCGGGCTCCGTCCGCGGCACCAGCGTCGTGAGCGGCTTCGTGGCGGTCGCGCGTGGGGTGAGGATCGGCGGGAACGCAGGTGCGTCCAGCCCGGTCACGGTACGTGCGCCGGCGTCGATGGCCGTCATCGTGCAACCCCCAGGCACGATGAGCGCACGGCATATGGATATGCCATTGCGATATTCCCCAGTTTTTTGCGGTGGCCGGGTAACCAGCCGCGTTATCCCCAGTGCGCCCACCGGATCCCCATCCAGTGCCGACATCGGATCCCAAACCCGATGTCATAGGAGAGCCCGAAAGCTCCCACGCAGTTGTCACAATACAGCGGGCGCATCGACTTAGGAAGCGCGATTGCTCAAGCTTCGCTGTGTTTCAGATCGTCCTGCTGTTGACAGAGGAGCCTGTGTCATCTCGTGTGATACACGATCACTGACGGATGCTGCGGCCCGCAGCATCCGTCACCCCCACGCGATCACCCGATGAGGTTGATCAGCGCGTCCAGTCCCATGCCGTAGTTGATGCGCACGGTGGGCAGTGCGAGCTTGTCGGTGCCGATCGTGACGTAGCCGGGCTCGATGGTGCGGGCCATCTCCCAGCCCGCCTGGCGCAGGCCCTCTTTCGCGGTGTCGTTGTAGTGCCCGAACGGGTAGGCCATGATCTCCTTGGCCCCGAGCACGCCGTACGACGCCTCCATGTCGGCCACGATCTCGGGCACCGAGAGGTTCGTGATGAGCCCGTCGCCGTTCGCGCCCGCGCGATGCATGTCGTGCGTGTGCGAGCGTCGCAGGACGTAGGGGTTCGGCGGCGGATCCTGCCGGTAGGCCGTGATCATGAACGAGGTCGTGAGCACCTTGTAGGTGGAGACAACGGGAGCCGCGAGGTCGAACCAGGTCTGGTCGGCGTCGTCGTCGGTGACGATCACCGAGTGGTTCGGCAGGAAGAGGCGTCCGTCGATGAAGGCCGACAGCTCATCCCACGTGGGCAGGTAGAAGCCTGTCGTCGCGATGTGGTTCATATGCGCGTCGAAGTCGCCGATGTAGGCGTAGTTGCCGCGCAGCCAGCCGCTCTCACCGCCGGGGTCGGCGGTGAACTGGTGGTACATGAGGATCGGGATGCGGGCGTTCTCGGCCGCATTCTGGTCGGGGCTCATCCACGCACCGTGCAGTGTCACGCGCTGGTCGGTGCAGACGACGGGTTCCGAGCCGTTCACGCGTCCAGGGATCGCGAACGCCGCGGCATCCGACGGCGTCGCGTACCAGCCGGCGAACACGAGTCCGTCGCGCGAAGGGATCGGCAAGCCTGCGTACAGCGCGCCCTGCGTCTGCAGCATGGGTGCGTCGGCGATCCCGTCGCCCATGAAGCTCACCGCGCACGCCGCAGGGTCGGTGGTGGAAGCGAGCAGCTGCTCTTCGGGTGTCAGTGGCGTCGGGGTGGGAGTGGGCGTCGGCGTCGCCGATCCGGTGGCGGTGGGCGCGGCATCCGTCTCCTGGTCGTGGGCGCCCGCGCGTGCGAAGCCGATCGCCGCGACCGAGCCGCCGATCACGGCGAGCAGGACGACAGCGCCCGCGATGCCCGCGAACAGGCGTCGGCGACGCACCCGCTCCGACGGCCGTCGGGCGGGAGGTGTGCCGAAGGTGGCCATACGACTCCCCGCGTCCGGACCGCGCATCCCCACGTGCGATCTCTGAAGCGGATGCTACCCGGATGCCGCGGCCCAGTGCCCGACCGCGGTGCGGGTTGTGGATGATCCGCGTCGCCTGTCGGCGTCGGTGTCGGTACGCTCGTGTCCCATGCTGCCCGCGGACTGGATCGAGCACCGCCGCGCCGACGGCGAGATCCTGGGATGGATGCTCCCCTCCGGCGACGGCTTCCGCGTCTTCGACCTGCTCGGCCGCGAGCGCACGCCCGAAGGCGTGGGCGGCGTCGAGTGGCTCGCTGCCGAGGTGCTGCTCGAGCAGCTCGGCATCGGCTATCTCGCCGACCAGTGGACCCTCCGCCTCGCGGACGGCACCGAGCGACCGGTGCGGATCGCCGAGGCGAGCGCCCGCGGCGTCACCGTCGTCGCGGACGAGTACGGTGCGGCGTCCGCTGTCGGCGCCGATCCTGAGCGCTTCCGGCTGCCGTTCCCGGTGACGTCGGAGCTCGCCCCGCGCTGAGCGCGCGCGGTCGCTACCCTGACAGGTATGACGACGCTCGTGCTCACCCTTGTCGGAGGCGATCGAGCCGGTCTCGTGGCGGCCGTCGCCGATGTGGTCGATCGGCACGGCGGCAACTGGGAGAACAGCCAGCTCGCCGAGCTGTCGGGCGTCTTCGCCGGCGTCGTCGAGGTCTCCGTGGCGGCGGCGCGCGCGGACGAGCTCCGCGAGTCCCTGTCTGTGCTCGACGGGCTGCTCTCCGTCACCGTCAGCACAGGGGTCGAGCCTTCCCCGGAGGAGGCCGCGATGCGTCCGCTCACCCTGCAGCTGATCGGCAACGACCATCCGGGCATCGTCCGGGAGATGACGACGGTGCTGCGCTCCCACGACATCAGCATCGACCGGATGACCACCGAGACGCGTGAGGCGGCGATGTACGGCGGCCGGCTGTTCGAGGCGACGGTGACGGCCCGGATCCCGGCATCCGTCGATCTCGCCGCCCTCACCCGGGAGCTCGAGCGGCTCGCGTCCGAGATTCAGGTCGACGTCACCTTCGAGTCCTGAGTGCGCGGCGGTCAGGCGAGGTCGCGCAGCCGGGCCGCGAGGCCGGTGCCATCGCCCGCCCGCCGCTCATAGCCGACCGCGATGATGAGCAGCACCGCGCCCACCACCGACAGCGTGATCCACCACGGCATCGCTTCGATGCCGCGGCCGATCTGCACCATGAACGCCAGCACGTTCTCGACAGGCAGCACGACGATCCCGATGAGGAACGGCGCGGCGAGACGCCGGGTGGCGCCCACCAGGATCGCGACCAGTGCGATCGCCATCACGAGAATCGCGCGCCACGTGCGAGGGTCGGTGTAGGTCGCCGCGACGGACGCGCTCAGCATCGTGATCAGACCGGGCGCCAGGAGAGGCCACGACCCCGTCCAGCCGGCGGGCCACGCCTGGAGCGACCTCGCGCGCGCGAACGGTGCGGGCCTTCGCAGCGCGAGCGCCCCCGCCGCGAGGAGGAAGAGCCCGAGCGGCAGCGAGAACCACTCGACGCGCAAGTCGCGAGGACTCCACGCGACCACCGCGGTCGTGAACGACACCGCGAACAGGAACCACACCGGGGGCAGCGCGGTCGGCGCCCGAAGGCCGCGTGCGGCCACCCCCACCTTGAGCGTGAGCAGCGCCAGCAGCAGCGCCCACATCGTCCAGATGACGGACCAGTCCCGCTCGATCGCCGGCCAGGTCGCGATGCCGAGGATCAGCACGGCGGGGGCGCCGAGCCAGCGCGTATGGGCGATCAGCGTCTCCGGTGTCGCCCCGCGGTGCAGGGAACGCGCGGCGCTCGCCGCTGCCCCGCCGCCGACGAGCCCGAACACGAGCGCCGCGACGATCAGCGGATCCGTGGGCGCGGCATCCAGCCCCGTACCCCACCGCACGCCCTGCACCGCAGCGGCCGCGGCTGCGACGATCGCGACGGCGAGCGTCGGCGCGCGCAGCACCCGCAGGCGGCGCACACGCGGCGCGGACGCGCGAGACACGACGACGGATGCTGCCACCAGCGCCCACGCCGCGCCCACGAGCGCGTACGCCCGGGCGGGGAAGCCGGCGTCGATCGCGAGCGCGGGCGTCGCGGCATCCGTGCCGTCCAGCGCGAGTGCGATCAGCACGGGGATCACTGCGACGGCGAGCCCGACCGTATAGAGGCCTGCCGCGGGGCGCCCGCGGGCGGTCAGCCACGCCGCCACGACGGCGACCCCGAGCGCAGGCGGCAGCAGATACGGCTCGAGGCCGGTGACGCCCACGAGGCCCCACGCGCTCCACAAGGCGCCCGTGAACGCCGCGCCGGCGAGAGGCCACGCGTAGTGACGCGGTGAGAAGAGTGCGGTCGCGACGAACCCGATGCCCAGGATCACGAGCACGAGCAGCGTGGTGGGCAGCCCCGCCGACGTGCGAACCAATGAGAGTCCGACGGCGATCACCGCCGTGAGGAGAGCGGATGCCTCGACCGCGAGCCCTGCGGCCCGCACGTGCGCCGCCGGCAGGCGTCGCGAGAGCGCGGCGGCGAGGAGGTCCGCCGACGCCAGCACGCCGGCGACGATCGCCGCGATGACGGGGAGCACGATCGGCGAGCCGCTCATCGGCAGCAGCTGCGCGCCGAGGCACACCGCGACCACCGCGAGGGCGGGCACCAGGGTCGCCGCGGCGAGTGTGCGCACGACGATGCCGAGCCCCGGCCGCGTCGTCGTGACGAGTGTCAGGGCGAGGCAGAAGATCACCGCTGTCGACAGGGCGGTCCAGCCGCTGCGCTCGAACACCACCTGCAGCACGCCGATGGCGAAGGGCACGGCCGTCACGACGAGCACGGCGTACCACTCGCGCGACGGGACCCGGCGGGCGAACGTGACCGCGATGGCCACCGCGCCGGCGGCGCAGGTCGTGAGGCAGACCACCACGAGCGGATCCGCCCCCGCACGGGCGAGCGCCGTCGCGACCATGACCAGCGCGTAGGCGAACCCGACTCCCACGTGCACGAACCGGGCTGCGCGCGGCACCGTGAGCGCCAGCACGCCGAGGGTGGCGACGACGGCCGCGCCCGCCCACACCGTGAGGTCGTCGTCGCGCCACGACAGCACCGCGGCGAACGCGACGGCCGCGTGCGCACCCACCACGAGCGGCATGCGGACGGCGGCCGGGGCATCCCGCAGCCGCGTCGTCGACACGGTGCCCGCGATGACCGCGGCGACGAGCCCGAGCGCGATGCGCGCCCACACCCCGAGGTCCGCCAGCGCGAGCACCGTGAGGAACGCGAGCACCGCGTACCATGCGCCGAGGAATCCGAGCCACCGGGTCCCGATCGCCGACGGCCGCCACGGCTCGACCGTTCCGGCGTCGGGGATCCGGGGCGCATCGGGTGCGTTCGGGGCGTACGGCGCGCGCCCAGAAGGCGCGGCGTCCGCCCCGAACCTGTGGGCAGGGGGGACGGATGCCTCGTCCCGGGTCGCAGCCGTCACCGCGACGCCGTGCGGGGTCGTGATGGCCGCGAACGACGCGAGCGACAGGGCCAGGGCCGCCAGCCCTGCTGTGAGCCCGAGCCCGGTCGCCGACACAAGGACGGTTCTCGGGCTGGCGATGACGCCCCCCAGCGTCAGGAAAGCGGTGAGCGTCGGGATCACGGCGACGGCCGCGACGACCGCGACGGCTCCGGCGAAGAATGCACCGCGCGCGATCATGCGATGCAGTGGGCTGAGCGCGCCCGCGACGACGAGCCCCAGGCCTGCGGCGACGGGGAACGCCGCGAGCCAGTAGCCTCCCGTCGCCGAGGCGAGCGGCAGCACCGCCGCGGAGGCGACGATCGCCCCACCGGCGAGACCGCTCCACAGCGCTCCCGCGAGGTGCCGGGCGGATGCTGCGGCCAGGCCGGCGATCGTGACCAGGGTCGCACTCGCGAGGTACGCGGGGGAGACGCCGGTGGAGGCATCCGCTGCCCACACCGTCACGAGCGCCGCAGCGGCGAAGCCGAATTGGACGACGGTGAGGGTCACGACCTCCGCCGTGAGCGGGCGGGCGAAGCCGGCCGACCCGCGGGACGCGAAGGCGACCAGGGCGCTCGCCGCGGCGGCGGAGGCCAGGCAGCCGGCTGTCGCCGCGAGCGCCGAGGGGGTCGCGAGGCCGAGCATCAGCGGGACGAAGGCCAGAGCCACGAGACCGCTCCAGAGCCACGCGCGAATGCCGGCGCGTGGGCCGAGTACCGCGAGGGCGCCGCCGGCGACGAGCGTCGACAGCGCGGTGAAGACCCATCCGTCCAGGCCGGGTGGAAGCAGCGCGAGCGCCGTCGCGATGGTGAGGGCGAGGAAGACCACGCCGAGAGCGCCGATCGCCTCAGCGGAGAAGCGCAGGCCGCGGCGCGCGAGGAGCGCCGATCCGCCGAGGAACGCCGCGGCGATGCCGCCGACGATCGCGGCCCGCGGCAGCGGGTCTGCGAGGTCGGGGTTGAAGAACGTGAACACCACCGCCGCCACCGCGACGAGCCCTGCTCCCGCGACCGCGAGCACCGACTGCACGGTCGCGGAGGGGCCGGGGCGTGAAGCGCCTGCGACGGCCGGAGGCGGCGCGGCCACCGGTGCGGATGGCGCGGCGGACGGGGCAGGGGCCTCCAGAGCGGCCGCGATCGGCGCGATCGGCACCCGGTCGAGGACCGCCTGGCGCACGCGGAGCGCATCCACGGCGTCCTGCGACGCCGCCCACAGATCGCGGCCGATCGCGCCGCGGAAGTCCGCGCCGCATGCCGGGCACCGCCGCTCGGCGACGATGCCCGAGCCGCACACCGGGCAGCGCGCGACGTCGAGCAGCTCCGCGATCGCCGTGGAGCTCCACGCCGGCGTCGCCCTGCCACTCGCCGTCGCTGCTGTCATGCCTCGCCCTCCGCCGCGGTGATCGCCGCCGGGTGGTCGTCGGGCACCCATTCGAGGATGTCGCCGGGCTGGCAGTCGAGCACCCGGCAGATCGCGTCGAGCGTCGTGAACCGCACCGCCTTCGCCCTGCCGTTCTTCAGCACGGAGACATTGGCGGGGGTGATCTCGATCGCGGCGGCGAAGTCGGTGACCGACATCTTCTTCTTCGCCAGCTGCACGTCGAGGTTGATGATGATCGGCATCACACCACCTCCGAGAGGTCGTGCTCGAGCTGCGAGGCTTTGCGCAGGAGGCTCCGCAGCACCACGATCAGCAGCGACAGGCCGGCGCCGACCACGACGCCGAGCAGCAGGAGCAGGGTGATGGACGGCGTCATGAATCCGGTGAGGCTCAGTGCGATGAGCGCCACGAGCACCAGGAACGTCGCGAACGCGACCGCCGCCAGACTGACATCGACGTCGGGGAACGCGCTCTCACTGAAGATGCTGTCTTCGCGCACCAGCGACAGCAGCCGCCACACGCACACGAGCACCACCTGCACGCATAGCAGGAAGAGGATGCCGACGATGGTGCCTGGGATCTCGAAATAGGCGATCTCGGAGTAGCGGACCGCCGACTGCGCGGCGACGGCCGGAACCACGAATACCTGGCAGCACAGCAGCAGCACGAGCAGTGCCGCGATGAGGACTTTCAGGACGACGATCGTGGTGCGTTGCATGCGAGCCTGCCTATCGATAAACGGTACGTAGCTATCGAGAAACAATAGCCGCAGCATCCGTCCACACCGCAAGTGGTGGTTGCTGACGATTCGCTGGCAACGCGGGAACGGTAGCCCGCGAGCGACGCGCCGGGTAGCCTGCCGACGCATGGGGTCGCTCATCTACTTCAACTCCGCCTCGCTCGACGGCTACATCGCGGGTCCGGACGGCCGATGGACGTGGGCCACGCCGGACGCGGAGATCCACTCGTTCGTGAACCGGCTGCTGGCTCCGGCACGCACTCACCTCTACGGCCGCAAGGTGTACGACGTGATGAAGGTGTGGGACGACATCCCGCTCGACGACCTGCCGCCCGCCGAGCGCGAGTTCGCTCTGCAGTGGCGCGACGTCGACAAGATCGTGTACTCGCGCCGCCTGGGCGCGGTCACCACCCGGCGCACCGAGCTGCGCTCCACGTTCGACGCCGACGAGGCGCGGCGACTGAAGGATGCCTCGGCCGCCACACTCGCGATCGGCGGCGGTCAGCTGGCCTCGGTGGCGGCGCGAGCCGGCCTCCTCGACGCGGTGCACGTCGTCTTCTGCCCCGTCGTCGTCGGCGGCGGCATCCGCTTCCTCGACGAAGGACTGCGGCTCGACCTGGAGCTGACCGACGAGCGTCGCTTCGAGAACGGCTTCGTGTATCTCGGGTACCGCGTGCGGCAGGGCTAACGAAGAAACCCCCTCCATGTAGAAGCTAGGAGAGGGTTTCAGTGGCTCCGACCGGCATCGATCCGGTGACCTTTCGATTTTCAGTCGAACGCTCTACCAACTGAGCTACAGAGCCGCGCGGCATCTCTTATACAAGACCTGCCGCGTCCTAGACGAAAGGCCCTCTTCGAAAAAAGGGCCCGTCGCTCGGAGCGACCCTGACGGGACTTGAACCCGCGACCTCCGCCGTGACAGGGCGGCACGCTAACCAACTGCGCTACAGGGCCATGCTTATTGAATTGTGGAGTGACCCCAACGGGATTCGAACCCGTGCTACCGCCGTGAAAGGGCGGCGTCCTAGGCCGCTAAACGATGGGGCCGGGTGAACCTTTGGGGCTCACTGCCGAGGACCAAGCATACGTAACTCCTCGCGAAAACGCGAATCGAGCGCGCGTCGCCCTTGTACAACGGGTCCTGAGGGCGCACACTGACCGGGTGACCGCTTCCCGAGGCGGCAACAGCCGTGCACCCCTGGGGGTTGCGCATGTTACTGATGTTGCTAGTGTGAAACGAGTTGACGCCGCGAGGGAGGGATCCGGTGCAGCCCGAAAACGTCACTGACCAGGCCGTGTCCGACGACACCTCCGTGGACTGCGGGTGCGCGCCGTCTGCTCGCGAGCAGCGGCGGCTCTGGCCATCGATGAACCGGCGCACCGCGCTCGGGCTCGGAATCCTGGGCGTCGCGGCGATCGGCGCAGTCGGCGGAACGCTCGGGCCGCTGGTCGCCCCCGCTTTCGCAGCCGACTACCCCTCGTGGGACGACGTCGTCGCGGCGAAGAACAATGAGGCCGCCAAGGCCGCCGAGGTCACGAAGATCCAGCAGCTGATCGCCGGGCTCGAGGCTGATGTCGCCGCCAAGCAGCAGGTCGCGCAGCAGCTGGCCGATGAGTTCTACGTCGCGCAGCAGGCGTACTTCGACGCCGCCTTGCGGGCCGACCAGTTGCAGCAGCAGGCGGACGAGCAGGCCGCGGCTGCGACGGATGCGGCCAACAAAGCAGGCCGCGTGGCTGCCCAGCTCTACCGCAACGGCGGCGACGACACGTCGATGGAATTGTTCTTCGCGGGCTCTGCCGCCGGCGCAGACGACCTGCTGGCGCGCCTGGGCACGATGGACAAGCTCGTCCAGCGCAACCAGGACGTGTACGCCCAGGCCGTCACCGCGCGCGACTCGGCCCAGAGCCTCAGCGATCAGGCCGCCGTCCAGCGCGCCGAGCGCGACCGGCTGCAGAAGATCGCCGAAGAGAAGATGGTCGCAGCGCAGAAGGCCGCCGACGAGGCGCAGGCCGCCCTCGACGCGCAGAACGCCAAGCGCGGCGAACTCGAGGCGCAGCTCGCCGCACTCCAGGACGCGACCGCCACGACCGTCGCACAGTACGAAGAAGGCGAGCGTGTCCGCAAGGAGCAGGAACGCCTGCGCCGCGAAGAAGAGGCACGTCGCGCCAAAGAGGAAGCCGACCGCCTCGCCCAGCAGAACCAGGGCGGAGGCGGCGGCGGTGGTGGCGGTGGCGGAGGCGGCGGGGCCGTCGTGGGCTCGGGCTGGGCCCGTCCGTCATCCGGCTGGCGCAGCTCCGGCTACGGCCCGCGCACCGTGCAGTGCGGCAACAGCTACTGCTCCAGCGGCTTCCACTACGGTGTCGACCTCGCCGCAGGGTGCGGATCCGCCATCTACGCCGCGTCGGCGGGGCGCGTCGTCTACGCCGGGTGGAACGGCGGCTACGGCAACTACATCAAGATCGACCACGGTGGCGGCATCGGCTCGGGCTACGGCCACATCCGCACGGGCGGCATCTTCGTCGGTGTCGGGCAGTGGGTCAGCGCCGGGCAGCTCATCGCGAGCGAGGGCAACACCGGCAACTCGTTCGGCTGCCACGTGCATTTCGAGACGTACGTCAACGGCTCCCCGGTCAACCCGATCTACTTCATGGCCGATCGCGGCATCTCGGTCTGACCGGCATACACACCTCGAACGACGAAGAGCGGATGCCGAGGCATCCGCTCTTCGCATGAAGACAGCCGTCAGAGCGTGTTCGGCGCGACGCCCTCACCCTGGGTCGCGGTCTGGCCCTCGTGCTGGGCGAAGCGCGCGAACGCCTCGTCGACCAGGCGCTCGGCCTCGGCGGCGTCCGCCCACTCGTCGACCTTGACCCACTTGTTGGGCTCGAGGTCCTTGTAGTGCTCGAAGAAGTGCGCGATCTCCTTCTGGAGGAACTCCGGGATGTCGGCGACGTCCTGGATGTGCGCCCAGCGCGGGTCCTTGGCGAGCACCGCGACGACCTTGTCGTCGCCACCGGCCTCGTCGCTCATCTTGAGCACGCCGACGGGGCGGACGCTCGCGAGGATGCCGGGCGCCAGGTCGACGTCGAGGATCACGAGCACGTCGAGCGGGTCGCCGTCCTCGCCGAGGGTGTTCTCGAAGAACCCGTAGTTGGTCGGGTAGCCCATGGGCGTGTAGAGGATGCGGTCGAGGAAGACGCGGCCGGTGCCGTGGTCGACCTCGTACTTCACGCGGCTGCCGCGCGGGATCTCGATGACGGCGTCGTACGCGCCCATAGTGGTGCTCCTTCGAAGACTGTGGATTGCCGCGACCAGCCTAGTTCGGGCGCCCATCGGGCACTAACTCAGGATCGTCGGCGCGCACAGGCGCGACACGCCGCGGCGAGGCGTGACCGCGAGGCTCCGATCCTGAGAACGGTACGGCGTCCCCGGTACGGTGGGCGGGTGGAGGAGCGCAGACCCGGACTCGACCCCGCCGTCGCCGAGGTGCGGCTCGCCGTGCGCCGCGCCCTCGCCGGCCTCCGACCCGGTGCGACCGTGCTCGTCGCGCTGTCGGGTGGTGCGGACTCCCTCGCGCTCGCCGCCGCGACGGCCTTCGAGGCGCCGAAGCCGGGGCTGCGGGCCGTCGCGCTCACCGTCGACCACGGCCTGCAGGACGGATCGACGGATGCTGCCGCCGCCGCAGCCGCGAAGGCCGAGGCGCTCGGGCTCGAGGCCCGCGTGGCGCGCGTCGAGGTCACGGGAGCAGGCGGTCCCGAGGCGGCGGCGCGCGAGGCGCGCTACCGCGCCCTCGCCGAAGGTGCCAGGGCGATCGGAGCGGCCGCGATCCTCACCGGCCACACGCTCGACGACCAGGCGGAGACGGTGCTGCTCGGCCTCGCCCGCGGCGCGGGTGCCACCAGCCTGCAGGGCATGGCCGAGGCATCCGTCCTCGAGGGCATCGCGCTCCTGCGCCCGCTGCTGGGTGTGCGCCGCGTCACGACCCGCGCCGCGTGCGCGGCCGAGGCGCTCGAGCCCTGGGACGATCCCCACAACGCCGACCCGCGGTTCGCGCGTGTGCGCGTGCGCGAGACGGTGCTGCCGGTGCTCGAGTCCGAACTCGGCCCGGGGATCGCCGAGGCGCTCGCCCGTACCGCAGCGCAGCTGCGCGAGGACTCCGAGGCGTTCGACGAGATGATCGACGAGACGATCGAGGACATCGTCGAGCACGCCGAGGCCGGCATCTCGGTGTCGGCGGCCGCGCTCGCCGCCAACCCGGCGGCGCTTCGGAACCGCATCATCCGGCACGTCGTGGCCAGTGAGTTCCACGAGAGCCTCTCGCGGACGCAGACGCTCGAGGTGGCGCGCCTCGTGACGGACTGGTCGGGTCAGGGCCCGATCGATCTGCCAGGTTGCCGCGCCCGCCGTCTCGGCGGGCGCGTCGAGTTCACCGCGCGCTGATGGTGCCCCTCTAGACTCGTCGCATGCGCGCGGCCGACGTTTCCAGCGACATCACCGAAGTCCTCGTCACCGAGGAGGAGATCCGAGCCAAGCTCGACGAGATCGCGGCGCGGGTCGCCGAGGACTACGCCGACGAAGACCTGCTGCTGGTCGGGGTGCTCAAGGGCGCGATCATGGTCATGGCCGACTTCTCGCGCGCGCTCAAGAAGCACGTGACGATGGACTGGATGGCCGTCTCGTCATACGGCGCCGGCACCAAGTCCAGCGGTGTCGTGCAGATCCGCAAGGACCTCGACACCGACATCCTCGGCAAGCACGTGCTCATCGTCGAGGACATCATCGACTCGGGTCTGACCCTCAGCTGGCTGCTGGAGAACTTCGCGGCCCGTGGTGCGGCATCCGTCGAGGTCTTCGCGCTGCTGCGCAAGCCCGAGGCCGCCAAGGTCGAGGTGCACTGCCGGTACGTCGGCTTCGACATCCCGACGGAGTTCGTCGTCGGCTACGGCCTGGACTACGCGGAGAAGTACCGCAACCTGCGGGACGTCGCCGTGCTCGCGCCGCACGTCTACAGCTGACGGCACCGCTCAGCCCCCGAGCATCTCCACAAGAGCGGGCGGTGCCGCGTACGTCGCGATGTGGTCGACGATGAGCCGACGGCATCCGTCCAGCTCCACCGTGATCGGAGCCTTCCCCTCCTCGTCCGCGTCGAGCACGACCAGGGAACCGGGGATGTCGTCGCAGGCCTCCGGCAGCGGCTGAGCGGATGCTGCGGCCCCGAGCACTGCGCGCGTCTCGGCGGCGTCGAGCTGACGGCTGCCGGTGAACCACGCCGTGCCCTCCGCATCGACGGTGACCCAGGTCGTCGACCCGGGCGCGGGCGTCGCCGAGGGGTTCGCGGCGTCGTCGGTGGAGTAGGCGCAGAGGCGGAGCGTCTCGACCTCGCCGGGTGCGGGCGTGCGCGGAGGCGCCCACGGAATGGTCTGGATCCCCGTCGACGACGGCGCGGGGGCGGGTGCGTCGAGGGTGCCCTCCCATTCCTCGAGTTCCTCCGGCGCGGCGATCTGCAGCGGCCGGGCCGACCAGGTCGGCGCGCACCCGGACTCGAGCGCTGCGCGCGGCTGCGTGAGCGTGCGCTGCTCTTCGTCGGTCTGCACGACGGCGAGCTCGGCCAGCGCGTCGCCGATGAGGTCGAGCTTCGGCTGGCTGCAGCCGTCGGCCGGATAGCGGACGCGGATGCCTCGGCCCGCAGCATCCGTCAGCCAGATCTGCGGCGCGATGATCGCGATCGCCGCGCACGGTCCCGGAGAGCGCGCGTCGTCGGGCTCGGCCTGCGCACGCAGGAGCGCCGTGAGATCGCCTTCGAGCCGCTCACGGAGGATGACGGACCAGATGCCCTCGTCGTCCTCGACGGTCTGGAAGGGCACGCAGCGGACCGCGGCGACCGGCTGGAAGTGATCGGGCATGGGCCCGGCTCGACCGGGGTCGCCGCCCAAGGGGTCCGTGCTCGCGCAGGCGATCTCGGCCACGATCTCGGAGGGCGTCAGTGACTGCGGACCGGATGCGCAGCCGGTCAGGGCGACGGCCGCCGCAGCGAGGACGATGAGCGAGGGGCGGATGCGGGGCACGGGGTCCTCCTCGTCGTGGGCTCGTGCGGCGCTTCGCCCCCACGCTATCGGGCGGGCTGTGATTACGCCCGGGGCGAATGCACAGACGGCGCCTAGGAATCGCGCGATACCCTGATTCAACCGTCGACGGGGGTTTTCCGTCCGCGGCGGCACGTCGACGAAAGGGGTCGGGCTCGCGCCCGTGCCATGGACTTCAAGAAGATCACCCGCAACCCTCTCTTCTACGTCCTGCTGATCGGGGTCTTCCTCATCGTGGGTTTCTCGCTCATCTCGAGCCTGGGCGGGGCGAAGCAGATCTCCACGCAGGAGGGTCTCGAGCTGCTCTCGGGCGACACGGTCACCGAGGTCGTCAACACCGACGGCGACCAGCGGGTCGACATGAAGCTCTCGAAGGAGTACGAGGGCGCCAGCGACGTGCAGTTCTATTACGTCTCAGCACGCGCTGACGAGGTCGTCACCGCGATCAACGACGCGAACCCCAAGGACGGCTTCAACGACGCCGTCCCGCGTGCCACGTGGTTCGACGGCTTCATCTCCCTCCTCCTGCCGATCCTGCTGCTCGGCCTGCTCTTCTGGTTCCTGCTGTCCAGCGCCCAGGGCGGCGGCAGCAAGGTGATGCAGTTCGGCAAGTCGCGCGCGAAGCTCGTGACGAAGGAGATGCCGCAGGTCACCTTCCAGGACGTCGCGGGCTCCGACGAGGCGATCGAAGAGCTCGAAGAGATCAAGGACTTCCTCAAGGACCCGTCCAAGTTCCAGGCGGTCGGCGCCCGCATCCCGAAGGGCGTGCTGCTGTACGGCCCTCCCGGAACCGGCAAGACGCTGCTCGCCCGCGCGGTGGCGGGTGAGGCAGGCGTGCCGTTCTACTCGATCTCGGGTTCGGACTTCGTCGAGATGTTCGTCGGCGTCGGCGCGAGCCGGGTGCGCGACCTCTTCAACAACGCCAAGGACAACGCGCCGGCCATCATCTTCATCGACGAGATCGACGCCGTGGGCCGCCACCGTGGCGCCGGGATGGGCGGCGGACACGACGAGCGCGAGCAGACGCTCAACCAGATGCTCGTCGAGATGGACGGGTTCGACCCCAAGGCGAACGTCATCGTGATCGCGGCGACGAACCGCCCCGACATCCTCGACCCCGCGCTGCTGCGTCCCGGCCGCTTCGACCGTCAGATCGGCGTCGACGCCCCCGACCTCAAGGGCCGCACGAAGATCCTCGAAGTGCACGGCCGTGGCAAGCCGCTCGCCGACGGCGTCGACCTCGAGGTCGTCGCCCGCAAGACGCCCGGCTTCACCGGTGCCGACCTGGCCAACGTGCTGAACGAGGCCGCGCTGCTGACCGCCCGCTCGAACGCGCAGCTGATCGACAACCGCGCCCTCGACGAGGCCATCGACCGCGTGATCGCAGGCCCGCAGCGCCGCACGCGCGTCATGAAGGACAAGGAGAAGCTCATCACGGCCTACCACGAGGGCGGTCACGCGCTCGCGGCGGCGGCGATGAACCACACCGACCCCGTCACGAAGGTCACGATCCTCCCGCGCGGCAAGGCCCTCGGATACACGATGGTGCTGCCGCTGGACGACAAGTACTCCGTCACGCGCAACGAGCTGCAGGACCAGCTCACGTACGCGATGGGTGGCCGCGTCGCGGAGGAGATCGTCTTCCACGACCCGACCACCGGCGCCTCGAACGACATCGAGAAGGCGACGAACATCGCCCGCAAGATGGTCACCGAGTACGGAATGACCGGCGACATCGGCCCGGTCAAGCTCGGTCAGTCGTCGGGTGAGGTCTTCATGGGCCGCGACATGGGGCATGGCCGCGAATTCTCGGAGCGCGTCGCGGAGCGGGTCGACGTCCAGGTGCGCGACCTCATCGAGCAGGCGCACAACGAGGCGTACGAGGTCATCAACGCCAACCGCGATGTGCTCGACAAGCTCGCGCTCGAGCTCCTCGAGAAGGAGACGCTCGATCACCTCGAGCTCGCCGAGATCTTCAAGGACGTCAAGCGCCTCCCCCCGCGTCCGCAGTGGCTGTCGAGCGAGCAGCGCCCGGTCTCGGAGCTGCCGCCCGTCGAGGTTCCGCAGCGCCGCGACGAGGCCGGTCTCGCCGCGAGTGTCGAGGCCGACGAACTGCCGGCCGCCGAGAAGGCGACGAAGCGCCGCCCCACCGGACAGGCGCGCCCGGCGACCGCGTAGGCTCGGCCTATGGCCGTCGATCGTGAGCGTGTCGCCGTGCTCGTGCGCGAACTGCTCGAGGCGATCGGCGAAGACCCCGAGCGCCCCGGGCTGAAGCAGACGCCTGAGCGCGTCGCCGACGCGTACACCGAGTTCTTCGCGGGGGTGGGGACGGATGCTGCCGCCCCGCTCGCGCACACCATCTCGGTGTCGCGCGGCCCCGCCCCAGACACGCTGCCGTCGGGCGCGGTGATCCTGCGCGACATCATCTTCCGCTCGGTGTGCGAGCACCACCTGCTGCCCTTCCGCGGGCACGCGCATCTCGCATACCTCCCCGGCGAGCAGGTCGTCGGACTCGGCGCGCTGCCCAAGGTCGTGGACATCCTGTCGTCGCGTCCCCAGGTGCAGGAGCGCCTGGGCGAGCAGATCGCCGACGTGATCGCCGGATCCCTCGACGCCCGGGGAGTGCTCGTGGTGCTCGATGCCTCGCACGAGTGCGTGACGATGCGCGGCGGGCGGCAGCCGGATGCCTCGACCGTGACGATCGCCGCCCGCGGGGAGCTCGCCGAACCGGCCGCGCGCGCCGAGCTGATCGCGCTGATCGGGGCTGGTCGCGGATGACGCTCATCATGGGCGTCGTCAATGTGACGCCCGACTCTTTCAGCGACGGCGGGCGGTACGTGGATGCCGAGGCCGCCGTCGCCCACGGACTGCTGCTGAGGGCGCAGGGCGCCGACATCCTCGACATCGGCGGCGAGTCGACCCGGCCGGGTGCTGAGCGCGTGGCGCCGGACGTCGAGCAGGAGCGGGTGCTTCCCGTCGTGCGCGCCCTCTCGGATGCAGGGGTCGTCGTCAGCATCGACACCATGAACGCCTCGACCGCCGCCCTGGCCGTCGAGGCGGGCGCGCGGATCGTGAACGACGTCTCGGGCGGCATGGCCGACCCCGGGATGCTGGCGGCCATCGCCCCGACCGACGCGGACGTGGTGCTCCAGCACTGGCGCGGCCACTCCGCGGACATGTACGCGCGTGCCGTCTACGACGACGTCGTGGCCGAGGTCACGCGCGAGCTCACCGCCAGGATCGCGGCCGCCGCGCAGGCCGGCATCGATCCCGCGCGGGTCATCGTCGATCCCGGGATCGGCTTCGGCAAACGCGGGGAGCAGAACTGGCAGACCTTGCGAGGGCTCGACCGCTTCGTCGCGATGGGCCAGCGGGTGCTGATCGGCACCAGCCGCAAGCGCTTCCTCGCCGACGCGCTCGCCCAAGACCCCGCCGACGCCTCCGAGGCCCGGCGCGATCTGGCGACCGCGGTGACGAGCGCCCTCGCGGCGCAGGCGGGCGTGTGGGCGGTGCGCGTCCACGATGTCGGCGCCACGCGGGATGCTCTGGTGGTCGCCGAGCGGTGGGCCGGTGCGGATCGATCAGGCGGCCGGGAGGGCTGATGGACTTCATCGACGAGATCACGCTCACCGGTGTGCGCGCCTACGGGTATCACGGGGTGTTCGAGGACGAGCGCCGCGAGGGCCAGGAGTTCGTCGTCGACGTGACCCTGTACCTCAGCACTGCGGAGGCGGCCGAGACGGACGACGTCACCGACACCGTACACTACGGCGAGGTCGCCGAGCGCATCGTCGAGCTGGTCGGCGGGGAGCCGTTGAACCTCATCGAGGGCGTCGCGGCGCGCATCGCCGACGACCTCCTCTCCTACGACCTCGTGCGGATGGTCTCGGTCACGGTGCACAAGCCTCAGGCCCCGATCACCGTCGCGTTCTCCGATGTGGCGGTCACCATCCGGCGCGGCCGCCCCGTCGAGCCGGCGTGGACGGTGGGCTCGTGAACCGCCGACTCGCCCAGGGCTTCGACGGCGACCCCGACCGCCATCCGCGGGAGGCGGTCGAAGCCGTCGTGGCGCTCGGCGCCAACCTCGGCGACCGTGCCGAGACGATGACCGCGGCCATCAAGGACCTCGCCCGCGTGCCGCTGGTCGACGCGGTCCGCGTGTCGGAGCCGATCGAGTCGGTCGCGCTGAAGCCGGAAGGGCCGGATGCCTCCGCTCCGGCGTACCTGAACGCCGTGGCGATCCTCACGACACGCCTGGCGCCCTCGGTGCTGCTCGGCTACCTCCACGCGATCGAGCAGCGCCACGGCCGGGTGCGGTCGGTCGCTCGTTCCGCGCGCGAGGGAGGCTGGGAGGACCGCACGCTCGACCTCGACCTGATCGCCTACGGTGACGTCGTCAGTGGCGACCCGCGGCTGCTCCTCCCGCACCCACGGGCGGTCGAGCGCGACTTCGTGCTCGGGCCGTGGCTGACCGTCGATCCCGACGCGGTGCTCCCTGGCGTCGGCCGGGTCGACGAAGCGCTGCGCCGACTGCGGGCGGGGGACCGATGAAGCGCACCGGCGCCGGCGTGCTGATCATCGCCGCGGTCCTCGGAGTCGCGGCGGGGTTCCTCGCGGATCAGGTGCTGACCTCGTCGGGGAGCCCCACGTTCACGCCTGCGGTGACACTGCCCATCCTCCTCGTGCTGCTCGGCGTGGTGGTGATCGCCCTCGCGATCCCGATCCGCCGCGCCACCCACGGCACCGCCAGCAGGAAGGTCGACCCGTTCCGCGCCGTGCGCATCGCGATGCTCGCGAAGGCGTCGAGCATCGTGGGCGCCGCGATCGGCGGGCTGGGTGCAGGCCTGTGGATCTTCCTTTCGACCCGGCCGGTCACGCCCTCGCTAGGCTCGTTGGGAACGGTCATCGCGACGACCGTGTGCGGCGCCCTGCTGGTCGCCGCGGGTCTGATCGCGGAGCACCTGTGCACGATCCGGAAGGACGACGATGACGAACAGCCCGGAGGCGATGACCCCGGACTCGAACCGCGGATCCACGGCCACTGACGCGGCGGCTGCGGCTGTCCCCGACGCCGGCCCGGAGTTCGAGCGGCTCGTCGAGCCGCGGTCCGAGAACCGTCTCTCGCTCGAGGGTGGGGTGTGGCACCAGATCTCGCCGAAGTACGTGACGGTGCAGCTGATCTCGACGGGGTCGTTCCTGCTGGTCGTCATCGCCGCCACGCTCGTGCTCACGCTGCTGATGCACCAGCTGTGGGCGTGGATCCCCGGCGGCATCATGACAGTGATCCTCGCGTGGACCCTCGCCATCCTTCCGCGACAGGCGCGGGCGATCGGCTACCAGCTCCGCGACGACGACCTCGTCTTCCGTCGCGGCATCCTGTGGCAGCGCTTCGTCGCCGTGCCCTACGGCCGCATGCAGCTCATCGACATCACCCACGGTCCGCTCGACCGCGGCTTCGGCATCGCGCAGCTCAAGTTCGTGACGGCCGCCGCCGCGACGGGCGTCGTGATCCCGGGGCTGGCGCAATCCACCGCCGAGACCCTCCGCGACCACCTCGTCGAAGTCGCCGAGAGCCGCCGCACCGGGCTATGAGTACGCTTCCCCCTCCTGAGCCGACGCCTGCCGGACCCGGCGTTCCGCCGCCGCAGCTGGTGCGGTCGCCGCTGAGCGACGGCGAGTGGCACCGCCTGCATCCGCTGACCCCGTTGCTGCGCGGCGGCCTGTTCCTCATCGTCGTCATCGGCATCGTCTTCGCGAACCTGCGCGATCGCCTGCTGTACATCTTTCTGCCGTGGCTCGCGCCCGGGGTGGGGGACGAGGTCGTGGAGTGGGAGCAGGTCGGCGGCGACCCCGTCGACTTCATCATCGCGAACAACCTCTACGTACTGGCGGGTGTCGCCGTCCTCGCGGTTCTCATCGTGCTCGTGGCGGTGTTCTACACCTCGTGGCGCTTCCACACCTTCCGCATCACCGAGGACGACGTCGAGGTGAGAAGCGGCATCCTGTTCCGCACACAGCGGCGTGCGCCCCTCGACCGGGTACAGGGCGTCAACCTCACGCGGCCGATGATCGCGCGGCTGCTGGGCATGGCCAAGCTCGAGGTCGTCGGCGCGGGCACCGACGCGAACGTCAAGCTCGAGTATCTCTCGACCGCCAATGCCGAAGCGGTCCGTGCCGACATCCTGCGCCTCGCGTCGGGGCGCCGCCTCGCGATGACCGCCGGCCCCGGCGGTGCGGCCGCGCCGCGGCAGGCCGGCAGGGTGGCGTCCCTCAGCCAGACCGTCGGACGCGAGATCACGGGGCTCATCGAGGGACCCGAGGCCCCGGTCGCCGAACGGGAATCGGTCGTGCACATCCCGGTCGGCCGGCTCGTGGCATCCCACGTCCTCAGCGCGTCGACGCTGGGACTGCTGTTCGCCGTCGTCGCCATCGTGATCGGCGTCAGCCAGGGCGTGACGTGGCTGCTGTTGGGCTTCGTGCCCGCGATCATCGGTTTCGGCGCGTACTGGGTGCGCTCGATCGTCCGGTCGCTGCGCTACTCGATCGCCCCGACGCCCGACGGCGTGCGCATCACATTCGGACTCTTCACGACGATCACCGAGATCGTCCCACCCGGCCGGGTGCATGCCGTCGAGGTGACGCAGGGGGTCTTCTGGCGCCCCGCCGGGTGGTGGACGATCCGCATCAACCGCCTCACCGGTCGCAGCGCCGCCGACAGCACGACCGATCAGTTCACGACGGTGCTGCCGGTCGGCACCGCGGCGGACGTCGAGCGGGTGCTGCGCCTCCTCCAGCCGTCGCTGCCCGACGACGAGCGGGCACTCATCGTGCGGCAGGGCATGTTCGGGCCGACCGACGATGATACCTTCACCAACACGCCCAAGCGCGCCTGGTGGATCCGGCCGTTCTCCTACCGCCGCAACGGCTTCCGCCTCACCGACGACGTTCTCCTGATGCGGCGTGGGGTGGTGTGGCGCAAGCTCGTGATCCTCCCGCTCGCTCGCCTGCAGAGCTTCGGGCTGTATCAGGGGCCGCTCGACCGTGCGTCGCGCGTGACCAACGTGCGCGCGCACGTCGTCACGGGCCCGGTCTCGCCGTTCCTCGCGGCCGTCGACCGGGACTCCGCCCTGGCGCTGTTCGACGACGTCGCCCGCGGGTCGGTGCGCGCCACGCTCGCCGACCGCACGCACCGCTGGGCCGAGGACGAGACGGTCCCCACGCCCCCTCCGGGCGCCGTCCCCGCTGCCCTCGTCTCCACGGCGCGCGATCTTGACGTGCCTGCCGGGCCGCCGCCCGCGGGTCCCGTCACCGTCGGGACGGCTGCGCCGCCGGTCCCGCCTCCGCCCGCGGGATACACCGTTGCGGCCGAGCCGGGGAAGGACCGCGCGTGAGCCGGGACGGCCGTCTCGGCGTCGGCATCATCGGCGCGGGCAGGGTCGGACCGGTGCTGGGCGCGGCACTCGGTGGAGCCGGGCACGCGCTCGTGGGGGTCACGAAGGGCTCCGACCCCGAGCGAGTCGAGGCGATCCTGCCCGGCGTTCCCGTTCTGGACGCGACCGAGGTCGCCCGCCGCAGTGAGCTCGTGATCGTCGCGGTGCCGCACGACCAGCTCGAAGGTCTCGTCAGCGGTCTGGCCGAAGTCGGCGCGTGGCAGCCGGGGCAGCTCGTGCTGCACACGGATCCGGCCTGGGGCGCCGGCATCCTGTCGGCCGCCGTGGCGAAGGGCGTGATCCCGCTCGCCGTGCACCCGGCGATCGAGTTCACCGGAACCTCGATGGATCTGCGTGCGCTCTCCAGCGCGTACGCGGCTGTCACCGCGCCCGCTCCCGTGCTGCCGATCGCGCAGGCGCTCGCCGTCGAACTCGGCTGCGAGCCCGTGGTCGTCGAGGAGTCGGCGCGCCCCGCGTACGGGGAGGCGATCGCGACTGCGCGAGTCTTCTCGCGGTCCATCGTGCACCAGGCGGCCGCGCTGCTGGCGGAGGCCGGTGTGCCGTATCCCGGGTCGTTTCTCTCGGCTCTCGCGCACACCACGCTCGACCAGGCCCTCGCGGAAGCAGGCTCTGGTCCCGCGAGCGGCGAGCCCCCCGCTACGATCCAAGGATGATCAGCACCGTCGACGAGCTGCGCGCTCGGCTCGCCGAGGTCCGCTCCGCCGCCCCGGAGGCGCGCGTCGCGCTCATCTCCACCATCGGCTCGCTCCACGACGGACACATCGACCTCGTGCATCGCGCGCGCGAAGTGGCCGACATCGTCGTGGTGTCGGTGTTCGTCAACCCGCTGCGCTTCGCCTCGCCTTCCGAGTTCGCCGCGTACCCCCGGACTCCCGACGAGGACGAACGTCTGCTCGAGTCGCTCGGGGTCGAGGTCGTGTTCGCACCGGACGCGAGCGAGCTGCTCCCCGACGGTTCGAATACGACGAAGGTCACCGCGGGCGACCTCGGCCTTCGCTACGAAGGGCGCGCACGCCCGTTCTACTTCGACGGGCTCCTGACGGTCGAGGCCAAGCTGTTCCATCTCGTCCGGCCGGACGTCGCCCTGTACGGCGAGCGCGACCGGCAGCGGGTGTTCCTGGTACGCCGCATGATCCGCGATCTGTTCTTCGACGTGGAGGTGGCGACCGTCGAGACCGTGCGGGGTGACGACGGACTGCCGGTGTCGACGCGGGTCGGCATGCTCGAAGACCGCGACCTCGTGGCCGCCGCTCTCCTCCCGGCCGCGCTCGACGCGGCGGCCGCGAACGCGGACCGCGGCATCGACGCGTGCATCGCCGCCGCGCAGTCGACCCTGATGGGGGAGCCGCGGATCCGGCTGGAGTACTTGAGCGTCGTCGACCCGGCCACGTTCCTGCCCGTCGACGAGGGCAGCAACGGCCCCGCCCTCGCCCTCATCGCCGCCTCGGTGGCGGGGCACCGATTCATCGACAACGCCGAGATCTACCTGGGCTGACGCCGGGTACGAGGGCTGGGAGGCGACATGCGCGTCACACGGATCGGCGGTCCGACCGCCCTCGTCGAATGGGAGGACTGGCGGATCCTCACCGATCCCACGTTCGACCCGCCAGGGCGCACGTACTCGTTCGCGCTGGGCACGTCGTCACGCAAGACCACCGGTCCCGCGATCTCGCTCGAGGAGATCGGCCCGGTCGACGTCGTGCTGCTGAGCCATCATCACCACGCCGACAACCTCGACGACGCGGGTAGGGCGGGGCTGTCGGCAGCGCGGACGGTGCTGACCACGGTCGCGGGCGCCAAGGCGCTGACGTCCGACGGCGCGCACCCCGACGCCCGAGGCCTGGCTGCCGGAGATGCCGTCACCCTCACCGCCGAGGGCAAGCGCGACCTCGTCGTCACGGCGACCCCGTGCCGGCACGGCGCTGCGCTCACCAGGCCGATCGTCGGGTCCGTCGTGGGGTTCGCCCTCTCGCTCGGGGGTGCCGCCCGTCCCGGCCTGTGGATGACCGGCGACACCGTGATGTACGGAGGCCTGCGGCGTGCGGCGACCGGGCTGCGGCCCGAGGTGGCACTCGTGCACATCGGGGCCGTGAAGTTCCCCCTCACGGGGCCGCTCTCGTACACGATGGACGCCGACGACGCGGTCGAGCTCATCGAACTTGCCCAGCCTGGCATGGCCATACCGATCCACGTCGAGGGATGGAGTCACTTCTCGCAGCAGGAGGACGCCGCCATGGCGGTCTTCGACGCCGCCCCGGGGGCGGTGCGGGAGCGAGTCCGCTGGGCGCCGCTCGGCGTGCCGGTCGACCTGCCCTGACGCGATCCGCGTCCGGGCAGCCGCCGGGGATCAACGTGCCCGGTCGTCCGACCGCGTGCGTGCCGGGAGCGAGTGACGGCGCATCGCGACGCCGGAGCCGAGCGTCGCGAGGAGCACGACGGCGGAGAAGACGAGAAGCACGGTCGTCTCGGCCACGAAGGGAAGGCTCAGCCCCACGAGGAGCACCGGTGCGACGAGGCCTCCGTAGGCGATGAGGAAGAGGAGCGCGAGAGTCTCGCCCCGGCGCTCGGGCGCCGAGAGCGCGCCGGCCGCGGCGATCGCCGAGCGGAACATGATGCCGGCGCCGGATCCGGCGACGACGCCGCCCAGGATGAAGAGGGCGAGGGTGGGGATCAGCGCGCCCGCGGCGATGGACACGAGTCCGACCACGAAACACAGGATCGCGATGAGGAGCTGCGTCCGCTGGGCGACGTGGACCAGAAGCACCTGCGCGAGCGCCGCGGCGCCGAAGACGGCGAAGACGGCGGCACCGTCCACGAGGTGGTCGGACACGCGGAACGTGTCGTGGAGGAATGTCGGCGCCAGCGACGTGAACAGCGCGAACAGCGCGAACGAGGCGGCCGCGCCGGTGCCCGCCGCGGTGAAGGTCGTGCCGGACCCGGCGGGGAGTGCCAGCCGCTGCGGTCGATAGGCCGGATGCCGCGCCGACGTGTCGACCGTCTCGGGCACGTGGCGCAGAACGAGCGCTGCGACGACGAAGAGCACCAGGAAGACGATGTGGGGCAGCTCGAGGGGGTCGGGAGCGAACTCGGCGAACGTGCCGCCGACGAGTGGTCCGAGCGCCAGGCCGCCGAGGTTCGCGGCTCCGGCCACCGACGCCGCGACGACCGCGGTCTCCGCGGGGCGCGCCCTCGCGCGCAGTTCGGCGAGGTGGGCGGTCGCCGCAGCGCTGAGTACGCCGACGCTGACCCCGTCGACGAATCGCGCGACGATGAGGCCAGGGACCGTGTTCCACACGATGAAGACGACCGCCGCGAGCGCCGAGACGAGGATCGCGATCACCGCCATCCGGCGTCGTCCCGCCCAGTCGCTGATGTGCCCGATCAGGAACAGGCTGAAGACGACCCCCACCGCGAACGCGGCGAAGATGAACGTCACGACCGGAACGGGGAAGTCGTCGGCCGCCTGGTACAGGGGGTACAGCGGCGTCGGGACCGTGGCGTAGGCGGTGACGCTCGTGAACGCGGCCGCGACGACCCAGAACCCGGTGAGATCCGACATCGTGCGACGAGCTTGCGACATCGCGTCGTCCGATCGTGTCGAGGTGGGCGTTCCAAGGCCGTCCCCGACCTTACTCGCGCCCTTGAGCACCTCGGTAGACTTGGGGGTCCGCGTTCTGCGGAGAACACCCCACCGAGGAGCCCACCCCGTGACCGACGCGACCGCGCCAGACGAGCCGACCGAAGAAGAAGTCTTCGAGCAGAAGGCCGTGCGGCTGGCAAAGCGCGAGCGGCTGATCGCGGAGCGCACGGATGCCGCGGGCGGGGCGTATCCGGTCAGCCTGCCGATCACCGACACGATCCCGGCCCTGCGCGATCGGTTCGCCGACCTCGAGGCGGGCGCCGAGACCGGCGTCACCGCCGCGGTCGCCGGTCGCATCGTCTTCAGCCGCAACACCGGAAAGCTCTGCTTCGCCTCGCTGCAGGCCGGCGATGGCAGCCGCATCCAGGCGATGGTGTCGCTCGCGGCCGTCGGTGACGAGTCGCTGCAGGCCTGGAAGGAGCTCGTCGACCTCGGAGACCACGTCTTCGTCTCGGGTGAGGTCATCTCGAGCCGCCGCGGCGAGCTGTCGATCATGGTGTCGGACTGGCGCATCGCGTCGAAGGCCGTGCTTCCGCTGCCGAACCTGCACTCCGAGCTCAGCGAGGAGAGTCGCGTCCGCAGCCGCTTCCTCGACCTCATCGTGCGCGACCGCGCGCGCGACACGGTCCTCGCACGCGCGAAGGTCAACGCGAGCCTGCGGCAGACCTTCGCGTCTCACGAATTCGTCGAGGTCGAGACCCCGATGCTGCAGGTGCAGCACGGTGGGGCATCGGCACGCCCGTTCATCACGCACTCCAACGCGTTCGATACCGACCTGTACCTGCGCATCGCGCCCGAGCTGTTCCTCAAGCGCGCTGTGGTCGGTGGCATCGACCGTGTCTTCGAGATCAACCGCAACTTCCGCAACGAGGGCGCCGACTCGACCCACAGCCCCGAGTTCGCGATGCTCGAGGCCTACCAGGCGTACAGCGACTACAACGGCATCGCCGACCTCACGCAGGAGCTGATCCAGAACGCCGCCGTCGCGATCTCGGGCTCGACCACCGTGACATGGGCCGACGGCACCGAGTACGACCTGGGCGGCCAGTGGGATCGCCTGTCGATGTACGGGTCGCTGTCGGAGGCGGCGGGCCGCTCGATCACGCCCGAGACGCCGTTCGAGGACCTGGTCGCGCTCGCCGAGGCCGAGGGCGTCGACCTGCCGCCGCACGCGATCCACGGCAAGCTCGTCGAGGAGCTGTGGGAGCACTTCGTGAAGCCGGGCCTCGTGCGCCCCACCTTCGTCATGGACTTCCCGGTCGACACGAGCCCGCTCGTGCGCGAGCACCGCTCGATCGCCGGCGTCGTGGAGAAGTGGGACCTGTATGTGCGCGGCTTCGAGCTCGCGACCGGCTACTCCGAGCTCATCGACCCGGTCATCCAGCGGGAGCGCTTCGTGGAGCAGGCCAAGCTCGCTGCCAAGGGCGACCTCGAGGCGATGCGGATCGACGAGGAATTCCTGCGCGCGCTCGAGCACGGCATGCCGCCGACCGGCGGCATGGGCATGGGCATCGACAGACTGCTCATGGCGGTGACCGGGCTCGGCATCCGCGAGACCATCCTCTTCCCGCTCGTCAAGTAGTCCGCGGGCGGGATCCTTCGGTACGCGGATCACCGGGCGCTCGCGCGGTGGAACGCCCAGTCCGGGAGGTGCCCGGCGTTCACGAACGACAGCACGATCTGCGACAGTCCGTGCTCGGGCTCGATCTCGCACGCGCGCTCCGCGTACGCCGCCGCATGGGTCGAGCGGCCGAGAGCCCACGACAGCCACGCGCACATCGCGAGCGGACCGGGCTGTGCGTCGCGAGGCGCGACCGCGGCGGCCCGCCGTGACAGCTGCAGAGCGGTCTCGAGCCGAGACACCTGCGGCCGATCGCCCTCTCCCCACATGCGCATCGCGAGGTGCGCCGGATACTCCTCACCCGACTCCCACCGCAGCTGTGCATCGAACGCCTCGTCGCCCTGTGCGAGATTGCCGCTCCATTGCACGAGCGCGACATCCCGCAGCGACGGGCGTGCGAGGCACCACACGAGCGCGGCGACGTCGTACGCGTCCGCCGCATCGAGCGGGCGTGCGAGGGCGTCCTCGAAGAAGCCGGGCAGATCGTCGAACCGGCAGACTGCCGCGAGCGCCTGCGGGTCGACCCGTGCCGCCTCGTCGGTGACGGATGCCTCCGCCTCCACCGCGCCCGGCACCGGTGCGGGAACGGGGCCGAGGTCGCTCATGCGCGCGTTCGGCCGCGCAGCGCTCGTCGCGACCTCCGCCCCGCGGGCGCAGCCCGTCACCGCGTCGTCGCACGCGGTGCGAGCCGATCGCGCGGTGCGCGCCGCAGTACCGCCGTCCGCCTGCGGTCCGCACAGCACCGCCACCGCCGTGTCGAGCGCCGTCATCGCCTTCGCGACCCGCTCCCGCTCCTCGGCCGAGCATGCGGGCAGGTCCGCGCCTGTCGACTGATCGCCGTCGGGCTCCGGGATGTCTCCAGCACCGATCCACTCCAGGTCGCCGAGCGGCCTCCCGGTCGCGGGACACTCCGCGTCGAGGAACGAACCCCACCCGTCGCCGGCGACGCACAGCAGATCGGTGACCCGTAGGCCGCACGCATCCGCACGGCGCTCGAGAGCGGCGAGGAGGTCGCGATGCGGCATCCGTTCCTCGTCCTGGAATCGTGCTCCGGTGTAGGCGATCGCGGCGACGGCATCCGCTTCGGGGAGCCGGCAGACCATGCCGGTGACGGTGGCGGCGATCCGGTCGACGGCGTCGTCATCGCCGTCGGGGAGGTCGAACCGCATCGCGCCGAGGCTGCGGGCTCCCTGGAACGGGATCACCACGAGGCTCTGCGTCGGGTGGTAGCCGAGCATGCGGGGGACGAAGGAGAGGAACTGCGCGGCATCCGCGGCTTTCACGACGGTGGGGGTCATGGCCCGAGTGTCGCCACGCCCGATGCCTGCGTCCCGGTTTCCACAGGTGCTCGGCCTGCGGCGCCCGCAGAGGTGCCCCTGGGGAGGAGGCGATACCGGCACGGCGTATCCTTGGGGACATGGATTACTGGGTCGCGGCGCTCTGGACGCTCCTGCCGACCGTCCTCGTGTCGCTGATCTTCTTCTTCGTGCTGCGCAGCATCGTCCGCGCCGACCGCACCGAGCGTCGTGTCTACGCGAAGATCGAGGCCGAAGAGCGTGCCAGGCGCGGGCTGCCGCCGGTGGCTCCCGGCACCGCCTCCACCGACGCCTGACCGCCATCGACGCCGCGGGCTGATCCCCGCCGGTCCCCCCGCGCGGCACCTCGCGACTCCGCCCGGATGCGGGGCCGCGTCCGCCGCCCCCGATAGTGTGGGCACACCGCTTGGTCGGCGTGTCCGATCACGCGGGTCCGCCCGACGCCGGTGAGAGGCTCCGCTCGATGATCACCATCACGTTCGACGCGACGTGGTGGGTGGTGCTCGTCTTCATCGTCGACATCGTCATCCGCGTCACTGCGATCATCGTGGTGCCGCGCAACCGCCGCCCGACCGCGGCGATGGCGTGGCTGCTGGCGATCTACTTCATCCCGATCATCGGCGTGTTCCTGTTCCTGCTGATCGGCAACCCGCGGCTTCCGCGCAAGCGCCGCCGCAAGCAGGAGCGCATCAACGACTACATCCACGACACGAGCGCGTCGCTGGACTTCGGCACGTTGCGCCCCCACGCCCCGGGCTGGTTCACGTCGCTCGTGACGCTCAACCGCAATCTCGGCGCGATGCCCCTCGCCGGCGACAACGCTGCGCACCTGATCCCCGACTACCAGGAGAGCCTCGACGCGATGGCGGACGCCATTCGCGAAGCCGAGCGGTTCGTCCACGTCGAGTTCTACATCCTGCAGGCGGACGCGGCGACCGACAACTTCTTCCGCGCGCTCGAAGAGGTGGCGGCGCGCGGCGTGACCGTGCGCGTTCTGCTGGACCATTGGGCGAACCGCGGCAAGCCGTTCTACAAGCGCACTCTCAAGCGCCTGACCGCGATGGGCGCGCAGTGGCACCTCATGCTCCCGGTGCAGCCGCTGCGCGGCAAGTATCAGCGACCCGATCTGCGCAACCACCGCAAGCTCCTCGTCGTCGACGGACGCGTCGCGTTCACCGGCTCGCAGAACGTCACCGACTCGACGTACAACCTGCGCAAGAACATCAAGCGGGGCCTGCACTGGGTCGACCTCATGGCGCGCATCCAAGGCCCGGTCGTGGCATCCGTCAATGCCGTCTTCCTGAGCGACTGGTACAGCGAGACCGACGAGGTGCTCACCGACCAGATCGACCTGTTCGACGTGACCAGCGGGCCGGGCGATCTCGACTGCCAGATCATCCCCTCCGGACCGGGCTTCGAATTCCAGAACAACCTCAAGCTCTTCGCCGGGCTGCTCTACGCGGCGCAGCGCAGGATCATCGTGGTGAGCCCGTATTTCGTGCCTGACGAGGCGATGCTGCTGGCGATCACGACTGCGTGTCAACGCGGCATCCATGTCGAGCTCTTCGTGTCGGAGGAGGGCGACCAGGCGATCGTCTACCACGCGCAGCGCAGCTACTACGAGGCGCTGCTGCGCGCGGGCGTGAAGATCTGGATGTACAAGAAGCCGTTCATCCTGCACACGAAGAGCCTCACCATCGACGACGAGGTCGCCATCGTCGGCTCGAGCAACATGGACATGCGCTCGTTCGGTCTCAACATGGAGATCTCGATGCTCGTGCGCGGCGAGGAGTTCGTGCGCCAGATGCGCATCGTGGAGGACATGTACCGCTCGCTCTCACGGGAGCTCACGCTCGAGGAGTGGGAGAAGCAGCCGCTGCGCTCGACGGTGCTCGACAATCTCGCGAGGCTCACCTCGGCCCTGCAGTAGGGGGTTCTCCCGGCGGATCGTGACCTTGACGTGACCGGACTGCTGAGATTCCGGGGCGTTTTGCGACACGATATGGGTGACGGATGCTGCGGGGGATGGCGTCCGCAGAACTCCAGGAGGCCTCGCATGCCCACTCGCTCCCGTTCACTGCTCGCCGGTCTCGGCCTGGCGCTGCTCACCGCAGGACTCCTGACGGCCTGCGCGACGCCCGCCGGCGGCGGCACCACCCCGACGCCGGCCGCGACCGGCAAGGACGACGACAGCAGCAACGAGCAGGAGGTCGGCGCGGCCTGGCTCGACGGCGGTCGCATGGTCGGCATCGTCACCCAGGGCAGCTCGACGTGCATCCCGGTCGCCGAGGAGGCGACCTACGAGGACGGCGTGATGAAGGTCACCCTGGTCGACGCCGAGGGCGACGAGGCGTGCACCGCCGACCTCGTCCCGCGCGTGACGCTCGTGGGCACCCCCGACGGTGTCGACCCGGCGAAGGGCGTCGAGATCGAGGTGACCGGCGACGGCTGGCACGGCGACACCGACCTCGAGGGCGTCGAAGGCCTGAAGACAGGCGGTGAGACCGACTACCTGCCGAGCGCCGGCTGGACGGACGTCGACGGCCAGTTCGTGATCCTGTCGTGGGGTTCGTCCTCGTGCGCTCCCACGATCGAGAACACCGAGCCGACGAGCGCTACCGAGGTCACCGTGACCTTCGTGACCCCGCCAGCAGACCAGGTCTGCACCATGGACATGGCCCCGCGCGGTGTCGTGACGGCGGTGAACGGCCTCGAGGACGAAGACGCCGACACCTTCGCCATCCTCACCGGCGGCGAGTTCGACAACATCCGCATCCCGATCTACCCCAACTGACGCGTGGGACTCCGGATGCCGCGGCCCGCGGCATCCGGAATCCCTCAGCCGGTCCGCCCGCCCCGCCTGCCGCCGCCCCGTCATCGCACCGCAGTCACTTTTGGCGTGTTCCGAGCCTCGAGTCCGGCCGTTTCTGACTGCGGAACGCCGTGGCCGGGCGCCGCGTACCCCGGCGTTCGGGCACCTTCGTTCGGCAGTCACTTCCGGCGCGTTCCCGGCGTCGGTCCCGCCCTAGCTGACTGCGGAACCGCCGTGGGCGGGGCTCCGTCCCCAGGCGTTCGGGCACCTTCGTTCCGCAGTCACTTTTGGCGCGTCCTGGGCCTCGAGTCCCGCCCTTACTGACTGCGCAGCGGCAGGCGCTGGTTCCTCCCCAGGAGGAGTGAACGGTGCCGTCGTCCACAGAGCGCGGAACGGAGTTCCACCGCGACCGACCGCGCGGTCAGGATCGGGCGGCATGCGCAGAACGCCGCTTCCACACGGTCTCGGGACGGTCTTCACGATCGCGGAGGCGCGGAGTGCGGGTGTCCCGAGGTCGAGGCTGCGGGCTCTCGACCTCGACAGCCCCTTCCGCGGGCTCCGCGTGGTGTGCGACGCAGTCCCCGCGTCGCCGGGAACGCGGTCCAAGGCGGAGGAGGCGACCGCAGCCATTCGCGAACGTGCCCTCCTCTACGCGCGGGTGATGCCCGCGAATCAGTTCTTCTCGCACGTGACCGCTGCGGTGTTGTGGGGGCTGCCACTCCCGTCTCGCACCCTGACCGATGCGTTCGGTCGTCCCCGGATGCTCGACGTCGCGGTGCGGGCTCCGCTGCGGCATCCGCGGCACGACGGAGTTCTCGGCCACCAGGTGAAGCAGCGAAGCGTCGCGGTCGTCGATCACCCGAGCCACGGCCTTCCGCTGACGAGTCCCGCATTCACCTGGGTGATGCTGGCGGCGGTCGTGCGCGACGAGTACGACCTCGTGGCGCTCGCCGACGGGGTCGTCCGCGAGCAGATGTTCTCGGGGGACGCGCAGCCGCTCGGCACTCTCTCCGAGCTCGAATCGGCGGTGCGGTCTGGCCGCAGGGTGGGCATCAGGGCGTTGAGGACGGCATTTCCTCGTGTGCGCACCCGTTCGGCGTCGCGAATGGAGACGCGCTGCAGGTTGATCATCGTCGACGCGGGTCTGCCGGAGCCGCTCCTGAACCATGCGGTATTCGACTCGATCGGGGGACTCATCGGAGTCGTCGACCTCGCATACCCCGAGCTGAGGATCGCCATCGAGTACGAGGGTGAACACCATCTTCGCGATCCCGAGCAATGGGCGAAGGACATCGCTCGCTACGAGGCGCTGGCCAGCACCGGCTGGTTCGTGATCCGAGTCACGAGGAACGACGTGGTCGACGGTCGGGCGGACCTCGTCCGCCGCGTGCGGTCGGCAATCCGCTCCCGTCGCTGACGGCGACGTCCGCCATCGCCGCTCCGCAGTCGCTTCGGGCGGGTCGCCCCACCGGGAGCTGACCAAACGTGACTGCGGAGCGGGGACGGATGCTGCGGCGGTGGGCGGCCAGAATCCTCAATCCGCCCGCACCAGCAGGTCGCCGACCTCGCAATCCAGCGCCCGGCAGATCGCGGACAGCGTCGAGTAGCGGATCGCGCGGGCGCGGTCGTTCTTGAGGATCGACAGGTTCACGACCGAGACTCCGACGAGTTCCGACAGCCGTGTCAGGGTCATGCCGCGCTCCTCGAGCAGCTCGTCGAGCCGGCAGTGCACCCCGGAGGGGCCGTCGTCGTCGGCGGGAGTCACACGAGGCCTCGCACGTCGCGCTGCAGCGAGGCCCCGTGCCGGAACACCGCGCCGAGAGCCCACAGCGCGACGGCGGCGCCGATCGGCCAGAGCGGCACCGTGAGCCGGTAGATGCCCGTCGCGGTCACTGCCGCGTCACTCGTGCTCGGCGGCAGTACCTCAGCCGCGGCCATCGCACGGCCGATGTCGCCGACGAGTCCGCCGCCGAGGCCGGCCGCCAGCACGACGACGGCTGCGATGACGAGCCAGCGGCCGGCGATTCGAGCGAAGGGTGTTCCCCGCAGCGCCTCGCGGCACACCACGACGAGGAGCACCGCGGGCATCGCGATCACCACGAGCGTGAGCAACTCGCCGAGGGCGAGCATCACCTTGGCGCCCGCGCTGAGCACCGTGATCGTGAGGTCGGCCGCCGGGGCATTCGCGCACCACAGTGCCGTGGTCGCCGTCGGCTCAGCGGGAACGGTCTGTTCGCACGGCAGCGTCTCGGGCCACACCAGCGCCACCGGGACACCGGCGACCCACGTGTCGACCGCGCTGAGCCAGCGCCAAATCGTGAGCCCGGCCGCGAGTACGGTGAGCGCGAGCCACATGCGGGCGACCGCGCCGGTCACCTCGAGGATCACGCTGGGGCTCTTTCGTCGCCGCGCGTCCCAGACGAGCAGGCCGACGATCGCCGCGAGGATCGCGAGCCCTGCGAGGGTGAGGAGCAGGGCGCCGCCGAGGTCTGTCCACCCGATGCCCATCAGACCAAAGCCTCCGTGTCCTTCTGCATGCGCACGCCGATCTGGAAGGCCGCGGCTACCAGCGCGAGCCCGAGCGCCCATCCGACCGGAGCAAGGTCCAACGACAGACTCCATCCCATGAAGCCCTCGTACGGTCCGTCGCCCATGTCGCCGGCAGTCATGTGGCGTGCGCCGAGGTAGGCGACGACCGATGCCCGCGCCGCGCTCGCCAGCACCTGCGAGCCGAGTCCTCCGACCAGCACCGCGATCGAGGCCACGCCGACGACGTTGGGAAGCGACCGCACAAACGGGCGTCCGCGCAGGAGAGCGATGGCGAGCCACGCCACTGCGAGGCCGATCGAGAGAGTTGCGAGCAAGGGCAGCGCGAGTTCGAGGTACAGCAGCCAGCGCGTGCCGTCGGGGAGACCTGTCACGTCGATCCATGCCGATTCGTAGCCGGCGTCTACAATCGCGCTCGACTTCTCGGTGAACGCAGGCACCAGCGCGTTCCCGAGCGGGAAGCCCGACACCCGCGAAGGCTCCCGGGTGAACACCTGGATCCCCGCCGTCACCAGAAAGACCGCGCTGCCGCCGGCGACGAGCAGGGCGCCCGTGCCCACCAGGGCGACGACCCACTCCTCTACCCGCGAGAGCGCCGTGGCGCGGTCGCCGCGTCTGCTGCGCACCATCACCGCCACCACGAGCGTCGCCACGACGATCGGCAACCCGACCCAGAGTGCGAGGAATCCCCATCCCATGCCTGACCCCATATCGATAAACGTTGTTATCGAAAAACGATAAGCCCGATGGATGCTGCGGCGCAAGGCATCCGTTCCGTTTCGCGCGCGCTATGCCCACGGCGAACACGGCCGTGCGCTCCCGAGCCGCTGGCTACCCTCGATGTAAGGCGAGATGGGCTCAGCAGACCCACACCGCCCCGGAGGAGTGAACGATGTTCGAGAGATTCACCGACCGTGCCCGTCGTGTGGTCGTCCTCGCCCAGGAAGAGGCGAAGATGCTGAACCACAACTACATCGGCACCGAGCACATCCTGCTCGGTCTCATCCACGAGGGCGAAGGGGTCGCCGCCAAGGCGCTCGAGAGCCTGGGCATCTCGCTCGACGCCGTGCGCGAGCAGGTGCAGGACATCATCGGCCAGGGCCAGCAGCAGCCGACAGGGCACATCCCCTTCACGCCGCGAGCCAAGAAGGTGCTCGAGCTGAGCCTGCGCGAGGCGCTGCAGCTGGGCCACAACTACATCGGCACCGAGCACATCCTCCTCGGCCTCATCCGCGAGGGCGAGGGCGTCGCCGCCCAGGTGCTCGTCAAGCTCGGGGCCGACCTCAACAAGGTGCGCCAGCAGGTCATCCAGCTGCTCTCGGGCTACCAGGGCAAGGAGCCCGCGGGCGTGGCCTCCGGCGCCGGCGAGCAGACCCAGGGCACGACACAGGGCGGCTCGCAGGTGCTCGACCAGTTCGGCCGCAACCTCACGCAGGCCGCGCGCGACAACAAGCTCGACCCGGTCATCGGGCGCGAGAAGGAGATCGAGCGCGTGATGCAGATCCTGTCGCGTCGCTCCAAGAACAACCCTGTCCTGATCGGCGAGCCGGGTGTCGGCAAGACCGCTGTCGTCGAGGGGCTCGCTCAGGCGATCGTCAAGGGCGACGTGCCCGAGACGCTCAAAGACAAGCAGCTCTACTCGCTCGACCTCGGCTCGCTCATCGCCGGCTCCCGCTACCGCGGTGACTTCGAGGAGCGCCTCAAGAAGGTCACCAAGGAGATCCGCACGCGCGGCGACATCATCGTCTTCATCGACGAGATCCACACCCTGGTGGGTGCGGGTGCCGCCGAGGGCGCGATCGACGCCGCCTCGATCCTGAAGCCGCTCTTGGCCCGTGGCGAGCTCCAGACGATCGGCGCGACCACGCTCGACGAGTACCGCAAGCACTTCGAGAAGGATGCTGCGCTCGAGCGCCGCTTCCAGCCGATCCAGGTCGCCGAGCCGAGCCTGCCCCACGCGATCAACATCCTGAAGGGGCTGCGCGACCGCTACGAGGCGCACCACAAGGTGCAGATCACGGACGGCGCGATCGTCGCGGCAGCGAACCTCGCCGACCGCTACATCTCGGATCGGTTCCTCCCCGACAAGGCGATCGACCTGATCGATGAGGCCGGCGCGCGCCTGCGCCTGTCGATCCTGTCGAGCCCGCCGGAGCTGCGCGAGTTCGACGAGAAGATCGCCAAGGTCCGTGAGGACAAGGAGCGCGCCTCCGAAGACCAGGACTTCGAGAAGGCCGCGTCGCTGCGCGACGAGGAGAAGTCGCTCCTCGCCGAGCGCCTGCGCCTCGAGAAGCAGTGGCGCTCCGGCGACGTCGCCACCCACGCAGTGGTAGACGAGGGCCTGATCGCCGAGGTGCTCGCCCAGGCCACCGGCATCCCGGTGTTCAAGCTCACCGAGGAGGAGTCGAGCCGTCTCGTCTTCATGGAGAAGGCGCTGCACCAGCGCGTCATCGGCCAGGAGGAGGCGATCGCCGCACTCTCGAAGACGATCCGCCGTCAGCGCGCGGGCCTCAAGGACCCGAAGCGCCCGTCGGGCTCCTTCATCTTCGCCGGCCCCACGGGCGTCGGAAAGACCGAGCTCGCCAAGGCGCTCGCCGAGTTCCTCTTCGACGACGAGCACGCGCTCATCTCTCTCGACATGTCGGAGTTCGGCGAGAAGCACACCGTCTCGCGGCTGTTCGGCGCCCCTCCCGGATTCGTCGGGTTCGAAGAGGGCGGCCAGCTCACGGAGAAGGTGCGTCGCAAGCCGTTCTCGGTGGTGCTCTTCGACGAGATCGAGAAGGCCCACCCCGACATCTTCAACTCGCTCCTGCAGATCCTCGAAGAGGGTCGCCTGACCGACGGTCAGGGTCGTGTCATCGACTTCAAGAACACGGTGATCATCATGACGACGAACCTCGGTTCGTCGGCGATCGCCGGAGGCCCCGTGGGCTTCCAGGTCGAGGGCAACAGCGGCACGACCTACGAGCGCATGAAGGGCAAGGTCAACGAGGAGCTGAAGCGCAACTTCAAGCCCGAGTTCCTGAACCGCGTCGACGACATCATCGTCTTCCCGCAGCTCGACAAGGACGAGCTCCGCCAGATCGTGGGTCTGTTCACCAAGCGCCTCGGCGAGCGGCTGCTCGACCGCGACATGACGATCGAGCTGACGGATGCCGCGAAGGACAAGCTGATCGAGATCGGCTTCGACCCCGCGCTCGGCGCCCGGCCGCTGCGTCGCGCGATGCAGCGCGAGGTCGAGGACCGTCTTTCGGAGAAGATCCTGCACGGCGAGCTCGACGCGGGCGACCATGTGAAGGTCGACGCGCAGAACGGCGAGTTCGTCTTCGAGCACGGACCGCGCGGCGACAAGGTCGCCGTCGGCGTCGTGCACAACGGCGAGATCACCGCCACGCCGGATCTCGCTGCGAACGCGTAAACCTGATCGGAACGAAGAGCGGATGCTGCGGCATCCGCTCTTCGTCGTTCGTGGGTGCGTTCGTCGGCGAGCGGGGGTCTTACGCTGGACGGGTGGCAGAGTTCACGGTCAGGCCGGCGCGCACGAGCGACGTCCGCCGCATCCAGGCGCTCCTCGAGCCGTTCGTGCAGCGGCGCATCCTGCTCGGCAAGGACCTCGTGGTGCTCTACGAGGCGACGCAGCAGTTCCTCGTCGCCGAGGATGCGAACGGCGACCTCATCGGCTGCGGCGCGCTGCACGTCATGTGGGAGGACCTCGGCGAGGTCCGCACCCTGATCGTCGCCGACGGCTGGCTGCACCACGGCGTGGGCCGCGCGATCGTCGAGGGCCTCGAGACGAACGCCCGTACGCTCGGCCTTTCGCGCCTGTTCTGCCTGACGTTCGAGGTCGAGTTCTTCACGCGCCGCGGGTTCGAGCAGATCGGCGAGCAGGTCGTCGACCCCGACGTCTACTCGCAGCTCATCCGCTCTCCCGACGAGGGCGTCGCGGAGTTCCTCGACCTCGCGCATGTGAAGCCGAACACTCTCGGCAACACCCGGATGATCAAGCGCCTCTGACGCTCGCGCTGCCGCCGGGTCGCGGCATCCGGGGCGCGCCGACGAGAGAAGGCCACGCCCGCCGTTAGCCTGGTGAGCATGACCGGCACCACCCCCCGACGTCGCCCCTCCAAGGCGGTCTACCGTCGCCGGCGGCTTGTGCTGATCGTGGGGCTGCTGGTCATCGCGGCGGTCGTCTGGCTGCTCATCGCCCAGCCGTGGGCGGGGGCGGCGACCACATCATCCGAGGACAAGCCCCCGGCGAAGAACACGGCCGAGTCGCTTCCCGTGCCGTCGTCGCAGGCGACGACCGGAGGAACCGACACCGGCGCCGTCGAGGGGGCTGTCGTCGAAGGGCAGACCCCGACGCCCGGGGCCACCCCCACCGCACAGCCGTGTGTCGCGAGCGAGATCACGGTCGAGCCGGTCACCAGCGCCGACACCTACGCGGGCGACCAGCAGCCGCAGTTCACCATCTCCCTCACCAACAACGGTCCCGACTGCACGATGAACGTCGGCACGAGCGCCCAGTCGTTCACGGTGACCAGCGGCGACGACATCTGGTGGCGCTCGACCGACTGCCAGAGCGAGCCCAGCGACATGATCGTGCTGATCGCCGCCGGGCAGACGGTGTCGAGCGCAACGGCCCTCTCGTGGGATCGCACGCGCTCCGCGGTCGGCACCTGCGCCGACGGCAACCGCCCGATGGCTCCCGGCGGCGGCGCCTCGTACCACCTGTCGGTCGAGATCGGCGGCATCCCCTCGACCGAGCCGAAGCAGTTCCTGCTCTACTGAGACGATCGCGGGAAGCGACGACGGCGCCGGATACCGCTGCGCAACGCGTGAACGCGCGCCCGACGTTTGCGTTCATTGCTTGGAACAAATGCGCAGCCGGTGCCGCGTGTGTCATCGTGGCTAGTGGCTTCGACAGCACGCCCGGCCCATCCCCAGAGGGGCGCAGTAGGGCGGTGCGTTCCCCTGTCCCCAGCAGGAAACGCACGCGCCGTTGATGGCCCGGCCCCCCTCGGGCTTCGGTAGCTGGCAGGCGACGGGCTCGAGGGGGGCTGCTCGGAAAGCGCCCGCGCATACTCGGCCGTTCCCCAGTTTCCCCAGTCGGCATGTCGTGAGGCGAGGCTCCCACAGCCTCCCCAGCGCCTCACGACGACGCCACGTTCAAGGTACCTTGTCCCCCAAATGGGGGACACCGAACCGGAGATTTCTTGCGCGAATCTTGCGGTTGCGTTCACGACCCGGTTGCTCTCGCCATCAGTCGCAGACGCGCGCAACGTCAGCCATCTCCGCATGATGGGCGCGCGGAGCTTCCGGCGGACGCGGATCAGGGCGGTCGGGCGAGGGCGCCGCCGCGCGCGGGCCACGATCGGAGTAGGATCACGGACGAACGCGGAGATTCGAAATGCTTCGTGGAGCTGGGGAGCTCGAATGGACTGGGGAGTCTTCGTCTGGCGTCGTCGTTGTCGCGCAGACCGCCGATGCTATTGCTGGCCTTCGGGCTTCGCCGGGTGTTCGTCGCGACGGCGGATTGCGGCAGTCGGCCGCACGTCGTAGCCACACGCTGCGTCGCCGGCGACGGGGCGCGTCACGTCGCGCATGCTGGTGTCGGCGGGGCGTGGGCCCGTCGCGGGCCGACCGGCTAGAGTGAACGCGATTCCGTTGCAGAATCAGCGCAAAGGTGTCCCCAGCACCGATCCCCGGCCTCCCCAGTGCCGGGTCGACTGTCCCAGCGGTCGGCGCGGAAACGGAATCGCGGTCCCTCGGACGCCCTGCAATGGCATCCGAGGGACCGCTTTGCTGCGGAAGTTCAGTGGCCCCAGATTCCCCAGAAGATCCCAGCTCCCCAGTGCACCGACTCGGTCTCCCAGCCGTCGACGGCGGATCAACGATAACCATCACGGCCGGGTTTGTCCACCTTTTGGGGGACACGGCATCCGGCGTGTCGAGCGCGAGCGTGCACCGGTCGATTGAGTCGTTTCAGTGCGCGTGAATCGGGGCGGGGCCGCCCCAGGCGGCCACGCCCCGCTCCTCTTCCCCTGCACAGGTGTCTTGGCCGAACACCTAGGGCTTGTTGTCGAAGACCTCTTTCTCCATCGCGTCGTAGCCCTCCGCCTGCGGATCGCGGTGCCGGCCGCCCGACAGCGCGTACTCCTCCTCAGGAGAGAGCACGAGGCGGTGGCGGCCGACGAGGGCGAAGATGACGAGGCCGATGACGTAGAGCACTCCGATCGCGATGATCGCGGCCGTGTATCCGGGGTTGATGAACTGGCCGATGAACGTCGCGAGTGCGATGACGCCCGCGATGGCGGCGCCCGTGATGCCGACCGGGCTGCGGTACGGGCGCGCGACGTCGGGCAGCTTCACCTTGAGCACGATGTACGACACCATCTGCAGCAGGTACGAGATGACGGCGCCCCACACCGCGATGTTGAGCACGATCGCGTTCGAGACGGCGCCGATGTCTTCGTTGGCCTTGGTGATGAGGTCGACCCCGACCAGCACGACGAAGCCGATGATCGCGCCTGTCAGGAGAGCCACCCATGGCGTCTGGCGCTTGCCTGTGAGCGACAGGAACTTGGGGTAGTAGCCCGCGCGCGACAGGGAGTACATGTTGCGTCCGTACGCGAACATGATGCCCTGCAGCGAAGCGAGGAGGCCGATCAGGGCGAACAGGGCGAGCACCGCGGCGAGCTGGGGCGGGAGGAACGCTCGGAAGCCGTCGAGCAGCGGCTCACCGCTGGCCGCGATCGCGGCCGAGCCGGTGACCGCGGGGTTCAGGAACAGCACGATGGCGCCGGTGAAGATGAGGGTCAGCAGGCCCCAGATACCGGCACGGGGGATGTCCTTCTGAGGGTTGTGCGCCTCTTCCGCTGCGAGGGGGAGCTCTTCGATCCCGAGGAAGAACCACATCGCGAACGGCAGGGCGAACAGGATGCCCATACCGCCGAACGGCAGGAACTCCGACGACCCGGCAACGGACTCGTCGGGCGCGATGTCCCACACCCGGGAGAAGTCCACCGCGCCGTTTGCGAACGCGAGCACGCCGAAGAGCACGAGGATGCCGATGGTCAGGATCGACACGACGACGGCGAAACGGAAGGAGATCGCGGCTCCCGCGGTGTTGAGGGCGATGAACACTGCGTAGAGGACGATCCACCAGACCCACTGGAGTCCCGCCTCCTTGAGGTCGAACGCCCCGCCGGTGAGGATCGAGAAGATCCCGTTCAGGTAGTCGGCGGAGAAGAGCACGATGACGCCCGTGGTGAAGACGTACTCGATGGTCTCGGCGAACCCCGTGATGAATCCGCCCCAGGGGCCCATCGCCGATCGCGCGAACGAATAGGCGCCGCCGGTGTGGGGCAGCGCCGCCGACATCTCCCCGATCGAGAAGAGCATGCCGAAGTACATGACGATGATGATCAGCGTCGCGATCAGCAGCCCGCCCCAGCCGGCGGCTCCGAGGCCGAAGTTCCAGCCCGAGAAGTCGCCCGAGACGACAGCCGCGACACCGAGGCCCCACAGGCCCCAGAATCCGGCGGCCCGGGTGAGTTGGCGTTTCTGGAAGTACTCGCTGCCGGCCTGCGTGTAGGTGACGCCGCCGACGGATCGGGAATCTGACATGACGGGCTCCTCGCTCTCGGGAAAGCGCGCGCGATTCTGCGGATGTATCGCCTCTGGGCAAGAGAATGGCGCGAAAGGTACTTCGTGTCTACCTTTAGAAGCAACTTCGTCCCGCGCGTGGCCCGATACGGTGGCATTGGAGGGGCGAAAAGGACGCGCTGCCCACCAATGGAGGACTCATGACGGCCAAGGCCCCACTCAGCGTCTCCGATCTCGACGCCGGGATCGCCGCGGGTGACATCGACACCGTCATCGTCGCGTTCGCCGACGCGCAGGGCCGGCTCGTCGGCAAGCGGGTGTCGGCGCGGCTCTTCCAGGAAGAGGTGCTGCCGCACGGCGCGGAGGCGTGCAACTACCTGCTCTCGGTCGACGTCGACATGAACACCGTCGACGGCTACGCGATGTCGAGCTGGGAGACCGGCTACGGCGACATGATGCTGCGGCCCGACGTCTCCACACTCCGGCGCATCCCGTGGCTTCCCGGATCGGCACTCGTGATGGCCGACCTCACGTGGGAGAGCGGCGACCCCGTGGTGCAGTCGCCGCGCGACATCCTGAACCGCCAGCGCGAGCGGCTCGCCGGCCGAGGTCTCGTTGCCTTCTCCGGGACGGAGCTCGAGTTCATCGTCTTCGACGACACGTATCGGGAGGCCTGGGCCAAGGGCTACCGCGACCTCACTCCGTCCACCGACTACAACGTCGACTACGACCTGCTCGCCTCGGGCCGCCTCGAGCCGCTGCTGCGCGACATCCGGCTGTCGATGGACGGGGCCGGCCTCTACACCGAGGGCGTCAAGGGCGAGTGCAACCTGGGCCAGCAGGAGATCGCGTTCCGGTTCGCCGAGGTGCAGCAGACCGCCGACCAGCACGCGATCTACAAGAACGGCGCGAAGGCGATCGCCGGGCATCACGGCAAGTCGATCACGTTCATGGCCAAGTTCAACGAGCGCGAGGGCAACAGCTGCCACATCCACCTCTCGGTGCGCTCGGCGGCGGGCGACCCCGTCATGGCCGGCGACGGCGCGCACGGCTTCAGCCCGCTCATGGACCACTGGATCGCCGGCGTCCTGGCGACGCTCCGCGAGTTCACGCTGCTCTACGCGCCCAACATCAACTCGTACAAGCGATTCGCGAAGGGCTCGTTCGCCCCGACCGGCGTCGCGTGGGGCGTCGACAACCGCACGTGCGCGCTGCGCGTGGTCGGCCACGGTTCCTCGCTCAGGGTCGAGAACCGGGTGCCGGGCGGCGACGTCAACCCGTACTTGGGCATCGCCGCCATCATCGCGGGCGGCCTGCACGGCATCGAACACGAGCTGCCGCTGCCCGACCGGCTGGAGGGCAATGCCTACACGGCCGGCGTCGACCACCTGCCGACCACGTTGCGCGAAGCGGCGCAGCTGTTCGACGAGTCGGCCATCGCCCGTGCGGCGTTCGGCGACGACATGGTCGACCACTACCTGAACCAGGCGCGCATCGAGGTCGAGGCCTACGACGCCGCCGTGACCGACTGGGAGAGGGTCCGTGGCTTCGAACGCCTTTAGGAAGCCCCTGATCGGCCTGACGACCTACCTCGAGCAGGCCAAGCAAGGCGTATGGGACGTGCGTGCGGCGTTCCTCCCGCAGGTCTACTTCGACTCGGTGACGGCGTCCGGCGGCGTGGCCGTGCTGCTGCCGCCGCAGCCGGACCCCGAGATCGCCGCCGAAGCGGTGCTCGATGGACTCGACGGACTGATCCTCACCGGCGGGCGCGACGTGCAGCCGGAACTCTACGGGGCACAGCGGCATCCGCTCACCGACGAGCCGCGCCCGGACCGCGACGCGTGGGAGCTCGCGCTGTTCCGCGGCGCGGAACAGCGTCGGCTCCCGGTGCTCGCGATCTGCCGCGGCCTCCAGCTCGTGAACGTGGCACGCGGCGGCACGCTGCATCAGCATCTGCCCGAGGCGCTCGGCACCGAGCGGTTCCGCGTCGGCGGCGGCGTCTTCGCGACGAACGACGTCATCGTCGACGAGGGGTCGCGCCTGGCGGAGCTCGTCGGTCCCGGTGAGCTCGAGGTGCACAGCTACCACCACCAGGGCATCGACCGTCTCGGCGCCGGACTGGTCGCGACCGCCCACACCGACGGGCTCGTGCAGGCGTTCGAGTCCGACGGCGAGGGCTATGTGCTCGGCGTGCAGTGGCACCCCGAGCAGAACCAGGAGGACCGCCGGCTGTTCGCAGGTCTTGTGGCCGAGGCATCCGTCTATGCATCACGAGGAGTGCCGACCGCATGAGCGTGTTCACCGTCATCAACCCGGCGACCGCGCTGCCGATCCGTGAGGTCGCCCGCGCGAGTGCGGGCGAGACGGATGCTGCGATCTCGCGCGCCGTCGTCGCGCAGCGTTCGTGGGCCTCGCTGCCGCCGGTCGCGCGCGCCGACGCGCTGCGGTCGTTCGCGCGCGTCGTCGAGGCGCACGGGGAGGAGCTGGCGCAGCTGGAGGTGCTGAACTCGGGTCACCCGATCGGCTCGGCGCGCTGGGAGGCGTCGCACGTCGCGCAGGTGCTGAACTTCTACGCCGGCGCGCCCGAGCGTCTGTCGGGACAGCAGATCCCGGTCGCGGGCGGGCTCGACGTGACGTTCCACGAGCCCTACGGCGTCGTCGGGATCATCGTGCCGTGGAATTTCCCGATGACGATCGCATCGTGGGGGTTCGCTCCGGCGCTCGCCGCGGGCAACGCCGTGGTGCTGAAGCCCGCCGAGCTGACGCCGCTCACGGCGATCCGGCTGGGGGAGCTCGCGCTTCTCGCCGGATTGCCCGAGGGGCTCTTCGAAGTGGTGACGGGGTCTGGCTCCGTGGTCGGGCAGCGGTTCGTGTCCCACCCGGACGTGCGCAAGGTCGTCTTCACCGGATCGACGTCGGTGGGGACGGATGTCGCGGCCGGCTGTGCGCGCGAGCTCAAGCCCGTCACCCTGGAGCTCGGCGGCAAGAGCGCCAACATCGTGTTCGCCGACGCCGACCTCGAGAAGGCCGCGGCATCGGCACCGGGTGCGGTGTTCGACAATGCCGGGCAGGACTGCTGCGCCCGCAGCCGCATCCTGGTCGAGCGATCGGTGTACGACAGGTTCCTCGAGCTGCTCGAGCCCGCGGTGCGGGCCTGGCGAGTCGGCGACCCCGCGGACGAGGCGACAGAGATGGGCCCGCTGATCTCGGCCTCGCATCGCTTCACCGTCGAAGGGTTCCTCGATGGTGCGGACGTCGCGTTCCGCGGGTCGGCGCCGTCCGGTGACGGCTTCTGGTTCGCGCCCACGGTGGTGCTGGCGGACCCCGCCGACCGCATCGCGCGCGAGGAGGTCTTCGGACCCGTCGTCGCGGTGCTGCCGTTCGAGGACGAGGCCGGAGCGATCCGTCTCGCGAACGACACGATCTACGGTCTCGCCGGCTCGATCTGGACGGAGAACCTCGGCCGTGCCGTGCGCGTCTCGCGGGGCGTGAAGAGCGGCGTGCTGTCGGTCAACTCGCACTCCTCCGTGCGGTACTGGACCCCGTTCGGCGGCATGAAGGCGTCGGGGCTCGGCCGCGAGCTCGGCCCCGACGCCGCCGAGCACTTCACCGAGACCAAGAACGTCTTCTTCGCGACGGACGCCTCGTGATCGGCATCCACCACCGTTGCGATGTCCGGACTTCGCGGCCTCCGGGGCGCGGAATCCTGCAAAGTCCGGATTGCGCACGGCAGAAATGGAAGGGAACAGCATGGATCTGACCCAGCGGCTCAAGGACCGGGTGGCCGTCATCACGGGCGGGGCATCCGGCATCGGCCTCGCGACCGCACGGCGGTTCGCCGCCGAGGGCGCACGCGTCGTGATCGCCGACCTCGACCCCGCGACGGGCGAGCGTGCCGCCGCCGAGGTGGACGGCCTGTTCCGGCTCGTGGACGTCGCGGACGAGGCATCCGTCAACATGCTGTTCGACTCGGTCGCGGGGGACCTCGGGCGCCTCGACATCGCCTTCAACAACGCCGGCATCTCTCCCGCCGATGACGACTCGATCGAGACGACCGAGCTGCCGGCGTGGGATCGCGTGCAGGACGTCAACCTCAAGAGCGTGTACCTGTGCTCGCGAGCGGCGCTGCGGCACATGGTGCCGGCGGGCAAGGGATCGATCATCAACACCGCCTCGTTCGTGGCGCTGCTCGGGTCGGCGACGTCGCAGATCTCGTACACCGCGTCCAAAGGGGGCGTCCTCGCCATGACCCGCGAGCTCGGCGTGCAGTTCGCGCGCCAGGGCGTGCGCGTGAACGCGCTGTGCCCGGGGCCGGTGAACACCCCGCTGCTGCAGGAGCTCTTCGCGAAGGACCCCGAGCGCGCGCAGCGCCGGCTCGTACACGTCCCGATGGGCCGCTTCGCCGAACCCGAAGAGCTCGCGGCTGCGGTCGCCTTCCTCGCGTCGGACGACGCGTCGTTCGTTACCGCGAGCACGTTCGTGGTGGACGGCGGCATCACCAACGCCTACGTCACGCCCCTGTAAGGTCTCGCCATGACCGATGCCCCGCTGCAGGAGGTGCGCAAGGCCGTCTACCGGCCGGTGCGCGAGGGCAACGCGCTCGAGGACACCGTCGCGCGGCTGGTGCAGACGATCCGGCTCGGTGTCGTCGCGCCGGGGGAGTCGCTCCCATCCGAGCGGGAGCTCGCCGTGCTCTACGCGGTGAGTCGCGACACCGTGCGCGAGGCGATCCGCGAGCTCGCGGACACCGGCTACCTCGTGCGTCGCCGGGGCCGCTACGGCGGCACGTTCGTCGCCGACCCGCTGCCGCAGCCGCCACACCCCCGCGACGTCACGACCGCCGAGCTCGAGGACGTCCTCGGGCTTCGCCGCGTGCTCGAGGCGGGCGCGGCGCGTGCGGCAGCCGGACGCACGCTCGACGCCGCCGCCCGCGACGAGCTCTGGGCGCGGTACGAGGTCGTGGCCGAGGCATCCGAATCCGACTATCGCCGGCTCGACACCCTGCTCCACCTGACGATCGCCGAGCTCGCCGCCATCCCGTCGCTCGTCGCGCTCGCCGCCGAGAACCGCGCGCGCGTGAACGAGTGGCTCGACACCTTCCCGCTGCTGCCGCGCAACATCGAGCACTCCAACGTGCAGCACGAGCGCATCGTGACCGCGATCCTCGCGGGGCGACCGGATGCTGCGGAAGCCGCGATCCTCGAACACCTGGCCGGTTCCGAGGCTCTGCTGCGCGGCTTCCTCGCCTGAGCCGCTCCCGGTCCGGGGAGAGCGGCGGCGAGCGGGCGATTACGCTGGACGGGTGGCAGGCAAGAAGCGCGCGAACAAGGCGAAGGAACCGCTCGAGTTCCGCAACACGCAGCTCGGCGACGCGCTCCAGACGCAGGACATGGCCGCGGTCGCCTTCGCGCTGCGCCACGGGCCCACCGTCGTCCCGCTGATGCGTCCCGGACACCGCGACAACCCACTCGATGTCGGCGAGGTCTGGACGTACCGCGACGCGAAGACCGGCGACGTCGCGCTGCTGCTGTTCAGCGACGCCGCACACAAGCCCGAGACGCTGCCGCCGGGAGTCGCGCTGCAATCGCCGAGTTGGCTGCGCGCCTTCCTCGGCGCGCACGAGGACGAGATCACCACCGTCTTCTTCGACATCGCCGGACCACACCCTCTGCAGGCGTCGCCCACCGACCTCATCGCCGCACTCGACGCCTGACTCCGGCGTCCCGCCTCCCGGGCCACGTTCGTGTCGACCAGATCAGGAGATCCGGCGAGAACCGGACGATCGGGCGCGAAAGTTCCTGTCTCCGCCAGGTCTCCTGATCTGGCAAGAGGGGGCGCCGGACGGATGCCTCGACCCGGCGACACTCCGGGCGAAGGGTTTGCGCGACGCGGGACCACGGGGCAGACTCGCCGGGTGGAATTCCTGCTGGTCGGAATCGTGTGCGCGGCTGGACTCGTGATCCCCATCGTGCTGGGATTCGCCGACCCGGAGCGTCGCCGGCGGCCTCGCGGTCGCTGAGCGCGTCGCCGCTGCTCAGACCTCGGGGATGTCCTCGCCGGGGCGGCCCTTCGAGCGCGCCCGCACGTCGCTGACGGCGCCGCCCAGCGACCCCGAGCGGTGGTCGATCACGTCCCGATAGCCGAGGCGGGCTCCTTCGCTGCGCCGCTGTGCGGCCTGGGTGACGGGACGCACCTCGCCCGCCAGACTCAGCTCGCCGACGACGGCGATATGCCGCGGGATCGTCCAGCCCTCGACCGCGCTGGCGACCGCGAGCGCGATGGCGAGGTCGGCCGCCGGTTCGGCGAATCTCACACCGCCGACCGTCGAGACGTAGACGTCCTGGTCGGAGGTCTTGATCCGCATCCGCTTCTCGAGCACCGCGAGCACGGTCGCGACGCGCGCGGCATCGACGCCGTTCACGATGCGCCGCGGGTTGCCCGACTTGCTGTCGATGGTGAGCGCCTGCACCTCGACCGGCAGCGCGCGGCGGCCCTCGAGCGCGATCGACACGCACGTGCCGGGCTCGGTGCTGCCGTGCCCGAGGAACAGCGCGCTGGGGTCGGGCACCTCGGCGATGCCGGCGCCGGTCATGTCGAAGCATCCGACCTCGTCCGTGGGGCCGAAGCGGTTCTTGAGCGCGCGCACGAACCGCAGCGACGTCTGCCGGTCGCCCTCGAACTGGCAGACCACGTCGACCAGGTGCTCGAGGATGCGAGGCCCCGCGATCGAGCCGTCTTTTGTCACGTGACCCACGATGATCGTCGGCAGCCCGCGGTCCTTCGCGACGCGGATGAGCGTCGCGGCGACCTCGCGCACCTGCGACGGATGCCCGGCCATGCCCTCGGACAGTGCCGACGACACCGTCTGCACCGAGTCGACGATGAGGAGGTCGGGCGTCACGTCGTCGACGTGGCCGAGGATCGTCGCCAGGTCGGTCTCGCTCGCGAGGTACAGCTCGTCGTGGAGAGCGCCGGTGCGTTCGGCGCGCAGCCGCACCTGTGCCGTCGATTCCTCGGCGCTCGCGTAGAGCACGCGGCGCCCGGCCTGCGCCGACCGTGCGGCGACCTCGAGCAGCAGCGTCGACTTGCCGACGCCCGGTTCGCCCGAGAGGAGGATGGCGGCCCCGGGCACGAGCCCGCCGCCGAGCACGCGGTCGAACTCGCCCACGCCGGTGGTGCGCCGCGGGGCGTCGGAGGTGTCGATGCGGGTGATCGGCTGCGCCGCGCGCCCCGTCCCGGGAGACACCGGCGTGACCGACCGGAGGATGCCGGTCTGTTCGGCGGCCTCGACCACGGTGCCCCACTGCTGGCACTCGCCACAGCGCCCGACCCACTTGAGCGTGGTCCAGCCGCACTCGGTGCACCGATAGGGGGCGGTCTGCGTCGGGCGTCGGGCGGCGGGCATGCGATGAGCCTACGTCCGCCCCGCGACATCGCCGGCGAGCCCCGCTGAGCCGCGCGGGACGAAAGCGAGCTGTCGCAGCATCCGTCGCCCGGATCCGTTACACGGGCGAAACGAGGGCACAATCGCGCCGACACCGGGCCGCCCCATACTTCGAATACCTGTCGTTCGACAGATATAGGTAGGAGCCCCGGGAATGACCACACTCCACGTCACCGACACCGTCGGCAACGCCCGCGCCGATGCCCGCGCGCAGACCGGCCTGACCAGCGACTTCATGCCCTACCTGCCGGCATCCTCCTCTCCCTATGTCCCCGCCGGCGTCGACCCGGCCACGCTCACGTGGGCCGAGACGGTCGCACCTGGCGGCTACACCCACCGCGTGATCGCCCGGGGCACCCACCTGCGTCTTGACGACCCGGCCGGCGACGCCAACGCGCACGTGCTGCTGTTCAATGCCGACGAGCCGTGGGAACGCCTGAACGTCGCCGACACCGTCAAGATCCCGTGGCAGGCCTACCTCGGGGCGGGGCATCCCCTGCTCTCAGGCGACGGCCGTGCGCTCGCCACGATCGTCGCCGACACCTCGGGGCGGCATGACGCACTGTTCGGAACGTCGACGGATGCTGCGAACCTGGCGCGGTTCGGCGATGCACGTCCGGAGGGCCCGGCGCCGTCAGGCCGTGCGCTGTTCCTCAAGGCGGCCGCGAAGCACGGCCTCGCCCCGCGCGACCTGCCGCCGAGCATCTCGTTCTTCCAGGGCGTGAGGGTCGGACCGGACGGTGCGATCGAGTGGCTCGGGTCAGCCGGACCCGGCACCTCGGTCACGCTCGTGGCCGAACTGCCGCTCATCGTGCTCATAGCGAACGTCATGCATCCCGCCGATCCGGCGCCCGGCTACCGCAGCGGCCCGCTGCGCGTGCACGCGTGGCGCGGCTCGCCGACGCTGCCCGGCAGCCCGCGATTCGACGCCTCGCCCGAGTCGCGCCGTGCCTACCTGAACACCCTCGACTACGCGGAGGCCCGCGCATGACCCTCGTCGCAACCCCCTTCGAAAGCGCGGTGCCCGTCGGCGCCGTCGCCGCTCCCGACTCGCTGCTGGACTGGAGTTCGAGTGCCGTCCCCGGCCGCGTCGTCGCGGACGAGCGCATCGTGTCCAACGCGTCGTGGTCGGCCGTCGTCGCCGCCGGCAATGTGCTCACCATCGTCGACGTCGGCGGCAACCAGTCAGCGGACTTCCTCGTGTACGACGCCCACGACACGGCGCACCGCTACAGCGCGCCCGACACCCTCGTCGCGCAGGGCAACGCCTACCTGCGCGAGGGGTCGGTGCTGCTCTCGAACGAGTCGCTGCCGCTCATGACCGTCGTGGTGAACGAGATCGACCGTCAGGACACCATCGGGGGAGCGTGCTCCAAGGAGTCCAACACGCTGCGCTACGGGCACCACGTCGCGTTCCAGCACGCGTGCCGCGAGAACTTCCTCACCGAGGCGGCGGTGCACGGGCTCGGCGCGCGCGACCTCGTCTCGAACATCAACTGGTTCATGAACGTCCCCGTCGAGGCCGACGGCAGCCTCGGCATCGTCGACGGCATGAGCGCCCCCGGCAAACGCGTTGCGCTGCGCGCCGAGCGCGACGTTCTCGTGATCGTGTCGAACTGCCCGCAGATGAACAACCCCTGCAACGACTTCAACCCCACGCCGCTGCGCGTGATCACGGTCGAGCCGCGCGAGGCGGCCGGCACCGAGGAGGCCTCCCGATGACCGCTCTCTCGCGCGACACCGTCCTGATCGCCAACCGCGGCGAGATCGCGCGGCGCGTCATCCGCTCGGCCCGCGACCTCGGCATGCGCACCGTCGCCGTGTACTCCGACGCCGATCGCGCCGCGCCGCACGTGCGCGAGGCCGACGAGGCGGTGCGCCTCGGCCCGGCCGCGCCCAAGGAGTCGTACCTCCGCGCCGACGCCGTGCTCGAGGCGGCGCTCAACGCCGGCGCCGGGCTCATCCACCCCGGCTACGGGTTCCTGTCCGAGAACCTCGCGTTCGCGGCGGCCGTCGAGGGGGCGGGCATCGGGTTCGTCGGGCCTTCGGCAGACCACATCGCCGCGTTCGGCGAGAAGCACACGGCCCGTGAGCTCGCGCAGCGCGCGGGGGTGCCCATGCTCCACGGCACGGGCCTGCTCGCCGACGCCGACGAGGCCGTCGCGGCCGCCGACGCGATCGGCTACCCCGTCATGGTGAAGGCCACCGGCGGTGGTGGTGGCATCGGCATGCAGGCGTGCTTCAGCGCCACCGAGGTGCGCGACGCCTTCGCCCGGGTCGCGGCGCTCGCCGCGGCGAACTTCGGGTCTACGGGCATCTTCCTCGAGCGCTTCGTGCGCCCCGCCCGTCACGTCGAGGTGCAGCTGTTCGGCGACGGCGAGGGCCGCGTCGCGGTGTTCGGCGACCGCGACTGCTCGCTCCAGCGCCGCAACCAGAAGGTCATCGAAGAGGCGCCCGCGCCCGCCCTGCCCGCCCACGTGCGCGACCTGCTGCACCGATCGGCGCGTGAGCTCGCAGCATCCGTCTCCTATCGGAGTGCCGGCACCGTCGAGTTCGTGTACGACCCGGTGCGTGAGGAGGCGTCGTTCCTCGAGGTGAACACGCGCCTGCAGGTCGAGCATCCCGTCACCGAGGAGGTGTTCGGGGTCGACCTGGTCGCGATGATGCTCACCCTCGCCCGCGACGGTGCATCGGGGCTTGCCGAAGACGTGTTCACGCGGGAATGGATGCCGCGGGGAGTCGCCGTCGAAGCGCGCGTGTACGCCGAGGACCCGGGCAAGAGCTCGCTGCCCTCGACGGGTCTCGTGACGCGTGCCGCGTTCCCCGGCCAGGGTGCGGAGGCGATCGCCGGGGTGCGGATCGACGGCTGGGTCGAGGACGGCACCGAGGTCACGGCGTCGTACGACCCCATGCTCGCGAAGGTGATCGCGCACGCCGGCGACCGGCCCGCGGCGCTCGAGCTGCTCGGCCATGCGCTCGACGCCAGCCGCGTCGACGGCATCGTCACGAACCTCGGGATGCTGCGCGCGCTCGCCGAGACACCCGCGCTCGTCGACGCGACCCACAGCACCTCCACCCTCGACGTCACCGAGGATCCCGATCCGCGCATCGACGTCATCGCGCCCGGTGCGATGACCACCGTGCAGGACCTTCCCGGTCGCGTCGGGTACTGGCAGATCGGCGTTCCGCCGAGCGGCCCGTTCGACCGCGTGTCGTTCTCCGAGGCGAACCTCGCCGTCGGCAACCCCGAAGGCGCACCCGCGCTCGAGATCACGCTCACCGGGCCGACCCTGCGGTTCTCGCACGCCGCGGTCGTCGCCGTCACCGGCGCTCCCGCCGCGGTCACGGTGGACGGCGAGCGCGTGCCGCTGTGGGAGCCGGTGCGTGTGCCTGCCGGTGCGACGCTGGCGATCGGGCCCGCGAGCGGCCCGGGGCTTCGGACCTACGTCGCCCTGCGCGGCGGTCTCGACGTGCCGGCCTACCTCGGCAGCGCGTCGACCTTCACGCTCGGCGGCTTCGGTGGCCACGGCGGCCGGGCGCTCCTGGCCGGCGACGTGCTGCGCCTGGGCGGCGTCGAGGCGCCGGTGGTCGACGCCGAGCTCGGCGACGAGACCCCGGCCGACCGCCGCCCGGCGCTCACCGACGCGTGGACCATCGGTGTGACCGAGGGTCCGCACGCCGCGCCCGAGTTCTTCACCCGCGACGACCTCGATGCGTTCTACGCCACCGACTACGAGGTGCACCTGAACTCGGCGCGCACCGGCGTGCGGCTCATCGGGCCGAAGCCGCGCTGGGCCCGGCCCGACGGGGGAGAGGCGGGGCTGCATCCGTCGAACATCCACGACACCCCGTATGCCGTGGGCGCGATCGACTTCACCGGTGACACCCCGATCATCCTCGGGCCCGACGGCCCGTCGCTGGGCGGATTCGTGTGCCCGGCCGTGGTGGCGAGCGGCGAGCTCTGGAAGGTGGGACAGCTGCGCCCCGGCGACCGCGTGCGGTTCGTGCCGGTCCTCGAGGCCGAGGCGCCGTCGCTCATCACGCGGCGCGCCGCCCCGACGCTCCTCACTGCGGGCGGCGACGGCGATGACGGCGTATACGCGCGCCGCGCGGAGACCGAGACGGGTCCGAGCGTCACCTATCGCCGCGACGGCGACTCCAACGTGCTCGTGGAGTACGGCCCGATGCAGCTCGACCTCGCGCTGCGCATGCGCATCCACGCTCTGCAGGAGACGCTGGCCGCGCACGCCCCGAAGGGCATCGTCGACGTCACCCCCGGCATCCGTTCCCTCCAGGTCCACACCGACCCGGACGTCCTGCCCGCGTCCAAGATGGCGGCGCTCCTGCAGGAGCTGGAGGCCGAGGTGCCGCCCACGAGCGAGCTCGTCGTGCCCTCGCGCACGGTGCGCCTGCCACTCAGCTGGGACGATCCCGCGACGCGGCTGGCGATCGAGCGGTACATGAACGGCGTCCGCAACGACGCCCCGTGGACCCCGTGGAACATCGAGTTCATCCGCCGCATCAACGGCCTCGACTCGGTCGACGACGTGTTCCGCACCGTGTTCGACGCGAGCTATCTCGTGCTGGGACTCGGCGACGTGTACCTCGGCGCCCCGGTGGCGACCCCCCTCGACCCGCGCCACCGGCTCGTCACGACCAAGTACAACCCCGCCCGCACCTGGACCGCCGAGAACTCCGTCGGCATCGGCGGCGCGTACATGTGCATCTACGGCATGGAGGGCCCGGGCGGCTACCAGTTCGTCGGCCGCACCGTGCAGATCTGGAACCGCTTCCGCCGCGGCGGGCTGTTCCAGGAGAACCCGTGGGCGCTGCGCTTCTTCGACCGCATCGAGTGGTACCCGGTCTCGGCCGAGGAGCTGCTCGAGCTGCGCGCCGAGACCGACGCCGGCCGCGGCGAGTACGAGACCGTCGACGGCAGCTTCTCGATCGCCGAGTACTCGCGGTTCCTCGACGACAACGCCGCCTCGATCTCGCAGTTCCGCGATCGCCAGAGCGCGGCGTTCGCCGAGGAGCGGGAGCGCTGGCGCCTCGCGGGCGAGTTCGAGCGCTCGGACGAGCCGCCCGCACCGCCGGCTCCCGCCGAGATCACGATCCCCGACGGTGCCGAGCCGGTGTACGCGCCGTTCGCCTCGACGGTGTGGCAGCTGTCGGTCGACGTCGGCAGTGCGGTCGCCGCGGGCGATCCGATCCTGTCGGTCGAGGCCATGAAGATGGAGTCCAAGGTCGTCGCTCCGCGCGCGGGCCGAGTGCTCGAGCTGTACGCCTCACCCGGAGAGCAGGTCGTCCCGGGTCAGATCCTCGCCGCGATCGGAGCACACGCATGACCCGCCGCCAGCCGACCGCCCGCGCCGCCGTCGAGCGCTCCCTCGCCCGGATCGCCGAGGTCGACCGACCCGAGATCTGGATCTCGCTGCGGCCCGCGGCCGATCTGGTCGCGGAAGCCGCCGACGTCGACGCGCGCGTCGCGGCCGGTGACGACCTGCCGCTGGCCGGCCTCACCGTCGCGGTCAAGGACAACATCGACGTCGCCGGACTCCAGACGACGGCGGGAGCGGCATCCTTCGCATACGAACCCGTCGTCGACGCGACCGCGGTCGCCCGCCTCCGCGCCGCGGGTGCGATCGTGGTCGGCAAGGCGAACCTGGACCAGTTCGCGACGGGACTCGTCGGCACGCGCTCACCGTTCGGAGCCGTGCGCAACGCATGGGATCCGACGCGCATCTCCGGCGGCTCGTCGTCGGGCTCGGGCGTCGCGGTAGCCCTCGGCATCGTCGACCTCGCGCTCGGCACCGACACCGCCGGCTCGGGCCGCGTCCCGGCGGCGCTCAACGGCATCGTCGGCGTCAAGCCGACCAAGGGGCTGGTGCCCACGACCGGCGTCGTGCCCGCGTGCCGCACGCAGGACGTGGTGACGGTGTTCGCCCGCGACCTCGACCTCGCGAGGTCGGCGGTCGAGATGATGACCGGTGTCGACGGGCGGGATCCGCTGGCGAGGACGGATGCTGCGTACGCGGCGCTGCCCGCGCGCGCACGGCTCGCCGTGCCGCTGCCGACCCAGCTCGAGGGCCTCGCGGACGGCTGGCGTGAAGCCTTCGTCGCCGCCACAGAGGTGGCGCGGTCCGCGGGGTTCGAGGTCGTCGAGCGCGACATCTCGGCGCTGCTGGATGCGGCGCGGCTGCTGTACGACGGCGCGTTCGTCGCCGAGCGGTACAGCGCCGTCGGCGCGCACATCGCGGCTCACCGCGAGCTGATCGGCGCGGACCTCGACGAGACGGTCGCGGGCATCATCCTCGCCGGCGCGGCGCCGGCGGCGCACGAGCTGTTCGACGACTTCGAGCGGCTCGACGCGCTGCGCCTGCGCGGGGCAGAGGCGCTCGACGGCTGCGTCGCGCTGCTCACCCCGACGACGACCTGGCACCCGACGCTCGCCGAGGTCGCGGCTGATCCGGTGGGCGCGAACTCGCGCATGGGGCGCTTCACGAACTTCGCGAACCTGCTCGACATGGCCTCGCTCGCGGTCCCCGCCGGCGTCGTCGACGGCCTGCCGTTCGGCATCATGCTGACCGGACCCGCATTCACCGATCGCGTGCTCGCGCAGATCGCGCAGCGCATCGCGGCGGCGCCGCGGCGCCTGTTCGTGGTGGGCGCGCACCTCAGTGGCCAGCCGCTCAACAGTCAGCTCGTCGCCGCCGGCGGCCGCCTGATCGGCGCAGCGTCCACCGCCGCCGAGTACGCGTTCCACGCGCTGGCCACCACGCCCGCGAAGCCCGGCCTCGTGCACATCGGCGCGGGCGGCACGTCGATCGTGGGCGAGGTGTGGGACCTTCCCGCGGCCGGATTCGCGGCGGTGGTGGATGCCGTGCCCCCGCCGCTCGCGATCGGCTCGGTGCTGCTCCACGACGGCACGAGGGTCGCCGGCTTCCTCGCCACGCCCGCTGCGCTCGAGGGTGCCACCGATGTCTCGGCACTCGGCGGCTGGCGCGCCCACCTCGCCAGGGCGTGATCCGCTCGACGGGCATCCTCGCGCGATCGTGCGAGGATGCCGGTATGAGCACGACGCCCCGAGCCCGCGTGGGCCGGCCCCGGGCCACCGCCGGCTCCACCCAACTGGCACCTCGCGACGAGATCCTCGATGCCGCCGCCGCGCTGTTCGTCGAGAACGGGTTCGCCGCCACCACGACCCGTGCGATCGCCGAGAGGATAGGCATCCGTCAGGCGTCCCTCTACTATCACTTCGCCGGCAAGGACGACATCCTCGTCGAACTGCTCGAGCGCACCGTGCGTCCCAGCGTCGAGTTCGCGAAGACGCTGCGCGAGGATCCGTCGCTCGCCTCCGCTGCCGCGCTGCACACGCTGGCCGTCCGCGACGTCGAGACTCTGGCCGCCGCACCGCACAACATCGGCACGCTCTATCTGCTGCCCGAGGCGAACCGCGACCGTTTCGACGGCTTCCGTGCGTCGCGGCGCGAGCTGCGTGACGCCTACGGCGCATTCGCGATGGATGCGGCGACCGACGCGCTTCGCGCCACCTGGACGCTCGCCGAACTGGGCGCCGCGATCATCCATCTCGTCGAGATCGTGATCCCGCTGCGTCGCGACGGCGAGATGATCGACGCCGTCCGCATCGCCGACGCCTGCCTGCGGCTGTGCGGCCTCGACGACGCCGCGATCGCCGCCGCCACCGGTCGCTGAGCCCGTTCCGAGGGCTCCGCGGCGCGCGTCCGGCCGCGGCCGGAACACTGTTACACGCCTGAAACGGGGCGGCAATCGGTGTGGAATCGCGGGCCTTCACACTCGATGCAAACGATAACTATCGATTGACAGGTATCGGGCTCCATCGCCTGTCCGGCCGTATCAGCACGCCACCTCCGAAAGGGCCCGCCATGGCATTGACCGCTCGCCGATCCTCGCTGCACGACTCCGGTGCCGACACCGACCACGGTTACACGCAGGAGCTCCACCGCGGGGTGGGCTCGTTCTCGTCTTTCGCTGCCGGCTTCTCGTTCGTCTCGATCCTCACGACCGTCTTCCAGCTCTTCGCGCTCGGCTTCGGGCTCGGGGGGGCCGCCTTCTTCTGGACCTGGCCCGCCGTGTTCCTCGGTCAGCTGATGGTCGCCCTCAACTTCGCTCAGCTCTCGGCGCGGTGGCCGATCTCGGGTGCGATCTTCCACTGGTCCAGCCGCCTGGCCGGCACCGTCTTCGGCTGGATGGCGGGCTGGACGATGGTGATCGGCCAGATCATCACCGTCGCCGTCGCGGCGATCGCCGTGCAGGCGGTGCTCCCGGCGATCTGGGACGGCTTCCAGATCGTCGGCGGCTCGGGCGCCGATCCATCGATCGCGTCTCCGACCGGTGCAGCGAACGCCATCGTGCTCGGCCTCATCATGCTCACCGCGACCACCACGGTGAACATCCTCAGCGTGCGGCTCATGGCGCGGATCACGTCGTTCGGTGTCGTCGTCGAGATCATCGGCGCGATCGTGCTCATCGCGATCCTGTTCCTGCTGCCGCAGCGCGACCCGTCGATCCTCCTCACCACCGAGGGACGCGTCGGCACCGGGCCGTACCTGTTCGCGTGGCTCGCGTCGTCGCTCATGGCCGCGTACGTGCTGGTCGGCTTCGACTCGGCGAGCGAGCTGGCCGAAGAGACCCACAATCCGCGCCGCACCACGCCCCGGACGATCCTGCGCGCGCTGGTGTTCTCGGGCCTCGGCGGCGCGCTGCTCATCGTCGGCGCACTGCTCGCCGCTCCCAGCCTCACCGACGGCAACCTCGCGACCTACGGACTCTCGTACGTCATCACCGCCGTCCTCGGCGACACGGGCGGACGCCTCATGCTGTGCACCGTCGCGGTCGCGGTGTTCGCGTGCACCCTCGCCGTGCAGACCGCCGGAGCGCGCATGATGTTCTCGATGTCGCGCGAGCGCGCCCTGCCGTTCCACCGCGCGATCGGTCGGGTCTCGCCGCGCACCGGCACGCCGATCACGGCATCGGTGGTGGTGGGGGTGGGCGCCGCCATCGCGCTCGCCGTGAACTTCGGCCAGCCCGCGCTGTTCACGGCGCTCTCGAGCATCGGAATCGCGATGATCTACATCGCGTATCTCGGCGTGACCGCACCGCTGCTGGTCGCCCGCATCCGTCAGCGCCGTAGCGGAGGTCTGCCCTCGGGCGTCGACGAGGACGGCAAGCCGTTGTTCACCCTCGACCGCTGGGGTGTCGTGGTGAACGCCGTCGCCGTCGCGTTCCAGATCGCGATGATCGTGAACCTCGTGTGGCCGCGGCCCGAGATCTACGACCTCGAGGGCGACTCGCCGCTGCTGCAGTGGAGCGCGCTCATCACGATCGGCCTCAGCCTCGCGATCGGTGGCGCTTACCTCTGGTGGCGCCGGCGCGCACACGGCCCGATCGTGCTCGCGCCGATCCCCATCACGGCGCATGCTCGGGCCACCACCGCCCGCGCCGAGAGCCACGGAGTCTCGTGACCGAGCCGTCGGACGTGTGGCCGCTCCTGTTCGTGATCCTGTCACTGGGGGCAGCCGTCATGGCCAGTCTCCTCGCGACGGCTCGCGGGCGGACATCGGACTCCTCACGGGAGCACGGTTCCGCCCGCGGGCGGCGGTCGCCCTCCGCGACCGAGTGAGAGCTCAGCCGCGCAGCGAGTCTGCCACCTGCTTCAGTGCGTCGGCGGAGGCGTGGAACAGTTCGAGCTCCTGGTGGTCGAACTGCGTCTCACGGATCGGCACGGCACCGGCCGCGCTCACGACGGAGGGCACCGACAGCGCCACGCCGTCGACGCCGTGGAAGTCGCGCAGCACCGGCGAGACCGGCATGACCGCGCGCTCGTCGTTCAGGATCGCCTCGATGATGCGCGCGCTCGACAGGCCGATCGCGTAGTTCGTCGCCCCCTTGCCCTGGATCACCTTGTAGGCGGCGTCGCGCACGTCGATGGCGATCTGGTCGAGCTCTTCGACGGACATGCGGTCGCCCGCGGGCGTGACCCACTCGAGGATCGGGACGGTGCCGATCGTCGCCTTCGACCACAGCGGGAACTCGGTGTCGCCGTGCTCGCCGACGATGTAGGCGTGCACGCTCGAAGTCGAGACTCCCGCGCGCTCGGCGAGCTTCCACCGCAGACGCGACGTGTCGAGCACGGTGCCCGACGCGAAGATGCGCTCGGGCGGCAGACCGGTCTCCTCCTGCGCGAGGACCGTGAGCACGTCGCAGGGGTTCGTGACGATGACGTAGACGGCGTCGGGCGCGACGCTCAAGAGCTGCGGCATCATCGTCTTCATGATCCCGGCGTTCACGCCGGCGAGCTCGATGCGCGTCTGGCCCGGGTTCTGCTTGGCGCCCGCTGTGATCACGACGACGTGCGAGCCCTCGACCACCGACAGATCGCTGCCGCCGATGATGTCGCTCGTGCCCGTGAACTGCGTGCCGTGTGCGAGGTCGAGCACCTCGGCCTCGACCTTCTGCGTGGCGATGTCGTAGAGGGCGACGTGGCGGGCGGAACCGCGGATGAGCGCGGCATATGCGGCGCTCGAGCCGACGCTGCCGGCTCCGACGATGGTGACTTTCGAGTTCTCGATGACGGCCATGCGGCCAGTCTTGCAGTGTGCCAGTGCCTCAGGCCAGCGTGGATCGCCGGGTCTATGCCTCGTCGGGTGAGCGCTCGGGATTGCGGATCCCGAAGAACGATGTGATCCCGCCGGCGATCATGAGCACCGCCGTGACGATGGCCGACCGGTGGAAGCCGTCGAGGTCGAGCGCGCCGCCGACGATGGTGGCGAGCAGGGCGATGGCGATGAGCCCCGCGACGCGCGCGACCGCGTTGTTCACCGCAGAGGCGATGCCCGAGCGTTCGGGCTCGATCGCGCCGAGGATCGCCGAGGTGAGCGGTGCGACCGTGAGCGCGAGGCCCGCTCCCATCACGATCATGCTCGGCAGCACCTGCCACCAGTACGAGAAGTCCGTGCCGACGGTGAGCAGGAGCAGCGCGCCGATCCCCATCGTGATCGGGCCGACGGTCATGAAGAACCGCGGACCCCACCTCCCGCTGAGCGCCCCGACCCGCGAGCTGAAGAGGATCATCAGGATCGTCATGGGAAGGCTCGCCAGCCCCGCGAGAGTGGCGGAGAGGCCGGCGCCCTCCTGCAGGTACACCACCACGACGAGTCCGTTCAGCGCCAGCGCCCCATAGATGAACGTGGTCGCGACGTTGCCGGTCCAGAAGTTGCGCACGCGGAACAGGTCGAGCGGGAGGATCGGATGCCGCACCGTGCGCTGGCGCAGCACGAACGCGAGGAACAGCACCGCGCCGAGGACGAGCGGCACCCAGATCGCGGGGGACCCCCAGCCCCGGTCGGGCTGCTCGATGAGGGCGTAGACCATGCCGCCGAGACCGAAGGTGCACAGGGCCGCGCCGATCCAGTCGATGGACGAATCGGGATGCCGGGTGTCGTGGAAGCCGCCGCGCGCCAGCATCATGAGCGTGACGCCGATCGGCACGACATTGATGAGGAACGCCCAGCGCCACGACACGAAGTCGACCAGGATGCCGCCGATCAGCGGGCCGACGATCATCGCCGAGGTCGTCATCGCCGTCCAGATGCCGATGGCACGGCTCTGGGCGGAGCCTGTGAAGTTCGATGTGATCAGCGCCAGCGAGCTCGGCACGAGGAACGCACCGGCCGCCCCCTGAAACCCGCGCGCGACGATGAGGAACTCCGCCGTCGGGGCGGCGGCGATCGCCAGGGAGGCGACTCCGAATCCGATGAGCCCGATCCGCAGCACCAGCACGCGCCCGTACGCGTCGCTCACCGATCCTGCGACGAGGATGAGCGCGCCGAGCGTGATGAGGTAGGCGTCGACCACCCACTGCTGCGTGGTGATGCCGCCACCGAGCTCGTCGCTGATCGCCGGCAGGGCGACATTCACGATCGTGCCGTCGAGGAAGGCCACGAACGACGCGAGCACCGCGATCCAGAGCACGTACCTCTGAGTTGTGGCCATGCGGCCCGTGACGGATGCCGGCGCCTGGGTGTGGTGCTCGTCGGTCACGGTCCCCACGTTAGACCCGCGCGGTCACCCCGAGGCCGCCGCATCCGTTCTCGACAGGTCGACCGGCCCTCTGCAGACGACTTTCGGGAGACCCGGCCCTGTGCGAGCCCGGCTGACATGTCGGAGCGGATCGCCCGTCCGCGGCCCTCGGGCGCCAGCGCGGCCACTAACCTGACGGTGCGGCCGGTCCGGTCGTCGGACACGGGAGATGCCGATGGACTTCGGAATCCACATCGCTGACTTCACCTGGCGCAGCGGCGCCGCTCAGCTCGGCCCGGCGCTCGCCCGGCATGTGCGCAATGCCGAGGACGCCGGGATCCGTCGCATCACGGTCATGGACCACTTCTGGCAGCTGCCCGGTCTCGGTCCGGTGGAGCACGAGATGCTCGAGGCCTACGCGACGCTCGGGTTCATCGCGGCGCACACCGAGAAGGCGATGCTGCATGCGCTGGTCACCGGTGTGATCTACCGGCATCCGTCGCTGCTGGCCAAGCAGGTCACGACGCTCGACGTGCTGTCAGGCGGTCGCGTGGGCCTCGGCATCGGCGCCGCGTGGAACGAGGAGGAGTGCCGCGGGCTCGGCCTGCCGTTCCCGCCCGTGGCGCAGCGCTTCCGCGAGCTCGAGGAGACGCTGCAGATCTGCCTGCAGATGTGGTCGGACTCGGAGGAGCCCTACGACGGCGCCATCTGGCAGCTCGAGCGCACGCTGAACTCGCCGCAGAGCATCAGCCGGCCGCATCCGTATCTGATGATCGGCGGCGGGGGCGAGAAGAAGACCCTGCGGCTCGTGGCCCAGTACGCGGATGCCTGCAACCTGGGCGTGCGCGACGAGCTGCCGACGCACAAGCTCGACGTGCTCCGCGGACACTGCGACGCCGTCGGACGCGACTACGACGACATCGAGAAGACCGCGATGGTTGCGATCACGCCGGAGTCGACCGCGGCGGATCTCGCGGGTATCGCCGAGTCGTTGGCGGGCGTCGGGTTCACCGCGACCTACGTGTTCGCGGTCGGGATCGACGAGCCGGAGCGCGTGGTGGACGTCATCCGCGGCGCGATCGAGCTGGGCTGAGGCCGCGCGAAGGCTCGATTCGCAGCATCCGCCGACGTGTCGTAAGCTTGTCGGCGGTGACGTGTCCGAGCGGCCGAAGGTGCAACTCTCGAAAAGTTGTGTAGGGTAACCCCCTACCGTGGGTTCAAATCCCACCGTCACCGCCATCTTCACCAGATCAGCCCTGCCTCGTGCAGGGCTGATCTGCGTTCGGGGCAGATTCGATCGCGACGTGATCGGGACGTTCCGCCGAGCCTCCGCGCCGGCCACGCAGTCGCGCAGGGCGTCGATTTGGACGAAAGCGCCATCGCGGGGTAGAGTCTTCTTGTTCGCCCCAAAGGGTAGAGCGAAAGGCCTCAGGGTCTGGCTCCCCTCAAGTAGCGAACCACCCCATCACCTCCAAGACGCTCCGCGTGCTGGACGATGGGTCTCTCACTCGAAGCGCCCGGTCGGTCTGACGGATGGCTTCGGTGGGATAAGATGGTGAAGTTGCCCAGCTGGGGCGCGGGTCGTGGGATTCGTTGCTGGTTGGTGCGTCCGATCTTTGAGAACTCAACAGCGTGCACTTGTCAAATGCCAATTTTTTTCTCTGTCGACCATTTTTTGGTTGGTGGGGGTCTTTTTTGGATCAATTCATGGATGTCAGTTTGATATTCGTTTTTGGTCATGGTTGAAC
>NZ_JAVDXD010000008.1:0-27609 GCF_031457705.1 Microbacterium sp. BE35
GTGACGGTGCAGACCGTCCCGACGGGCAGGTCGTCGATCGTTGTGGTCGTGTCGCCGGCGGGCGTGTTCGCAGCGATCGTGATGTCCTGCTCCAGTCCGTTGTCGCACGACACGTGCAGCATCACCGCTCCCTGATCGCCGGCCGCTGAACCCGAGATCGTCTTCGTCACCTGCAGCGAACCGACCTGGAAGAAGTCCGCGGTCGCACTGGTCAGGGTGGATACTTCGGCGTCCTGGGCGAGGATGAGCCGCTGGGCGTCATTCACGCCGGTCGTGTTGCCGTCGTAGAGGTAGACGTTGCCGCTGGGCACGGTGGCGACGCCGCGCGCGGTCATGGTCACGGTGCCGCCCGTCACCGCGTTGGGGAGGAGCCAGATTTGGGTGTTGTTGGGCACCGCGGAACCGTCGGCGATAGGAATGGTCCCGCCGGCGTCGGCGTACATCGTGCCGCCCGCGGTTCGCACGGTGATCTGAAGATCGGGGTCGGTGGTATCCGACGTCACCGTGTATGGGCCGAGCGGGGTGTCGGAGGGCCCAGCAGCGGTTGTCGGATCGATGACCAGGTTCGGTGGGCTAGGTTCGGGGAGCGGACCGGCGGCCAGGACTGTGGCCACGATTGCCGCGGTGAATGGTCGAACGGGATCGGTGGACGACAGCACGTAATTGTCACTGAAGAACCAGATCGCGGCCTGCACAGCGGCGGCCCTCGCGTTGTCGTTGGGTGCGTCGGCGGGTTCTCCGGTGTTCGGGTAGTACTCGTCCAGAATCCTCGCGATGTAGCCCACGTTGGGAACGTTCGACTCGTCCCATGTGCCGTTCTCGTAGCCCAGACCCGGGTATGTCAGTGTGCGGATATCGATGCAGAACATATTGAGCGTTTCACCGGAGGTCACCGATTGCGCATGGATGACTCCCGCGAACCCCTCGTTGAGTGGCTCGAATCCGGCGGGAACGTCCGCCGGGTAGCCGGCGGACGGGTCGAACCCGCTGCCGATCGGGGCGATCCCGCCCGTCACCCCCTGACCCGGGCCCGTGCCTGACATGACGATGTCAGTGTTGGGCCCAACCCGGGGAGTCGCACCAGGCGGGCCAGGAGTCGCTTGCGCCGGCATCGCGGACAACACGACGACTGCGGCCCCCACCAGCATCACCATGAGTGCACGCACTGGGGTCCGCGCCGTGGATCGCGCCATTCCGTCACCTCCGTCGGAGATGGAACCGCCTACGCCGATCGAGCTCGACGGAAACCGCGACACAGCTCGAAGTCGGACAGACAGATTGCATCGCTGGACAGAATCTAGCCGCACTGAATCAAGTGGTCTACCCCACGGGCTGTGTACTTGCTCTCATTCGCCGAGGGGCAGTCTCGGTTACTGCTGTCGGCGAAGCGACCATCGTGGCTCTCGTCGCCGAGCAGCTCGAGCCCTGCGACCACGCATGTTGTGCGGATACGTCCCGTTCTTGCTCAGGCCACGCGCCCCTAAAGGTTGCATCGGCGACGATCACGATCGCGCCGCATGCGCACCGAGAGCTCCGCTCCCGATCTTCTGTCGCATCCGAGGTTGCCTTGCTGACCGGCCTTCATGCCACGCTCCATGACGCCTACAGGCATCGAATGCGCGACGGCCGTCCTTCACCGTGCCGGCGCGTATTGGGATGCTGCGGCTAGGTCATGAGCGACGTTTTGCGCCGGCACGCCGGCCCGCGAGGAATGCGAGCGCGACCAGGCCGAAGGCCAGCACGACCATTCCGACGATGGTCGTGGGGGATAGGAACACTCCCGCACTGGCAGGTGCGAAGGTCGCATGGGCGAGAGGCTGATACGCGAACCAGCCGAACGCTACCGGGGTGAGCAGCCCGGCGATGAGGATGACGGCACCGGCCACCGCCAGGGCCACGGCAACGCCCCACGCCAGGAGCGCTCGACGTCTCGCCATACGCTCGACATTACAGACGCGGGCCAGATGATCGCGGCGTTCACATGACCTTGCACGCCGACGGCTCGGCTTATTGCGCGCCGGCGTACCCAGTTCCGTTCCCCGCCCGCGTGAGTGTCAGCGACGACTGATCGAACGCACGATCGCGCCCACCACCACGACAGCGCCCGCGGCTGCGGCGATCACGAGGCCGGGACGCTCGCGATAGGTCTGCTTCAGCTTGTCCGTCCACTCCCCCGCGAAGGTCTTGGTCTGGGCGACAAGGCTGTCGACATCGACGTTGTCGGCGACATCCTTGATGCTCGCGGTTGCGGCCTTCGCGGCATCGACCGCGGCATCGGCGGCTTTTCCGGCCGCGGCCTTCGCCTCGGACGCCGCGCTCTTGGCTCCATCGACGACGTCCCCGACCTTCTCGCTCACCGTGTCTGCGATGTCGCTCACGGTTCCTGCGACATCGCTCTTCGTGGCTTTCGCGCCAGCCGAGACCTCGTCAACGATCTGGTCCGCCGTGGCGCCGAACGATTCTGCGCCCTCGGCGGCCGACAGGCGCACTCGCTCGGCGGCGTCTCGCGCCGCCTGTGTGGCTTCGGAGTCTCCCTGGGTGTCGGTCATTTTCGTCTCCCTTGGTCGTGCGGTCGCGCAATCGTACGCGCGCGAGCCGTGTCCGAGCATGAAATCGAGGTGGGGTTGCCAGCGGCGCGAACGGATGCTACGCCCCTGGGTCGGCCGCTGCTCTGTCGAGCGGCATCCATCGTCGATCGCCTGGGTCCATGCCTCGGGTGCCGGCTTGTCCATCTGTGCCGACGGGGCGGGGTAGCTCTTCTGCGCCGTTCGTGACGGGGTTACGGTCGGTTGCATGGCCTCGCTGCTGGAACGCCTGGGGGACGCGATGAACTCCCATGATCCGGTACGGGTTGCATCGCTCGTCGCGCAGGACTATGAGAGCAGCCAGCCGGCACACCCCGCCCGCGCATTCGGCGGCCGTGAGCAGGTGCTCGCCAACTGGTCGGCGGTGTTCCAGGGCGTCCCCGATTTCACTGCCCGACTGATCGGTGCCGCGGTCGATGGTGAGACTGAATGGGGTGAATGGGAGTGGCACGGTCACCACATCGACGGCTCGGTGTTCGCGATGCGCGGAGTGGTGATCCTCTCAGTACGCAACGGGCTGATCGCCCGAATGCGTCTGTATGTGGAACCCGTTGATTGGGGTGAGGGCGATATCGACGCCGCGGTACGTGACCTCTACCGGTCGCCGATGAGCGACTGACCGAGTCGCCTCCTATCGCGAAACTGACGAACACGCGCTGAGGGCTCCGATCGCATCCGCGGCGCGCTGTGCGATCCCGAGTCGTCGTGATACCCGACGCCGGGGCCGTCGCGGGTGGCGGACGCTCGGTTCATGAATGGGATCAAGATCGGCGACGCCCGCGCCGGAGCCATCAGTCGTCTTCGTTCTCCCGCTGCTCCTCCTTGAGTCGCTTCTCCTCCTCTTGGGCTTGCTTGCGCTGCTCCCGCTCGAGTTGCTTCTGCTCCTGCTCAGCCTGCTTGCGCTCCTCCTCCGTCAGACCCGAGTCCTCGCCGCCGCCGGTTCCGGTGGTCACCTCGGTGGGCGGGGCGTCGGACGGGTCCGGGGCTGCAGGAGTTGTCACCACCGGCGCGGGCGCGGGTTGCGGCTGATTGAGCGCCGCGATCCCGACGACCGCTCCGACGAGGACCGCAACGGCCGCAAGTGCGGCCATCAGGCGCTTGCGCCGGGTGGTTCGCCCGGCTGCGGTTGCGTCCGCCGCGAGTGCCGCCGCGTCGGGTCGACCGGCCGCGGCCGTGACGACGCCGCCAGCCGGAGCGATCAGCGTCGGCGCGGTGAATGGGACGGTGGCCGCCGTCGTCGCGGCGAAGGTGCCGGCCGGAGTGCGCTGTGCGAGGTTGCCGGCGGCTGCCGCGACCTCGGCGGCGGTCGGTCGCTGCGCAGAGTCGGGATGCAGCATCCGTGTCAGCAGATCGGTCCAGGGCTCATCCAGGGAAGCGGGGATCTCGGGCCGGCTCTCCAGACGAGCCACCGCGGCGGCCATGCCGCCGCCCTGCGGGTGCGCCCGCGCGCCGGTGAGGGCCTCCAGAAACACGAGACCCAGCGAATAGATGTCGGCCGCAGGTGTGGGCGAGTCACCGCGGAGCTGCTCGGGGGCCAGGTAAGCCAACGTTCCGATCACCAGCCCCGGAGAGGTGATCCGCGATGTGTCGAGCAAGTAGGCGATCCCGAAGTCCGCGAGCTTCGCGCGCGGGCGCGCGCCCGGGATCTGCGGAGGACTCAGCAGCACGTTGGAGGGTTTGATGTCGCGGTGCACGACACCGGCCTTGTGGACGACATGCAGTGCCTCGGAGAGCTCGGCCCCGAGGTGACCGACGATGTCGGGTGGCAGCGGTCCGCCCGAGGCCAGTCGAGAACCGAGAGTCGGGCCGTCGACGAACTCCATGGCGAGGTACTCGGGCTGGCCGGGCACGAGGCGGGCATCGAAGAGGGTGACGAGCGACGGGTGGTTCAACGAAGCGAGCACCGTCATCTCGCTGCGTGCGCGCTCCGACGAAGCGCCGTCGATGCCGGGCCGGATGAGCTTGATCGCCACCGTGCGGCCGAGCATCACGTCCTCCGCGCGGTAGACCCGGGCCATGCCACCCTCGCCGACGCACTCGCCCAGCCGGTAGCGGCCGTCGAGCAGCGGCGCCGTGTCGTCGGCGTTCGCATCTGTCATCGGTTCCTCCTGGCCGCGGACCGAGCCCGCGACAGCCCCTTCGACGGTAGCCGCTGCGTACGCATCGCGACGTGCCCTTGACGGTTCTGCGCGACCGTGGGAGCGAGGATCTCGCCGTCGCGGTAGGGCAGCGCGCCGTTCTCCGTGTCGTGCTGAACACCTCATACTGCACAGGCCGTATCAGTAGTAGCCGCCCTCCGGGTCGGGCGCCAGGTACACGCCGACCACATCGTCGCGGAGGATGAACCGGATGTGGGCCGCTGGTTCGCCGGACGGAGCTGGTGGGACCAGGCTGGGCTCGATGTTGAAGTCGGCGATCGGGTCGAACGTGGGTGCAGAACACCGGAACAGTGAGACGCGACCTTCCGCCACGATCGCGAGGCACCGCAGATCCTCGGGTTCCGTCGTCGTCGTGCTCCAGACCTCCAGCGCGCCATATGAGCCGTGGGAGACGAAGTCGGCGGCGGTCAGGCCGAGGAACTCCACATCCTCGTCGACAGCGAACGTCCCCTCCACCGAGTCGTCCTGCGTGAGCTGCGCCACCGGCCGAGGCTCGCTCGCCTGGTTCACGACGAGCAGGACGAGCACGACGATCGCGATCACGGCGATCAGCGCCGCAGTGGCGGCGATTGCCCAGGGGAGGATGCCGCTCGCCCGGCGCTCGCCCGAATCGCGCGCCATGGGCCCGACCGGCGCCGCTGGTGACTCATCCATGACGTGTCCTCCTGCCTCTTCACGTCCATCGACGCGTGTCCCGGTTTCGGCGTGGTACCGATGCCCGGCGGCCGGTATCGGCGCGGTTCCGACGGTCTTGACGCCTGTCGCGTGCAGGCTCACAGTGGCGTCATGGAGGTGCGCGTACTCGGTGCACTTGCACTCGACGACGGCCGGATCCCGCTGGCTCGGCGGGAACGCGCGGTTCTCAGCGCGCTGACGGTGCAGCCGGGCATCTCCCTCTCCGCCGGAGCGCTGGCCGGTGCGCTGTGGGGCGACGAGCTCCCCGCCTCGTGGACGAAGGTGATCCAGGGATGCGTCATGCGACTGCGTCGACTGATCGCGCCCGCCCAGATCGAGACCACGCCGCACGGGTATCGGCTGTTGCCGGACCAGGTGGAGATCGACGCCGACCTCTTCGCGAGCCTCGTCCAGCGAGGAAGCGACCAACTCGAACTCGGCGAACCCGAACGCGCCGCGCATACGTTGTCGGAGGCGCTGGCGCTGTGGCGGGGTGAGGCCTATGCCGAGCTGGTCGACTGGCAGCCGGCTCGGATCGCCGCCGGTCGCTTGGAAGAATTGCGGCTGTCGGCCGAGGAGCTGCTGCTCGACGCACGGCTGCAGGCCGGCGAGGTGCCGGAGGTGGCGGCCTCGGCACGCGCGCGTGTCGCGGAGGCGCCGCTCCGCGAGAGGCGCTGGGTGGTGCTCGCCGCGGCGCAATACCGCCAGGGCCGGCAGGCTGACGCTCTCGCCACGGTACGCAGCGCGCGATCGCTGCTCGCCGCAGAGTTGGGGCTGGATCCCTGCGTCGAGCTGGCCGAACTGGAGAAGGCGATACTGCGCCAAGACCCCGACCTCCTCTCCGACCGCGTGTTCCGGGCGGCGTCGGCCGAGTGTCCGTACTTCGGCCTTCCGCCGGCCGACGTGCACGACGCGGACCGGTACTTCGGTCGTGAGCAGGAGCTGGCCGAGGCCCTGCGGATGCTCGAGGAGCACGGCGTGCTCCTCGTCGCCGGAGCATCGGGAGTGGGCAAATCGTCGTTCGTGAGGGCCGGGATCGCTGCGCAGCTGCGCGCGGGCGGTGCCGAGGTGGCCATCATCACGCCCGGGGAGCATCCGGTGGAGGCTTTGAGAGGCGCCGACCTCGAGGGCGCAGCATCCGTCCTCATCGTTGATCAGGGCGAGCAGGCCTTCGCCGCAGACGAGCCCGGCGAGTCCCGCGAGTTCTTCTCAGCCCTGTCTCAGCTGGTCTTCCGCGGCACGCTCGTCCTCGCGCTGCGAGCCGATCGGCTCGGAGACCTGGCCGAGCAGGAGGGCTTCACGCAGATCATCCGGTCACGGATGCTGATGCTCACCTCGCTCGGATCAGACGGTCTGCGGGCGATCATCGAGAAGCCCGCGGAGCAGGCGGGGCTCATGCTGGAGCCGGGCCTCACCGAAGTCCTGGTCCGTGACGCCGACGGCCGATCGCTCCCACTGCTGTCCCACGCGCTGCGCCAGGTGTGGTCCCGTCGCGAGGGCCGCGTCATGACCGTCGACGGATACCGCGCTTCTGGGGAGATCGACGGCGCCGTCGCGCAGACGGCCGAAGAGGTGTACGCGGAGCTGCCGGAGGAGCAAAGAGGACTGCTGCGCGACATCCTGCTGCGCCTCGTCGACGCCGCAGATGGCGTCGCCAACGGCCGTCGCGTCGAACGCGCGCTGGTTGCGATCGATGACGCCCACGCGAGGGTCATCGACCGACTGGTCGACGCCCGCCTGCTGACGACGGACGAAGAGTCGGTGCAGCTCTCGCACGAAGCACTGGCTCGGGAGTGGCCGCGCCTGACGGAGTGGCTCGCCGGCGATGTGGAGGGCCAGCGGATCATGCGCCACCTCGCTTCCGCGGCCATCGCCTGGGATGCCATGGGGCGACCGGACAGTGAGCTCTATCGAGGCGGCCGACTGCTGACGGTCCAGCAGTGGCAGGATGCCGCGTCTCCATCACTCACCATGCTCGAGCGCGAGTTCCTGGCGATGTCGGGGGAGCATGAGAAGGCGGAGCTGGCGGCCGCGCAGACTCAACTCCGCCGCGAGCGTCGGATGGTCAGGCGGCTCACCTGGGTGTCGGCGGGGGCCGCCGGCTTGGCGATCATCGCGGTGGCGGCGAGCGTGTTCGCCGGGATCCAGGCGAACATCGCAGGCGAGGCCGCGATCGCCACCACGGCCCGCAGAGTAGCCGAGGTTGCGATCGACGAGCCGAACCTCGATCGAGCCTTGCTGCTCGCCGCCCAGGCCATCCACCTGGACGACAGTCCGGAAGCGAGGGTCAGCCTCATGGAGGTCTTCGCGCGGGCGCCCCGGGCCACGTCGGTGACGCACACCGAGCCCAGGGACCGGACGGGCGACTTCCCTGGGCCGGAACTCGTCAACGAGTACTCGCCGGACGGCGCCCTGCTCGCCATCCCCGCTCCTCTCCAGTCGGAGGATGCCTCGTGGGGGACGATCAAGCTCTGGAGGACGAGCGCGCCGGAAGACACCAGTCCCACGACGCTGTGGCTGAAGGTCAGGGGCGATGACCCGATGACCGGCTTCGCGAAGCGGATCGTCCTGAGATTCTCGGCCGACGGCTCCCGCCTCTACGCGAGCGGAAACGGGCCGATCACCGTGTTCGACACGGCGACGGGAGCGCAGCTGGATGAGATCCGGGCGAACGGGCTGCTCGCCGTCAGCGCCGATGAGCGCCGCCTGGCGATCGGAGCCGACGGGATGGGGGTGCGCATCGTGGATCCCGCGGGGACCACGGCGCCGGTGGTCATCCCGCTGCCCCGCGCTGCGGTGGCGGCAGAGTTCAGTCCGGACGGGTCCCAGCTCGCGGTGGCCGACACCGCGGGAAGCATCGCACTGGCGAGCATGGACACCGCCGACGTCACCGAGATTCTCGGCGGACACCAGGGTTCTGTCGCGGAGATCGGGTACCGGACGGATGAGGAACTGGTGACCATCGCGAGCGTCGGCGAGGTGATCACGTGGAACCTGGGCGACTGGCCCGCGGAGTACCGCGACGTCGTATCCAACGTGACCGGGCAGACCGAGCGCGCTGTTCGGCTGGAACAGCCCGATGGGCGCATACGGAGCGTGACTGCCGATCCGGCGGTCTGGCTGAAACGCGCGTGCGAGGTCGCCGGGCGGACGCTCACCGAGCGGGAGTGGCAGGAGTACATCGGCGGGATCCCTTACGACCCCGCATGCCGGGGTTGACCGCGCGTCCCGTCGAGCTCGAGCGCTCCGATCCCATCACCGCGCGTGTCGCGATCCCGAGCCGCCATGAAGCCGAAAGCGGTCCCGCGCGGTCAGCGCAGGCACCTCTGGCCGCTGTCGTGTGACCACGGTAGAACGGGTTCATGGGATCCCCGCTGGTGTTGGGGCCGATGCTGCGCTACGTCGATGAGACGTCGGCGAGCATCTGGGTGGAGACGCGAGCCGATTGCCTCGTGCGTGTCCACGCCGGGGGGCGATCGTGGCAGGCCCGCAGCTTCGCCGTGCACGGCCACCATTTCGCCCTCGTCGAACTCGACCGGCTCGAGCCCGGCACCGTCTCGCCCTACCGGATCGAGATCGACGGGGTCTCGGTCTGGCCGGACCCGCGCTCCGAGTACCCGGCATCGGTGATCGCCACGCGTGCGCCCGGGCGACCGTCGCGGATCGCCTACGGATCGTGCCGCACCAGTGTGCCCCACGACCGGTCAGGCAACCGAACGCATGGCGTCGACTCGTTGCGCGCTTTCGCCCTCGCGGTGGCCGATGGCCGCGAGGTGCGACCCGATCTGCTGCTGTTCCTCGGCGATCAGGTATACGCCGACTCGACCACGAAGCAGATGCAGGAATTCATCCGAAGCCGCCGCGACATACATGAGGAACCGGGCAAGGAGCTCAAGGACTTCGAAGAGTACGCCCACCTCTATCAACTGGCATGGTCGGATGACGCGAATCGGTGGCTGCTCTCGTGCGTGCCGAGCGCGATGATCTTCGATGACCATGACATCCGCGATGACTGGAACGCCTCGCTCGATTGGAAGAGGAAGATGGAAGCCACCACCTGGTGGCACGAGCGCATCGTCGCCGGCTTGGCGTCGTACTGGGTGTACCAGCACCTCGGCAACTTGTCTCCCCGGGAACGTGCCGCGGACGAGATGTGGCAGCGGGTCATCGGGCGGCGTCACGATGCCCCTTATCCCGACCTGAGCGCCGCGCTCGACGAGTTCGCCGACCGGTGCGACAAGGACCCCGACAGCTACCGCTGGAGTTACTCCCGAGACTTCGATGGAACGCGGCTGATCGTCCTGGATTCACGCGTCTCGAGAGATCTCACTCCGTCGGCTCGGGGACTGCTCAACGGTCAAGAGCTCGCGTGGTTCGACCGCCGGATGCAGGGCGGATTCCGCCACGTCCTGGTCGCCACCTCGCTCCCCTTCCTTCTGCCGCTGGGCTTGCACCATGTGGAGGCTTGGGATGAGGCGATCGCGCAGGGCGCATGGGGTCGACCGGCCGCGTGGGTCGGGGAACAGCTGCGGCAGAGATTCGACCTGGAGCACTGGGCGGCGTTCCAGAACAGCTTCCAGGCGGTTGCCGGGATTGCGACGGAGTTGGCCGACGGCAACCGCGGCCCGTCGCCGCTGACGGTGACCTTCTTATCCGGCGACGTGCACTACTCGTATCTGGCCGAGGTAGAGCGTCCGAACGGCAGCCGCATCTTGCAGGCAGTCTGCTCGCCTGTTCGCAATCCCTTGCCTCGCTTCCTGCGTTGGTTCTCGGTGGTGATGTCGTACGGCGCAGCGACGCCGCTGGGCGCCGCAGCCGCGCATTCCGCAAAGGTTCCCGACCCGCCCTTCCGTTGGAAGACGGTCGAGGGTCCGTGGTTCGACAACAACCTCGCGCTGCTGCAGGACGGACCCGATGGGCTCACGATGACATGGCACACCGGGGTGGTCGAGGACGGAGACGAACGGCATCCTCGTCTCGAAGAGGTGGCGGCGATCACGGTGCCGGCGAAGAGAGATTCCGAAGCTTCGTCCTGAGCGGCTGCGGATCTGTTCGAGTCAGGCGTGCGTGGGGCTCGAACTCGTCGACCCTCCGCGAGAACCGCTGGGGAGCGCGGAAATGCCGGCACTCGCCTCTTGAGAGTGCCAGTTCAGCTTCCTATCCTTGAATTGACCACATTCCGGCGGGAGTGCTCGCGTTCGCACGTCCGGGGTTCTGGGAGTCCGTCCTGCGGGCTGTCGCACGGTGACGTGCGTGCTGCGGACGTGACGGGCGGGCGCTTTCTGCTGGTTGATCCAGATCGGAGGCGAACAATGTCAACTGAACCGAACCCTCGATTCGAACTGCGCAGGGTCACCTCTATCAAGTGGCTGATCGAGGACCTCTCTCTGCCCGAGAGCCACCCTGAACGTGTCGTGGCACACGTCTATGAGGTTGACGACCTGGAATACGACGTCGTGTGGCTGCGCGACCTCGGGCTCGCGGAACACTTCATGTGCCCGTCCGACGTCCTCGACGCGGTCATCGACAGGGTCACCGCCCCGCGACTGCCCGCTGCGCGGCGCCCGATTCCGATCCCGCACCTGCCGCCGATCCGGGAGCGCATCCTCGCCTGAGGGAAGCCGCCCCTCCCTCCGGTGGCGGGGAGGTCGACTTGCACGTCGTGCTGCAGGTGGAACGTGAACCCGGGGTTCCTGAGCAGGTTCGCGTACCACGACCGGGCTCCGGGCGTGCCGGTGACGTACACGTCGCCGTCGATGCTGTGGAACCAGATCTCGATGCGGTGCGGCCGGCCGGAGCGGGCGCCGCGGGTGGTGATATCGACGGTGCGCTACTCGAGGGTCGATGCCTCGGTGAGTGCGAGGGCGTTGGTGATCGCGGCATCCATCTGTCGCTCCTCCGACGAGTCGTCAGCCGCGCTGCCGCCGCAGCGCGCGACCGAGCCGGGCGGCCGCCTCGGTGAGGAGGTCCTCGCCGGTGTCGCCGAAGGCGAGCCGCAGGTGGCGCGCGGCATCCGTTCCTGGTCCGGAGGGGAAGAACGAGCCGCGCTGGTACTCGACGCCCTCGGCGCTCGCGTCGTCGGCCAGCCGGTCGGGGTCGACGTCCGCGTCGCGCAGGCGCGGCCAGAGGAAGAGGCCGCCTTCCGGGACTACGACGTCGAATGCTCCGGGCGCTTCGCGCTCGATCGCCTCGGCCAGAGTGCGTGCACGCGACGCGTAGAGCGCTCGCGCCCGGTCGAGGGTCGCGTCGAACAGCCCCCGGTCCTGGATCAGCAGGTCGGCGACGACGGCCTGCACGAAGGTCGACGAATGCGAGTCCTGGCGGCTGCGCAGCGCGATGACGTCCGGCACGAGCCGCTCGGGCAGCACGAGCCAGCCCAGGCGCAATCCGGGGCCGAGCGTCTTGGTGAAGGTGTTGACGTGGATCACGTGCTCGGAGTGGTTGAACGGCTCCTCGTCGGGCCCGGGACCGGCGAACCGCAGCTCGCGGTAGGGGTTGTCGGCGAAGATGACGAACCCGTAGTGCTCGGCGAGCCGCACGAGCTCGCGCCGACCCTCGAGCGAGAGGGATCCCTGCGTCGGGTTGTGGAAGTCCGGGACGGTGTACAGCGCGGCCGGACGCGCACCGTCCCGCAGAAGCGCGCCGAACTCGTCGACGTCGAGACCGTGGGCGCCCACCCGTACGGGAAGGGTGTGCGCCGCCGAGAGCTCGAGACCGCGGAGGAAGAGCGGGAAGATCGGGTTGTCGACGGCGACGAGATCGCCGCGTTCGACGGTCGTCTGGATGGCGAGCGCGAGCCCGTGGAACCCGCCGTTCGTCACCACGATGCGAGAGACCGGCACGCCTTCACGCGCCGCGATCCACTCCCGCAGCGCAGGGATGCCCTCGGTGCGCGAGTACTGCAGCGCCGGCAGGCCGGGCTGCGCGAGCACCCGGGCGGTCGCCTCGGCGAGTTCGCCCGCGGGAAGCACGGAGGGATCGGGGATGCCGCCGAGCAGTTCGATCGCGTCGGCTCGGCGTTCTCGCAGCGTCTGGTCGCCGAAGCCCTTCGGAACCGTGAACGCTGACACCAGGGCGGTGCGTCGGTCGAGGGCGGGCAGGGTGTCGAGGCTCATCGAGGACTCCAATTCTCAGGCGGTGCGGGCGAGTTCGGTGGGGATGCGGGATCCGGGGCGCGGGATCGCCGACAGCAGGGTCTTCGTGTAGTCGTCCTGCGGGTCGGCGAACACCCGCTCGACGGGTCCGCTCTCGACGACCTTGCCGCTGCGCAGCACGGAGACGGAGTCGGCGACCTGCCGGACGAGCGCGAGGTCGTGCGAGACGAACAGGTAGGTGAGGCCGCGCTCGGCCTGAAGCGTCAGGAGCACCTCGACGATGTCGGCCTGCACGCTCACGTCGAGGGCGCTGGTGGGCTCGTCGAGCACGATGACGTCGGGCTCGAGCACCAGCGCTCGCGCGATGGCGACGCGCTGCCGCTGACCGCCCGACAGTTCGGCGGCCCGACGGCGGGCGTGGGCGGGCGTGAGCCCGACGGCGGCGAGCGTCTCGGCCACGCGGGTCGCGCGCTCGCGGCGCGCACCGACCCGGTACCGCTCGAGCGGCTCGCGCACGATGGCGCCGACGCGCCACGACGGGTCGAGGGAGGTGAACGGGTTCTGGTACACCAGTTGCAGATGACGACGGATGCTGCGCACCGCGTCCGCGCTGCGCCCCACGACGGACTCGCCGTCGACGAGGAGAGTGCCGGCATCCGGATGCTCGAGGCCCAGGAGCGTTCGCAGCGCCGTCGTCTTGCCCGAGCCCGACTCGCCCACGAGGGCGTGGGTCGTGCCCGCGGGCACCGCGAACGACACATCGTCGAGCGCCTTCACCGCGCCGCCGTCGGCCGAGAAGGTCTTCGTGAGACCCGACACCTCGATCCGCAGCGGCGCACCCACGACGGGCGGCCGGTCCGCGCGCAGCGCGGCGTAGCGCTCGGGATTCAGTGCCGGCGCGTCCGCCTGCAGTCGAACCGTGTAGTCCGATCCAGGCTGGGCGAACACGTCGCCGGTGGCCCCGGCATCCTGTACCCGTCCGTCCTTGAGGACCACGATGCGGTCGGTGCGCTCCCCGGCGATGGCGAGGTCGTGCGTGATGAGCAGCAGTCCGATGCCGCGTTCGGTCTGCAGCTGGGTCAGAACATCGAGGATGCGCTTCTGGATGGTGACGTCGAGCGCGCTCGTGGGCTCGTCGGCGACGATGAGCGCGGGTGCCGGAATCAGTGCCAGGCCGATGAGCACCCTCTGCAGCATGCCGCCCGACAGCTGGTGCGGGTAGGAGTCGTACGCACGGTGCGGGTCGGAGAGCCCGACCTTCTCGAACGTGTCGAGGATGAGCAGCCGTCGGGCCTTCGCGTCGCGCGGCTCGACGAGCGCTGCGGCCTCGTGGGCCTGCGCGCCGATGCGACGGACGGGGTTGAGCGCGTTCGCCGGATCCTGGGGGACGAAGCCGATCTGGCGGCCCCGGAGCGGACGGAACCGCCGCTCCGGCAGCGACAGGATCTCGGTGCCCTGGAACTCCACGCTTCCCCGCGCCCGAGCGCCCTCGGGCAGCAGGCGCAGGATCGACCGGGCGATCGTGGACTTGCCCGATCCGGACTCGCCGATGAGCGCGAGGCTCTCGCCGCGGGCGAGGCTGAAGCCCGCGTCGAAGACGACCGGGGTCGATCCGTACCAGACCGACAGGCCGTCGACGCGGAGGAGGTCGTGGGAGGGGGTCATGAGCGATCCTTCTGTCTGCCGGTCAGGAGGTCTTGCGCAGCCAGCGGCTGATGCGGTTGATGGAGAGCACCGTCGCGACGGTGACGAGCGCCGGGTATAGCACGAGCCACGGAGCGCGTGGGTAGTCCTTGCCCGACGAGATGAGCAGGCCCCAGTCCGAAGCCGGCGGCGGGTCGCCGTAACCCAGGAAGGCGAGCCCCGCGATGACGAGGATCGACAGGCCGAACTGCAGCACCGCGAGGGTCAGTACCGAGCGCGAGGCGTTGGGCAGCACGTGGCGGAAGAGGATGTGACCGCGCGAGCCGCCCTGGAGAGCGGATGCCTCGACGAAGACCGCGCGCCTGGTCTTGATGACCTCCGACCTCATGACGCGGGCGAACACCGCGACGGCCGAGACGCCGGTCGCGATCGCGGCGTTGATGGTCTGGAAGCCGAGCGCGCTCACGATGACGACGGCGAGGAGGAAGCTGGGGATGGCGAGCAGCACGTCCACGACGCGCGCGAGCGCGACATCCGTCCACCCTGCGAAGAAGCCGGCCACCAGGCCGATCGCACCCCCGACGACGACCCCGATCCCGACGGCCACGAGCGCGCTCAGCACCGACGACTGGGTGCCGAACACCACGCGCGCGAACTGGTCGCGGCCGAGCTGGTCGGTGCCGAACAGGTGCTCGAGGCTCGGCGGCAGGAACTTGTCGGCCGGAACGCCGACCGCGGGATCGTAGGACGTGAACAGCGTGGGGATGCTCGCCCAGGCGAGCACGACGGCGAGGGCGATGAACGACAGGGCGACGGTCGGCGGCACGACCGCGGCGAAGGCGCGGCCGGCCGTGACAGGGCGTCGGATCGTGAGGGCTGCGCCGGTCATATGACGCTCACCTCCTCCTGGAGCGGGGTCCGGGTCGGCTGCTCGGCGGCGGGTGACGTGTCGCGCGAGCGGAGGGTCCGCTCGAGGCTCACCCGCGGGTCGAGCAGGGGGTACGCGAGGTCGGCGATGAGGTTCACGACCACGAAGACGACGGCCGCGAGCGAGACGACGGCCTGCAGCACCGGCAGGTCCTGGCTGGCGACGGCGCGCTGCACGAGTGTGCCGATGCCGGTGCGGCCGAAGATCGTCTCGGTGATGAGCGAGCCGCCGAGCAGCTCGCCGACGATGAGCGCCAGCACGGTGATCGTCGGCAGCGCCGAGGGTTTGACGAGATGCCGCGCGAACAGCCGGGTGCGGCGCAGCCCCTGTGAACGGGCGACAGCGACATACTCCTGGCGCGACTCGTGATCGAGGTTGGCGATGAGCACCTCGGCGAGCTGGGCCGACACGGGGATGCCGAGGGCGATCGCCGCGAAGAAGGTGGACCAGGGACTCTCGGCGTCGATGATGCGGAACAGCCCGAGGCCGAACGCGAAGACCTGGATGAGCAGCAGGCCGATCACGAAGTTCGGCACCGACAGGAACAATGACGGGAGCGCCCGCAGAAGACCCTGCCCGTACTTCGCGGGCAGCACCTGGGTTCCCCACGCGATGAGCGCGGCCAGGATGATCGCGACGACCAGTGCCGTCGAGGCGAGGATGAGCGTGGACGGCAGCGCCTCGGCGATGAGCTGGCCCACCGGGAGGTTGGAGCGCAGCGAGATGCCGAAGTCGCCGGTGAGGAAGCGCGTCAGCGAGGTCCACAGCTGCGTCAGCAGCGGCTCGTCGAGCCCGTAGTAGGCGATGATGCGGTCGATGTCCTCCTGCGTGAACCCGTTGTCGGGATTCTTCAGGGTGCTCGACACGGGGTCGCCGGGCAGCACGCTGATCACGAAGAACGTGAAGACATAGGCGAGCAGCACGACGACGATCGCCTGCGCCGTGCGCGAGAGCGCGAAGCGCGCGTAAGGGGATTTCATCTCGGCATCCTCGGGATCTTCAAACGGATGCCGGGGCGCCGCGCCCGCGGAGGAGGCGGCGCCCCGACGGGTCAACGGTCGAGCCAGGCGGTGAAGTAGTTCGCGTACGCGAGGCCGTTGTAGCTGACGTCCTTCACATCGGGCGACTGCACATAGACGCGCTGCACGATCTGGGTGATCGGCGCGAAGTAGCCCTTCTCGAGGACGTACTGCTGCAGCTCGTCGAACACCGGCTCACGAGACTCGCGATCGGTCGCGGAGGCGAGCTGCGCGGCGAGGTCGTTCAGGGTCTCGTCGCTCGTGCCGACCTTGAACCAGTCCTCATCGCCCGGATTGCTCGCCGTCAGCACACCGGGAATGGTGCCGATGTCGACGAAGCTGCGCGTGATCTCCGTGGCCTGCAGGGTCTTGTTGTTGATGACCTTCTCGCCGTAGGTCACGACGTCGTAGGCCTCGATGTCGACCTTGAAGCCGATCTCGGCGAGCTGCTGCGCGACCAGTTCGTCGATCGCCTTGGAGGTCGCGAGATACGGGTTCGGGTAGAGGGTCAGCGCGAGCTGCTGTCCATCCTTCTCGCGGACGCCGTCGGCGCCTTCCACCCAGCCGGCATCGTCCAGGAGCTGCTCGGCGGTGTCGGGGTCGTATGCGAACGCGTCGGTGTGGTCGGTGGCCTCCGGCACGTTGCTCTGCACGAACGACTCGGCGGCGAACCAGTCCTCGGTGTAGACGGTGGACAGGATCTCATCGCGGTCGATGCCGTGCGTGAACGCCTGGCGCACCGCCTCCTCGCCGAACGGTGCTGCGGTGGTGTTGAGGGCATAGCCGTTGACGAATCCGAGGTAGCGCGGCACCGCGACCTCGAAGCCCTCGTCCTTCAGCGCGTCGAGCTCCTGCGGCGACGCGTTGTACGCGACATCCGCCTGTCCCGACTGGACCGAGCCCGTGCGCAGCGTCGGCTCGGCCACGATCTTGTAGGTGATCGTGTCGAGGTAGGCAGGGCCCTCGTGCTCGAGAGCGGCAGGGCCCCAGTCGTAGTCCTCTCGTTTGGTCAGGACGACGCTGTCGCCCTCCTTCCACGATTCGACGACGAACGGGCCGCTGCCGATGTCGTTCGACAGATCCGCCTGCTCCTCCGCCGGGAGCGCCAGAGACTCGGGCGAGATGAGGATCGAACCGTGGTACGCGAGCGTCGGGATGAAGCTCAGCGTCGCCTTCGAGAACGTCACCTTCACCGTCGCGTCGTCGACCGCCTCCGCGCCGACGTAGTTCGCCGACGGGAACAGCCCGACGCGGGCGATGCCCTTGTCGGGGGCGCCCTTCGCCCAGATGTCGATGTTGGCGACGACGGCCGCGGCGTCGACCGGCATTCCGTCGGAGAAGGTCACGCCGTCCTTCAAGTGGATCGTGAACTCCGTCGCCGCGTCGTTCTGCTCCCAGCTCTCGGCGACCCACGGGCTGAGTTCGCCGTCGCCGTCCACGTAGATGAGCTTGTCGGTCAGGTGACCCCACACGTGACCCTGGTAGCTCGAGATCGAGCTCGAGTTGGGGATCCAGGTGGCGCCGAGCGAGTCGATGAGGAAGGTGAGGTCGCCGCCCTCCTTGGGCTCGTCCGAGCCGGCGCTCGCCTGCGGGGCGGCGCCGCCGGCACAGCCGGCGAGGAGGGCGACGGCGGCGAACGCCGCGGTGGCGACGAGGCCGGCCCGTCGCAATGGGTGTCGGGTGCGGGTGGTCATGATCTTTCCTTGCTGTGAGGGTGAGGGTCGGCGGTGGGGCGGGTGCCGACATGTCCGGGGCCGGTGGCCCCGAGGTTCAGAGGGCCTTGCCGGGGTTGAGCACGTCGAAGGGGTCGAAGGCGGCCTTGACGGCGAGCTGGGCTTCGCGGCTGCGTGATGAGAGCTCCAGCGCCGCGAGCTCCCGCTTGACCGTTCCGATGCCGTGCTCGCCGCTCACCGTCCCGCCGAGCGACAGCGCGAGGCGTGCGAGCTCGTCGGACGCCTCGTGGAGCTCGGCCGGCGGGACGAGCGGGTCGGCACCGTCGGGGATGGGCTTGGTGATGACGGGATGGAGGTTGCCGTCGCCCGCGTGCGCGACCGCCCCGATCTCGACCCCGAAGCGATGCTCGAGCTCGGGCAGCGCGGCGTAGACGTCCGGGATCCGCGACTTCGGCACGGCGATGTCGCCGCCGGCGAACCACGAGCGCTCGTCGAAGCCGCGCCCACCCCGGCGCAGGGCCCACAGCGCCTGGCCCGCAGCATCCGTCTCCTGGGTGACGCGGCCGCCGACGGCCTCGAGGGCGTCACGAAGGTCGGTGAACTGCTCGTCGATCCCGTAGCCGTCGAGCTCGATGAGCAGGAGCGATCCGCCACGGATGCGGAGGTCTGTGCCGCGGTGCTGGTCGATGTTGGCGAGCGTGCGTTCGTCGAGGAACTCGATGACGGCGGGACGCACCGAGCTGCGCGTGATGGCGGACAGAGCGGATGCCCCGGCCGCGGTCGTGTCGAAGAACGCCGACACCGTGCGGCGGGCGACCGGGATGGGCCGCAGCCGGACGGTCGCACGGACGACGATTCCGAGCACGCCCTCCGAGCCGACGAACAGCGAGACGAGGTGGAGCCCGGTGACGCCCTTGATCGAGCGGTGGCCGACCGTGATGAGCTCGCCGTCGGCGAGCACGACGTCGAGCGCGAGCACGGACTCGCGCGTCACGCCGTACTTCGCGCAGCGCAGACCCCCGGCGTTGGTGGCGACGTTGCCGCCGATCGTCGAGATCTCGTAGCTCGCGGGGTCGGGCGCATAGAACAGGCCCCACGCTGCGAGATGTTCGTTGAGCGCAGCGTTGAGCACCCCCGGTTCCACGACGGCGACCTCGTCGAGCGGGGCGACCTCCACGATGCGGTCGAGCCGCTCCGTCGAGATCACGAGCTGTGCGGCGGTGGCCGAGGCGCCGCCGGAAAGACCTGTGCCCGCGCCGCGCGGCACGATCGTCACGCCGTGGCGGGCGGCAGCGCGGACGACCTCTTGCACCTCCTCGGTGGTGGCCGGGAACGCGACGGCGGGACCGGATGCTGCATCCCCCCGCGCGCGCCGCGTCGCAGCGTCATCGAGATAGGCGATCGTCTCGACCGAGGGGGCGAGTACCGCGATGTTCGGGAAGTTCGCGGCGAGGTCGTCGAGCACGTCGGCGAGCGCGCTGATGCGCGAGGTGGGTTCGCGGACGGGGGCCGTGGCAGCCATGGGGGGCCTTTCAAAGGGAGTCTCGAAGCGGAGCAGGTACCCCTCCGCGGCTTCTCCAGACGGTAGGGACAGCGCCCGCGGTCACGCGCTGCCGCATGTCACCCGGCGTCCGAGTGAGTCACGGCTCGTCGCACAGCGTCACGCGGCGACATCTTCTTGGACCCGGTTCAACTCATCGACGCCGTCGTCCGCAGACGTGAAAGGCCGCCTCCGCGGTCGGGAGTATCGCCTGCCGTCAGCGCCCATCCGGGACGCATTTCCCGAACGGGGTGATCCTGTTCATCCCGGCTTCTGCATGTCATCCAGGAATCCCGAACGCAACTCGGATAACACTCGGTGACCGTCGGTGTCCGGGTTTGACGAGCGGCTAGGTCGGAGGCACGGGCGCTCCTACTGTCGCCGGTGGGACCCCGTAGGGTCCTCCTCCGACGGTGAATCCGCTGCCGGAGGCGTGCGAGACGTATCGCGCTCGCACGATGCCCCTACCCACAGCACTGCCGAACAGAGGCGACACCGTGAACATGATCCGCACTGCGACTGCACTCACAACCCTGGGACTCGTGGCGGCGATGATGGCCGGCTGCGCCTCCGCGGCGGCGTCGCCGAGCGAGACCTCGGCCGGTGACGCCGGGCCGTCGGTCGACGAGTTGCGGCTGGGCTACTTCGCCAACGTGACGCATGCGCCCGCGCTCGTGGGGCTGGAGGAGGGCCTCTTCCAGGACGCCGTCGGCGACGACGTCACCATCACGACGCAGGTCTTCAACGCCGGCCCCGCCGCGATCGAGGCGCTCACCGCCGGCGCGATCGATGCGACCTACATCGGCCCGAACCCGTCGATCAACACCTTCATCCAGTCCGGTGGCGAGTCCGCGCGGATCATCGCCGGTGCCGCCACGGGCGGTGCGGCGCTGGTCGTGCGTGACGGCATCGACGACCCCGCCGACCTCGAGGGCACCACGATCGCGACACCGCAGCTGGGCAACACGCAGGACGTCGCGGCCCGGGTGTGGCTGGCGGACCAGGGCTTCGAGACCGACACGTCGGGTGGCGGCGACGTGCAGATCACACCGACCGAGAACGCGCAGACGCTGACGCTGTTCCAGGACGGCCAGCTCGACGGCGCGTGGCTGCCCGAGCCGTGGGTGTCGCGGCTGGTCATCGACGCGGGCGCGCAGGTGCTGCAGGACGAGGCCGACCTCTGGGAGGACGGCGAGTTCCCCACGACCGTGCTGCTGGTGCGCAAGGAGTTCCTCGACGAGCACCCGGATGTCGTCGCACAGCTGCTGAAGGGCCACGAGGCCGCCGTGCAGTGGATCGCCGACAACGCCGACCAGGCACCGGCCGTGATCAACGACGCGATCGAGAAGGAGACCGGCAAGCCGCTCGCGGACGCCGTCATCCAGCGCGCGCTCGAGCACGTGACGTTCTCGGTCGACCCGCACGCCGACACGTTCGAGACGCTCGTCGACAACGGCATCCAGGCAGGCACGCAGAAGGACGGCTCGATCGAGGGCCTGTTCGATCTGCGCCTGCTCAACAAGCAGCTCGAAGCCGAGGGCGAAGAGCCCATCTCGGCGGCAGGACTCGGCGAGGACTGAACCCGCCGAAGCTGGAAGGGCGCCTGAGGTCGGCAGCCGGTCGTCAGTGCAGGGACTCGCCCCGTTTCAGCATCTCGACGTACTCGGCGACGCGTGCGGCTCGCGAGGCCGGCCGCTTGAGATTCGCCACCCGGAAGGCCATCGCGAACCGGTTCTGCGCCGACTGGGAAGCGAAGGCTTCGGCGATCTTCGGGTCCGCGTTCAGTGCTTCCTGCAGCTCTTCGGGGAGGTCGCCGTCGCGCTGCCGATACGCGCGGTCCCATCGCCCGTCGGCCTTCGCGCGGTCGATCTCGAGCTGACCCTGGGGTCGCATGCGGCCTTCCTCGATCAGCCGGGTCACGTGGCCGATGTTGACTTTCGACCACATGCTCCGCGGTCGTCGGGGCGTGAACGTCTGCAGGAAGTAGTCGGCGTCGAGGGAATGCTTCTGCCCATCGATCCACCCGAAGCACAACGCGACATCGAGCGCCTCGGCGTACGTGATCCCGGGTCGGCTCGTGGCGGCCTTGCGCAGTCGCAGTCGGATCCCGCTCGGGTCGGGGTCCGAGTCCAGCCAGGCTTCCCAGTCGGCGACGGTGTCCACGTGCAGTTCAGGCTTGTTCGCGCGGTCGACCATGGCGGCAGGATAGCTCTCGTCCCCGTGCCGGCGGACCTTCCGGGCTGCGGAGCCGCTCCACGACGGATGGGCCAGCCGAGGAACCACCCGCCGCCGATCGATAAGCGCGCCGACGGTCTTCTTGCAAGAGGGACCAACTCACGACCCGCGAGACGCGAAATCCACGCACAGGAGGAGCCCATGGGGAAAGTGGTCATGAACGCGTCGGTCTCGGTGGATGGCTTCATTGCGGCCGAGAACGACGATCCCGGCCCACTGTTCGAGTGGCTGGTCAGTGGCGACGTGCCGTTGGATGACAGCGGCGTGCTGAACGTGTCGCAAGCGTCATATGACCACATCCGGCCGTACTGGGATCAGGTCGGGGTAACGATCGTCGGCCGCCACGCCTTCGACATCACGGACGGCTGGGACGGGAAGCCTCCGAGCGGGATCGACCACGTGCTTCACCTGTGCTACCGGGTGCGCCGCATGCCGATCTGAGCGGGAACGCGAACCGTCCCACAGCGACGCCGGCCGAGTCCCCGAGTGGAGCGTTCCCATGACTGGAACGTGCTTCAGCGGGGCCGGAGCCGGGCCGGATGCTCCGATCGACACGGCGAGGATCGGGGGCTCGCCGTGGCGCGGATCATCCCCATCCTGATATCACCGGCGCACGGTGGGGAATCGGTACAGGCTTGGACCGTGTAGATGCGGATCTCGTGTCCCGCACCAACTGTGCGGTGCGAAGCACGTCTTCGCGTGAAGGATGCATGCTGGGCGGGATGCCGAGCCCCAGCCAGACAGCCTCATACCCGCCGTTGCTGCTGACACGTTCGACGTACGCGACGAGCCGGGCGGCGTCGTGGACTTCAACGCTGGTGTCGCACAGTCTCCACGCGGTATCTCCGAGCGGCTCGAACACCAGGCTCCCCTGATCGGCAGTGATCATGTGAAACCTCCGCATCAACGATGCGCTCACGTCGGGGCGTGCGCTACCCCTTGACAGGCTGCGGGCCCACACTCCGGGCGCAGATGCAACCCCCGCGACGCCGTGCGGGACCTCCCGTACCGTGCAGACGGGAGAGAGAGGCGCGGCGCGATCGTGTACGCGACGGAACTGACAATCGGAGACCACGCGTACCTGTTGCGCGCGGGGACGGACGAGCGGGGCGTGCTCGACGAGTTGACGGCGGCGGTGCGGGCCGGCGGGGGTGTGGTGGAGTTGCCCGCCGGCGCGCCGAACTCGCCGCGGTCCGTGCTGATCAGCCCCGGAGTCCCCGTGTTCATCGAACGCATCCCCATTCCCGATGACCCTCCCACCCCGGACGACGACACCGGTGAGGACGCATATGCGGAGTGGGCATTCTGAAGGCGGGCGCCAGCCCTCGAGCTGAACCGGCGCGGAAAGATCACGCAGCAGCGGGCTCCCGGACCGGCTGCCGCGTTTGCCGGCGCGGCTCGGGACTTATGACGACCAACCCTGCGTTGCTGTTGGCGGCCACGGCGAGCTCCTGCAGGTAGTCACGGTCGAGGGTGACCGGCTCGTCGGAATCGAAGGTGAAGAGGAGTGGTATCGCTGGCTGGATCCAGAGGGTGGTGCGTGCCGGCCCCTCGCCTTCGGGGTGCCGCCAGGTGAAGGTGAAGCTCTCGCCTCGGCGCAGTTTGGTGGTGATGACGATCTTCACGTGGGCGAGAACGTCGTCGGGGATGGTCAGCGTATCGAGGCCGCTGCCGTAGCGGAGGGTTCCCACGAGTAGTCCTTTCTGAAGATGCCTACAGAACACATACTCCATCTCACAGATGCTGTCAATCCCAAGTTCTGTGTATCTCGGAGGTTGTGACATATCTTGTGTGTCACACGATGCGCTGCTACATTCGTCGCGCGTATGCGACGCGTCGCGAGCGGCCAGAAGGGCCGGGGCCGGACGCCGTATTCATGGGAGTGCGATGCCGAAGACGGTGGTGCGGCACGAAGCCGAGCATCTGTATGCCGACCAGCCGGCGACGCCGGCCGGGCGGCGGCTGAGCGATGCCATCCTGCGGTTTCGCACTGCGGAGCGTGTTCAGGCGGAGCGGGCGGTGCGGGCCTCCGGGCTCTCCACTGTCGACCTGACGGCGTTGCGATATCTGGTGCAGGGTGACCGGGATGGTCGCGACCTCAGCCCGAAGGACCTGATCGTGATGCTCGACTCATCCAGCGCCACGGTGACGAACGTGATCGAACGCCTCGTGCAGCGGTCCTACGTGGTTCGCGTGCGACACCCGACCGACCGGCGGGCGCACTATCTGAAGCCCACCGCGCAGGCCATCGCGCTGGTCGACGGCTCCTTCGCCGCCCACCACGCCGCCATCGTCCACGTCATCGACGGGCTCCCGGCAGCCGACCAGGAGGCCGCGGCACGCGTCATCCGCGACATCGCCGACGCCTTGGACGCGCTCGCCGACGCCTGACGCAGGGTTCACCGTCGCACCCGGTCTCGGCTCTCCGATAGAGGGCTTCGGCCGGCGGCAGCCGCCCCGCACGGCCGCGGCGCGCGCCGCGCCCGACCCGCTGCGCCGCGTCGACCGCGCAAAGCGCTCCACACGGGGACCCGTGGCGATGACCTGCCCGAGGGTCTACTGTGAGCGCCGGGTCCCTTCACCTCGCCGGTTGACACAAGGGATGGAGCGTCGTCATGAGTGGTCGAGTCGAGCGCACCGAGCAGGAGATCCTGCGGTGGTTCCACCAAGACATCGAAGGTCCGATGGCGGACTTCCGCGATCCGAGCCAGGAGTGGCGGCGGCTGGTGTCCGAGCTCTACGGGACGTTTCTGCTGGTGCTCGTGGCCGCCGGCGCGGGGATGATGGGGCAGGCGTTCCCGGGGACGATCTCCCGCGCAGCCGCAGTGGTCGCTCCTGCGCTGATGGTGATGGGGGTCATCCTCTTCATGGGCAAGGTGTCGGGCGCGCATCTGAATCCGGCCGTCAGCATCGCGTTCGCGCTGAGGCGCGACTTTCCGTGGCGGCGGGTGCCGGGGTACATCGTGGCCCAGCTCGCCGGGGCGACCGTGGCCGCGCTCTTCCTGCAATGGGTGGTCGGAGTGTCGGCCACCTACGGCTCGAATCACCCCGCCGAGTCGTACGGTGCGGGACCCGCCTTCGTCATGGAGGCGGTGCTCACGCTCGGCCTCGTGAGCGTCATCCTGGGGACGGCGTCCGGGGCGCAGAACATCGGCATCTTCGGGGCGCTCGGAGTGGGCGGGTACATCGCCCTCGCGGGTCTGTGGGGCAGCCCGATATCGGGAGCATCGATGAATCCCGCTCGCACTTTCGGGCCGGATCTCGCCAGTCTCACGTTCACCGACTACTGGGTCTACGTCGCAGGGCCGCTCGTCGGCGCCGTGATCGCGGTCGGCATCGCCTACGTGTTGCGGGGTCGAGGCGGAGGCGAGTCCGGCTCCACCGCGGCGCAGGGAGCCTTGTTCACCGAGACCGGCAGCCCCGATCAGACCTGACGATGACGGATAGGGTGGCGTGGTGATAGCGCCCGCTCCGCCGAGCCCAGCCCCTGCGCCGAGGCCGGGCGCCATCTACTTCCTCGGGCGGGTGGTCCTGCGGCCGTTGTTCTGGCTGATGTACCGTCCGCGCATCGTCGGTCGAGGGAACGTGCCCGAGCGTGGGCCGGTGCTGCTGGCGAGCAATCACCTTGCGTCGCTCGACACGGTCATCATCCCGACCTCCGCGACCCGCCCGGTGCAGTTCCTCATCAAGTCGTCGTACTTCACGGGCTCGGGAATGCTCGGCCGCATCAAGCGCCGGTTCTTCACCTCGATCGGCGGTGTCCCGGTGTACCGTGCGACCGGTCGCGATGCGCGCGCGGCGCTCGACGCGGGCAGCAGCATCCTGCGGGCCGGCAGCGTGTTCGCGGTGTTCCCCGAGGGAACCCGCTCACGCGACGGGAAGCTGCACGACGGTCACGGTGGTGCGGCGTGGATGGCGCGCGACACGGGCGCCGCTGTCGTGCCTGTCGGACTGATCGGGACCGGCACCGTCAAGCCGCTGAGTCATCTGCTGCCGGGGAGGCCGCGCCTCGAGGTGCACTTCGGCGAGCCGCTCGGCCTCGCCGACCTCGAAGGGATGCCGGATGGCAAGGCCCGCCGCGAGATCACCGAGCGCATGATGGCCGCGATCGCACTCCTGAGCGGACAGGAGCGCTCCGGCAGCGTCAACGCGACATCGCGCGACTGACCCGCTTCGGGAGAAATGCCCCGGACGCACCGATTCAGTCGCACTCACCCGATGCACGCCGGCCGATCCGCTGCGACCGATCCACGGGAGAGCTCTCGCGGCGGGTGATGGCCGGGCTGCAGCATCCGGATCCCGTCAGGTCACGGAGATGAGGGACCTCTGCCAGCCCGACGACCCGTTCGGCGCGATCGGCGCCGCCTCCTCGAGCTGCAGTTCGCCGTTGTTGTCGGTCGCCCGCACTGAGAGGTAGTGGGTGCCGGGTGCGGCATCCCATTCCAGGAACCACTGCACCCATGTGTCGGTGTTGATCGGGGTCGACAGCATCGCGGGCTGCCAGTCGCCGTCGTCGATGCGCACTTCGACACCTTGGATGCCGACGGATTGCGCCCACGCGACGCCGGCGATCGGGATGCGCCCCGCTGCGATCGGCTTGCCGATCTTGGGGGTGTCGATCCGCGACGAGAACTTGATCGGCGCCTGCGCGCTGTAGCCGCGCGGGGTCCAGTAGGCCTCGTCCTGAGCGAACGTGGTGACGGTGAGCTCGGTCAGCCACTTGGTGGCCGAGACATAGCCGTAGAGACCGGGCACCACCATCCGGACGGGGAATCCGTGCTCGAGGGGCAGCGGCTCACCGTTCATCCCGACGGCGAGGATCGCGTCGAGTTCGTCGTCGGTGAGCGCGGACAGCGGGGTGCCGGCGGTGTAGCCGTCGACGCTGCGAGAGAGCACCATGTCGGCGCCGGATTGAGGCCCCGCGAGACGGAGGATGTCGCGCACCGGCACGCCCAGCCACATGGCGTTTCCGACGAGCTCGCCGCCGACGACGTTGGAAACGCACGTCAGTGTGATCGCGTACTCGTCCAACCCCATCGCGAGCAGTTCGTCGAAGTTGAGCTCGACACGTCGGTCCACCATGCCGTCGATCACCAGCCGCCAGCTGTCGGGGTTCACGGTGGGAACGGTGAGCGCGGTGTCGACCCGGTAGAAGTCGGCATTCGGAGTGAACAGCGGCGTGATGCCGGGGATGTCGAGTTCTGCGCCCGCGGGCACCGTCACGGTCGATCGTGCCGCGGGCAGGCGAAGCGCACGCCGGACCGCCTCCACCGACGAGGTGGCCATGCTCACCGCTCTCGCGGTGACGCCGACGATCACGGCGGACGCACCGGCGATGCCGGCCATGACGAAGAACCGGCGCCGGTCCATACCCCGGTCGGAGTTCGGGCTCGCCTGCTCACCAGACGCCGGCGGAAAGATCGGGCGCTGCCATGCCTGAAGGCGTCGAGACAGCAGGACCAGCACGATCGAACCCGCGAGCGCTCCGACCACCGGCGGCAGGAACGCGAGCGGGGTGACGCCCGGCCGCGTCACGATCGCTGCGACCGAGAGCGCCCCGGCGACACCGAGCGCGACGACGCCGAGGGGCGGCCGCACGAACTGCAGCACCCCCGCGATCGCGGACGCGATCACGACCGCGAGCCCGAGCCCCGCAAGCAGAGCGACCTTGTCGAACTCGCCGAACGTCGAGATGGCGAGCTCTTTGAGCGGCTGCGGCACGATGTCGATCACGAACGATCCGACAGCCAGGATCGGGCTGGCGTCACGTGCCACCATGAGCGCGACCAACTCGGAAGCCGCGAGGAACACCGCTGCGCTGACCACCCCCGAGAGCGCGGCGAGCGCGATGAACCTGCGCGGGCGACGTCCGGCCACGGTGCACCCCCAATCCACGAGCCCGGTGCTCGACGATTGTTCGGAGCGCCGCCCGGATCGGATCGGGTCGCCGGGGGCGGGGCGGCCGGCCCCCCGGCCCCGGGGGGGTGGTTTCCGACGCCGCGGGGGGTTTTAGGCCCGAAGGGTGGAGGCGGTTAGGCAGCGGGTGGGGGGCCCCCC
>NZ_JAVDXD010000009.1:0-5492 GCF_031457705.1 Microbacterium sp. BE35
CTGTTAACGCGGAATGGCCACCCGTGGGGGTGGCCATTCCGTGAATGGGTGTCCGGCGGTGTCCTACTCTCCCACAGGGTCCCCCCTGCAGTACCATCGGCGCTGAGAGGCTTAGCTTCCGGGTTCGGAATGGGACCGGGCGTTTCCCTCTCGCTATGGCCGCCGTAACTCTTTCGATGAGTTCGGTGCTTTCACAACGTGAAAAGTTCTCTTTTTTGTTGTGTTCCCGACCGTACATCGGGAACCACTCAGTGGACGCGAGCATTCTCAACCCCACACGGGTGTGGGGGAAGTGTTATCAAGTCATCGGCTTATTAGTACCAGTCAGCTGCACACGTTGCCGTGCTTCCACATCTGGCCTATCAACCCAGTAGTCTGGCTGGGAGCCTCTCACCCCGAAGGGTATGGAAGTCTCATCTTGAGGCCGGCTTCCCGCTTAGATGCTTTCAGCGGTTATCCATCCCGAACGTAGCTAACCAGCGGTGCACTTGGCAGTACAACTGGCACACCAGAGGTTCGTCCAACCCGGTCCTCTCGTACTAGGGTCAGATCCTCTCAAACTTCCTACGCGCGCAGCGGATAGGGACCGAACTGTCTCACGACGTTCTAAACCCAGCTCGCGTACCGCTTTAATGGGCGAACAGCCCAACCCTTGGGACCTACTCCAGCCCCAGGATGCGACGAGCCGACATCGAGGTGCCAAACCATGCCGTCGATATGGACTCTTGGGCAAGATCAGCCTGTTATCCCCGAGGTACCTTTTATCCGTTGAGCGACAGCGCTTCCACAAGCCACTGCCGGATCACTAGTCCCGACTTTCGTCCCTGCTCGACCTGTCAGTCTCACAGTCAAGCTCCCTTGTGCACTTACACTCGCCACCTGATTGCCAACCAGGTTGAGGGAACCTTTGGGCGCCTCCGTTACTTTTTGGGAGGCAACCGCCCCAGTTAAACTACCCACCAGGCACTGTCCCTGAACCGGATTACGGTTCGAAGTTAGATATCCAGAGTGACCAGAGTGGTATTTCAACAATGACTCCACCATAACTGGCGTCATGGTTTCATAGTCTCCCACCTATCCTACACAAGCCACACCGAACACCAATACCAAGCTGTAGTAAAGGTCACGGGGTCTTTCCGTCCTGCTGCGCGTAACGAGCATCTTTACTCGTATTGCAATTTCGCCGAGTTCGCGGTTGAGACAGTTGGGAAGTCGTTACGCCATTCGTGCAGGTCGGAACTTACCCGACAAGGAATTTCGCTACCTTAGGATGGTTATAGTTACCACCGCCGTTTACTGGGGCTTAAATTCTCAGCTTCGCCTTGCGGCTAACCGGTCCTCTTAACCTTCCAGCACCGGGCAGGCGTCAGTCCGTATACATCGTCTTGCGACTTGGCACGGACCTGTGTTTTTAGTAAACAGTCGCTACCCACTAGTCTCTGCGGCCACCACGCCCTTTTCCAGGCAAGCTGGTATAAGCGGATGGCCCCCCTTCTCCCGAAGTTACGGGGGCATTTTGCCGAGTTCCTTAACCACGATTCTCTCGATCTCCTTGGTATTCTCTACCTGACCACCTGAGTCGGTTTGGGGTACGGGCGGCTAGAACCTCGCGTCGATGCTTTTCTCGGCAGCATAGGATCACCCACTTTTCATCCGCATCGTGTCTCAGCCTCATGAGTCACGGATTTGCCTATGACTCGGCCTACGCACTTGCCCCGGGACAACCATCGCCCGGGATGGGCTACCTTCCTGCGTCACACCTGTTAATACGCTAACCGCACCAGCATGGGGTCGTACGCTAGGCCCCACGCCATCACCCGAAGGATCCGGTCATGGGGATTCAGATACTTAGCACTACTGGGTTAGTTTGGGCGGTTCTTCGCCGGTACGGGAATATCAACCCGTTGTCCATCGACTACGCCTGTCGGCCTCGCCTTAGGTCCCGACTTACCCAGGGAAGATTAGCTTGACCCTGGAACCCTTGGTCTTTCGGAGGACGTGTTTCTCACACGTCTTTCGCTACTCATGCCTGCATTCTCACTCGTGTAGCGTCCACGGCTGGGTCACCCCGCCGCTTCACTCGCCACACGACGCTCTCCTACCCATCAACACGGCTGGACCACGAAGGCCTACCAATAATGTCAATGCCACAACTTCGGTGGCGTGCTTGAGCCCCGTTACATTGTCGGCGCGGAATCACTTGACCAGTGAGCTATTACGCACTCTTTCAAGGGTGGCTGCTTCTAAGCCAACCTCCTGGTTGTCTAAGCAACTCCACATCCTTTCCCACTTAGCACGCGCTTAGGGACCTTAGATGGTGGTCTGGGTTGTTTCCCTCTCGACTATGAAGCTTATCCCCCACAGTCTCACTGCTGCGCTCTCACTTACCGGCATTCGGAGTTTGGCTGACGTCAGTAACCTTGTAGGGCCCATCGGCCATCCAGTAGCTCTACCTCCGGCAAGAAACACGCAACGCTGCACCTAAATGCATTTCGGAGAGAACCAGCTATCACGAAGTTTGATTGGCCTTTCACCCCTATCCACAGCTCATCCCCTCAGTTTTCAACCTAAGTGGGTTCGGCCCTCCACGACGTCTTACCGTCGCTTCAGCCTGGCCATGGATAGATCACTTCGCTTCGGGTCTAGGACATGCGACTGAATCGCCCTATTCAGACTCGCTTTCGCTACGGCTACCCCACCCGGGTTAACCTCGCCACATATCGCTAACTCGCAGGCTCATTCTTCAAAAGGCACGCTGTCACACCTACCAGGGGTGCTCCAACGGTTTGTAAGCAAACGGTTTCAGGTACTATTTCACTCCCCTCCCGGGGTACTTTTCACCTTTCCCTCACGGTACTTGTCCGCTATCGGTCATCTGGGAGTATTTAGGCTTATCAGGTGGTCCTGACAGATTCACACGGGATTTCTCGGGCCCCGTGCTACTTGGGATACGCTCCACGCCAGAACACGCATTTCGACTACGGGGCTGGCACCCACTCTGGCCCGCCTTTCAAGACGGTTCGTCTATACGCTTCTGTCACGTCGACCACTCGGCAGAATGATCAGGAACGTCCCGCAACCCCCCACATGCAACGCCTGCCGGCTCTCACACACATGAGGTTTAGCCTGATCCGATTTCGCTCGCCACTACTCACGGAATCACGGTTGTTTTCTCTTCCTGTGGGTACTGAGATGTTTCACTTCCCCACGTTCCCTCTACCCGCCCTATATATTCAGGCGGGAGTCACTAGGTCGGCACGCCGCCCAGCGGGGTTTCCCCATTCGGACACCCTCGGATCAAAACTTGCTTATCAGTTCCCCGAGGCTTATCGCAGATTGCTACGTCCTTCTTCGGCTCCAGATGCCAAGGCATCCACCGTTTGCTCTTAAAGACTTGAAAACATGAGAATCAAAACTCAGCCACACTCCAAAAAGGAATGCGACAGAAATTGACTAATGATCTTTAAGATCATCAACACAAAACAACCCCAAAGGGTCATCTTGCAAAGATGCTCGCGTCCACTGTGTAGTTCTCAAAGTACGGGCGGCACCCCCACCACACGACCAACCGGCCGGCAGCAGAGGCCCAGAGAGTTGCACACCACCCTCACCCCCGAAAGAGATCAAGCAGCGTCCGGTCCCTCAGGACCCAACAGCGTGCAGGCACCCCGCTCCCCGACCCCCACCCTCCAACCACACCCCGAAAGGTACGGCGTACTAGTAGGAACCAGCTGCGCTGATGCCATGTCAAATGTTCCACCCACGAGCCCCCGCAGAGACGTTCGCCCTGCTGAGGTTCCTGCAACCCCGAAGGGTCGAGGTGCTCCTTAGAAAGGAGGTGATCCAGCCGCACCTTCCGGTACGGCTACCTTGTTACGACTTAGTCCTAATTACCGATCCCACCTTCGACGGCTCCCTCCACAAGGGTTGGGCCACCGGCTTCAGGTGTTACCGACTTTCATGACTTGACGGGCGGTGTGTACAAGACCCGGGAACGTATTCACCGCAGCGTTGCTGATCTGCGATTACTAGCGACTCCGACTTCATGAGGTCGAGTTGCAGACCTCAATCCGAACTGGGACCGGCTTTTTGGGATTCGCTCCACCTCACGGTATTGCAGCCCTTTGTACCGGCCATTGTAGCATGCGTGAAGCCCAAGACATAAGGGGCATGATGATTTGACGTCATCCCCACCTTCCTCCGAGTTGACCCCGGCAGTATCCCATGAGTTCCCACCATTACGTGCTGGCAACATAGAACGAGGGTTGCGCTCGTTGCGGGACTTAACCCAACATCTCACGACACGAGCTGACGACAACCATGCACCACCTGTTCACGAGTGTCCAAAGAGTCCCCTATTTCTAGAGTGTTCTCGTGTATGTCAAGCCTTGGTAAGGTTCTTCGCGTTGCATCGAATTAATCCGCATGCTCCGCCGCTTGTGCGGGTCCCCGTCAATTCCTTTGAGTTTTAGCCTTGCGGCCGTACTCCCCAGGCGGGGAACTTAATGCGTTAGCTGCGTCACGGAATCCGTGGAAAGGACCCCACAACTAGTTCCCAACGTTTACGGGGTGGACTACCAGGGTATCTAAGCCTGTTTGCTCCCCACCCTTTCGCTCCTCAGCGTCAGTTACGGCCCAGAGATCTGCCTTCGCCATCGGTGTTCCTCCTGATATCTGCGCATTCCACCGCTACACCAGGAATTCCAATCTCCCCTACCGCACTCTAGTCTGCCCGTACCCACTGCAGGCCCGAGGTTGAGCCTCGGGATTTCACAGCAGACGCGACAAACCGCCTACGAGCTCTTTACGCCCAATAATTCCGGATAACGCTTGCGCCCTACGTATTACCGCGGCTGCTGGCACGTAGTTAGCCGGCGCTTTTTCTGCAAGTACCGTCACTTTCGCTTCTTCCTTGCTAAAAGAGGTTTACAACCCGAAGGCCGTCATCCCTCACGCGGCGTTGCTGCATCAGGCTTCCGCCCATTGTGCAATATTCCCCACTGCTGCCTCCCGTAGGAGTCTGGGCCGTGTCTCAGTCCCAGTGTGGCCGGTCACCCTCTCAGGCCGGCTACCCGTCGACGCCTTGGTGAGCCATTACCTCACCAACAAGCTGATAGGCCGCGAGCCCATCCCAGACCGAAAAATCTTTCCAACCCCCACCATGCAGTGAGAGCTCATATCCAGTATTAGACACCGTTTCCAGCGCTTATCCCAGAGTCCAGGGCAGGTTGCTCACGTGTTACTCACCCGTTCGCCACTGATCCACCAAGCAAGCTTGGCTTCACCGTTCGACTTGCATGTGTTAAGCACGCCGCCAGCGTTCATCCTGAGCCAGGATCAAACTCTCCATAAAAAAAGAATGCCACCCCCACCGGGAAAAACGGTAAAAGGCAGCGAGTTCAACCATGACCAAAAACGAATATCAAACTGACATCCATGAATTGATCCAAAAAAGACCCCCACCAACCAAAAAATGGTCGACAGAGAAAAAA